>CAZZPE010000001.1:0-171656 GCA_964655855.1 uncultured Bifidobacteriaceae bacterium
CCCTCATGGGCGTCATCCTGACCGTGCTGACGTGCGTCGCGCTGTTCTTCGTCCATGTCGTTCGCGGAGAGAAGGCGCAGATCGAGTCCGAAAACAATCCGCCGCCGCAAAACCCGCCGCAAGTATGACCGAGTGGTTTGCCAATCATGTTTTGGGAATGCCCGAACTCGCCTCGAAAAACGGCGAGTCGGTGGACGCGTTGATTGTTTATGTCCACTGGCTGATGATTGCACTGTTCATCGGCTGGATTATTTATTTCAGCTACGCGGTCTGGCGTTTCCGCGCCTCGCGCAATCCCAAGGCCGATTACCACGGCGTCAAGAACCACGCGTCGAGCTGCCTCGAACTGACCGTTGCCGCCATCGAGGCCGTGCTGCTCGTCGGCGTGGCCATCCCGGTCTGGGCCAAGGCCGTGAACCAGTTTCCCGACGCGAAAGATTCCACCGTCATCTATGTCATGGCCCAGCAATACAACTGGAACATCCGCTACACCGGCCCGGACGGCGTGTTTGGCAGGCAGGACATGAAATACGTTTCAGACAGCAACATCTTTGGCGTTGACCCAACCGATCCGGCTGGCAAGGACGATATCCAGACGCTCAACGAAATCCACGTCCCCGTCGGCAAACCCGTCATCGTCTATGTCAGCTCCAAGGATGTGATTCATTCGTTCAAGGTCGTCGCCATGCGCGTCTGCCAGGATGCGATTCCCGGCCTGCGGGTGCCGTGCTGGTTCACGCCCACGAAGATCGGCCGCTATCAGGTCAACTGCGCGCAGCTCTGCGGCGGCGGCCACTCGGCCATGACCGGCGGATTTCTCACCGTGGAAAGCCAGGCGGACTACGACAAATGGCTGAAATCCAAATCCGGCACGGCGGCGGCGGCCGGCGGTTTTGAATAACAACCCTTGTCTGTCCGATCGGCAACGCAGCTGCTGACTTGCGGCGGCGCATTTTCGAGCGCACTATTTCCAGACGATATGTCCGAATTTTTCCAACAATTGCCGCGAACGCTCTGGCTCGGCCTCGGCCTGCTCCTCGGCATTCTCGGCCTGGCCTATCTGCTGTCGCTGGCGGAATTCAAACAGCGGCACGCGCTGCCCGTGATCGGCGCGGTCGCGGATTTCACGCTCACCAATCAGGACGGCAAAGTCACCACGCTTGCCGATTTGACCAATCGCGTCTGGGTGGCCGACATCATCTTCACCCGCTGCGCCGGGCCGTGCCCCATCATCACCGGCCACATGAAATCGCTGGAGGACGAGCTGCCCCAATCCAGCGGCGCAAAACTCATCACGCTCACGACCGATCCCGATTTCGACACGCCGGCCATGATGAAACGATACGGCGAGCGCTTCGGCGCGGATTTCAATCGCTGGACATTTCTGACCGGCGCGAAGTCGGAAATCGGCGCGCTGGGCGCGGGCAGCTTGAAATTGAGCGCCGTGCCGGTGCCAGTCGCGGACCAGACCAACGCGGCGGATTTGTTCATCCACACCACGATTTTTGTCATCGTGGACAAACACGCTCGGCTGCGCGGCTCGTTTGAGACCGTCGGTGACGGCCTCGACTGGACGAACGCCGTCCGTCCGCGCATCGTTGCCGCCGTGCGCCAACTCGAACGCGAGCCGTGAGCCTCCACGACCTGCCCGCCGTCAACGCCTCGCTCAACGGCTTGAGCGCGGTGTTCCTGGCCGCCGGTTTTGTCTTCATCAGGCGCGGAAACAAACCCGCGCACCGCAACTGCATGGTGGCGGCGTTCGTCACCTCGATTGTTTTCCTGGCGTGTTACCTCACCTACCACACTTGGCTCGCGGTGGTGCTGCATCAAGGCCCGACGCGGTTTCTGGAGCCGCAGTGGTTTCGCCCAATTTACCTGGCGATTCTGCTTACGCACACCGTGCTGGCGGTGGTGATTGTGCCGATGATTTTAATCACGCTGAACCGCGCGCGGCTGCAACGCTTCGAGCCGCACAAAATAATCGCGCGCTGGACGTGGCCGTTGTGGATGTATGTGTCCGTGACCGGCGTGGCGGTTTATCTGTTGCTCTACCAGATTTTCCCGCAAACCAAACCGTAGCTGCCGCGAGGAGGCTCTGAATGTCCAACACCGCCGGCATCACAATCCACAAAAGCCAGTTCCCCGAAAGCATCCGGCGCGATTTGCTGGAATCGCTCCGCGCGCGGCGTGTGAACCACAAGTTCCACTACGACAGCGTCAAGCAGACGCAGAAATGGCTCGCGCTGCACCAGGTTTACTCGCCGACGCGGAACGACGCGGATTGCCGGGCGATTTATGAAAAGAGTTTTGCGGCTGCGGCGGGGAAAATCCGGTCGAAGCGGGTGCACGTCATCGGCCTCGGCTGCGGCGGTGGACAAAAGGACGCGCGGCTGCTGAAATTGCTGAAGACGCGCGGCGGAGAGATTTTCTACACGCCATGCGATGTCAGCACGGCGATGGTTCTGGTCGCGCGCCAGACCGCGCTGGCCGTTTTGCCGGAGAAAAATTGTTTTCCATTCGTCTGCGATCTCGCGACGGCGGACGACTTATCCGCCATTTTCGATTCACGATTCACGATTCACGATTCACGCCTCGTCACTTTCTTCGGCATGATTCCCAATTTCGAGCCGGAGGAAATCCTGCCGAGGCTGGCGTCGCTGGTTCGCCGGAAGGATTTCCTGCTGTTCAGCGCCAATCTTGCGCCCGGCGACAATTACGCCGCCGGGATGAGAAAAATCCTGCCGCAATACGACAACGATTTGACCCGCGACTGGCTGATGACGTTTCTGCTCGATCTGGGAATTGAAAAATCCGGCGGCGATCTGCGCTTTGCCATCGAGGACAGCGGATTCGGCTTGAAGCGCGTCGTGGCGCGGTTTCATTTCTCCCGCGCGCGGCAAATCGAGGTGGACAGCGAAGGCTTCAAGTTCCGCCGCGGCGACTCCATCCGGCTTTTCTTTTCGTATCGCTACACGCCGGAACTCGTCGTCAAAACTTTGGCGGGTCACGGCCTGGAAGTTTGCGGGCAATGGATTGCGAAGTCCGAAGAGGAAGGTGTTTTTCTTTGCCGCAGAAAGTAGAACCTCTCGCCAAGGCGCAAAGTTCGCAAAGAAACCCGCTTTGCGTCTTTGCGTGAAACTCAAAACGCGTTCATGGTTTCCAGCACGGCCTTGATGCGCGGGACTTCGTGCGTGCGGAACAAATCGGTCTTGCCCAGCGCCGCCAGCACGGCAAAGAACGGCTCGGCGCACCGGACTTCCTCGCGGAAAAATTCAAACGCGTGGGGCAGGGCGTGGCAGATGGGGAAACCGAGTTCGCGCAGCCGGAACGTGTTCAGGAAAATGTTCATCTGATGCCGCACGCGCACCGCGCTGTCCTGCAAGTTGCGGTAATAAAAGCCGAGGCCGGGATCGAGGATGATTTTCTGCACGCCATTGCGTTGCGCGAGTTCAATCTGGCGCGAAAAATAATCGCGCATCATCGGGATCGGGTCGGCGTTCAAATCGAAGTCGCCCACCTCGCGGACATTTTTGCCCTGCACGAAACAAATAATCACGGCGGCATCGTGCGCGGCGACCATTTTGAACATTTCTTTCGATCCGGCGGTTCCCGTCAAATTCAAAACATTCGCGCCGGCCGCGAGGCACGCACGGGTTACTTTTGGCGAATAGGTTTCGACGGAAACCGGAATCTTCGCCGCGCGCAATTTCTTGATGACGGGGATCAACCTGCCGGTTTGCGCCGCATCGCCCACGCGCGCGGCATGGGCGAGCGTGGATTCCGCACCGATGTCCACGATGTCCGCGCCCTGCGCCGCGAGCACCTTCCCGCGTTGCGCCGCCGCCTCCGCCGACAGGCAGACGCTTTCGCGATACCAGGAATCGGGCGAGAGATTGACGACGCCCATGACGGCGGGCCGCGAGTTGAAATGGAGCCTTTCGCCGCCGACGGAGAATTCCCTCACGCGCGCGGAAGCGGCGGCGCGGTTCTTTTCCAGCAGTTCCGCCAGTTGCTCGATTCTCAACATCCGGCAAATCGTAAATCGTAAATCCCGAATCGTAAATGGAAAGTGTCGCGTGCGCGCAACCCTTGTCTCCCGCAGCCGCCCGCACAAGAGGGCTTGCGCCAAATTCAGTTGCTCACTTTGACCGTCACAAACTCGGAGGTCAGGATGCCGGTGGCGTCCCGGGCGACCACAGAAAGCGTGTGCGGTCCGTTGGCCACGGTTGCCGTGTCCCAATTGATTGAAAAAGAATCTTTCTTGCCTGCAACTTCGGCGCCAATGTCCGCGCCATCCACCCTGAATTGAGCGCCCGCCATGCCGATGCCGCCGCTGCGGTGAACGGTGGCCGAACAGGAAATTGTTCCAGACACCGTCGCCCCGCTGGCCGGAGCCGTTATCACATTTGAGAACGCCAGGTTTTCACCCGGCAGCACCGTGCGGCAGATGCGAAAACCAATTTCCTCGCTTTTGGTGTCGGGCCTCCACTGCCAATGGTTTGCCGACATTTCGTGATGTCCGCCGTCATTCCAAAACGCGCCGCCCTTGGCGATGCGTTCGCCGCCCGTCGCCGGGCCGGTCTGATCAATTTGCAACGCCGCCGGATAATTGTTGCTGCTGCCGGTGTCATAGCGGTCGTTGCACCACATCCACAAGTTTCCCGTCATGTCATAAACCCCATAGGAATTGGGTCGCAACGTGCCTGCGTCATGGGTTTCACCGTGACTGTTGCCGGTGGCGGAATTCCGGTTCGCCGCACCATCGCTCCACGAATACAGCAATCCGTTGGTGTTATATTCGTTGCCGTAAAACAGCAGCGTGGTCGTCCGCGCCCGCGTGACAAATTCATTTTCCGCCGAGGTCAGCAGACGATAGCCGTTTTTGGTGATGTCAACTTCACCCGCCGCCGAATAGGCCGGCGTCAATCCTTCCTGCCGGCTCAAATCGTTGCAATAGGCGATGGCCTCGTTCCACGACACCCGGTCCACCGGCAGATTGAGATCGCCGGGAATCTGGTGCTTGCTGGGATTGCTCCGGTTGCTGACCGATATGAACTGGCCCTGGGACAATTGCGTCGCGCGCATCAAAAAATCGTAGGTGAACCGCGCGTCATGCACCGGCGTCGTCTGCGTCCAGACCCGGCCGCCCAGCGCCTGGCCCATCGAGAAGGTTTGATCCTTGGAATGAATCAGCACCATCGTGTTCGGGTCAACCGCCCGGACCTGCGGGACAAGAAACAACGCGGCCAGCAAAAGACCGGCGTTCGATTTGGAGACGATGCGGACGATGCGGAATGGATTCATGGCGGATGCGTGTTGACAATTTGTTGGTTGGGATGCGGCCAAGATACCGGCGAATTCATTTTGGCATCAAGCCCAAAAACCCGCCATGAACAAAAGTCGGTGCCGCCGCCATCGTGCGTGGAAGATGACGCACGGTTCACGCTCTATTTCATCCCGCAACGATTCCGGCAGAAGGAAGGCGTGGTGAACTACGGCTTCTGCCAGTTCAACTTTCCCGACATCGTGCCGGTGGGGAAGGATTGAATACGTCGGCTCAGGCCGAAAAATATCCGATAATTAAAATGACGACCGGCAAGAGCAGAACAATCCATCCCACGATACGAACGAAAATTCCCGGCGATGGTTGAGTAATCGGCATGCCGCCTCCCAGAAACACTGAACCGGAACCAGTATATCCTCCCATGGCGTCTGAAAACCAAATACAGGCGAGGGGCAAAATTAAAAACATCACCACCTTGAAAGCCGCTTCCGGTCCAACCCCGATTCCGGCAAGAAGAATATAAATGACTGCGATTGAGCCGGACAAAGTTCTGCTCCAATTCAGCCTCATGTTTATGAAAGCTGCTCCCGCCAGCGCGCGAGTTGCTTTGCAACTTCCTTCGTGCCCGGCGCGCCGGTCAGGTTCCGTTTCGCCATCGCCGTTTTGAGGTTGAACACGCCCAATGCGTCGCGGCCAAAGGTTTTGTCCACGCTTTGCAGTTCCGCGAGCGTCAACTTGTTCAGCGGCTTGCCGGTCATTTCCGCCAGCGCCACCACCGCGCCGACGACGTGATGCGCCGGCCGGAACGCCATACCTTTGCGCACGAGATAGTCCGCCAGGTCGGTCGCCAGCAGCGCCGGGTCGCTCGCGGCGGCGGCGCAGGCGGCGCGGTTGATCTTCGTGTTCTGCAACATCGCGGCCATGAGCCGCGTGGTGGCGCGCACGGTGTCGGCGGTGTCGAACAGCCGTTCCTTGTCCTCCTGCAAATCGCGGTTGTAGGTCATCGGCAATCCCTTCAGCAGTGTGAGCAGCGCCATCAGGTTGCCAAAGACGCGGCCGGTCTTGCCGCGCGCGAGTTCGGCGATGTCGGGATTTTTCTTCTGCGGCATCAGCGACGAGCCGGTGGTGTAGGCGTCGGCGATCTTGATGAAATTAAATTCCGTGCCGGCCCAGAGAATCACGTCCTCCGCGAGCCGCGAGAGATGCACGGCCAGCAGCGCGCCGGCGGCGCAGAATTCGACGGCGAAATCGCGGTCGCTCACGGCGTCCATGGAATTTTGCGTGAGCTGAACATGGCCGCCGGCATTCACGAAGCCGAGCAGCCTGGCGACGAGCTTGCGGTCGAGCGGCAGGGTGGAACCGGCAATCGCGCCGCTGCCAAGCGGGCAGACGTTCACGCGCGAGTGGCAGTCCCAAAGGCGCTCGCAATCGCGTTCGAGCATCTCGACATAAGCCAGCAGATGGTGCGCGAGATAGACGGGCTGCGCGCGTTGCAGGTGCGTGTAGCCGGGAATGATGACGTCGGCATTTTTCTCGCCGAGCGAGACGAGGGCGCGCTGGAGGCCGGCGATGTCGCCGAGCAGCAAAATAATTTCATCGCGTAGCCAGAGGCGGACATCGAGCGCGACCTGGTCGTTGCGCGAGCGGGCGGTGTGAAGCTTCGCACCGGCGGGAACGCGCCGGGTCAGCTCGGCCTCGATGTTCATGTGGACGTCTTCGAGTTCGGGCTTCCATGCAAATTTCCCAGCGCGGATTTCTTTTCCGATGGCGTCGAGGCCGCGAATGATGGCGGCGCATTCCTTTTTGGTCAGCACGCCGATTTTGTGGAGCATGTGCGTGTGGGCCATCGAGCCGAGAATGTCGTGGCGCCAGAGCCGCCAGTCGAAGGAAATGGACTCGGTGAACTGCGCGACATCGGCGGCGGGACCGCTGGTGAAGCGTCCGCTGCGGGAGACGGGAGATTTTTTGTTCATAGGCCGGCCTGTTTTTAACGCAAAGACGCCGGGACGCAAAGGCATTTCGACGCCGGGCGGGTTAAAAACTTTGGCAAAAAAGCCCATTGCCGAACGGACGCAAATATGAAATGTTCTCCTGACTTCCATGAGCGAGTTCAAATATGCCTGTCCGGTGTGCGGCCAGCACATCAAGTGCGATTCGTCGCAGGCTGGCACAAAGATGGAATGCCCGACGTGCTTCCAGAAGATCACCGTGCCGCAGGCGCCCTCGACCGACGACCAGAAATTCATCATCACCGGCACCAAGCCCGGCGAGCGGCCCGCGCCGAACATTCCCGAATACCGGGAGGTTCTGCCCGAAAACAATTTTCCGATGGTGGCGATGGTGATTGTGCTGGTTCTGGTCTGTGCCGCCGGCGCGGCGGTATTTGCGTTTCGCGGGAAAATTTTCAAATCCAGCGGCGCCGCCGCGCCGACCAACGAAGTTGCGTCCGGCGCGGGCGGGCAACCGACGCCGGTCAGAACGCAGTCCCCGCCCAAGCCCGCGCCCGCCCCGCCGCCTGTCGCGCCGCCCTCCAATGGCACGAACTGGATGCTGAATCTTAATGCGGTGGTCATTCCCACGAATTCAACGGCGGCGGGCCGGATCCACGGACAGGATTTCATCATCGAGCGGGCGATTTTGATGAACGGCATGCTGATTTTGCGCACCGGCCGGGGCGGGCCGCTGGAGTCTGGCGTGACGATCAATTTCGGCGGCGCGCAAGCCGAGGCGCTATCCGGCGAAAGCATCAATGTCGGCACCAACGCCAGCCGGGCCGCGAGCGTGACGCTGCACTGGAAGGACGGTGACCAGCTCATGAGTGACACCTTCATCAAGGGCTACGCGCTGCGGCTGGACTGGGGCCAGATTTCCGGCAACCGGCTGCCGGGGAAGATTTATTTGTGCGCGCCGGATGAAACCAAAAGTTATGTTGCCGGAACCTTCAATGCCGACGTCCGCCGGGTCAGGCCGAGGCGGTAAAATTGAGGCCGCCGTGGTCGGGCTACTGGCGCGGCAGGGCAAAACCCTGGCGCTGGCCGAGTCCTGCACCGGCGGTTTGATCGCGAACCGGATCACCAACGTGCCGGGCGCGTCCGGAATTTTTCCCGGCGGGATTGTCGCCTACAGCAACGAGGTCAAGAGGAAATTCCTCGGCGTCCGGGCCGGGACCCTGGCGCGGCACGGCGCGGTGAGCGGGGCCGTCGCGCGCGAGATGGCGGAGGGCGCGCGGAAAAAGTTCGGCGCGGATTTTGCCATCGCGGTGACGGGCATCGCCGGGCCGGGCGGCGGGACGAAACGCAAACCGGTGGGGACGGTTTTCATCGCGCTGGCGGGCGGGGGAGAAACGGCGGCCGAACGGAGGCTGAATTCCCTCGGCCGGGAAAAATTCAAGCAGGCCACGGCGGACCAAGCCCTGAAAATGCTGTGGCTGCGGCTGACGCGGGCATGACGGAATTGGCGCGCGCTTTGTTCTTGAGGGTGCGAACGGCCCTGATAGCATCATCCGAGCGCAGGTGGAGTTGAAATTTGATTACCAAACATGGCCTCGACCACAAATCCATTGGCGGAAACCGCTCCCGCGGCGACCGATTTCGTTGAGGCAACGCCGGCGCCCCAGCGGCGCGGCACACTGCTGATCGTGGACGACGAGGACGGCCCGCGCCAGTCGCTGCGAGTGATTTTCAAGGACGATTACGATTTGCTCATGGCCGAGGACGGCCCGACGGCGATTGAGCTGGCGCAAAAAAATGACATTGATGTCGCGGTCCTGGACATCCGCATGGCCGGCATGTCGGGCATTGAAGTTTTGGAGCGCCTGAAATATGTGAAGCCGGAAATCGAGGCGATCATGATGACGGCGTTCGAGACGACCGACACCATCCGCCAGGCGCTCCGGCTCCGCGCGTGCGACTACATCAACAAGCCGTTCGACATCGCGACGATGCGCGCCGCCGTCGGCCAGGCGATGCAGCGCCGCGTGCTCGAAAGCGAAATCCACAGCAGCGCGGAAAAGGTGCAGGAGCTGCTGTCCGAACTCCAGAACCAGCGCATCGAGGAGCAGATCGCCAAGACGCGCGGCGACATTTACGCGAGCATCATCCACGACATCAATGGGCCGCTCACCGTCATTTCCGGTTTTGTGCAGGTGCTCAACCAGCGCCTCGGCCGCAGCACGCGGATGGAACTGGAGGATTTGGAATTCATCAAGGACCGGCTGCGCATCATCGCGCGGCAGGTGGGCAACTGCATCGAAATTTCCCGGCGCTACCTCGGATTTTTGCGCCGCCAGCCCATCGGATCGGCGCCGGCCGTGAGCGTGAACCAGTTGCTCCGCGACCTCGAGCAGCTCGCCCGCGTCCATCCCAGCCTGCTGGACAATGAATTTGACGTCGCGCCGCTGGCCGGGGACATCGCCGTCAAAATCAACGGCACGGACCTGATCCAGATTTTGCTGAACCTCGCGGTGAACGCCTTTCAATGCGCGCCGCTGCCGCACCGCGTCAAAATCACCGGCGAGGTGCTGTCCGCGCCGCTCGACCTGACGAAGTTCAAGGACGGGCCGAACGACCGGCTGCTCAACATCGAGAAGCTGGTCAACACCGCGCCGCTGGTGAAATTTTCCGTGAACGACACCGGCCCCGGCATTGCGCCGGAGGTGCTGCCGAAAATATTCCAGCCCTATTTCACCACGAAAGGCCCGCGGCAGGGCACCGGCCTGGGACTCAACATCGTCCAGCGGCTTGTGAAGGAAGGCAACGGCGCGCTGCACTGCCACACCCGCGTGGGCGAAGGCACAACCTTCACGGTTTATCTGCCAGGCGCGGAACTGGCGAAGTAATTCCCGAAAAAAAATCACCGCCGGCACGCGACGCGCACCGGCGGTGGAATCGTTTTCAGGTCCGGCTTATTTGCCGATGAATTCGCGCGGGTCAACAATCTTCCCGGCAATCGCGCTCGCGGCCACCGTGGCCGGGCTTGCGAGGAACACCTGCGATTCCTTGTCGCCCATGCGGCCGGGGAAATTCCGGTTCGTCGCGCTGATGCACTTGATGCCCGGTTTGTTGATGCGGCCAAACGTGTCCACCGGCCCGCCGAGGCACGCGGCGCAACCGGCGTTCTCCGTCATTTGCACGCCCGCGTCCACGAGGATGTCCCAGATCGTCTTGCCGCCCCAGCGCGTGCTCTGCAAATCATGAACGATTTCCGGCGTCGCCGGCACGCCGAACGTGTCAATCGTCACGCGCTTGCCGCGCAACACGCGGGCGAACTCCACGAAATCGCTCGTCTTGCCGCCGGTGCAGGAGCCGACGTAGGCGCGGTCGAGCTTCACGTTCATTTCCTTCGCCTTTTTGCGCTGACCGGGATTCGGATGGCACGCGACGGTTGGCTCAAGCTTGCTCAAATCCACGACGAGTTCATAGACGAACTTTTGCTTCTTGTCCGGCGTCACCGGTTCGTAGTCGGATTTCGTGCCGTTCAATTTTATGCGCGCGTCCACGTATTCCGCCGTGCGCGAATCGAATTCAAAAATGGCGTTCTTGCCGCCCGCCTCGATGGCCATGTTCGCAATCGTCATGCGGTCGTCCATCGAGAGGCTCGCCGCGCCGGGGCCGTCGAACTGCATCGCGCGATACGTCGCGCCATCAAAGCCGATTTCGCCGATGCAATGCAAAATGATATCTTTCGCCATCACGCCGGGCTGCAATTTACCTTCGAGGCGGAAGTGCATTGTCTCCGGCACCTTGATGAGCAACTTGCCCGTGCCCATCACGAAGCCGGCGTCGGTGTTGCCGATGCCGGTGGCGAACTGGTTGAACGCGCCGGCCATGCAGGTGTGCGAGTCCGTGCCGAACAAGATTTCGCCGGGTCGCGTGTGGCCCTTGGCGGGCAGTGCCGCGTGGCAGACGCCTGCGTAATGCGAACCGAACTGGCGCTTGAGGTTGCCTTTTTTCGCGTCAAAAACCCAGTGGCCCTTCGGATCGTCAATCACGTCGTAAAAATACGCGATGCCCTGTTCGCGGACGAAATCGCGGAGGATGTCCACGTTGCGGTTCGAGAGCGAGTCGGCGGTGAAAATGTAGTGGTCGGGGATGATGACGATCCTGTTTTTGTCCCAGACCTTGGCGGTCTTGCCGAACTCGCGCTTGAACACGCCGATGGTGCCCGGCCCGCAAACGTCGTGCGTCATGAGCACGTCGGCGCTCACCCAGATGTTGTCACCGGCCTGCACGCGCGGCTTGCCGGCGGCGCGGGCGAGAATCTTTTCCGTCAATGTCATAATCGGGGAAAAATAGCCGATGCGCGGGGCAAGTTCAACTGAACAAAGCTTTGGCGATAATTCTTGAATGAAACTGGTGAAGGTGGTTCGATGGTGGAACCAATTGCTAAAGCCATGAAACGATTCATTGCGCTATTGTTGGTTGCAATTTCCGGCTGCAAACCCGCCCCCGCGCCGTCGGCAGACCTGGCTTCGCCATCGCAGGAAGTGCGCGATGCCCCCGCCAAGGTGCTTCGCGCCACCGCCAAGCCGCCCTCCAAACTCAAATGGTTCTTCTTTACCCGCCAGTTCTACAAAGGAGAACACAAAACTGATGTCTTGGCCCTTTTACGTTCTCATCATTTGAGCACTCAAATTGAAGGAGGATCGGGTGGTGGTGGGAGTGATTACGAGGAATTTCGGCTCGATGATTATTGGCTTCTCGGTTTTGACTTTCACAGCACTGATCAGACCCTCATGCAATGGGAACTTATATCGAGATGGCGCGATTTCTATATGCCGGCACCGACAAACTATAATGGCGTTTGGGTCACGTATTACGCAAACGGCCAGAAGTCTTCGGAAGTGAATTACACAAACGGGTATCGTTCCGGCGAATTTATAACATTCCAGCCGGATGGTTCAAAAAGTTCCGTTTGGCTTTATGACAATGGCATCCGGCAAGGTTTATACACGCAATATTTTCCCTCCGGACATATCCAATATCAGGTGCAATACAGCAACAATTTCCGAATTGGAGTTGGAGTTTGGTTTAACGAAGGTGGATCAACCAATCACGTCACAGATTATTCAAAACCGCGAACCCACGCTGTGATTTCGCCCAATTGAATCAGTTTCCCCACATCCAGCCGGAGCAGGCAATGGCCGATGCGCGATGGAAGACGCATTCCCTTCCGCGCAATTTGCAGGTTGAACCCCGCCGCAGTTTTTGCCAGCTTTCCCCAAACCGAAACGCACTGGGAACCGTCAAATGAGCGAAATCAAATCCAATGCCGACATCGAGCCGTGCCTTTCGGTGGTCATGCCGGTGTTCAACGAGGCGGCCACGGTGGCGGCGGTGGTCCAAACCGTGCTGGCGCAGCGGCCGGTGCTGCAACTGGTCATTGTGGACGACGCCTCCAGCGACGGCACCTGGGACAAATTGCAGCCGCTCGCGCAGGCCGACCCGCGCATCAAACTCGCGCGGCATTCCCAAAACCAGGGCAAGGGCGCCGCGCTGCGCACGGGGATTTCCGCCGCCACCGCCCCCGTCGTCATCATTCAGGACGCGGATTTGGAATACGACCCGGCGGAATATCACCGGCTGCTGGCGCCGATTTTGTCCGGCAAGGCGGACGTGGTGTTCGGCTCGCGGTTCACCGGTTCCGACGCGCACCGTGTTTTGTATTACTGGCACTCGGTCGGGAACAGGGTTCTGACGACGTTGTCCGACATGGCGACCGGCTTGAACCTGACGGACATGGAAACCTGCTACAAGACGTTCCGCCGCGAGATCATCCAGAAAATCAAAATTGAGGAAGACCGGTTCGGATTTGAGCCGGAAATCACGGCCAAGGTCGCGCGCCTGAAAGTGCGGATCTACGAAGTGGCCGTTTCCTATTACGGACGCACCTACGCGGAGGGAAAAAAAATCGGCTGGCGCGACGGTTTCCGCGCCGTGTGGTGCATTTGCAAATACAATTTTCTATCCCGACCATGAATCAACCAGCGCGATTTGCGGCGGTTCATTCCGGTGGCGACGCCCAGCAGGCCGGGTGTTCAGAATATATTTGGAGCTTTTCCACGAGTCTCACCGGATTGAAACGATGGTGTGCAAACTGCCTGTGAATGATTGAAATGTCTTATGAACATTCGCACCCATCTTCGAGCGCTACGGGTTCATCAATGGATGAAAAATACCCTTCTGCTCATACCGGTCATCACGTCCCACCAGATTGATAAGCCAGAAGTGGTGAAACACGTTCTGATAGCTATTGTCGCTTTTTGTTTCGCCTCGTCCGCCGTATATGTGGTCAACGACCTTTTGGATGTCAAATCCGACAGAAATCATCCGGTTAAACGGCGCCGGCCGTTTGCCTCTGGAGAATTGGGGCTTGCGAATGGCTTGGTTATGATAGTGGTTTGCATCGGACTTGCTTGGCTTGCTGGAATGGAATGCGGCGTCCGGTTTGTGGAAATTCTGGCCGGTTATTTTCTGTTAACGACCCTTTATTCTTGTCTTTTAAAAAAGGAACTGGTGCTGGATGTTTTAATTCTTTCCATGTTTTATACTCTGCGCATTTTTGCCGGCAGTGTGGCAACGGGAATTTTCCTGTCTGTTTGGCTGCTTGTCTTTTCAATGTTTTTTTTCTTTTGCCTGGCGTTGGTCAAACGATATGCGGAACTTCTTGAGATGGCCAAGGAGCCCCAAAAGGAGGTTGCGTCCGTTGGGCGAAGTTATATTACCCTGGACTTGCCCCAAATTGGTGCGTTGGGCGTTTCAAGCGGCATGATTTCCGTCTTGGTTCTCGCGTTGTATGTGCTCAGTCCCGAAGTGTTGCTGTTATATCACAATCCAGAAATTCTCCTTCTGCTGTGTCCGGTATTGGTGTATTGGACAGGCAGGCTTTGGATGCTGGCAAATCGCGGCCGCATCATCGGTGATCCGGTATTGTTTGCGTTGAAAGATGTGCCAAGCTATGTGATGGGGGCAGTCGCTCTTGCCATTGTTTATTGGGCAACTTTATAACCTGTTCATGCAAAACCTCCGGCCTTCAATAATTTTAACGCTCAGAAAAGTTCCGCTGTGGCTGTGGGTTGTTGCGGCCTTTTTTTTGCTGAATGTCCTGACGCTGGACTGGTATCCCAGCGTCTGGATGGATGAGGTCCTGTTCGTGGACCCGGCGGCAAATCTTTACCATGGACACGGCTTTACTTCCACGGCTTGGCCGTTGCAACGATTGGGGGAATTTTGGGCGGGAAACACACCACTTTACCCGCTTTTGGTCTATGCGTGGTTTAAAGCGTTTGGATTCGGACTCGTGCAAGTCAGGATTTTTGACTGCCTGCTTTGGTCGGGTGCCGTCGGGCTGGTCTGTCTGGCCGTCCAGCGGTCAAGGCTGATCCGCAATCCAAGAATGGTAGCGATGCTGGCGGCTTTGCTATTTATCGGAAACGGCGTCGTGTTCAGCTATCGCTCCGGACGTTACGATGCGGCAATGGTTTTTGCGGCTGCGGCGTGTTTTTGGGCCTTTACCATCGAAAGAAGGGAATTCAGAATTCCGGCCATTGTTCTTGCGGCCTCGTTTTTTCTTCCCATCAGCCTCGTTCTGGGTCCGTTTGCCGCGGCTTTGGGGTGCATCCTTTTTTTGCTTCTGGGCAAAAAATACTTTTGGGAGCTTGCAAGCGTTGCGGCGGGTCTTGCCGTTGGTTTGGGACTGCTTTATTTGTTCTATGGTGAATTGGGCGTGTGGCACAAGTTCCGGAATTCCGCGAGTTATTTTGTGGATATTTATTATTCCACCGGCCAGACAATACCGCTTTGGAAGCAGAAGCTTGTTACGTTTCCTCAAAGAATATTTCATGATTCGGCGACAACAATTCTTTTGCTTTGCCTTCTGGGATTGACCTTTTTCAAATGGGACAGACTGGACGCAACCGGCCGGCGCCTCGCCATTTTTGGCATCGGCACTTTTCTCGTGATTCCGGCCGTGTCACAGGCGGCTTATACTTACCAGATTTATCACTCCTGGGAGGCCTACATTCCCATGGCTGTTTGTTTTGCTGGCGCACTGGATCACTCAAGAGATATTTTCAAGGCTTCAGTCCGGCGGGTTCTCGGTGTCAGTTTGATTCTGGTGATTTTCACTTGCGGGCTTGGCGCTCGACTGGGGATCGCGCTGACCGATTTGAAGGGACATGATTATTCACGGGTGGAATCGCTTGTCCAAACAGCGGTCCGTCCGTCAGATGTTGTCTTTGCCGATTATCAGGCATTTTACCCGCTGCACAAACTGAACGTGACGGCATACTATTTGCTGTATTTTTCCGTGATCAACAGGCAGGAGGCGGACTCGATCAACTGTTTGATCATAGATCCCGCCTCGCTCGCCGGCGTCGAAGAGAAAATCGGCGGCGAGTGGCGCGCCACCGGCGAGAGCTGCTTGAGTGGCGACAAATTCAACATCGCCCTGCTCGACCGTCTGCTGCCATCCTATTTCAACAAACAAACCAACAGGAAATACAACCTGATGGTCTATCGCCGCGTTCCCGCCCGCGCGCCAGCGGCAAATTAAGTCATCATGCAGGCAGCCTTCGCACTCTGGATTTTTGGCTGCGCGTATCTGTGCAGCGCGGGTTGGATTTTGTCCGCCGTGCATGGCTTGAACCGGGCTGGTTATGCCGTCGCATTGTTGATCGGTCTTGCCGCGTTGTTTGTCTGGCGCAAAAAAATCCCCGGAATCAATCCGCGTCCGGTTCGCAGGCCAAAACTCCGCCGCCGTTTCCGCCGTCCGCTTCCGGCGATATTTCTGATCGTATCCGTTTTGATTTTCCTGGGCGGCGCGTTGCATCCACCAAACAATTACGACGCCTTGACCTACCGGCTGCCGCGGATGTTGAACTGGCTGGCCGCCGAACACTGGTTCTGGATTCCGACCATCAATGACCGGATGAACTATTCCACCACCGCGTGGGAATGGATTGCCATGCCGCTGCTGGCGCTGCTGCGTTCCGACCGCGGCCTGTTTTTGATCAACGCGATTGGATTTCTTCTGATGCCCGGACTGCTTTTTTCCGTGCTCCGGCAGGCCGGCGCGGCCCGCAAGGTGGCATGGACGTGGATGTGGATTCTACCGCTGGCGTATGGTTACGCGACACAGGCCGGGAGCCTCGGAAACGATTTCACCGGCGCGTTGTTCTGCCTGATGTCCGTCCAATTCGGTCTGCGGGCGCGGCGTTCGGGACGGGTGTCGGATGTCTGGCTGGCCGGGCTGGCCGCCGCGCTGATGACTGGAACCAAACTGTCCAACCTGCCGCTGCTGTTGCCGTGCCTCGTTGCGGTCTGGCCGGCGCTGGGGCGATTGCGGAAAAATCTTGCCGGCACCGCCGTCGTCGCCGGAATCGCAGTGCTCGTTTCAGCCGCGCCGACCGCCGTGTTGAATCAGATGCACACCGGCAGTTGGAATGGCGACCCCCAAAACACGGCCCAGATCCAGGTGAAAAGTCCGGGCGCGGCGCTGCTCGGCAACGGCCTGCTGCTGCTGCAACAATCGCTCATGCCGCCGGTGCTGCCGGCGGCGCAAAAGGCGGGCGGATGGCTGGACCGGCATTTGCCTGATTCGTGGCGTCACACCTTGAAGGAAAAATTTCCCAGATATTATCTCACCCACCTCAACGAATTGCCGCAGGAAGAAGCCGCCGCCTTGGGACTTGGCGTGACCCTGCTTTTGTTGACGGCCATCGGCGCGGCGGTTTTGGGATTCGGCCGGGCAGGCGCGAATCGGGGCATGATGGCGGCGTTCCCGCCCGTCGCTCTGGCGGCGTGGGTGGCGGCGCTTTTCTTCCTGCTCAAAATGGGATCGGAAGCCGACGCCAGATTGATGCTGCCGTATTATCCGCTGGTCATCATTCCCATTTTGCTGCTGCCGGCGCAAAACCATCTTTTGCATTTCCGCGGCTGGAGAATTTTGATTGTTCTGGCGGTGTTGAGCGTCCTGCCGGCCGTGGTTCTGTCCCCGGCGCGTTCGTTGTGGCCCGCACAAACAATTTTGGCGCGGCTGGCGCGGCAACATCCCGGCAGCCCGGCATTGCAACGGCTGACAATGGTTTATTCCGCCTATGCCCGACGCAACGACGCGCTGGCCCCGTTGCGCGACCGGCTGCCGGACGGCGCGCGAATCATCGGCTTTGTGGCGGATACGGACGACTCGGATTATTCCCTTTGGCGTCCGTTCGGTTGGCGGAAGGTTGAATCGCTGCGGGATGACCAAAATCCCTCCGTCCATGTTCCGGACGATGTCGAATGGATCGTCGTCAAACAGGAAATCTGGCCGGAAGCCTGCGATGTGCCGCTGGAAGAATGGGCGGCGCGGCATCACGCGAAAATGGTGCTGTCGGTTCCCATCCTGACCGTCGTGGCCCGGGGCGAAGAAACCTGGTGCCTGCTCCAGATTGAAAAAGAGCCGGCGATCCCCGACAAAGCCGGCGGTCGCTGACATCGGGCCGATTCTGGCGCGCAAGTGCGGGCGTTTTTTATTTGTCGCGGCGCGAAAAATGTTTAGCCTGCCGCGCCTTCGGTTTTCCATTGGATCGAAAGCCGGGGCGGCGGGCGTCAGTCAGTTCGCATTTTTGATTATGTCACCCGGCGGTTCCATTGAAAAAAACGGCGGACTTCCGGCCGGAAGTCCTGCCAGCCTGTTGCAGGAATGTCTCGACTGCGGCGTGATGGTGGTTGGCGCGCGCGGGCGCATCGCCGCCTGCACCGCCGAGGCCGCCGCGCATTTGCATGCAAAGGCGGCGCGGTTGAAAAATGCCTCCATCAATTCACTGCCCGAGCCGCTGCCGGAGCTGATCCGCGCCGCCGCCAGAAGCGGCAAGGCCGTCACGAACCGGGAGATTGAAATCCAAACCCCGCGCGGTGTTGTGACGGTGCTGCGCGCGAGTTTTCTGCCGGTGAAAGCGCGGGCGTCATCGCAGGTGGTCGTGGTGTTGAGCAATCTGGCCTCCGCGCCGGTGTTCGAGCGGAACCTGCGGCGGCTGGACCGGCTGGCCAGCCTCGGCACGCTCTCGGCCAGCATGGCGCATGAAATCAAGAACGGCATGGTGGCCGTCCAGACGTTCGTGGATTTGCTGGCGCAAAAAAACCAGGACGCCGAGCTGGCCGGCGTGGCCGGGCGCGAGTTGCGGCGCATCAACACCATCGTGACGCAGATGCTGCGGTTCGCCGCGCCGAAGGCGGCGGCCTTCTCCACCGTGCCAGCGCACGAGCTGCTCGACCACTCGCTGTGGCTGTTGCAGCACCAGATCGGGGCGAAGATGATTTCCCTGCGGCGGAATTACCAGGCCGCGCCGGACACGGTGCATGGCGACGACGCGCAATTGCAGCAGGTGTTCATGAACCTGCTGCTGAACGCGATTGAGGCGATGGGCGCGAACGGCGTTTTGACGGTGGCCACGGAAATCGCGGAGACCGGCGGGCGCCGGCTGCTGAAAATCCACATTCAGGACACCGGCACGGGCGTGGCGCAGGAAAATCTGGGCCGGCTGTTCGAGCCGTTTTTCACGACCAAGAAGCACGGCACGGGCCTGGGGCTGGCGATTTCCAAAAACGTCGCGCTGGAGCACCACGGGGCAATCGAGGTGCGGAGTGAAATCGCCAAAGGCTCGACGTTCACGCTGACGCTGCCGGTGACGGACGCGGTCTGAAAATCATTCCCCGACGAGGTGATACGGTTCGACGGTGTCGCCGCCCAGCGCGTGGCGCGGATGCGCCTTGATGGAAAAGCTGAAGGCGACGGTGAAATCGTCCTTGCCGTTGCCGTTGTTGGTCACGCGGAAGGTCAGCGCGCCCGTCCAGTTCCGCAGATCGCGATAGACGGTGTAAAACTGGTCCTGCAACTGGCCGTCCTCGGCGTTGAAATCGTGCGTGGTGCGGAAACCCCAATTGTCGTTCACCCGGAAATACATCGTGCTGCTGAAGAGGTTGTCGCCGCTGTCCACGAATCCGGCGCGCGAATACATGTGGCCGAGGCTCCAGCTCCAGCGCTCGTTCGGCGTGAAGGTGATCTGGTGGTAGGCCAGGTTGAAGATGCCGTTGTTGATGTCGTAGCGGGTCTGGGATTCGAGGGTGAGCCACGAGCGCGGCCGGAACGCGAGGTCGGAATAAAGATCATTAAACGTGTCTTGGCTGGCGGTCGGGTGCAGCCGCCAGTCGAGCAGCACATTCCAGTCGAGCAGGTTTTGGAGTTCGCCGTCGCGTTTGGTCTGGAGCGTGTTGCGCAGGCCGAAGCGGATGACGTTCTCGCTGTCAATCGAATCAATGTCGTTGTAATCGGGCAGTTGGATCGGCAGGAGCAGCGGGCTGGGCAGCGCGGAGTCGAACTGCGGCAACTGCGGCGGCAGGGTGCTGGGCCGCGGCACGAACGCGTAGCTCGCCGACGGCTCGACGATGTGGCGCAGGCCGTCCATGTCCAGCAGCGAATTGGTGGCGTCGGTCCAGAGCTGCGAGGACTTGAAGGAGACGTCCAGGCCGGTGTTGAAAATTTTTCGGTAGGTTTCGCTGTTCGTTCCGCCCGGCCCGGTTTCCGTGCTGTAATAAGTCAGCCGCCCGCCGGCGCGCGGCGTGACGTTGAGCCAGCCGAAAAAGGTGTAGGGCATCAGCAGTTGCTGGAACGTGTCGGCGCGCGACGCGGCGTAATCGTAGCCGGGGCCGTTCGTGCCGGCGAAAAGCGAGTTGGTGTCGGCCAGCATCCGGCGGTAATAACCGGCGGAACTTTCGCTCTCGTAATAAACCGGCGTGTCCAATATCTGCTGCCGCCAGCCGGTCAGCTTCACGTCCGGCAGCCGCTCGGTCTGGTCGAAGAAATCGTTCACGCGCGGCGTCGTCAGCGCGTCGAGGCTCCAGTTGTCGGAGTATTGGTTCGCCTCGACGAACGTGTTCGGCTGCGGATTCGCCGTGTAGTCGCCCTCGAAAAAATCGTGCAGCAGCAGCGGGTCGGTCTGGTAATTCACCAGCGCCTTGACGTTCAGGTTCGTGGCCGGCGTTGCCTGCCAGCCGAAATAAACGCGCTGCCGGTTTTCAGGAATGGGGCCGGACAGGTTCTGGAAGCTGTTGGTGCCCAGGCTCACGCCGGAGTCCTGGTCGTGCAGGTAATAATATTTGAACTGGCCGTCGCCCCAGCGGTCCAGATGCAGGTTCAAATCCGGCCCGATGCCGAGGCCGCGCTGCTCGCGGTAATCCGCATGGAACGCGCCGTCCACCGAGTCGTTCATCCACCAAGTGTAGGTGGTCTGCAAATACGGCCCGTAGGCGCTGCGGTAGCCGGGCAGAAAACTCCAGTTGTTGGCGTGCACGCCCAGATTGCGCTTGTAATACGGATAGTAAAACGCCGGCAGGCCGTCCACGGTCACCACCGCGTTCCAAGCCTCGATGTATTTGCCGGGAACCATCCGGATGCGGCTCGCCCGGATGCGCACGGCCGGGTCGCTCACGTCGTCGGTCGTGATGTAGGCGTGTTGCGCGGTGAAGACCTTGTTGCTGATGTCGCCCTGCAGATTTTCCCCGGCGGCGAACACCGGCGGCCGGCCCGTGCGGTATTGTTCGCTCCGCATCCGGTGCGTCTTGAAATTGTAGTTGATGTGTTCGCCCAGCCAGACCTCGCCGCCCATTTCGATCCGCACATGGCCGTCGGCCACCGAATCGCCCGTCTCGCGGTTCACCGACGCGCTGTCCGCCATCAGCACCGTCTCGCCGTTTTTCAGGCTCGAATACCTCACGCAAATGCCGTTGGTGCCGGTCACCGTGTTTCCCACAAAGCTCACGCTGCCGGCGGGCGAACCGGGAATGATTTGATCGAGCGACCACGTCTCCCATGACTCCTGCTCCTGCGCGGCAGCGGCGAAGGGAAAAACCGCTGCAAAAAAAATCAGCGCGGCGATGACGGGCAATTTGCTCATTTGGCGCGGCCAATTAAGCAGAATGAACCGCCGCTGCCAAGCGGGATTTCACCGCCGGAACACAAATAAATAACCCGCCACCGAGGCGCGGAGACACAGAGAAATCAAAAGGGAATTTGCACTCTGCGCCTCTGCGTCTCTGTGGCCGGTCATTGCCTCGGCAAAAAGGCGAACCCCACCGCCGCCAAGATGCACACGAACGCCGCGACGTAGTTCCACCGGATTTTTTCGCCGAGATAAAAAATGGCGAACACCACGAACACCGACAGCGTGATGACCTCCTGAATGATTTTCAATTGCGCGGCGGAATAAACCGAGTTGCCCCAGCGATTGGCCGGCACCTGCAGCACATATTCAAAAAACGCGATGCCCCAGCTCACGAGGATGACCAGCACCAGCGGCTTGCTCTTGAACTTCAAATGGCCATACCACGCGAACGTCATGAAAACGTTCGAGCAGGTCAGCAGCACGATCGGCAGCCAGCGGGATTGAGTCAGGCCGTTCATAATTATTCTTCTTCGGAGGATTCAGTCTCGCCCAACGCCAGCCTCGCGCCGTGGCGGATGTGCAGAACGTGAACCTCATTTTCGATCACAGTGAAAAGGATCCGGTATTTGTGCTGGCGGCGACCGTGGAAAATTTCGCGGATTTCCGCATTCAGAAACTCGCTTTCGGGCGCGAGCGGGCAGCGTTCGGGGAAAATCTCCAGCGAACCAATTGTTTCGTAAATGGTGTCGAACCAGTGGTCAGCGGCTTTCGGCGCCTGCTCGGCAAGCCACAAATGAGCTTCCGCGATGTCCTGCTGGGCGGGAAGTTCGACGATGACGTTCCACCGCTTCATTTCGGACGGCGGGGAATCTTGTGTTTGGCGCGGATTTCATCAAGCGCCTGGCGGAATGGTTTGCCCGTGCCTTTTTTCATTTCATCCAACCCGCGTCGAATGCCGCGAATGGCGTCCAGCATGTCTTCAAACGCGGCGGCGTCCTGAACGATCAACTCCGCCCGGCCGTTAACCGTCAACACGGCGGGGCGCCCGCTGCTCTTGAGCCGGCGCAAATGCGCCTTGGTGTTGCGCTGAAAATCCGTCAGCGACCGGATGTCTTGCAAGGCAATCATAACATTGAATTAAATGTTTTAACCATGCTACGTTGAAGCCCCGTCAAAAGCAAGCCGCAACGCTTCTTTCAAAAATCGAATTTATAGACAAGATCCAGCGGTCGGTTCGATGGGCCCGGGCGGCTGTCATTGCCCCCGTCGTCTTTGAGATTCTGGCCGACCGAATAAACAATCTTCCGGCCCGGCGAATAGCGCAATGGCTGGCCGTCAAAATCATCCACCGGCACGGCATCCAAAAACTCTGGCACGAGCGCTGACAAGTCCACCGGCAGATTTCCGCGAGTCAATTGATACGCGCGCAGGGCGAGGATGGTGCGGGTGGCCTGCAATTGAGTGTCGTTCTTAGATTTTACTGCCAGCGATGGAATCACGGCGGGCATGGTCATGTAAAACAAGATTTGCCCGACCGAATTTCCACTTAAAAACATTCGGACCGGGCCGGACTGGTCTAAATCTTGGTCCGGCAATTTCGCCTCGTTGTAATGACGCGGTGAGTCCTTCACCAGAATGAGGTCTGCCTGGGCAAACAACGCCTTTGTCCGGCTGACGTTAAGCAGCGGCATGAACCGCATTGCACGTGGGTGATAATCTTCTGAATCCGAATTGGTGATTTTTCCCTGACGAAAGGCATCCAGCATTCCAATCTGGAATTGATATTCGCCTTTGATGGCGTTGGCGAATGCGACGCTTTCCTCATCAGGGCTGAGTCCAAGCTGGCGGATGTAATCTTTCAGTTGATTCGGGGTCAAATGAGTCTTGCCCGCCCAGTGCTGTATTTGACTCAATCCCATGTTGCGAACCGCCGTGCCGACTAGGTAGTCAATCAACGGACCATGTGCATTTTGCATCCGCTGCCCAAGCTGGACATGATCCAGAATCTTATCAAATGCCTCCTTGTCCTGTCCGCTGTGGAAAAGAGCGTTCTCCCGCACTTCGGCCACTTGCGCCAGTTGCTTCCATTCCGCCAAGAAAGGTGCCAAATCATTATAGTTGAATTCCGGCACCTGGAAATCCGGCAGCTTGATCGCAGCATCCCAGCCCGCCAGCGATTCACGATTGGTGGCCAGAACCGTGGCCGCAAGAGTGTCATTCCAATTGGTGTTGCTTGCCAAGTCATAAAGTTGATCGCGCTGTTTGTCCGGCCACCAGAGATGACTGGCGGCTGTCTGAAGAACGTCGAAGGCGTTTGAGCCTGCGGGAATGCTGGCGCGCGGGAATTGAAGTTCCTTGTCGTTGACCGTTGCAGGGATTGACAAACGAACCATCAGAAAACCGTAGAGCAGCACGAACGCAATAAAAATGCCCAACACGATGCGGTTAAACCATTTCTTCATGCGGACAAGTAACCGCCGCCAGCAAATCAAAGCAATTACAATCGAGACGAAAAATTATAACCGCACCGGAATGTTTTTCTCCGCCAGAAACCGTTTCACGTCGCCGACGGTGTAGGTGCCGAAATGGAAAATGCTCGCGGCGAGGACGGCGTCGGCTTTGCCGGCGAGCAGCACCTCGGCCATGTGTTCCAGCGTGCCCGCGCCGCCGCTGGCCACCACCGGCACGCCCACCGCTTCGCTGATGCGCCGCGTGATGATGAGATCGAAGCCAGCCTTGGTGCCGTCGGCGTCAATGGAGTTCAACACAATTTCGCCTGCGCCGAGCGCTACGGCTTTTTTCGCCCATTCGAGGGCGTCCAGGCCGGTGTCCTTGCGTCCGCCGTGCGAGAACACGCCCCATTTGTCCGGCGCGATTTTCTTGGCATCAATTGAAACAACAACGCATTGGCTGCCGAATTTCTCCGCGCCTTCGCGGATGAGTTCGGGCCGGGCGAGCGCGCTGGAGTTGATGGAAATTTTGTCCGCCCCGGCGCGCAGCATCGTGAACATGTCGTCCACGGATTTGATGCCGCCGCCGACGGTGAGCGGCATGAAGCATTGATCGGCGGCGCGTTCGATCACGTCCACCATCGTCGCGCGACCGTGCGCGGTGGCGGTGATGTCGAAGAAGACCATTTCGTCCGCGCCCTGCTCGTTGTAACGGAGGGCGAGTTCCACGGGGTCGCCGACGTTGCGCAGGCCGCCTTTTTCGGCGACGCCGAACTGGACGCCGCGCGTGACCTGGCCAGCGTGAACGTCGAGACACGGAATGACACGTTTTGCAATCACGCGGACAATTAAAATCGGGTTCTCGTTTGAGGGCAAATCATTCCGCGCTGGAAATCTGCCTGCGGCCGGCCTGCGGGCGGTTCGCCGTCACCACGGACGCGAGAGATCGGGCCGTTTCTTGCGGTTTTCCCGCGCCTTGCGGCCGGAGCCGGATGAGTCTTCGGGAGAAGCCGCCGCCTGTTTTGATTCGGCCTCAATCGCCGTCATCGCCTCGTCAATCACACCGAGCAGCTCCGGCCGGCCTTGGCCCGTCGTCGCGGAGCAGGTGAAAATCGCCGGCAACTGCTCGAACCAGCCGGTGATGTGCGCCGTGAACGACGCGATGTTCGCCTGCACCGCCGCGGTCGCCACCTTGTCCGTCTTCGTGAAGACCAGCACGAACGGCACCGCGTTGCGCACGAGCCATTCCACAAATTCCAGATCAATTTCCTGCGGCTCCAGCCCGGAATCAATCAGCGCGAAGACCAGGCAGAGATTCGTCCGCTCCTTGAGATAATGGGACACCGCATGATTGAACCTCGCGCTGTCCTTCTTCGCCCCGGCCGCGAAGCCGTAGCCCGGCAAATCTACCAAGCGCCACGTTTTGTTCATCGTGAAAATGTTGATGAGCTTGGTGAACCCCGGCGTGGGCGAGGTGCGCGCCAGGCCGTCCCTGCCCGCCAGCATGTTCAACAGCGACGACTTGCCGACGTTCGAGCGGCCGATGAAGGCGAATTCCGGCAGCGACTCGTCCGGACACGAATCCAAGTCCGGCGCGCTGCAATCAAAAATGGCGGATGAAATGTTCACGGTGAAAACCTCACGGCCCATTGTCGCAGCAAACCGGCCGCGCCGATACAACCAATTTCCGCTAAAAAACCGGATTCAGTAGTTCTCCGCCTTCTCCTCGAAATAGGACTGCGGATGCTGGCAGCAGGGGCATTTGTCCGGCGCCTTCTCGCCCTCGTGAACATGCCCGCAGTTGCGGCAGACCCAGCGCGTCTTGCTTGCCTTCGCGAACACGGTTTTTTCCTCGATGTTTTTCAGCAGCTTCAAATACCGCTTCTCGTGCTCGGCCTCCACCCGGGCGATCAATTTGAAGGCGCCGGCGATTTCCGCAAAGCCCTCCGCGCGGGCCGTCTCGGCAAACTGCGGGTAAAGCAGGGTCCACTCCTCGTTCTCGCCCGCCGCCGCCGCCTTCAGGTTTTCGGCCGTGGTGCCGATTTTTCCGGCGGGATAGGCTGCGGTGATTTCCACCGCGCCGCCCTCCAGAAACTTGAAGAACCGTTTCGCGTGCTCCTTTTCCTGGCCGGCCGTCTCCTGAAAGAGCGCTGCGATTTGCTCGTAGCCTTCCTTCCGGGCCGCGCTGGCAAAAAACTCATACCGGTTCCGCGCCTGCGATTCGCCGGCAAAGGCCTTCAACAAATTTTGTTCCGTGAGCGTTCCCTTGAGTGTTTTGTTCATAAAATAATTCTGGAATCAGTTTGAATTCTGTGCGGCAGCGGGGCGGTATCCACTCCGCCGGGTTCCACCACAACACCGCCATCATGCCCTCCACCGGCACACGGTCAAGCCGAAAGGCGGGCGCGACGACGCAGATTTCACTGGATTCAATAAATAAGTTTTGGCATTTGATCACTGGAAAATTTTGGACCCGGTATGCGGAACGACGAGTTACAGCACGCCCTCGGTGAAGTGCGGGCGGTGTATGCGGAACTGGCGCAGCGGCCTTTGGCTCGCTCCTGCCGGGCGCGGGCCGGGTGTTGCCGTTTCCGGCTCACCGGCCTGACGCCGCAGCTCACCAAAGGCGAGGCGCTCGTCGTCGCCAGGGGACTTCGAGCCACCGGGCGTAGGGAGCTTCCCGAATCTGCCGACGGCGACTGCCCGCTGCTCAAACGCGAGACTGGTCGCTGCCTGATATACGCCGACCGGCCGTTCGGCTGCCGCACGCATTTTTGCGAGGCGGCGGGCGGGCCATTCCCGCGCAAACAGATCCTCGACCTCATCCGCCGATTGGAGGAAGTGGACCGGCGTCTGGATGGCGACGGCCCGCGCAAAATTCAAGCCGCTGTTGCGGACGTCCTGGGCAGGCTTCGGTGAAGTTCAAACACGGCGCACAGCCGCGCAGGTCGTTCCTGAAGCCGGGGCGGATGAACATCAGCAGGACAAAGGCGAAATACGGTTCGGAAAGGCCGGGCAAATGCCGGTGCGAGTCCATTCCGTTTGGATTCACGAGCCGAACTGATTGAATTACGAACTCTTGCCCGATACAAATGAGGGTGTAGTATCGCCGCCAATGAGCCCGGAGCGAAAATCATCCTCCCGGAAATGCGGTGCGTCCCCAAGGCCGTTTTCCATCGGCCTTGTTTTTGCCTTCCTTTTTGGAGCCGCGATTTTCCTGCTCGCGTCGCAGCCCAATGCGGTGGATCAACTGCGCGGTGAGCGTGTTGACTGGGCGCGATTGGTCACGCCAAACAAAGATTGGGACATCCATGCCGATCGCGATCCGGAGCTGGCCCGGTTCATCCGCGAAAACACGAGTCTGGACATCCGGAGATCGCCGGATTCGGTTGATCCGGCGCACTTGGATGAGCTGTGCCGTCACCCCTTCATTTACGCGAAGGATCTCCGGTGGGTCGGCGACGCGGCGCAACTGGCCAATATCGGAGAGTATCTGCAGCGCGGCGGCTTCATGTGCGTGGACGCCTGCGCCACGGAAGCGGTCAATCCGGACATGGGGATCTACCTCCGCGATAACATCGCCATTTTTAAGCGCATGTTTCCCGAGGCCGAGATTCGAAAACTGCCGGAAACGCATGGCATCTACACCTGCTTCTTCAAGCTGGCCAAGGCCGACGTTTACACCCCCGACATGGGCGATCAGTCGAGATGTGCCAACTACGGGCTGTATGGGGTCATTGTGGACGGTCGCATGGTTGCGGTCATCAGCATGTATGGCCTGGAATGTGGCTGGCCGCAGACGCCGAAGCGTGCGCCCGGCTGCATGAAATTCATCCTGAACATTTACATCTATGCGATGACAGCCGGGCCGGAGCGATAGGACGGAAGCCAGGCGCTGGCGGCAGCGCCGGGCAATTGATGGACGATGAAAGATCGGGCGCGGATGCCGACCGTGGGCTGGTGGATTGAAATCCCGCGGGATTTGCGGACGGAGCGTGGCTGTAGCGGCGGTCTATGACCGCCGAATTAAACGTGTCCTCCGGCTTGCAGCGGATAAATCTCGCCTTGATACGGCCAGTTTTCAAAACGCGCGACGAGCTTTTTCCGAACCGGATTCTCGGCCACATAAAGCCACTTTTGCGGTCTTCGGTGTTGGTGGTGACGAAGTAGAGCGGATGGCTGGTGAAAAGCCGGTCAAGACGCTTGAGTCTAGGCGGACGCTTGTCCGAATTCATGGAGGAATTGTAGCGGCGGTCTGCGACCGCCGAAAGAAATTTGAGTGGAGAACGGCGGTCACAGACCGCTGCTACAGCGAAAGATGCGCCCCGACGGGGCTGGGGAATGGGGTGGCGCGGGTGGCTACAAAGATTTCGCTCCGGACGGAGCGCGAACCGGCGCACGATGGAAATTGACCAGCACATCAGAACGCCAAACCGTCACGGTTTAATATCAATTCGTCACGAAAGAATGTCCTTTCATCACGGGAGAACATTAATCCATGACAAACCATCAGTCTCCATCGTGGGAGAACATCCTTTCGTCGCATCCGAATATCAATCTCTGACGAAAGAACGTTCTTTTAAGCGAAAGGATATTAAACCATGTCGGAAGAACATCAATCTGTCGCGGATTGATATTCATTCAAGACACCGGAACATTCATTCGTTGAAGATTAATGTTAATCCATGACGGATGAACGGTCTTTCTTCAAAGATTGATATCAAAGTATGACACTCTGGCCATCTACCGGCAGGGTTTGACCTCAAAAACGGCCAAAAACACGATTTTTTGCCAAAAATCGTCAAAATGGGGGCACGGGCGGTTTGGCCGTCAGCAAGAATCGGAATCTGGTGGGGCGAGCGTCCCCGCGAGCCGGGGCGAAGGGGAAAAGATGGATTAACGATGGCTCGCGAGGACGCTCGCCCCACCAACGCTGCCGCCCCGACGGGGCTGTATTCTTCGCCCGTGGGAACGGGAGAAGGTGGCCGCAGGCCGGATGAGGGTGGTGGGGAAAACCGTCGCGGGTGGCTGCAAAGATTTCGCTCCGGACGGAGCGGCGAGCCGGTCTTGTAGCGTCGGTCTGTGACCGACGAAATCCGGCGCTCACAGAGCGCCGCTACAGCGTTGATAAATTTGTGGGGACAGTTTCCCAGGGGAGGCGCTCCTCGCCTGCCGGCGCGGAACGCCAACCCTGGGCTGATGGATTTGAATCCCGTTGGGATTCATTTTCAGCGCCGTCAGGCGCGGCATATTTGTAGCATTCAAAATCAAACAAGGTTTCAAGCTCCGTTTGGTGGCCGTGCGCAAGCACCGGAATATGCCGCCCCGACGGGGCTGGGGAACTTCGTGGCGCGGGTGGCTACAAAGATTTCGCTCCTGACGGAGCTGCGACTGCAACATAAACCTTGCCTCGCACAATTTTTGAAACTTGAGCCGGAATTTCTTCACCAGCGTCCAATTGCTTGGCAAACACAGCGGCAAATTCTTTTGTGAGGTATCCCAATGTTTCACCGGTTTGCAAGTTCACCCGAATTGCATTTGGGTCATAAGCGTTATTTGGCTCTCTGACTAATTGCACGCTTTCTCCTGAAACAATTCCGTCTGTATGACCTCGATGAAACTTAATTCCTACAACAAGTGCCTCAACTCCCGATATATTGCTTTTAGCTTTTGTCACTGTGTAACCCTGCCGATTCTTTTCCAGCCGCTCCGCAGAAGGCAAAATGGGTTCAAGCACCTTGGCTATGAACTTTTCAATTTTTGGAATTTCCACTTCCAACATCGGAATCAACCTCTCTGCTTTTTCTTTTTCGCTTCCTTCCCAACCAGAAACTAAATCCATAGCCCGCTTTTCGTATGATTCGCGCTCTGCTCGGAAACGCTCACTAATTGCTTCTGCCTCTGCTGCTGATTTAATCCGGGGATTCTTGTATGGCGTGCCAGTTGCAAACAGCTTTTCCAGTTCAGCCAATTCATCGTGATACCCAATTAGGCGAGCGGCGACATGAGCAGCGTTTTGATCAAGACAACCCTGCCTATCTTCCAAAAAACCTTTGCAAAGCGAAATTCTTCGGTGAATTTTGGTGAGCAGAGATTCAGCGAGTCGCGCATACTCAACTATTTGGTGACATGTCCCGCAAATGGAAACCAAGGTTTCAGGATGCAAATGGTCTTCGCCTCTAAAATTGTAAAACAAGTGGTGGACATAACCAGCAATCCCACCACATCTAAAACACGTTGATGAGTCTCTAGCCAGAACCGCCTGACGCACGAGTGCCCAATAGCGGGTCTTGTAATAATCGGAATGCGTGATGTAATGTTGCCCGCGCGCCGCGAGTGACGCTTCGTGCGCTGGCGTCAATTTGCCCGGCATGCACAGAAACTTTTTCCCTCCAAGTGCAAGCCATTCTTCGTGAGCCATCTCAAAACCAGCCGGCACTTGAAAGTTTTCGCTGGTATTCACAATTTCAATTCTTCGCCGTCGCCAATTCCTCCTCAAAATCCACGATCTCTTTGATCTGCACCAGAAACCAGCGGTCAATCTTCGTGAGGTTGAAAATCTCCTCGATGGTGAAGCCGGCGCGCAGGGCGTGGCGGATGAAGAAGATGCGTTCGGCGTTGGGCACGCTCAGCTTGCGGCTGATGACGTCGCGCGGGAGGATGTCGCGGTCGCCATAGACTTCCGTGCCGATGCGCCAGGGTTTGCCGTCGCCGCCCAGGCCGCTGCGGCCAATCTCCAGCGAGCGCAGGCATTTTTGCAGGCTTTCCTTGAACGTGCGGCCGATGGCCATCGCCTCGCCGACGCTTTTCATCTGCGTGGTGAGCGTGGGGTCGGCCTGCGGGAATTTCTCGAAGGCAAAGCGCGGAATCTTGGTGACGACGTAATCAATGCTCGGCTCGAAGCTCGCGGGGGTTTCGCGCGTGATGTCGTTCTTGAGTTCGTCGAGCAGGTAGCCGACGGCGAGCTTGGCGGCGATCTTCGCGATGGGAAAACCGGTGGCCTTGGACGCGAGCGCGGAGCTGCGGCTGACGCGCGGGTTCATCTCAATGATGACCATGCGGCCGTTGTCCGGGTTGACGCCGAACTGGATGTTGGAGCCGCCGGTCTCCACGCCCACAGCGCGGATGACGGCGAAGCTCTGGTCGCGCATGATCTGAAATTCCTTGTCGGTCAGCGTCTGGATGGGCGCGACGGTGATGCTGTCGCCGGTGTGAACGCCCATGGGGTCGAAGTTTTCGATGGAGCAGATGATGACGCAGTTGTCGGCCTTGTCGCGCATGACTTCCATCTCGTATTCCTTCCAGCCGAGCAGGGATTCTTCGATGAGAATTTCGTTCACGGGCGAAAGCTCGATGCCGTTCTTGGCGATGGCTTCGAACTCATCCTGATTGTATCCGATGCCGCCGCCCGTGCCGCCGAGCGTGAACGCGGGGCGGATGATGAGCGGGAACTTGCCAATCTTTTTCGCGACGGCGCGGGCTTCGTCGAGATTGTGCGCGGTGCCGGAAATGGGAACGTCAAGCCCGATGGAGAGCATCAAATCCTTGAACGCCTGCCGGTCTTCGCCTTTGTGGATGGCGTCGGGTTTGGCGCCGATCATCTCGACGCCGTGGCGTTCGAGCGCGCCGGATTTGTGGAGCGCCATCGCGGTGTTGAGCGCGGTCTGGCCGCCGAGCGTCGGGAGCAGGACGAGTTTGCCCTTCGCCTTGAGCTTTTTCATCTCCGCCTTCTCGCGGAGGATGATTTTCTCCACGCACTCGGGCGTGATGGGTTCGATGTAGGTGCGGTCGGCGAACTCCGGGTCGGTCATGATGGTGGCCGGGTTGGAGTTGACGAGGACGACGCGGTAGCCTTCCTCGCGGAGGGCTTTGCAGGCCTGTGTGCCGGAATAATCAAACTCGCACGCCTGGCCGATGATGATCGGGCCGGCGCCGATGATGAGGACGCTGTGGATGTCAGTGCGCTTGGGCATGGTTCAATTTTCGATTTGCGATTGCCGGTTTGCGATTGGAAAACAGCCCCAACCGTGGCTCGTTTGGCCGCCGGGACACCCGGCTTGCCCAATCGCTGTCCAAAACGACGACCAATAAAACACGAAACACCGGCCAAGCGAAAGAAAATAGCTGGGGAACTTCCGGTGAAATTCCGCCGGCAACCCAAATTACTCCACCCGCGTCAGCCGGATGGCGATGTAGGGTTTGCCGGGCAAATCCATGGACCGGCTGCTGTCGTTGAAAAAGGGGCCGTCCGTTTTTTTCACGGTGAAGATCCGGTTTACGGGTGTCACGGTCATGTCCCAGGTGTCAAGAATCTCCGCCTTGAATTTCATGCCGTCCGCGAGCGCGCCATTTTTGTCCGCCGGCAACAGCAATTCCCACAGGCTCGGCGTGCTCTTGCCAAAATAAATGAGATAGTATTTTCCCGGCTGGCCGGCGCACTCCGCATTCGGCCAGCCTTCAATCGGGTCAATGCCTTCCGCCGGGCTGTCTTCGAGGACCTTTTTCAGGAACGCGAGCCGGGCCGGGCTTTGCCCCTTCAGCACGCCGCCCTTTGACCACCAAAGGATGTCGTCAGGGCTTAAATACGTTTCGCCGTGGCCGACGTAGGTGCCGGCAATCGTGCCTTCCCAGAAACGGAACACCATTTCCTCGGCGGAAAGCTTTCCCCACCGGTTGGGAATGTTGCCCTCGTATCTTGCCTCGTCAAAAACCACCGGTTTGTGATAGCGGTCGCGATAAATCTCCGCGCGTCCGGCGTCCTCAACCGCCGCGCCGTTTTGGATGCTGACATGCGTGATCCACGGCAACGAATGGTCGAAAAATTTCTTCTGGTTGTGGATCGAGAGGAGGTGGTGATACGGGTCGTTCGTCGAGACGATCCCGCCGAAGCGCACGAAATCCGCCTCGGTTTTCGTCTTCATGAAATCCCATTCGTTCGCGAGCGACCACCAGACGTTGCGATACGCCGCGAGCCGCGCCGTGACGTAGCGCAGATACCGGTCGTCCGCCGCCGCCGGCATCCGGTCAAATCCCCAATGCCCGCCGTCATACGGATGAAATAAAATCACGTCCGCCTCGATGCCGAGCTTTTGCAGGTTCAGCACGCGCTGGTCGAGATGCCGGAAAAATTCCGGATTGAAGCGCGTGAAATCCCATTGGTTGGTTGGCATGCCGGCAAACGGATACAAAATCGGCTCGCTGCGGTTCCACTCATACCATTTCGGGAAAACGCACATCCGCAATTTGTTGAACGGCGAGGTCGCGAGCGTCTGCAACGTCTGCTCTTCCAGCGGTTCAGGCTGGTGAATCCACGCGTAACACGTCGTGCCGAGTTCCTTGTAGGGCGTGCCGTCGGCGTAGGCGAAATGAAATGTGTGCGCCACGCGCACCGGCCCGTGGTCGCCCGGCGACGGCGGAGTCACGGTGAAATCACCGGTCTTGCCGGCAAGTTCCGCGCTGGAGCTTTCCGTGACGTAATGCCATTCGCCCTGCTGTTCCGGCATGAAGCGGACGCGGTAAATGCCATCGCCATCGTAAAATCCGTCTGCCGCAATCGTGGAATTGCCCTGCGTGAAGCGCGCCGAAAACTGCACGTCCAGAAAAGGATTTCCATTCGTCGGCCCGTTCAGCGCGATCTCAAAAACGCCCCATTGCTCGACGGTTTTTTGCCCGGCAAGCGCCGGCAGGGCGAAAAAACAAATCACCAGCGCGGCAAAAAGCCGTGCCACCAAGAAGACTCTGGTATTTTTTTTCATGTGAAATCTGGCTTAAAACAATTTCGACTGGTTTCCCGGCGCCGGTTTCAATCCCAGCTTTTTGTAGCTCAATTCCGTCGCCACGCGGCCCTGCGAGGTGCGGTTGAGATAGCCTTCCATGATGAGATACGGCTCATAAACTTCCTCAATCGTGTCCGGCTCCTCGCCCACGGCGACGGCGAGCGAATTCACGCCCACCGGCCCGCCGCCAAATTTCGTGATGACGGCTTCGAGGATGCGCTTGTCCATTTCGTCGAGGCCGTTCTGGTCAATCTCCAGCATCGCCAGCGCCTTGTCGGCGACTTCCTTCGTGATGCGGCCGTCGTGCCGCACCTGCGCGTAATCGCGGACGCGGCGGAGCAGGTTGTTGACGATGCGCGGCGTGCCGCGGCTGCGCCGGGCGATTTCATGCGCGCCGGCCTCCTCGATTTCGACCTCCAGCAGACGCGCCGAGCGGAGGACGATTTTCTGCAAATCCTCACCGACGTAATAATCCAGCCGCTCGCGCATCCCGAACCGCGTGAGCAGCGGCGCGGTGAGCAGACCGCTGCGCGTGGTCGCGCCAATGAGCGTGAAACGCGGCAGGTTCAGCCGCACGCTGCGCGCGTTCGGCCCCTGGTCAATGATGATGTCCAGCTTGAAATCCTCCATCGCCGGGTAAAGGTATTCCTCGATGGTTTTTTGCAGGCGATGGATTTCGTCAATGAACAGCACGTCGCCTTCTTCGAGGTTCGTGAGCAGGCCCGCGAGGTCGCCGGCCTTTTCAATCGTCGGGCCGCTGGTGGATTTGAAATTCGCGCCCATCGCCTTGGCCAGAATGTTGGCGAGCGTGGTCTTGCCGAGGCCGGGCGGGCCGCTCAACAGGATGTGGTCGAGCGGGTCCTTGCGCCGCTTGGCCGCCTCGACGGCGATTTCCAGCCGCTCCTTGACCTTGGGCTGACCGGTGAACTCGGAAAACAGCGAGGGCCGCAGCGTCATTTCCAGCGCCACGTCCGGTTTGTTCAGATTGGAAACCGCGCGTTCAGGCATTGCATTCAGCTTGCGGAAAGTTATGTGCAGCGGCAAGCGCGATTCCGTTCAAATGCACAAGAACATGGACGGCGCCGGATTTGAAAATCAACGCCTGCGTCCCGGTGCGAAGTGGTAGCCGCCGCGAATGCGCGCGCCACGGGCTTTGCCAGGGAAACCTTTCGGCGCGCCGGGTTTTCCCTCTTCGAACAGCATCGTGTAGGTATAGTTGAAATTCTCCAGCTTCACGCGCGGGATTTTCTGGCTGATGAACCGTTCGATGGCGAAGACGTGGCTGGCGTCCTCGGCGGTCATGATGGTGAAGGCGTCGCCGGTGTTTTCCGCGCGACCGGTGCGGCCGATGCGGTGGATGTAATCCTCCGGATGCTGCGGCACGTCGTAGTTGATGACGTGGCTGACCTCCGCGATGTCGAGTCCGCGCGCGGCGATGTCCGTGGCGACGAGCGCCTCGAATTTGCCGCTGCGGAAACCCTCCAGCGCCTGTTCGCGCTCGCGCTGGGTGCGGTTGGAGTGCAGCACGGCCACGGCGTGGTTGGCGCGCTTGAGCAGGCCGGCGACGCGGTCCGCGCCGTGCTTCGTGCGGCAAAAAATCAGCACGGAGTTGTGATTCACGCGCTTGAGCAGTTCGACCAGCAGGTCGGTTTTCTGCGAGTCGGAAACGGGATAAATGACGTGTTTCACCGTTTCGGCGGGCGTCCGGCGCGCGCCGATCTCGATGGTTTCGGGCTTGTTCATCGCCCATTGAATGAGCGTTTCGATCTGCGGCGGGATGGTGGCGGAAAACAGCGAGGTGTGGCGCTGGCGCGGGCATTTGTCCAGAATCCGGCGCACGTCGGGCAGAAATCCCATGTCCAGCATCCGGTCGGCCTCGTCGAGCACGAGAAATTGAACCAGATCCAGTCGCACCGTGCCGCGCTCCAGATGGTCAATCAGGCGCCCCGGCGTGGCGACGATGATGTCGGTGCCGGCATGCAGCTCGTCGTTTTGCCGGCCATAGCCGACGCCGCCAAAAACGACGGTGGTCAGCAAATTGGTGAAACGCGCGTAATCGTGGATGGCGGTTTCCACCTGCGCGGCGAGTTCGCGCGTGGGTTCGAGGATGAGCGCGCGCGGGCCGGGCGCGTGCTGGACGAGCTTCGAGAGGATGGGCAGGGCGAACGCGGCGGTCTTGCCGGTGCCGGTTTGAGCGCTGCCGATGACGTCGCGTCCGGCGAGCACGAGCGGGATGGCGCGGAGCTGAATGGGCGTCGGCTCGGCATAACCCATCGCCTTGACGCCATCCACGATTTTCGGAGAAAGACCTAATTTGCTAAAAGCCATGTGCCAGTCTAGCAGGGCGGTGGATTAAAGGAAGCAATGAATTGAGGGCAAAAACCAGAGGAACGAGTTTCACGGGCCCAAAATATGAAAAACTTGGGTCCCGCAAATCTCGTCCCTCCGAAAGAATCACACCGCCGGTTTGTCCGCTTCGACAGCCGGTTCGATGGCGGGCGCAGCCTCGGCTGCGGCGGGAATTTCAGTGGCTGGTGTGGCTGCTTCGGCGGGAGCAGGCGTTTCCACAACAGCCGCCGCTTCGGAAGTGGGAACGACGGGTTCGTTCGACGCCGGCATTTCCGGTGCCGGTTCGGGAGCGGAAATTTCCGCGGCGGATTCAATGGCGGCTTCCGCCGGCGGCACGGTTTCGGCTGCCGCGGCAACTTCGCCTTCCGCCGCCGGTTTTGCTTCAACTTTTTTCTTCTCCGGCTTGGGCGGCTTGGGCAGCGGTTTTTTGGCGGTGTCCATCCGGCCGTCGGCAAATTCCAGAACGTGGCCCTGATGAATCAGCCAGTGCAAATCCGCAATCAGCGCGTTTTGCTCCGGCGTCGGCTCGGCGGCCGCGGCGGGAATTTTTGCCGCGACACCTTCAGCAGGGGCGGCGGCGGGCGTTTCGGGCTTGATTTCGATGACCGCCGGCGAGGGCGCGAGCGTCTCGATCAATTTCCGGCGCGTGCATTTCGGGTTCGTGTTGATGAAGCCGACGATGCGCTTGATGTTTTCGGAAACCGGCGTGGTTTCGAGATCGAGAAATTGCGGGCGCGCGACGCCGACGTGCGTGATGGTCTTGTTGACCTTGAAAAACTGGAGGCCGCGCGAGGCGAACAACTGGCACAGCTTCGTCGCCAGTTGCAGCGGGAAATAGCACTGCCGGTCCCAGTCGTTGCGCACGAGGCGCTGCAATTCGCGGCAGCGCAGGCTGCGGCTCGGCACGCCGGCCACCGTGTGCGACTCGACGGACTTGATGATCGTGTCCTTGTGGACGGCGCGGAAATGCTTTTCGACCTCCTCCATGCTCGGCAGCTTGAGCGGCTCCGGCACGTTCAGCACGGTGTATTCGGTCTTGAAGCTCTGCTCCTCGACCCATTTCTTGACGACCTCCTCGTCCTTGACGATTTTCACGCGCGACTTGAAAACGTCGAACGGCATCCGTGAAAACCGCTCGGCGTGCAGCTTGCGCAACTGGTTCTGGTAATCGTGATGGTTCGGCGGGCCGAGGATGACGCCGCTCAAGCCGCATTGCGCGACGAACGTGTATTTGCCCTTCGGCGGCTCGATGGCCGTGCGTTCAGCCTGGTAAAACGTGGCGAAATGATTTTTCAGGACGTGCGCGACGGCCTCGTCCTCGCTCAACCACGGCGACTCGTCCAGCGCGCAGACAAAGAGCGGCTGCACGGCCGTGCCGTCGGCTTTTTTCTTCACGTCGAGCTGGACGGCATAACGCTCCGGCTTCTGCAAAATGAGCCGTGCGATGTCAAACAGCGGATAAACGCGGCCGGTCATCTTGATTTGGCGCGCGAGCGATTCGACGCCGTTCTCATCCGGCAAAAACGCGGTGGTGATTTCCGGCAGCGGCGCGGGCGGTGCGGGCTGCTCGCGGCGTTCACCACGACGATCATCCCGGCGACCAAAGCCGCCCTTGCGTTCGCCGAACTTGGCACCGCCCCGTGGCGGGCCGCCGGCGCCACGGCGTTCACCGCCGCCGAAGCTGCCGCCTTCGCGGCGCGGGCCGCGGCGCTCGCCGGGCCGGTCGTTGAAGCGGCGTTCGGGCTTCACGCCCTCGTTGCCGGTGAATTTTTCAAAGCGGTTGGCCTCGCTTTTTCCCTGCGCCCACGCAGGTTGAAACAGCTTGTCAAGGTCAAGGCCGAGATCGGAAACAGTGTTCATGTCAATTCAATCGCCCCGTCACGCGGGGACGAAAATGAATCATAGCATGGATTGGCGCGGCATGGAAAGCAAGCACGGCTTCGGGTGGCCGCCTAATTTGACGCCGAACGTAATTTTATCCAAAGCAACAGACCCATCCCGGCGAGTATGCCCCACCAAATCCACCAGAATTTCCATTCCCGCCCCATTTACTTCTGCTCCTTCACATCTTTAACAATTTGAACTCGCACAGCGGTTTCGGCAGAGACAACTCAACTGGCGGGATTTCCAGCACGTCAATCATGGGATCATTTGGCTTCTTCCACCGGGATTATATTTCGTTTCGCCATAATCGCCTCGACAATTTTTTTCGCCAGCTCGGGCTTTTCCACCATCGCTTTTTGCGCGGCGTCCTTGCCCTGGCCGATCAGTTCGCCCTCGAATTGCAGCCACGCGCCTTTTTTGTCCACGACGCCGTTTTCAATGCCCACGTCGAGGATGCTGCCCTCCTTGTTGATGCCGTGGTTGTAAATGATGTCGAACTCGGCCTCGGCAAACGGCGGCGCGACCTTGTTTTTCACGACCTTGACGCGCGTGTGGTTGCCGTAAATGTTGCCGGCGGCGTCCTTGAGCTGGTCTTTGCGGCGGATGTCGAGGCGCACGCTGGCGTAGAATTTCAGCGCCTTGCCGCCGGGCGTGGTTTCGGGATTGCCGAACATCACGCCGACCTTTTCGCGGAGCTGGTTGGTGAAAATGCAGGTCGTCTTGGACTTGCCCAAAATCGCCGTGAGCTTGCGGAGCGCCTGGCTCATCAGCCGCGCCTGCATGCCCATCGTGGCCATGCCCATTTCGCCCTCGAGCTCGGCCTTGGGCACGAGCGCGGCGACGGAATCAATCACGATGACGTCAAGCGCGTTGGAGCGGGCGAGCGTTTCGCAAATGGTCAGCGCCTCCTCGCCGGAATCCGGCTGCGACACGAGCAGATCGTCGAGGTTCACGCCGAGTTTTTTCGCGTAGCCGGGATCCAGCGCGTGTTCGGCGTCAATGAACGCCGCGAGGCCGCCGGCTTTTTGCGCGTAGGCGATGACGTGGAGCATGAGCGTGGTTTTGCCGGAGGATTCCGGCCCGAAAATTTCAATGACGCGCCCGCGCGGGATGCCGCCGACACCCAGCGCGAGATCCAAAGCGAGCGCGCCGGTGGGAATCACCTCGATTTTGACCAGCGCCCGGGCGTCGCCGAGGCGCATGATGCTGCCTTCGCCATAGCTTTTGGTGATGGAGGAGATGGCGGCTTCGAGTTCGCGGGCGTGTGACGCGGTGGCCTTGGTGTCAGCGGCGTTTTTTTCGGTATTTTTTGGAGGCATAAATTTCGGGGTTGATTGTTTATCTTCCGGGAAGCGACGTTAGTGAATCGCCGCGAAATAGTCAAACGCCGGATGGTGTTGAATGGGAGTTTGCCGCGGCCTTTTTCGCAAGTGCCGTGCCCCCATCGCGCAGGTTTTTCACCGCCGGCGGCAAATGTGGCATCTCCCGCGGATAATACCTTGCACCTGCTTGAGCACTGGAAGCCCGGCCATGAAAATTCCTTTTGGCAGCCGCCCGCTTCGGTTAATTTCCCCGCGTGCCAGCCGAACCGCGCAAGAACAACCACGTCAAACCGCCCTGCATCCTCATCGTGGATGACGATCCGGGCCAGCGCAGCCTGCTGGATTCCTTCCTGCGCACCCAGGGCTTTGAAACCGTTCTCGCCGACTCCGGCGAGCGCGCGCTGGAAATTTTGCAGTCGCAGAAACCGAACATGATGATTTCCGACGTGCGGATGCCGGGGCTGTCCGGGCTGGAAACCTTGAAGCGCGTGCGGCAGCAATTCGCCGCGCTGCCCGTCCTGCTTGTCACCGCCTACACCGACATCCGCGACGCGGTCGAGGCCATGCGCGACGGCGCGGTGAATTATCTCGCCAAGCCGATTGATCTGGACGAACTCCTCATCACCGTCCAGAAGGCCACCGGCGTGGCCAAATCCGCCGCGCCGCGTTATCGCGAGGACAAAATTCTGCCGCCGGAGGTCGTTGCGCGCAGCCCGCTCATGGCGGCGCTGTTCCAGGAAATCTCCCTCATCGCGCCGTCGGAAACGCGCGTGCTCATCACCGGCGAAAGCGGCGTGGGCAAGGAAGTCGTGGCGGACGTGATCCATGCGTGGAGTTCGCGCGCCGCCGGGCCGATGACCAAGGTCAATTGCGCCGCGATTCCCGAAACACTGCTGGAGGCGGAATTGTTCGGCCACGAAAAGGGGTCGTTCACCGGCGCGACGTCGCAGCGCATCGGGCGATTCGAGGAGGCCAACGGCGGAACGATTTTTCTGGATGAAATCGCCGAGATGTCGCCGGCGCTCCAGGCGAAATTGCTGCGCGTGACGCAGAACGGAACGTTCCAGCGCGTCGGCTCGAACCGCGAAATCCAGACGAACGTCCGCATTCTGGCCGCGAGCAACCGGAATCTGGAAGAGGAGGTTAAGGCCGGGCGTTTCCGCGAGGATTTGTTTTACCGGCTGAACGTGGTGGAGCTGAACATCCGGCCGTTGCGCGAGCGGCGCGAGGATATTTTGCCGCTGGCAAATCTGTTCGTGGCGGAATTCTCCCGAAGCCGCGCGCGGCTGGCCGAGGCGACGGCGGCGTGCCTGGAAAGTTATCCGTGGCCGGGCAACGTGCGCGAGCTGCGCAACGCGATGGAACGCGCGGCGCTGCTGTCCCAAAGCGAATTGATTTTGCCGGATCATCTGCCGACGCGCGTGCGCGACGCCGCGAAGCCGCCGGCGCCGCCGGAAGCCGCCGAGCTGGAACGGCTGGAGGAGATCGAGCGGGAGGCGATCCTGGCCGCGCTCAAACAGCACGATTTCAACCGCACGGAAACCGCGAAGGCGCTGGGCATCAGCCGGCGCTCGCTGATTTACAAGCTGCAACGGTTCCGGCAGTTGGGATTTGTCATCGAATAAACCGGTTGTCCTAATTCGGAGGGGCGAGTTCCACGCGGCGAAATGAACAACTCGTTTTTACTTCAATGTGTTCGCTCGGATGTGGATAATCTGCGCGATGAGGTATAACCAGAGCGCGGCGGACAAAAGAATGCCCGCGAACACCAGCGGTGGGATCGCGCTTGACTCGCCGACGATTCCATTTCTAATCGCGTAGGCAAACAGAAGAATGCTCACCGCCAAGCTGACCAAAGCCAGCGCGCAAAAAAACCGTGTCCGCTCCTTTAATTGGCTCCGCTCTTTTTCCAGCCGATCTTCTTCCTTGGGCAATGGTTTCGTCAGAGCGGGCGGATTGGCGGGCTGTGACACGTTGAAATAGTGATGGCATTTGCGGCAGCAAAACAAATCGCCCGTGATGTTGTCCGTCACATCGTAGCCACACTTCGGGCAGGAAACAATAAGTGGTTTCATTGATGGCATGGATTTAAGATTCCACGTTTTGAACTTGCCGCCGCAGCTTTGCAACCACTTTTTTCGCGTCCAACAACGCCCGATGCAGGCGTGCTCCCCGATTCCAGATGTCTGATTGAATCGTTTCGCTTTTCGGAAAACTTGAAACGCGGCGCGGAATGCGCAAAGCTGTTCCCGAAACGCAATGGCCTTCACCCTTTTTGCCCGGCACGCGCAGGGCGTGCAACTGCTGCAACGCTCGCTCGCCCGCGGGCGGCTCGGCCATGCCTACCTTTTCGCCGGTGATAATCTGGAGGAATTGGAATCGCTCGCCCGCACACTGGCCAAAACGCTGAACTGCCAGAAGCCGGCCAAGACCGGCGGCGCGGCGACGGATTGTTGCGACGACTGCCCGGCGTGCCGCAAAATTGACGGCGACACGCACGCGGACATCCACTGGGCGCGACCGGAATCCAAATCGCGCGTCGTCACGATTGACCAGATGCGCGAGCTGATGCGCGAGATCCAGCTCAAGCCCACCGAGGCGGAATTCAAGGTGGCGGTCATCGTCGGCGCCGACCGGCTGAATCCCCAGGCCGCCAACGCCTTTCTGAAAACGCTGGAGGAGCCGCCCGCAAAATCGGTTTTGATTCTGCTGTCCACCGAGCCGCAGCGGATTTTGGAAACCATTTTGTCGCGCTGCCTGCGCCTGAATTTTTACGGCGACGGCAAACGCGAATTAAATTCCGGCGAAACCGAATGGCTGGAAAAATTCGGCGCGCTGGCGGCGTCGGAACAGAAAACCCTGCTGGGCCGCTACCGTCTGCTCGATGCGCTGCTGCAAAAGCTCGGCGAAATCCGGGCGCGCACCGAGGAATCGCTGGCCGCGCGCTCGCCGCTCGAAAAATACGACGAGGTGGAAAAGGATTTGCGCGAGAAATGGGAGGACGAACTGACCGCCGCCGTCGAGGCCGAATACCGCCGGCAGCGCGCCGATTTGCTGCTGCTCGTCCAATGGTGGCTGCGCGATGTCTGGCTGCACACGCTGGCCGCCGGAAAGGAATTGCTGAATTTTCCGAAAATCACGGGCGCGGAAGCCGTCGCGGGCCGGCTCTCGCCGCGGCAGGCGCTGGAGAATCTGCAGACGCTCGAACAAACGCAGCGGCTGCTGCACACCAACGTGCAGGAGGCGCTCGCGCTCGAAGTCGGTTTGCTGAAATTGCATTTTTGACCGGATGCGGACAAACTTCCGCGCATGAAGCCCCAAAAAAAAATTGCCGCGACCGAAATTTACGCGCTCGCGTTTGGGCTGTTTCTCGGGCTGGCATTTTGGAAGTTCGGCGACCCGGTCATCCTCGACCACAAAATCATTCCGCCATCCACGTTTTCCGACTTTTGGAATGATGCGTGGCCGCCGCACTGGGCCGCCTGGATGTTTCTGCCATTTGCGGTGGCCGGTGTGCTGGTTGTTTTCAAAAACAAGCCCTGCTGGCCGGCGGCCAAATGGCTCTGGCTGCTGCCGCTGCTGTGGTTTGGCTGGCAGCTCATTTCCGCGACTCAAACCGTGGATGCCGATTTGACAGCGGCCACGCTCTGGCAATTTTTCGGCTGCGTCGCGTGCTATTTTGTCGGCGCGCTGGTCATTGGAGCGCCGAGCACCGCCTCGGCGCGAACAGGGTCGCCTCAACACGCCGGGATGGCGCCCGGCGTTCCATATTCGCTGAACGCGGTTTCATTTTTGTTGATTGGCATTTTGGCAGCGTTCGCGTTCTGCCTCGTGCGGGCAGTGGACCAGCGGCTTGTGGAATTTCCCCAAAGCCACCAGATGCTGGTCGAGGGCGAACGCGAAGGCTGGACAAATGTGCCGCCGGCAATGCTACTGGAAATGAAGCAGGAACAAGTTGTCATCACCACCAACGGCGTGGACGTGGCAAACCCGGTCGTTCTCGCCAAATTTGCAAAGGGCCGCGTCATGGGCACGCTGGTCTATCCGAATGCACTGGCCGGAGCTGTGTTGCTGCTGCTGCCGCTGGCGCTGACGCTGGCTTTTGGCGCAAAAAAATTGCGCCCGGCGATCCGGGCAATTGTCATTGCGCTGGCCTGTTTTCTGGGCGGCGCCGGATTTTTTTGGAGCGGCTCGAAGCTGGGCTGGCTGATTGCGATGGCGCTCGGCGGTTTGTATTTGTTCCGGTTGAAGTGGCCAGCGAGAATAAAAATTGCCGCACTCGCCGTCATTGTCGTTCTCGGCCTCGGAGTTTTCGCGGTTCGTTTTCACAATTACTTTGCTGGGGGCGCCACCAGCGTGGGCGCACGGCTGGATTATTGGAATGCCGCCGCCCAAACCACTGCCAGTCATCCAATGGTCGGCACCGGTCCGGGCACTTTCCAGCGGCCTTACGAGCGGATCAAATCGCCGGACGCCGAGATGGCCCGGCTGGCACACAACGATTACCTCGAACAATTCTCGGATTCAGGAATTCCTGGCGGAGTTTTTTACGGGGCATGGATTGTTCTCGCGCTTGCAACTGTTGGAAGGCGGGTCTGGAAAACCGGCAATCAAATCGTTTTTGCCATTTTCATCGGGCTGCTCGGCTGGTTTGTCCAGGGTTTCGGCGAGTTCAGTCTGTTCATTCCGGCGCTGGCCTGGCCGGCATTCACGCTGCTGGGCTGCTCTCTGGCGCTGACTGGAAATCAGTTCGACAAAAATCGGGCGGCTGGCTAACCTTTTTATGAAATGAAAATCTTGTTCCTCAACGGCCCAAACTTGAACCTGCTCGGCCAGCGCGAGCCGGAAGTTTATGGGCGCGAGACCTTGGCGGACATTGAGGCTGCGGTGCGCGAGCGCGCAAAGCAGTTGAAGGTGAAAATTGGTTTCCGGCAGTCCAACGTAGAAGGCGAACTGGTGGGCTGGATTCAGCAGGCAAAGGGGAGTTTTGACGTGATCGTGCTCAACGCCGCCGCCTACACCCACACGAGCGTTGCGTTGCGGGATGCGATTTCGGCGGTGGAATTGCCGACGATTGAAATCCATCTATCCAATGTCCACGCCAGAGAAAAATTCCGGCAAAAATCGCTGATTGCACCGGTGTGCTGCGGGCAGATCATCGGATTTGGATCAAAATCCTACATTTTGGCAGTTGAAGCCTCCGTTTACGTTAACGAAATAAAAAAATCAAAATAATTACGTTTTTTTAACATTTTTTAGTAGAAGTTTCACGGTTCATATTATTCTTTTTTTTGCGGCTTGACTACGACTGTGAATATGAATAGAATCTCACTCAAGTTAAGTATGACCCAAGTTGGACCTAAATTCAGCTGTTTATTTTGATTGCAAGCCGTAAACCGAGAGACAATTATTTCTTTAACGAAAACGCACTGTGGACCTCAAAGACATCAAAGCCATCATTGACCTGATGAAGAAAAACTCCATTACGGAGTTTGAGTTGGAGCGCCAAGACTCGAAAATCAGGTTGAAACGCGGATTGAATGGCGGCAGCCCGGCGGTTCAACAAGAGGAACTTGCTCCAGTCGTTCCCGCCCCGGTGCAGCCGGTGGCGGCAGTTCCGGCTCCTGCGACTGTGGCAGTGCCACCACCCGTGGCAACGGGCGAAGTGGACATCAAGTCTCCGATGATCGGCACCTGTTACCGGGCGCCATCGCCCGAAGCAGCCAATTATATCGAGGTTGGTGCCTCGGTTACTCCAGAAACCGTGGTGTGCATCATTGAAGCCATGAAAGTGATGAACGAGATCAAGGCCGAGGTTAAAGGCGTCATCACCCAAATTGTGATCGAAAACGGCAAGCCGGTGGAATTCGGCCAGCCGCTGTTCAAAGTGCGTCCGTCTTGAAATAACAGAGTCGTGTTCGCTTGAACCCTGTCCGGCTCAAAAGCCCATGTTTGAAAAAATTCTGGTTGCCAATCGTGGTGAAATTGCGGTTCGGATCATTCGCGCCTGCAAGGAGTTGAATATCCGCACCGTTGCCGTCTATTCGGAGGTGGACGCCAATTCGATGCATGTGCAGATGGCCGATGAGGCTGTTTGCATCGGCAAGGCGCCATCCTCGGAAAGCTATTTGCGCATTGACCGCATCGTCAGCGCGGCGGAAATCACCGACGTGGACGCGATTCATCCCGGCTACGGTTTTCTTTCGGAAAACGCCCATTTTGCCGAGGTGTGCGAAAGCTGCAACATCCGCTTCATCGGCCCCAGCCCGCGTGCGATGCAGGCGCTGTCCGACAAGGCGGTAAGCCGGGCGCTTGCCAAAAAGGCCGGCGTGGCCACGCCGCCGGGATCAGATGGTGTCGTTGAAAAGGAACAGGACGCCTTGGCGCTCGCCAAACAAATTGGCTACCCGGTGATTATCAAGGCGGTGGCGGGTGGCGGCGGGCGCGGGATGCGTGTGGCGCACAATGACCCGTCGCTCGTGAAGGGCTACCACACGGCGCGCTCCGAGGCGGAAAAGGCGTTTGGCAATTCGGGCGTCTACATCGAAAAATACATCGAGAACCCGCACCACATCGAAATCCAGATTCTCGGCGACCAGAAGGGCCGCATCATTTACTTGGGCGAACGCGACTGTTCCGTGCAGCGCCGCAATCAAAAGCTGATTGAGGAGTCGCCGTCACCGCTGTTTGAGAATAAATTCCGCAAGCTGCGTGACAAAATCGGCAAGGCCGCCGTCCGCATCGCCGAGGCCGCGCACTATACGAACGCCGGCACGGTGGAGTTCATCGTGGATGACAACGGGAATTATTACTTTCTGGAGGTCAACAAGCGCATTCAGGTGGAGCATCCGGTCACCGAGGAGGTCACCGGCATTGACCTCGTGCGTTATCAGATTTTGCTGGCCATGGGCGAGCCGCTGCAACATTCGCAGGGTGACATCGAAATCAAGGGACATGCGATTGAATGCCGCATCAACGCGGAAGATCCGTTCAATGATTTCCGTCCCAGCCCCGGCCGCGTGGAGATGTATTACCAGCCCGGCGGCCGCGGCGTGCGCGTGGACACCCATGCTTACGCCGGCTACACGATCCCGCCGACGTATGATTCGATGATCGGAAAACTCATCGTGCATGGAAAGGACCGGCGCGATGCGATTGACCGCATGAACCGCGCGCTGTCCGAATACATGATCAGCGGCATCAAGACGACGATTTCATTCCAGCAGGCCATCATGCAGGATCCCAATTTCCGGCGCGGCGTTTACTCCACCAGCTTTATCGAGCAACTGCTCGGCAGCGCCCGGCGGGAATTGATCGAGGAAAAAACCTGATTGACTCCGGCGGTGGTTGTGATAAGAAAATCGCGTTTCGTTCAAAGAATGGCGAGTGTTGGTGTCAACAAGACAGATTGTCCGTCAAACAAAAAACGACATTCAGTGACCCTGCCGGTGCAGAACTCCCACTTGGTTTTTTGAGCGTCAATGCTATGAATGAAAACCGACTGTTTGTAGGCAACCTCTCGTTCCAAACGGGGGAGGGCGATCTTCAGGAATACTTTGCCCAGGCGGGCGCGGTCACGTCCGTGAACCTGATGCTGGACAAGATGTCAGGCAAATCCCGCGGCTTCGCGTTCGTGGAATTTGCCACGGCTGCCGAGGCCCAGAAAGCCATTGAGCAATTCCACAACAAGGACTTTCAAGGCCGCGCCATCACCGTCAACGTGGCCCGTCCCCGCGAGGAACGCCCGCCGCGGGCCGGCGGAAACCGCCGCGATTACCGGGGTGATCGGCACGAGCAGATGTAAGATCCGCCTGTTTATTCTTCCTGACCGGATTGGTGGTTTCCACCAGTCCGGTTTTTTCTTGGAATAAGAGTTTGACAGCCTGTGCCGGCGATTTATCTTGAGCAGGAAAATTATGGCCGACATTCCTCAAAGCATACCTGGCGCCCCCGGAGGCGCTGTGCCGCCGAAAAAAGAAACCGGCAAGGTCCAGCCCAAAAAAGAAACCGTTCGCATCAATTTGCCGCCGAAGCCCTCGGCCGCGCCGACCATCAAGCTCCCGACGCTGCCGCCCGGCGGACCGACCGGAGCGTCCAGCGCGCCGCCCATGCCGTCCATCGCCAGAGCGGCCGCCGCGCCGGCCGCTGCGCCGCGTGGTGCCGCGCCCATCGCCGCGCCACGCGCCACCACCGCCGCCCCCGCCGTCCAGCGGTCCGCCCCTGCGGCCGCCGCGCCGACGGTCGGCGCGCTCGACAAGGGGTTGGCCATTTTTGCAATGATTTCCGCGTTGTTCGCCGTTGGCACGGCGATTTACTTCGGATTTATGTTTAACATCGGCAGCTAGGCTGCCGCCATTCAAACGGTTTTGATATTATGGCTTCGCCGCTCATCGTCACGCTGACGCAGGAAAATTTTGCGCAGCAGGTCCTGCAATCGCCCTCGCCGATGCTCGTGGATTTCTGGGCCGAATGGTGCGGCCCGTGCAAAATGATCGCGCCGCTGCTCGACGAACTCGCCGCCGAATACGACGGCAAGGTGAAAATCGGCAAGGTCAACATTGACGAGCATCAGTCGCTTGCCGCCGAATATGGCGTTCGCGCCATCCCGACGCTGCTCCTGTTCAACAAAGGCCAGGTCGCCGAACAAATGGTTGGCGCCAAGAGCAAGCGCGATCTCAAAAACAGCCTCGACCGCGTTGCGGCCTGACTTTGTGCCGGCGTATGCCGCTCATCGTCACGCCCCGGCAACTCACCCAGCGCGCCGAATTGTATCATCAACTGGCCCAGCTCACCTCCGCCGGCGTCGGCGTCGTGCCCGCGCTGGAACAAATCAAACGCAATCCGCCCGCCCGCTCGTTCCGTGAACCGCTCCAGCATTTTCTGGACGAACTCGCCAATGGCCGGACGCTTTCCGACAGCCTGCAGTCTGGCGGATGGCTCCCCGCGTTTGACACCGCACTGATCGAGGCGGGTGAGCGGAGCGGACGGCTCGACGGCTGTTTCCGGATGCTAGCCGATTATTACAACGACCGCGCCCGCGTCATCAAGCTGGTGATTTCCCAGCTCATTTATCCCGTCGGGCTGATCCACCTTGCCATCTTTGTTTTTCTGATCGTGCTGCCATTCGCCGCATCGGAGTTCAACGCCAGCCTGATCTGGCTGTTCATCAGGGCCGCGCTCGTCCTCGCGCCGCTTTATGGCATTGTCGTTCTGGCGATTTACGCCCTGCAAAGCCGGCACGGCGAACAATGGCGCGCGCGGCTCGAATCCCTGTTGCGCCCGGTTCCGCTGCTGGGCGCGGCGCGGCATTGCCTCGCGCTGTCGCGGCTGACCGCCGCGCTCGAAGCGCTCATCAGCGCCGGCGTGAGCATCGTGGACGCGTGGAGCCTGGCCGCGACGGCGAGCGGCTCGCCCGCGTTCCGCCGCGCGGTGGCGACGTGGAAACCGCAACTGGCCGCCGGCCGGACCCCCGCCGAGCTGGTGCGCGCCTGTCCGCTTTTTCCGGAAACGTTTGCCAATCTTTACGCCAGCGGCGAAGTCAGCGGCAAGCTCGATGAAACCCTGCGGCGGCTTTACGCCTATTACCAGGAGGAAGGCACGCTCAAGCTCAACCTCTTCGCAACTTGGACGCCGCGGCTGGCTTATCTGATTGTCGCCTGCGTCATCGGCTACAAAGTCATCCAGTTTTACACCGGCTATTTTAATGCCGCGCTGAACACCGGATTTTAATTCCGCTTTGCGCGCCGGACTCCTGCCGATTAACCTCGCTGCATGACTTTGACCGAAATTCTTGCCAACGAGGAACTGCGCCGGAACGAATTTCCCGTCGTGCGCGACAGGATTTTTCTCGCGCACGCCGGCGTCTGCGCGCTGCCACGCCGCGTGGCCGGCGCGATGGTCGAATGCGCGCAGCAGGGCACGCTCGGCGACCAGGAGGCTTTTGTGATGCACCGGCTGGACGACGCGCGCAAGCTCGGCGCGCAATTGCTGAACTGCCAGCCGGAAGAAATCGCGCTCGTCGGTCCGACCTCGCTCGCGTTGAGCTTCGTCGCCGCCGGGCTGAAATTCCGCCGGGGTGACAACGTCCTCATTTACCACGACGATTATCCGTCGAACGTTTATCCGTGGATGGCGCTGGCGGGAAAAGGCGTCGAGGTGCGCCTGCTCAACACGCGCGGCCTGGGCGTGATCCGCGCGAAGGACGTGATGGGCCAGGTGGACGAAAACACGCGGCTCGTCGCGCTGGCGTCCTGCCATTTCACCAGCGGCTTCCGGCTGGAACACGCGGTCATCGGCAAATATCTCCGCGAACGCGGGATTTTGTTCTGCCTCGACGCCATTCAAACGCTCGGCGCGTTTCCGACGACGGTGGAGCACGTGGATTTTCTGGCCGCCGACGCGCACAAATGGCTGCTCGGCCCGTGCGGCGCGGGAATCCTTTATGTGCGGCGCGAGCTTCAGGAAAAATTGAATCCGCCCATTTACGGCTGGCACAACGTGAAGAACCCGAATTTCGTCGCGCAGGAACAAATCGAGTTCCGCAGCGGCGCGTCAAAATACGAGGCCGGCACGCACAACCTGATCGGCCTGGTCGGCCAGGTTGCCGCGATGGAGATGGCGCTGGAAATCGGGGTCGAAAACATCGCCGCCGAGCTGCTCCGCAAACGCGCGTGGCTGGTGCCGGCGTTGCAGGCGAAAGGGTTCACGGTGCTGAACGCCGACGCGAAACCGGAAAACACCGGCGGCATCGTTTCATTTTTCCAGCCCGGAAAGGATCTGGCGGCGCTGCACAAAAAGCTGGCGGAGGCGGGTGTCATCACCTCGCTGCGCGGCGACCGGAAGGGACAGAATTACATCCGCCTCTCGCCGCATTTTTACAACACGGACGCGGAACTGCACCGGGCGCTGGAATTTTTGTGAAAGCGGCGGGTGGCAATCGCATCCACAGGAAAATTTCCGGCTGGCGGTGAGGCTGGCAGCGATCTGAAGCAGCGTTACAGCTTCACATTCACAATTTCCCCTTGGTGCTGGGCAACTGGCCGGCGATGCGCGGGTCGTGCCGGCGCGCGGCGTCCACCGCTCGCGCGAACGCCTTGAACAGCGCCTCCACGATGTGATGCGGCTCTTCGCCGTATAGCAGCTCCAGATGCAGATTGCAGCGGGCCTCGTTGGTGAAGCCCTGGAAAAATTCGCGCGCCAGCCCGAACCGGAACGCGCTGGAGGCATCCTGATTTTTTTCCACCTCGGTGATTTTTTTCTGCGAAAATCTGTCCAGCCCGCGCCAGACGAGGTGCGGCCGTCCGCTGAAATCCACGACGCAGCGGGCGAGGCATTCGTCCATCGGCACGTAGGCTTCGCCGGTGAACGGGTTTTTTGGATGAAAGCCGTGGCCGTAGCGGCGGATGCCGCGTTTGTCGCCGAGCGCGGTGGCAAAGGCCTGACCGAGCGCGATGCCGCAGTCCTCGACGGTGTGGTGCGCGTCCACGGCCAGGTCGCCGGCGCAGCGCATCTGCAAATCCACGGTCGCGTGCTTCGCGAAGAGCGTGAGCATGTGGTCGAAGAACGGGATGCCGGTTCGGACGGCGGATTTGCCCTTGCCGTCGAGGTTGAGCTGGATGGAAATGTGGGTCTCCAGCGTGTGACGTTTGATTTTGGAACGGCGCGCTTTCATCGCGGCTGATTAAAGCAAATAAGGCGAACGTTGAAACGCTAAATTGTTGGATCGAGTTGCAAGCCGGCTCAACGGTTTGACGATTCACCGGTCCGGCAATTTCTGCTTGAGCATGTCAATGTGCCTTTGGATGTCGTCGGGATTTGGCGAGGCGAGTTTGGCCAGCTCCCAGCGGGAAACGGCGGCATCGAGGTTGCCGGCTTTTTCTTCGAGCTGCGCGAGATAGGTCTGGATTTGCTCGAAGATGAAGCGGTCGTCGAAATTGCCTTTGGTCTTTTCCAGCCGTTTCGATTGCGGGACGCCGGGTGCCAGCCGCGCCCAGCTTCGGAGCGCGGCTTCCCAGATGTTCCGGGCGCGCGCCGGATTGTGATAATTGTCGAAATAAATACGGCCCAGTTCAAACAGCAGTTGCGGGTTGTCTGGATTGTGCCGCAAGCCTTCGCGCAGGACTTGTTCGGCTTCGGGAACCTGATCCAGCCTCGTCCGCAGCCAGAACGCGGTGACAACATAGGTCTGGATGTTTTCAGGGTCGAGTTCGGCGGAAAGCTTCAGCCAGGGCAGGATTTCCCGAACCTCCTTGCTGTCGCCCAGTTCGCCGGTCGCGCCGCCCTCGTCCAGATGTGTGTGGCGGTTGGGAATGAAATGGCGGCCGAAGGCGTCAATCCAGTCGCGCGGCGGTCCCATGAAGCTCTCCTCCTCGCCCCGGTTGTGGCTGGCAACGGCTCCGGTGTCCTCGGCCATGTGCGGCGTCTGGAAGGCGGAATTATTGTCGAAAATAGTCGGGTAATAGCCGCTGTGATAATAGGCGTCGGCCTCGACAAAGGAACTGTTCGCAAAAATACGGCTGCTGTCGCCGAGCAGCAGGCTGAAAAAATTGTCCGATTGTCTGCGGCCCCGTTCCAGGGACTGAAACTGCGGCTGCAAATTCGCGGCGAGGCCGAAACAGAAAACCAGCAGCGCGACGAGCAGCAGCCAGAATGTCTTTGCCGAATTCATGGGACGAATTCAATTGACGGCTTTGCGCCGGAAAACCAGACAGGCGGCGACGAGAAAAACCGCCGCGTAGGCCAGCAGGTAAAGCGCGTCCAGACCGACAAATTTCCATTCAACGAGCGGCCAGTCGTGGACAATCAAATTCCGCATTTCAAACGACCATTCCAGATGCGGGATGGCATAGTAAAACGACCAAACAATCGAGCGGACGGGTTCGGGCCGCGACAGCGCGATGGCGTCGAGGTATCTTCCAACGCACAAAATCGCCGCGACAACGACCAGGCAAATCGTGGAATTGGAAGACGGCGCGGCAAAAACCAGCGAGCCGAGCAGTGTGAGCGCGACGATCACGCCGAGCATGACCCAGTGCAAAAACGCGGCCTGAAAATAATTCAGCAGCGGCCAGGTGTGCTCGCGGCTTGCGGCCAGCGCGCCGAAGAAGGCGTAAAAGCAGACCAGCACCAGACCGCAGGCGAGCCAGCAGCCGAGGAATTTTCCAACAATCAACTGGGGCCGGCTCAACGGTTTGGCGAGCAGCGGCAGCAGGGTGCGCTGTTCCCGTTCCGCAGGGATTTGCCGCGCGGTCGTTGTGATGGCGATGACGAGCGACGAAACCCAGATCAGCAGCAGGCAGAGTTCCTTGAGGTAGCGGATGATCTGGTTGTCGTTGAAAATGTTGACGGAGGCCATGACCAGGCAGATGACGATGGTCAGGATGAAGAGGACGTAAAAATCCTTCCGGCGATACAATTCCTTGATGACGATGCCGGCGACGGCGAGGATGTTGTTCATGGCGCGGTTTGGGGTTGGTAGCCGACGATGTCGAGGAAGGCTTTTTCGAGGCTCGCGCGCTGTCCCATGATGTCGCTGACGCGGCCGACGGCCTTGAGTTCGCCCTCGGCGATGATGGCCACGCGGTCACAAATGGTTTCCACTTCGCCGAGTTCGTGCGATGAGAAGAAGACGGTTTTGCCCTCGTTTTTCAGGCGCTGGATGATTTCGCGGACCTTCATGCGGCCCAGCGGGTCGAGGCCGCTGGTCGGCTCGTCGAGAATCAGCAGGTCGGGGTTGTTGATGAGTGCCTGCGCGAGGCCGACGCGCTGCTGCATTCCTTTCGAGTAGGTTTTGATGAGGCGTTTTCGGGCGGAATTCAGCTCGACCAGTTTGAGCACGGCGTCAATGCGCCGGTCGGCCTCCGCGCGCGGCAGGCTGAAGATGCGGGCATAAAACCGTAGCAACTCCTCCGCCGTGAGAAATTTGTAGTAATAGGTCAGCTCCGGCAGGTAGCCGATGCGCTGGCGCGCGATAGGTTGCCGCACGTCAATGCCAAACAGCGACGCCGAACCGCCCGTCGGCTGAACGAAGCCGAGGAGCACGTTGATGGTTGTCGTCTTGCCCGCGCCGTTGGGGCCGAGGAAGCCGAAAACCTCGCCGGCGCAAACCTCCAAATCGAGGCCGCACAGGGCGATTTTTTTCAACCGCCGGAATTCGCGGCTGGTGAATTCAACCCGGAGTTTGTCCGTTCTTAAAATGACGTTCATGGCCCGCTGGAGCGTTTTGACACGCCGCCGATTCATAGTTCAAGCAATCTTCAAAGTCAATCATTCCACAGCCAATAAAAAAGGCCCGAAGCAATTGCTTCGGACCTTTGTGTTTGAACCAGAAAACGATTACGGCAGCCTGTGAGGCGAAGTTGTCAGCGTGCTCAACGAGCAGCTGATCTGCGGATTGGCGCCCACGTTGCCATAAGTATAGGTGCCATTCGCCGGACAGCCAGGAATGCTGTTAGCGGAGTTCAGCTTGATGTAAGGCGCGACAAGTGCGGCGGTGGGGGTGGCACCGTTCGACTGGCCGTTTTCCAGCGCCCATTCACTGATGGCTCCGTCAATCTGGCGGAGGTTGTTGATGCAGGCATTTTGCTGCGAGGTGGCGCGGGCCTTGATGAAGTTCGGAATGGCAATGGCCGCCAACAAACCGATAATGGCCACGACAATCATAATCTCCACCAGGGTGAAGCCCGCCTTGCGTGAGGTTTTATTTGTTTTCATGATGTTTACTTTCGTTTCACTTTGCGGCGTGAACGACGCAGCAGGCTGGTTGCTATTATTTATTATTGCACTTTGCGTCCACTTATTGCCTGCTACAACCGCAGCTATCCAAACATTCAGCATAAGCAGTGCCAAAGTCCAGCGAAAAAAATCCGCTGCGTTTTTGCCGTTCACAGCATCCAGTTTAGCCTGAATTGGTGGGTATCTGTGCCGTGTGCCCGATTTCGGTGCCAAACAAGGTGTCCGATTTTAGAACGCCGTGTAACATATTGGAACACACTGGCAGGTAAGCCCATTTTCCATCCCGGAGCAATTCAGTTTGAAATGTCAGGCTTCATTTGGATGGCCCGGAACCCTGTCTCCAAGCCAATGTTGGCGTATTTGATGAGTAATGCTACAGCACTAAAACCAGCGCGCAGCCCAGTCTCGTCCGGCAGCGGCGGCGGTTTTGGCTGAAAACTGGAATCAATTCACCTCTTTCGCGCCCTTTGCAGGGAATTATTTAGGCTTCTCACCAAAGTTGATGGCCATCGCGCCGCCGAGCAGGTTGATGACGCGGACGTTCACGAGTTTCAATGCGCGCATTTTTTCGGCCACGGCCAGTTGCGCCGGATAACTTTTCAGTGATTCGAGAATGTAGCTGTAAGCTTGCGTGTTGCCGCAAAAAAAACAGCCGATGAGCGGCACGGATATCTTCAAGTGCGCGAAATAAAGGTTCCTCCAGAGCGCATTTGGGGGTTTGCCGAAATCCAGAGCGATGAGCCGCGCGCCGGGCCGGGCCACGCGAAACATTTCATCCAACCCGCGCTCCCAGCTCGTCAGGTTCCGCAAACCATAGCCGACGGTGACGATGTCGAAGGAATTGTCGGGGAAGGGAATTTGCTGCGCGTCACCCGGCATGAATTTCAAATTCGAGATGGGAGATTTCAAATGGCGCGCGGCGGCGACCTCGAGCATTTTTTCGCTGAAGTCGAGTCCGGTGGTTTCCGCGCCGCGATTGGCGAGGGCAAAGGCGATGTCGCCGGTGCCGCAGCACAAATCGAGGGCGCGGGCGGCGGGCGAGACGGCGGCGAGATCGGCGACGCGGCGTTTCCAACGGCGGTGCAGGCCGAAGCTCTGGAGGTCATTGAGCAAATCGTAGCGCCGCGCAATGGCGGCAAAAAGGTCGTTGACCTTCGCGGCGCGCTGTTTGCCGGGTGCGTAAAAGACATTGCTCACGCGGACAGTTTAGCACGGCGGACAATCCTGAATCAAAGCGCATAAATTTGATTGCGACAGCGGGTGATTTTGTTAGGCTGCCACTTCAGTCGCCTGAAAAATGTCAACATGGCCGAACGGAATTAGCCTATGAACGCCGAACCATCTTCAACCAGCCGGAAGAAGATTCTGGTCATTGATGACAACGAGATCATTCTGAAGACCACCTCCATGAAGCTGCAAAGTGCCGGCTATCAGGTTTTCACCGCGCTGGACGGCTCGGAGGGTGTCGCAGCGGTGCGCAGGGAAAAACCCGATTTGGTGCTGTTGGACATCACATTTCCGCCGGACGTGAGCGGTGTATCGTGGGATGGCTTCCGCATCATGGACTGGTTGCACCGGGTGGATGAAAGCAATAAAATCCCCATCATCATCATCAGCGGAGTGGTGGAGGAAAAGAACAAGCAACGTGCCGCCGCCAGCGGTGCCGTGGCGTTTTTTCCGAAGCCGGTCAATTTTGACGAAATGATCAAGATCATCCGCGTGACTTTGAACCCGGATGCGGGCAGGACGCCAACTGCGGCCTGACGAAAAAACAGGGTTGCAAATCTGGGGCGTTTTCGTAATCTGCCCTTGGACGCGAGCGTAGCTCAGCCTGGTAGAGCATCACGTTGCCAACGTGAGTGTCGAGGGTTCGAATCCCTTCGCTCGCTCCATTTTCATCGCTGCACTGCTGTCGCTGGCCATGACCATGGCGCTCATCTGGCAAATTAAGGAGGTCATCCTTGACAGCGTTTTCAGCACGAAATGAAAAATCCATCTCATCCGCGCTGAAGAAATCTGCCGGACAAGCGAAGGATTTTGCGTTGGCCGGCGTGTATCTGTATAAAGAACACAAACCAAACCAGCCAGCTTATGAAAAAATCCATCCTTCTCGCCGTCAGCCTTCTCGCGCTCAATCTTACGCCGGTTTTCGGCCAGTCCCCGACAACCCTTGTCCTTTCAAGCACAACCGCTACACGAGATCAGCCACCAGCCCTGACCAAGTTCAATCTCGATTTTCCCGGCGGCACGCCGAAGGAACTGGTTGCCGCAATTGAAAAGGCAACGGGCAAACCGCTAAACGCCATCATCCCGACGGAAGATGCCACCCTGCAAATGCCGCCGCTCAAAATGAATGACGTGGATGTGGTCCAATTATTTCAGGCTGTGGGCGCCGCCAGCCTCAAGCAAGAAACGCGAAATACCTCAATGTATTATGGTGGTGGTTTAACTCCAGGTTACAACTATACCACCGTCAACACGGGCTACGGTTTCAAAACCGAGAGTCAAATTTCCGACGATTCAATCTGGTATTTTTACGTCCAGAATCCGCCGCAGCCTCAATTTACACTGCCATTACCGGCCAAAGCCTGCCGTTTTTATCAGTTGCGGCCCTACTTGGATTCCGGGTTGACGGTGGATGACATTACGACGGCAATTCAAACCGGCTGGAAAATGATGGGCGACACATCGCCGCCGGAAATCAGTTTTCACAAGGAAACGAAGCTGTTGATCGCCGTCGGCGCGCCGGATAAGCTTGAAATCATTGACGATGTGCTCAAGGCGTTGCAACCGTCACCACAAGCTCCGGCGGCCAATTTTCAGGATCGGCTACAGCGAATAATAAAAAATCAGTCGCCAGCTTCAACTTCGGATGCGCAGCGATTGCCTCCGTTGACACCGCCGACTCCATTAATGGCGCCGCCGAGCGCGAAGCCGCCGGTAAGCCAGGCTACCGGGCAATAATTGTTGGAGGCGGCGGGATGATGAAATAATTTGGATTTACACTTGCGCCAACCGAGCCATTGCTCCCATCCGGCGGACGCCAGTTTGCGTGAGCCGCCGGACGTGGTCGTGATGACCCGCGCCATGGCGGCAGGCGATGAGACGGCTTATCGCATTTTTTACGACGCGTATTTTGACCGGCTGCTGCGTTACCTGCTCGTTGTCACCGGCGGCAACGAGGATGCGGCGCGCGAGGCGTTGCAACTGGCGCTCGTCCGCGTGGTGCGCCATGCGAAGGCGTTCGAGACGGAGGAAAAATTCTGGAGCTGGCTCACGGTGCTGGCCCGCAGCGCGCTCGCAGATGAATCGCGCAAACGGCGGCGGCATTTCGCCTTCCTGGAACGGTTCATGCGGCAGCAGGAAACCGGGCCGGCCGCGATGGACAATGGCGAGGCGGATGGACGTTTGACTGCGTTGCTGGAAAGCAAATTGACCGCGCTGCCGGTGGACGAGCGGCAACTGGTCGAACAGAAATACATTTTGCGCCGGTCTGTCCGCGAAATTGCGGACGGGCAGCAGACGACGGAAAAGGCCGTGGAATCGAGGCTTTCCCGCGTCCGCCAAAAACTGAAAGACGCCGTGCTGGCGGAATTGAAAAATGAACAACCGCGCTGATCAGGATGACCTGCTGACCGAGGTGCTCGCCGAGACGTCGCCGGCGGATTTCCGGGCGGCGATGCTGGCTGAAACGCTGCGCCGGGCGCGGCGGCGGCGGCAATTTCGCCGGGCGCGGCAGGCCGCCGGGGTTTTGGCCATGGCAGGTTTGCTCGCGATTTTGGCGGCGCAACAATTTTCAAAACCGGCCATCATCTCAACGCCACTCACAAAACAAGTTGCGAAACCAAGTTACAATCTGGTCCGCACCCGGCCGATGCCGGTCGGCGCGTTAATCAGCACGCGAAGCTTTCCCGCGACCGGGCTGGCCGCATCCGTTCCAGAAATCATTCAAGTCGCCACGACCGGCGGCGGATACCGGCTCATCAACGATGACGAACTTTTGGCGCTGCTGGCGGACAAGCCGGCGGTCTTGATCCGCACCGGCCCGCATTCGGAGGAGCTGGTTTTTGCCAACCCGGAAGATCAAAAAGGATTTCCGCTGAACTAACCCGGCGGCCAGGCCATTTTGCGTCCGCCGAGGATGTGGACGTGCAGATGTGGCACGGCTTCGCCAGCGTCGGGGCCGTTGTTGATGACCAGCCGGTAGCCGGTCCGCTTCAGGCCCAGCTTGTCCGCAACCTCGGCAGCCTTCAGCAAAAGATGGCCGAGAACCTTGTGATCTTCCGGCCCCGCTTCGGCCAGGCGCGGGATTGGTTTCTTCGGAACAATCAGAATATGCGCCGGCGCCTGCGGGGCGATGTCGCGGATGGCGAGAACCAAATCGTCTTCATAAACGATGTCCGCCGGGATTTCCCGCGCGGCGATTTTTTCAAAAAGGGTCTTGCTCATAATCTCTTCCGTGGCAGCGGACGTGAGTCCGCTCCAATTCAAAACAATGAGCCGACTCACGTCGGCTGTTACTTTCTCAAATTTATTCCACCACCAGCGCGCACTTGTTTTGTTCCGGCTCGGCGGTCAGGCAGACGCGCAGATACTCAACGATCTGGTCCTGCAATTTTTCGCACCGGTGGCTCCAGCGGCGCGCGCCGGTGAGCTGCTTCACGCAGCCGCGCAGTCCGCGGAAATGCAGCACTCGCGGCGACTGCCGGAGCTGGGCGCGCAGCGCGTCGCGCAGGCGCGGGAAAAAGAAAAGTTCCAGGCTGTCGGCGGATTCGCGCGCAAGACGGCCGAGGTCGGTCGCGCCAGCGTCCGGCGGGCGTGTTTCGATGACGCCGGCGCGGATGGTCAGGCCGAGTCCGTGGAGGACTTTTTCCAGGGCCATGGCGAATTCGCCGACGGTGACGGTTTCGCGCCGGAGTTCGCGCTTGAAATAGTGGAACACGGATGCGGCGGCGTGGTGGAGCATTTCCGGCTCGATCAATCCGCGCGAGTTGCCGGTGATTTCGAAGCTGATGGTTTCCGCCGAGCAGGGAACGCTCTCGCCGCTGGCGAGCTGGAAGAGGAGGCAGTCGGATTGGAGCGCAATCATTTGGCGGCCTCCAGTTTTTTGACTTCCTGCACGAAGTCGGTGGCTTCCTGAAACCGGCGATAGACGCTGGCGAAGCGGACGTAGGCGACTTCATCGAGTTCGCGCAAACCGTCCATGACCATCTTGCCGATGAATTCGCCCGGCACCTCGCTCTCGAATTTTTCCGTCACGTCGGCCACGATGTGATCCACCAAATCGTCCATCACCTTCGGGCTGACGGGCCGTTTCTGGCAGGCCTTCTTGATGCCGGACAGGAGTTTCTCTCGGGAGAACTCCTCGCGCCGCCCGTCACGCTTGAGCACCATCAAGCCTTCGTGTTCGAGTTCCTCGTAAGTGGTGAAGCGGTGGCCGCATTGGGAGCATTCGCGGCGACGGCGGATCGTCGCGCCTTCGCGTGAGGCACGCGAATCGATGACCTTATCTTCCTGACAAGCGCACTTGGGGCAACGCATAAATCCACAGCTAATTGTGGTAGCTGATATGTAACATACAAAGTTTTGGGGTGTCAAGGGTCGGTTATTCACACCCGCAGCGGGCTGAAATTGTGCAAACGGATTTTTTTAATGAAAACGGCCCTTGCTTTCACCCTGTTTTCGGTTAGATTCAGCGGCTCGCGTTCTGGAAAAAACCGGCGCACTGATTTAATTTTATGGCAACAGCAAACGACCTTCGCCGAGGCATGGCGATCAATTACAACGGCGACATCACCGTCGTCCTCGACATGCAGCACCGCACTCCGGGCAACCTGCGCGCGTTCGTGCAGGCGACGCTCCGCAGCATCAAGACCGGAAAATCCTCCGACGTGCGCTTCAGCTCGACGGAAAAAATCGAGCCGGTGCCGATGATCACCAAAAAAATGGAGTTCAGCTACAAGGACGGCGAGGACTTTGTGTTCACCGATCCGGAGACTTACGAGACGGTCACGCTCGCCGCGGAACTGGTTGGCGACGCGAAAAATTACCTCGTCGAAAACGCCACCGTCACCATCACGTTCGTCGAGGACAAGGCCGTGACCGTCGAGCTGCCGTCGAGCGTGGTGCTGACCGTGACCGACGCGCCGGAAGGCATCCGCGGGGATTCGGCCAACAACGTCCAGAAGGCCATCATCGTCGAGACCGGCATCACGGTGCAGGCGCCGCTCTTCATCAAGACCGGCGAAAAAATCAAGGTGGACACGCGCACCGGCAAATACATGGAACGCGCCTGATTTGAGTTAAAATTTCAAATAGAAATTCACCCAGCCCGCCTCGCGCGGGCTTTTCTTTTTTTTTGGCGGAATTGCCTTGCAACGGAACCGGCTTGGGTTATTTCTGGATAAAACGCATGACAGGTCAGTTAAAAGGCGAAAAGGTGTATCACGGCATCGCCGTTTCTTCCGGCGTTTGCCGCGGGAAGATTCTAGTCCTGCACCACACCCGTCACGCCATCGCCCGGCGCGACCTGTCGGAACCGGAAACCGCTGCGGAAGTCAGCCGCTTCGAGCAGTCGCTCGTCAAAACCCGCCAGCAAATCACCGAGGTGCAGCGCCGCGTCGCCGCCAGCATGAGCGCGGCGGAGGCGGACATTTTCGACGCGCACCTGCTGATGCTTGAGGACCGCGTGCTCATTGAGGAGGTCATCCGGTTCATCCGCGATCAAAAGGTCAACGCCGATTTTGCCTTTCACACCGTGTCCGAGCGATATGTCGCCGCGCTGGCGGACGTGGAGGACGAGTATCTGCGCGAACGCGCCGCCGATTTGCGCGACCTCGCCACCCGCGTGCTCGACAACCTGCTCGAAGTCAAGGACGCCTTCAGCCTGCACCACTTGAGTGAGCCGTGCATTCTCGTCAGCCACGATTTAAGCCCGTCCACCACCGCGCAGCTGGACAAAAAATTTGTGCTCGGTTTCGCCACCGACATCGGCGGCAAGACCTCGCACACGGCCATCATGGCCCGGTCGCTGGACATCCCGGCCGTCGTCGGCCTGCAAACCGTCACCGAGGAATTGCAGAACGGCGACTATGCACTGCTCGACGGCTACAACGGCACCGTCATCGTCAACCCGACCGACCAGACGCTGTTTGAATACGGCCAGCTGGCCAAGATCAAGGCGACGCTCGACGAAAAGCTCCGCGAAATCCAGCGCCAGCCCGCCGTCACGCTCGACGGCAAGGCTGTCCACCTTTCCGCGAACATCGAGGACCAGAATGACATTGAATCCGTCATCACCCACGGCGCGGACGGCGTCGGGTTGTTCCGCACGGAGTTTCTGTTCATCAACCGCGACAGCCTGCCCGGCGAGGAGGACCAATACAAAGTTTACCGGCAGGTGGCTGCCGCGCTGAAACCCAGCCCGGTCATCATCCGCACGCTCGATCTGGGCGGCGACAAATTTGCCTCGCACTTGCAACTGGCGCATGAGGTCAATCCGTTCCTCGGCTGGCGCGCCATCCGGTTCTGCCTCGCGCAGCCGGAACTGTTCTGCGCCCAGCTCCGCGCCATCCTCCGCGCCAGCGCCGAGGGCAACGTCAAGATGATGTATCCGATGATCTCCGGCCTCGAAGAATTGAAGCAGGCCAACGCGCTTGTCGAAAAATGCAAAGCCGAACTGCGCGCGGGGAAAATCCCGTTTGACGAAAACATGGAAATCGGCGCGATGATCGAGATTCCCTCCGCCGCGCTCGTCGCCGACGCGCTGGCGAAGCGCGTGAAGTTTTTCAGCATCGGCTCAAACGATTTGATTCAATACACGCTGGCCGCCGACCGCACGAACGAGAAGGTCTCGCACCTTTACGAGCCGACGCATCCGGCCATCCTGCGCCTCATCAAGGCGACCGTGGATGCCGCGCACGCCAATGGCATCTGGGCCGGCGTCTGCGGCGAGATCGCCGGCGACCCCGTTCTCACGCCGCTGCTCATCGGCCTGGGCGTGGATGAATTGAGCGCCGCGCCGCCGGTGATTGACGAGGTGAAATACATCATCCGCCGCATCAAATTCAGCGAGGCGCAGGCGCTGGCCGCGTTCGCGCTGCAATGCGAATCGCCGACGGAGATTTTCGCGCGCTGCCAGGAACTCGCCCGCGTTTCCGCGCCCAGCCTGTTCGAGAACAAGGCGTAAGGTTCAAAATGACCGGGACGAAAACGTCCCGCGTCGCCTGCTTCGGCTTCTTCGGAACAACTACCTTCCGCATGGGAACCGCATTTTCACCGGCAAATCATCGGACCCTGCGGAATTTGCCGCCGCGCCGGTGTTTTCAGGGGGTGTGCGTCGAAACGCACAGTTGTCAGACTGCCGGTCGGGGTTAGGCTGCTCCAAAATATTTTGTCACCAACATGGCCACAAAAGAAAGCAGGCGGCAGGTCAGGGAATTGATGGAAGGCTTGGAGCAGCGCGTCCATTCCGGCCCGGCAATCCGGAATGCTGAAATCGAGCTGGCGCGGGATTTTCTCCGGCGGAACGATTTTCCCCCCGCCAGCGATTACTTCAACCGGCTGGCGCACATCGAGCGCCGGTTGCAGGCCCGGCCCGCAGCGGTTCCCCGGCCGCAGGCGAAACGCAATTACGGTGGCAGGGCCGGCGGCCTTCAAATGCAGGTGCAGTCCGTCTTTGACCACCTGATTCTTTCCACCTGCCACGCCGGCGATTTCAACACCCGGCGCGGGCGGGTTAAAATTTCCCATCGCTTCAACCGGGAAGGGCGGATTGATTTCGTGGAATTGAAATACCTGCAATCGCTCGATCCATGCCTGAACGGGGCGCTGCGAAAGCTGCTCATCGTGAAGGATTATCCGTCCCTCCAGAAAGACTGGCACGAGGCGGACGCCTTCGTCCTGGAAATCCTTCCGCGGGAACTGGTCTTTCTTTACGAGGACATTTTCCGGTGTCCCCGGGCGCAACTCTTCGCCTGGCTCCTGAACATCGGACACGGGATTGCGCAGGATCTGCTGAAGGAGCTGCAATCGGGCAGATTCAAATTCTCCGCCGCCACCGCCACCGGCCCCGGGCCAAACCTCGGCTGGCCGCCGCAAGGCTGGAATCAAAACGCCCCCGGCCGCGCAACTGCCGGCAACGAAAAGTCGGTCTGCGTGGAACCCTCTCAAAGCCCGTGCGGGCTGGCATCCGAAAATGGTTTTGCCGGATCCTCCCCGCAACCCGCCCGGCATCCGGATCAGCTCCCGCTGGAAGCGCTGCTGCAGGACGGCGTGGCCCTGCCCATTTTGGAGAAGGCCGCCGATTTGGAATCCGTGGTGGAAGAAACCGGCAACACGGAAGCCGTCGTGCGCTACACCCGGAAGAGCCTGAATTGACCCTGGCCATCCGGCCGGCACCGGGGCCGGTCACTTGGCCGTCACCACGACGTAATTCTTTTTGCCTTTGCGCAACAGGATGTGTTTGCCGAAGAGCAAATCGCCTGCCGTCACGGCGCGCGCGGCGCTGGATTCGCGGACGTTGTTGATGTTCACGCCGCCGCCTTCGATGTCCTTTCGCGCCTGGCCCTTGGATGGGCACAATCCGGTGTGAACCAAAAGTTCCACCAGCGGAATTCCCGTGCCGCCAAGTCTGGCCGTTTCAATCTCCTTTGTCGGCACCTCGCCGAGGATTTCGTTGAACGTGCCTTCGGCGATGCCTTTCAATTCGCCGCCGAACAATATCTGGCTCGCGCGGACGGCTTCCGTCGTGGCGCTTTCACCGTGAATCAAATCGGTGACGGCTTTCGCCAGCGCCTTGTGCGCGACGCGCGCGCCGGGATTTTCCGTCTGCTGCTTTTCCAGCGCGGCGATTTCTTCCTGCGATAAAAACGTGAAGTATTTTAGATAGCGGATGACGTCGCGGTCGTCGGTGTTGATCCAGAACTGGTAGAAGCGATAGACGCTGGTTCGTTTCGGGTCGAGCCAGATGGCGCCGGCCTCGGTCTTGCCGAATTTCGTGCCGTTGGCGTTCGTGATGAGCGGCAGCGTGAGGCCGAAGACGTTTTTGCCGAGTTTCTTCCGGCACAGATCAATGCCGGCGGTGATGTTGCCCCACTGGTCGCTGCCGCCAATCTGTAATTCGCAATTCTGGTCGCGGCACAGCACCATGAAATCGAACGCCTGCAGCAGCATGTAGCTGAACTCGGTGAAGCTGATGCCGGCCTCGCGGTCTTCCATCCGGGCGCGAATGCTTTCCTTGGCGACCATCTGGTTGACGGAAAAATGCTTCCCGATGTCGCGCAGGAAATCGAGGAATGAAATGCCCGCCGTCCAGCTTGCGTTGTCCACCAGCCGCGCCGGATTTTGCTTCGTTTCAAAATCCAGCAGCTTCGCCAGTTGCACCTTCACGCTGGCGATGTTGCGATCCAAAATTTCCTTGGTGAGCAACTGGCGCTCGGCGGTTTTGCCGCTCGGATCGCCGATGGAGCCGGTCGCGCCGCCAGCCACGGCAATCGGATGATGGCTGAGCAATTGAAACCGGCGCAGCGCGAGCAGCGGCACGAGGTTGCCGACGTGCAGGCTGTCGGCGGTCGGGTCGAAGCCGCAATAAAGCGTGATCGGCGCGACCAGTTTCTTTTCCAGTTCCGCCGTGTCCGTGCAGTCGGCGACGAGGCCGCGCCATTTGAGTTCTTCCAGGATGCTCACGCGGGCAGGATAAATTGCCGATCGCCGATTGCCAATTGCCAATTGAACCGGAAAAGCCTCACGCCAAGGAATTTGACTTTGCGGCTTCGCGTCTTTGCGTGAGAATCTGCCGGTGTCACAAATGCTCAAATCGTCCGGCGCGATGGCCGGGGCCACGCTCGTCAGCCGCCTGCTCGGCATGGTGCGCGAAATCGTCTATGCGCGGTTCATGGGCGACGGCTGGGTGGCCGGCGCGTTCCAGTTCGCCTTCACGATTCCGAACCTGTTCCGGCGGCTGCTCGGCGAGGGCGCGCTGACGGCGGCGTTCATCCCGATTTTCAAGGAGAAGGAAAAAACGCACGGCGAAATCGAGATGTGGCGCGCGGCCAACGCGGTGATTTCCGGCCTGATCGTCGCCGCCAGCGTGGTCGTGGCGCTGGTGATGATCGGCCTTTCGCTCGTGCTGGCGGCGCATCAATTCGACGCCAAGACTGAGCTGATGCTGCGGCTGCTGCGCGTGATGTTTCCCTACATGATCCTCGTCTGCCTCGCGGCGGCGATGATGGGAATGCTCAACGCGCGCGGCCATTTTTTCATCCCGGCGATGGGCGCGACGATGCTCAACGTGGTGATGATTGCGTCGGTTTTGTTTCTCGCGCCGGCGATGGGACTGGATTTTCCGAAGGAGGCGCGGTTGCCGCACCAGATTTTCGCGCTGGCCATCGGCGTGCTGGCGGCGGGCGTGGCGCAGGCGGCGTTTCAACTGCCGACGCTCTGGCGCGACGGCTTTCGCTACCGCTGGGTTTCACCGTGGCGCGATGAAACCGTGCGGCGCGTGGTCTCCAAAATGATTCCCGGCACCATCGGCGTGGCGGCGTTTCAAATCAACGTGACGCTGGTGCTGGCCATCGCGTTCTGGGTCAACCCGCAAATCGTCGCGTCGTTCAACTACGCCGTGCGGCTGATGGAGCTGCCGCAGGGGATGTTCGGCATCTCGCTGGCGACGTATCTGTTGCCGACGCTCTCCAGCCTGGCGGCGGAGAAGAATTATTCCGAGTTTCGCGGCACGCTGCGGCACGGGCTGGGCACGCTGCTTTTTTTGAATTTGATTGCGGCGATTTTGCTGGTCGTGCTGGCCCAGCCGATTGTGCGGCTGATTTTCGAGCACGGCAAATTCACCGCCGCCTCCACCGACCGCGCGGCGCTGGCGCTGATGTGCCTCGCGCCGGGACTGGTGGCGTTTTCATCGGTCAACATCCTGGCACGGGCGTTTTTCGCGCTCGGCGACACGCAGACGCCGATGAAAACCAGCATCGCCTGTCTGGTGCTGAATTTCATCCTGGCCGCAATTCTCGTGGAACCGCTGAAGCAGGGCGGTCTGGGCATCGCCAACACCGTGACATCAATTTGCAATGTCGGCCTGCTGACTTTTGCGCTGCGGAAGAAGCTGGGGAAACTGGAAATGGAACCGCTGCGCGCGACTTTTCTGCCGCTGGCCGTGGCCGGCGTGCTGGCCGGATTGCTCGCATGGGCCGGCTGGCGGTTTTGGGAAAATTCACTCGGCCACCAGACGCTCGCGCTGAAAATCGGCGCGGTGTTCGCGCCGGCGGGAATCGCCGGACTGGTTTATTGGCTGGTAGCGATGGCGTTCAAAATTCCGGCGGCAAAGGAAATGACGGAGTTTGCGCTGGCGAAATTCAAAAGGTAGCAGCGGACGTCAGTCCGCCCAATTTTCGAAATGAGCCGGCTCACGCCGGCTGCTACGAAATTGGCACCACCGCCGTCCAGCCGTTTGCGCCGAACTGTGACTTGAATTTTTCCGCCAGCGATTCGGCGGTGGACACATTTTCAGCGATGGCGAACGTGGTCGAGCCGCTGCCGGACATCAGCGCGGCCAGCGCGCCGTTCGCCCGCAAAAATTCCTGGTAAAGCGCCAGCACGGGGAATTTGTCGAGCGCGGGCGCTTCGAGCGAATTGTAAAATTCGGTGCCAGCGGCGGACAGATCGCCGGCTTGAAGTTTTGAAATCAATTCCTTTGCCCGGCCTGGTCTGCCGTTCAGCGCATCGGGAAACCGCGCCAGGTTCTGGTAGGCCCACGGTGTCGAGATGCCGAAGCCGGGGTGAATCAGCAGGAACGCCTTGCCGTTCAGGGCCGGGAAATTTTCGAGCGGCTGGATTTTTTCGCCGCGTCCGGTGGCGAGCGCCGGCCGGCTTTGCAGAAAAAACGGGATGTCCGAGCCGAGCGCGGCGGCGAGTTCGCGCAATTTTGTTTCCGCAAGCGGCCGGTCGAACAATTCGTTCAGGGCGAGCAGCGTCGTGGCGGCGTTGCCGCTGCCGCCGCCGAGTCCGGCGGCCAGCGGGATTTTTTTCTCCAGATGGATTTTCACGCCGCCGGAGATTTTCGCCGCCGACAAAAAATTCGCCGCAGCGCGATGGACGAGGTTCTTGGAGTCGGTCGGCAGGTTTTTTTCGCTGCACGACAGTTGAATGCCGCCACCGCTCTGCTCAAAAGACAGTTCGTCAAAAAAGTTCACCGGCTGCATGACGGTTTCCAGCTCGTGGAAGCCGTCGGCGCGCCGGCCGAGGATGTTCAGCAGCAGGTTGACCTTGCAGGGCGATTTCTTTTCGAGGCGCATGGGTGGTTCACCAAAGCAAAACGCGCCAACGGAAGTGCGTCGGCGCGTTGAGCGGTTGAAATTTCGTCACGTTCAATTGTCGAACACGCGGAACCGGCTGCCGGGGATGAACGGCGCGACGTCGCCGCCGCTGAAGCCCATGTAGGTATCGGTGTCGAACGTGCCTTCCGAGATCCGGCCGGGCTTGTAGCTTTCGGGATAAACGGGGCCGGGCTTGACGCAACCGGTCAACACCGGTTGATACGGCGGCAGCGGGAAGGTGACCACTTCATAGGCGCCCATTGCGGTGCGCGCCACGGTCCGGTCGAAGCCGCGGATGATGCCGGTGGTGTAAGCGGCGCTGGGTGATTCAAAAATGGCGGTCTGCTCGACCGAGCTGCGCATTTCGCCCATGCGGGCGGGTTCAAAGGTGTTGCTCACGCCGCGGCCGAGTTTTTCTTCCGGACCGGCGCAGCCGGAAGTGAACACCGCGGCAAGGGCGACAGCGACAAGAAAAGGCATGGCATTTCGCATATGTTCTTAAAGTTGACGAGCCAAAGTTACGCCGAATTTAGCGGTTGTAAAGCGCGTTTTCACGCGGATTAATTTTTTCACCAGTGAAAATATTGACGTGCCAGTGGCAAGCCGTGTTTCAAACCAAGCCAGATCAGCCATGCGGCCAGCAATAGAATGATCAGCGCGAGCAAAAGTTTCCGCCGCGCCTTCGCCCGATCCGGCTGGTCCCAATACCACGCGATCCAGACGGTCAATTCGTAGAGCGATTGCAGCGGCACAAACATGACGAGCTGGGTGATGGGTTCGGGCGTGGTCAGCACCGCGCCGAGAATCAGGTTGATGACGATCATGTAGCGGCGCGCCTTGGACAGCATGGAGTAGTCCAGCACGCCGATTTTCACGAGCGTCAGAATCACCACCGGCAGCTCAAAGCCCAGCCCCATGCCGAGCATGAATTTGCAGACGAAGCTGATGTAATCCTCCGCGCGCCATTGCATCGCGCCGAGGCCGAGCCAGTGCGAATACATCTGCGCCGCCGCCAGCGCCACCGGCATCAGGACGAAATAACAGAACGCCACGCCGGTGAGAAAAAGCCCGACGCCGATGGCCAGCCCGCGATAAACATATTTCCGCTCGCGGATTTTGAGCGCCGGGAAAATGAACGACGCCGCAAAATAAAAAATGAACGGCGAGGCCAGCACCGCGCCGCCGTAAATTCCGACCTGAAACGCCACAACAAATCCGCCTGCCGGACTCAGGTTGATCAGCTCGATTTTCATCTGTTGCGCGTCGGCAACGGCGGCGGGATTGTCGCTGACGCGCCAGCCGAGAACCTGGTTGGTGCCGAGCGTGAGCGGTTCGACGGCGATGGAGACGAAGCGGTTCGTGCCGAGGTGGAGCGACTGCTGCTGTTCCGGCGTGAGCTGGAAATTGCCAAGGTGATTCGTGCCGAAGCTTACAACGGCGATTTGATTTGTGCCGGAGAAAGTGACGGGCGCCTGCTTCAACGGCCACTTGATGATGCTGACGACGTCGTTGGCCGCGAAAAGGCAGACGAGCATTCCCAGGAACAGCGCAACAATGCTCTTGATGAGCACCCAGCGGAAATCTTCGAGATGCTCAAGAAAGGTCTTGACCGGCCCGCCTTCCGGCGAACCTTCGGTGGAATCCGGTTCGTGCTCGGCCATGCCGGGAAATTCCGGCCGTCAGGCCTTGGGCGGAGGGTTGGACTGCGCAACCGGCGGGTCGGCCCGCGAGGGCGCTGGCGGCGCGGGTTGCGCCGGCTTGGCCGGCGTCTCGGTCTGCGCGTTGTGGATTTCGTCCGTCACCTCGCGTGTCGCCTTCTTGAATTCCTTGATGCCCGTGCCCAGCCCCTTGGCCAGTTCGGGAATCTTCTTGGCACCGAACAAAAGCAGCACGGCCATGATGACAATCAACCATTCCCAGCCACCCAAAAAACCTGCAATCATGACTTTCATAATTTTGTTGAACCTCGGGAAGTCTACGCGCACTCCACCTAATAGTAAAGCGCCAAAAGGAAGGTTTTGATGGCGCGAGGCGGGCATTTTCGCTTTGATGTCGCAAAGTGAAACGCATTTTCTTCATCACCGGCACGGATACCGGTGCCGGCAAGACGGTTTTGACGGCGTTGCTGGCGCAATTTCTGCGCGAACGCGGTGTCAATGCCGCGGCGCTGAAACCCGTCTGCTCCGGTGGCCGCGCCGACGTCCGCGCGCTGCACGCTGCGATGGGCGGCGCGCTGTCGTTGGACGAAATCAACCCGTGGCATTTCCGCGCGCCGATTGCGCCGCTGCTGGCCGCCCGCCGCGAACGAAAAAGCGTCCGCCTGTCCGCGGTGCTGGCGCACGTTTGCGCGATGCAAAAACGTTTTGATGTGCTGCTGGTTGAAGGCGCCGGCGGCCTGTTGAGTCCGCTGGGCGTGGATTTTGATTCGGGCGATTTGATGGCGGCGCTGGACGCGTTGCCGGTGGTTGTCGCGATGAACCGGCTTGGCGCGGTCAATCACATTTTGCTGACGCTGAAAGCGCTGCCGCGCGCGGCGGCGGCCCGGGCGCGTGTCGTTTTGATGTCGCCGCCAAAACGGGACGCCGCTGTTGCCACCAACGCCGGGCTGCTCGCCGAATTTTTCGACGCCAAAAGAATTTTCACGCTGCCCTGGCTGGGCGCAAATTTTTCCGTTGGGGAAGCTTTGAAAAATCCGCAGGTGCGACGGACGCTCCGTGCGCTGGCGGCGGTGTGATTTAATTTTCCGGCGGTTTGTTTGCCGGCGCGTTGGTGAAAAGGAAGGACTGGCGGAACGGCTGGCGGTCTTGATAAAGCTGCAATCGCTGCTGGATGAGGGGCGCGTCGTTGGTCATGTCGTAAGCGGCGGCGAGTTTGAGGGCGTAGGCCGCGGTTTGCTGGGCGTTTGTGAACTGGCCGATTTCGGCATAGGCCATCGCCATCGCATCGAGCATGACCGGCTGGATGCCGCCGGTGAGGTCGTTCGCCTTTGCCGCCATGGCAAGCGCCATGTTGCCGTCGCGAACCTGCGGGTTTTCATCCGAGGCCAGCACCTGCGCGAGATAGGTCAGCACACGGGGATTGTTCGGATCCCTTTGCACCGCCTGGCGGAAAAACAAAACGGCCTCCAGATCGCGGCCCTGTTTGAGCAGCGCCTTGCCCGTCAAATAAGGCGGATGCCAGTCGGCCGGGTCCAGCCGGGCAGCAGCGGCATATTCTTTCATGGCCCCGTCGAACCGGCCGAGTTCGACGAGCAGCGTGCCATAATTGCTGTGCGACGCGACATGGTCGGGATTTATCCGCAGCGCTTCCTGGTATTCGGCGACCGCTTCATCAGGATGACCGGTGTCGTCGAGGAGATTGGCAAGGTCGTTGTGCGCATCGGCGCGGCCGGGGTTCAACTTGATTGCCGTGCGATACTCGGCCATCGCCTCGGTTTTCAGGCCGGTTTTTTGCAGCGCAAAACCCAGGTTGAGATGCGCCGTTTCGTTGTCCTTGGTGACGGCGACGGCGTGGCGGAAGAGCGTGATGTCATCCTGCCAGAAGTCCAGTTGCCGGTGCGTGAGCGCCAGACAGGCGGCCAGCACCAACCCGATGATTATGCCGACGATCCGGTTTGAAATCCGAAACCGTGCCGCGCCATCGCGAAGCCCCAGTGCCGCCGCCAGAAAGATTCCGATGCCCGGAAAATAAGTGTAACGGTCGGCCATCGCCGCGCCGCCAACCTGCACCAGGCCAATCACCGGCACCAGCGTTCCCAGAAACCAGAGCCAGCCGATGAGGCAATACGGGCACACGCGGCGCACCCTCCACGCCAGCCAGGAAATCAGGGCCATCGCCGCTGTCGCCGCCGCCACCTTCAGCAGGGGAAGAGGGTTGATCGGATAGAAAACAGCGAGATGCGCCGGGCAGATCGTTTTGAGCAAATAATCAACATAAGCAACCGGCATATTGCACAGGCGAAAGTATAGTGGGACGCTCTTCAGTGTGGCGACTGCCCCGCCGTGATGCTGGGCCAGGAAGGTGATGACGCATGAAGCCGCTGACAGCGCGAAGAATGGGATTTTTTCCAAAATTAAACTTTGAACCCGGAACGTTGAACTCGGAACTCTGATCCGTTGCAATGGCCAGTAATCCAGCAGCAGCATGACAAACGGCAGCGTCACCAGCATCGGTTTGGCCATCAATCCCAGCGCGAAGAAAAGCAGCGCCGAAGCGTAAAAGATTTTGGATTTTGGATTTTGGGCCTTGGACTCCTCCGCGAATCTCGTGTAAGCCAGCAGAGCCAGCAGGGCGAAAAACGTGCTCAAGACATCCTTGCGTTCTGAAATCCACGCCACGGATTCCACATGCAGCGGATGCCAGGCAAACAGCGCGGCGGCAAAGGCGCTGGGCCAGATCACGCCGGCTTGCCGGGCTGGCACGCCGGCGTGAAAACTGGTCAGCCGCAGCAGCAGCGCGAAGATCAGGACCGCGTTCGCGGCGTGAAACAGGACGTTTTCGCAGTGTGGCACGCTCGGGTTGAGGCCGGCCAATTGGCAGTCCGCCATGTGCGACAGCCAGGTGAGCGGATGCCAGTTGGCCGCGTGCCACGCGAACGCCCATTTGACGCCGGCCCACGTCAGGCCGTTTTCAACCATGGGATTATCGGTGACGTAATCGCTGTCGTCGTAGAGCGTGAAGCCATGATGCGCCGCGGGCACATAGACTGCCAGCGTGCCCAGCACGAGCAGCAACGCGATGAGACGGGGTCGAGACACAGGCTTGTTGTATTGGATTTTGGGCCGGAGACAAAGCGCGATTTTCGACAAAATGTCGTTGCGAAATTCCCGTGGAACGGGTAAGTATTGGCACGGCGGAAAATCACTCGACAGTCCGCCGCTTGGCCGCTAATTCGGTTCCTCACGACCAGGTAAATTGTCGGCATCATGAACGGATTATCTTTGTTTGTCGTGGGGGCCGCTTCCAATCAAGCGGACACCCTTTATGTTTGGGACAGGGCGACGCCGGAAGCCAAGGCGATCATCGTCTGCCTCCTTGTGTTTTCCGTTGTCGTGTGGTCGGTGATGGTTTCCAAGGCCATCCAGATGCGCCGTGCGCGGAAGCTGAACCGCTATTTCAACGAGGAATTCCGCTCGCAAACCAAGGTGCTTGATATTTTTGACCGCAAGCTGCACGTCGAGGGCTGCCCGCTTTACGCCGTTTACCAGGTCGGCTGCGTGCAACTGGACGCGCGCTTGCGCGGGCCGGGCGGCGAACGCAACAAGCAGAGCGTCTCGCTCAAAAACATGGAGCACGTCAAGCGCTCGCTGGAAAACACCGTCGCCCAGGAATCCCTCAAGCTGGAATCCGGCCTCATCCTGCTCTCCATCGCGGCGAGCGGTGCGCCGTTCATGGGGCTGCTCGGCACGGTCTGGGGTGTGATGAGCACGTTCGCCGGCATCGCGCAGCAAGGCTCGGCCACGATGGCGGCGATGGCGCCGGGCGTTTCCGCCGCGTTGAGCACCACCGTCGCCGGCCTGCTGGTGGCCATTCCTTCGATGTTCGCCTACAACTGGCTGGTCCACAATTTGCGCGCGTTCACGGTCGAGCTCGACAACTTCGCGCAGGAGCTCGTTTCCCGGATGGAGACGGAATTCCTCGCGGATGAATAAATTGTTTCCATGAGACGATTCTCGCAGCGCAGCCAGCTTGTGACGGTGAGCGAAATCAACATCACCCCGCTGCTCGACCTCGCGTTCGTCCTCCTCATCATCTTCGTCATCACCACGCCGCTGCTCGAAAAGAGCATCGAGCTGCAACTGCCGCACGGCGGCCAGACGGAGAAGAAAATTGACAAGAACGACATCGCCACGGTGGAAATCACCTCCACCGGCATTTACGCGCTGAACAAGCAAAAGCTGCCACTGCCGCAGTTGATTGAGCGGCTTGCGCAGGAATATCACAGCAACCCGAACCTAGTCGTCTACATCCGTGCCGACAAGGATGGCCGGCTGGATCTCCTGGCCCAGTTGCTCGATGGCTGCGAGAAAAACCACATCACGCGCTATTCGCTCCGCACCCACCCGACGCCCGACTGATGAACCGGCTCCAAAAAAAATGCGTCATCGCCACGGCGGGAATCCACCTGCTCCTGCTGCTGGTTCTGGTGTTCGGCTCGGCCTTTTTCTCGCCGCGCCCGAAACCGGACGATACACAGCTGCTTGACGTGATCCCGTCCAACCTGATTGACGCCGCGTTCAACAGCGGCGTTCGCAATGCCACGCCGCCCGCGCCCGCGCCGGTCGTTACACCGCCGCCGCAACCGGCCCCGCCCACGCCGGCGGCCCCGCCCGCGCCGCAGCCGCCCCAGCCCAAAGCAGTCGAGACGCCGCCAACCATCCCGGAGCGGCTGGAGAAAATGTTCACGCCGGAACCGTCGCCGGAACCAGTGAAACCGGCGCCAAAAAAGACCGAGTCCCCCAAGACGCACCAAATCCAGATCAGCACCCAGCTCGTCGCGCGCGTCGCGCCGAAGACCTCCGCCACGACTGCGACCGACGATTCGCAGCAGACAGCACGGGCCATCAGCACCGCGATCCGGAATTTGAAGCGGAATTTTTCGCCCGGCACAACCATTGACATGCCCGGCGACAGCACCGTGGCCTATGCGAATTACGCCTCCGTCGTCAAAAGCATTTACGACCGGGCCTGGACGCTGCCGGACACCATTGCCGCGGATGAAAACATCACGGTCAAAGTCACCATCGCCAGCGACGGCACGGTGATTTCTTCCCGCATCATCGAGCGGTCCGGCGACACGCCGGTGGATGCCTCGGTGCAAAGAGCCTTGGATCGCGTCACGTTCGTCGCGGCGTTTCCCGAAGGCTCGTCGGACAAACAGCGCACCTACACCATCAATTTTAATCCTCAAATCAAAAAGTCCGAATGAAAATGAAAAATTGCCTGAAAATCCATTTGCCGTTTTTGCTCGCCATGTTCATGGCCAATTTTGCTTTTGGCCAGGGCGAGCAAGCCCCGATTCAAATTATCCACTCTGCCGATTCGTTCGGCCAGAAGCCGATTCCCGTTTCGCTGGACGGTTTCAGCGGCGAGGTTGCGGACGTTTTGAAATTTGATCTTTACGTCCAGGGCTTTTCGTTCGTCGCGTCGGACGCCGCGCAATATCAAATCAGCGGCAGCGCCGGCGCCAGCGTCACCGGCAGCGTGACCGACAAGCTGGCCAGGAAGGTGCTTTTGTCGAACAGCTACACCGGCACGAGTCTGCGGCGGCAGGCGCACGCCTTCGCCAACGACATCGTTTTCGCCATCACTGGCAAAAAAGGCATCGGGCTGACGAAGATCGCGTTCAAGGCGCAGTCGCCCAGCGGCGCCGGCGAAATTTACGTTTCCGATTTCGACGGCCACGATGCGCAGCCCGTGACGCACGACAACGCGATTGTTTCCAGGCCGTCGTGGATGCCGGGGCGGCTCGCGCTTTATTACAATTCCTACAAGCTGGAAAACCCGGATATTTTTTTCAGCGACCTTTCGACCGGCCAGCGCCGGGTGGTCGCGAGCTACGGCGGCTCGAACTTCAGCCCATCGGCCTCGCCGGACGGCTCGAAGCTGACGATGATCTTGAGCAAGGACGGCCGGCCGGATGTCTACGTCTGCAACGCCGACGGCTCGAATGTGAAACGGCTGACGACCGGCATCGAGGACTCGTCGCCGTGCTGGTCGCCGGACGGACAATGGATTTGCTTTGCGACAAAAATCAACGGCCGGCGGCTGCTGGCCAAGGTGCCGGCGGCGGGCGGGGCGGTTCAGGTGATTCACACCGCCGGCGCGCCGAATCCAACGGAGCCGGACTGGTCGCCGGACGGCAAATGGATTGCGTTCACGTCGCAGACCAGCGAGTTTGACATTTGCGTCGTGCCGGCGGACGGCAGCGCGTCGCCGACGCTGCTGGTGGCGGGCGAAAATCCCTCGTGGTCGTCGAACTCGCGGACGCTGGTTTTCAACCATTCGGTCGGCTACCGGCAAACGCTCTCTGTGCTTGACGTTTTCACGAAACAGGTCAAGGATGTCAGCCGGATTGCGGGAAGTGATTCTGAACCCGCTTGGCGAAAAGACTGATTTTTTTAACAAACGCTCAACCTGAAGGTGAAAATATGAAAACGACACTGATTTACTCATGCGCGCTCGCGCTGGCCGTCACCCTGACCGCCACGGGCTGCCGTCACAAACCCGGCCACGTCACGCCGCTACCGGCAGGGATGACGCCGCCGCCGGCCGAATCCACTTTGCCCACGCTGCCGCCGGGGCCGACGATGGGGACTACTGGCGAAACCTCAACCAGCACCGGCATTCCGATGGGCGGTCAGGGATTGTATGATAATATGATTCAAGACCGTGCGGCGCTGGCGGCCTACACGATTCACTTCGCCTTTGACAGCGCCGTCATCCGCAGCAGCGAGCAGTCCAGCCTGCAATCCGTGGCGTCCGCGCTGGCCGCCGACCCGAACACGAAGCTGCTTGTCGAGGGCAATTGCGACGAGCGCGGCACGGAGGAATACAACCGTGCGCTCGGCGAACGCCGCGCGCTGGCTGCGCGCGAGGCGCTGGTCAAGCTGAACGTGGACCCGATGCGCGTTTTCACCCGGTCCTACGGCAAGGACAAGCCGGCCGATCCCGGCCACGACGAGTCCGCCTGGCAGAAAAACCGCCGCGACGATTTCGTGCTGCTGCATCCCAAGCCCTGATCGCAGGCAGCCGGTTTGAATCACAAAGGCCGCGTTCGCGCGGCCTTTCTTTTTTTGGACTGTCAAAACCATTGACGGGATTGGCGCGGTTCGGCTACATTGCGCGGCTCGTTTAACCTATAATTTATTGTGAACGTCACCGTTGAAAATCTGGCCCCGTGCAAAAAGCTGCTGCGGGTGGAACTGGACGCGAAGTCCGTGGATGAAGCCTTCGAAGCCGTCACGAAGGATTTCCAAAAGCAGGCCGCGCTGCCCGGCTTCCGTCCGGGCAAGGCGCCGCGCGCCCTCGTGCTCAAAAAATACGAGTCGGACATCAAGGACGAAGTGAAGCGCAAGCTCATCGGCGACTCGTATCGCACGGCGCTGGAGGAAAAGAAAATCGGCGTGATCGGCTATCCGGACATCGAGGAAATCCAGTTCGGGCGCGGGCAAAACATGCAGTTCGCGGCGACCGTCGAAACCGCGCCGGAATTTCAACTGCCGGAATACAAGGGTCTCACCGCCAAGCGCGAAATCAAATCCGTCACCGACGTGGACGTGGACCGTGCGCTGAAACTGCTGGCGGAACAGCACATGACATTTACGACCGTCGCGCGCGAATTGAAGATGGGCGATGTCGCGGTGGTGAATTACGCCGGCGCCTGCGACGGCAAGCCCATCACCGGCACCGCGCCGACGGCGAAGGGTTTGACGGAGCAGAAAAATTTCTGGGTGGATGTCTCGCCGACCTCGTTCATCCCCGGTTTCGCCGACCAGCTCATCGGCGCGAAGGCGGGCGAGAAGCGGACGGTCAACGTGGATTTTCCCGCCGATTTTGTGACGAAGGAGCTGGCGGGCAAGAAGGGCGTTTTCGAGGTGGAGCTGGCCGAGGTGAAGGAAAAGGTTCCGCCGGTGGTGGACGACGCGTTCGCCAAGAAATACGACGCGGAGAATCTGGAGAAGCTCCGCGAGGGCGTCCGGCGCGATCTGGAGAACGAGTTGAAGTATTCGCAGGCGCGGGCGGTTCGCGGGCAGATTGTGCGCGGCCTGCTCGACCGGGTGATGTTTGACCTGCCGGAATCGGCGGTGGCGCACGAGACGCGCAACGTGGTTTATGACCTGGTGCGGGAAAACTCCCAGCGCGGCGTGAAGCGCGATATGATTGAGAAGCAGAAGGATGAAATCTACGCTGCGGCGACGCACAACGCCAAGGAGCGCGTGAAGCTGTCATTCCTGATCCAGCGCATCGCCGAGCAGGAAAAAATCACCGTGTCGCAGGAGGAGGTCGTCAAACACGCGCAGTCGCTGGCGGCGATGTATCAGATGCCGTTCGAGCAGTTTCTGAAGGATTTGCAGAAGCGCAACGGCGTGAACGAGCTTTACGACCAGATTGCGCACGAGAAGGTCATCGCGTTTCTGGAACAGAACGCGAAGATCGAGGACGTTCCGGCGGCAACGTAGACCGGAACCGCCGCGGGCGGGCGCAGGGAGGCGGATTTGCGTTTTGCGCCCCGGTGTTTTCCGCGGCAAATAACCAGATGGTTACCTTGTGGCGTCTGCCGGCGTCTTAAGTTTGACGAAGAGCGGCGGATGCCGCAAAATCACAGCATGAAACGCACCGGAATCCTTTTGGCCCTTTTTGCAGCCGTCGCCGCCACCGCCGCGCAAACCGGCACGAACACGCCGGCGGGGCGCGCAATGTCGCTGCCGGACTGCATTCAGGCCGCGCTGGCGCACAACCTCGACGTGCAGATTGAGCGCATCAATCCGCAAATCTCGCGCTTCAATTTGAATGCGGCCTATTCCGGCTATGATCCGGCGTTCACGGCTTCTGGCCAGCACGATTACAATAAAAGTGGCGGCGTGTTCACCAATGGCGTGCCAGTCTCCGATATAAATTCATTCAATTCCGGGATTGGCGGGTCGCTGCCATGGGGATTGCAATACAATTTCAGCGGCAATGTTTCGGACACTCACGCCAACTACGCCTTGCCGTCTTCCGGCGGCCAGATTCAAGCCAGCCTGACCCAGCCGCTGCTGAAAAATTTCTGGATAGACACCACGCGGCTGAACATTCGCGTCGCCAAAAACCAGTTGAAACAATCCGAGCAGGGCCTGCGCCAGCAGATCATCAACAGCGTGACCGCCGTTGCAAACGCCTATTACGAACTCATTTTCGCGCAGGAAAACGTGCAGGTGCAGCAGGAAGCCCTGCAATTGTCCCAGACGCAGCTCGACCAGGACCGGCAGCGCCTGCAAATCGGCACGCTCGCAGTTTTGAGCGTGCAGCAGGACGAGTCGCAGACCGCGCAGGACCATGCCAATTTGATCGCCGCGCAGAGCACGCTCGACACGGACCAGAACGCGCTGAAATACCTGCTCACCGACGAATATTCCAAATGGCACGACGTGAACATCGTGCCATCCGAGACGCTCAACGCGCCCTCGCAATCGTTCGACCTGCAGGCCAGTTGGAACAAGGGCATGACCGAGCGGCCCGACCTGTTGCAGGCGAAATTGAATGTAGAACAGGAGGGCATTCGGTTGAAGTATTACCGCAACCAGATGTTTCCCGAACTCGATCTGATCGGCACCTACGGTTTCAATGGCGGGGGTCCGCAATACAGCGACACGTTCGGACAATACAGCGAGGGCAACCGGCCGTTTTACACCTACGGTGCGCAGCTTTCCGTTCCGCTGGGCAGCGTCGGCCCGCGCAACCAATACAAGGCCACCAAGGCGACGTTGCAGCAGGTCGTGCTGCAGCTCAAGCAGCTCGAACAAAACGTCATGGTGCAGATTGACAACGCGGTGAAAGTGGCCGAATCCGATTATCAAAGCGTGGAGGCCACGAAGCAGGCGCGCATTTACGCCCAGGCCGCGCTGGACGCCGAGCAGAAAACCTATGCCGTCGGCAAGGCCACCACCTTCGAGGTGCTGCAATATCAAAACAGCCTGACTTCCGCGCGCTCGCAGGAAATCCGCGCGCTCGCCAATTACAACGAGGCGCTCGCCAACCTCGCCGCCCAGGAAGGCGCCACGTTCGAACGCTACAACATCAACATCGAGGCGAAGTGACCGGCGGCGGGGGATTTCTTCACCAGAAATTCCATGCGCCCTGCCAGACAATCCAGACGCCGAGCAGGAAATTGGTGATGGCGTGCGCCGTCATCGCGTCGCCCAGCCGGTTTTTACGGAGAACGAGCCACTGGTAGGCCGCGCCGCACAAAATTCCAGCGAGCCATTCATTGTGCGAAAATCCGAAGATGGCGGCGGTGGCCAGAAACGGCCACGGCAAAAACCGGTTCAACGGCACAGATAGGAAATTTTGATTTGCGATGTAGCGGTAGATAAACGAGCGGTAAAAAACCTCCTCCAGCGGCGGCACCACCAGGGACATTCCCAAAATGTGGACCGCGATGAAAAACCAGGCGAGCGGGGAATTTTGACCAAAGCAGTCATTTGGATTTCCCGTCGCGCCGCCGGCATAAAACTTTGGATAAAACCGGTCAAGCCCGACCCATGCCACAAAAATTCCGACGCCGACCACGACGGCCTCCCAGCTGAACGCCCAGCGCATTTCCGCAACCACCGGGCGCATCTCCCAGATCAGCCAGACACCGGCCAAAGTTTTGGCGAGGTAAAACCAGTAAGCCGACGCCGCGCCAAATTTCCCCTGGCAAAATGTCAGCGCGAGGAAAATAAGGAACGGCGCGACGCGGGCGGCCGCCGGCTTTGCGAGGAGATATTTTTGAAGTCGCACGCGAAAGGATGTTGGTTTTTACTCGCCGATTTCCAGCGTCCTCTGCGTGCCGTCCGGCCTCTGGAAGACGACGCTGTTCTTAAAGATTTCCTTCACCTTAAAATCGCCCGCCCGGTCGCCAACGCCGACAGTCTGGCCGTCCACAATCGCCAGCGGGCGGGCGGTGCTGAAAATGATGCCTTGAACCCTGGGCAGTTGCTCCGTGGTGACGGCCGGGGGCAGGGCTTCGGCTGCGGGGGCGGTCGCGGCATTCACCGGTTGCGGCGCGGGCACGGGCACGCCTTTGGCCGGCGGGGCAGGAATCCCCGGTGTGATTGCAGACACGGCCGGCGATGCCTTGTGCCCGAACAATTTCGGGCCGATGAAAAGGCACGCGGCGGCGAGAAACAAAACTGCCGCCACCGCCAGGATCCAGCCGTTGCCGCCGCGCGCGGTAGATTCAACGGGGCGCAGCGGTCGCGCGCCGGTTGGCGGATCGTTCCGCTGTGTTTCCCGGGCGCGCTTGAGCGCATCGTTGATCAGGCTCATGCGAGGATTTCCCCCTCCAGCTCGCGGATGGCGCGGCCCACCATGCGGTAGGTGATCCTGTCGCTGTGTTCGACATAACCGGCCAGCAGCGCCTTGTCGCAGACGGCGTTGACGAGCCGCGGGATGCCGCTGCTGTAATTGTAAATCCGCCACAACGCGGGCCGGGTGAAACACGGCAGTCCGCGCGCACCGGCCAGTTCCAGGCGATGCTGGATGTATTGCGCCATCTCGAAGCGCGTCAGCGGCTTGAGATGATAACGCACCGTGATGCGCTGGCGGAGCTGGCGCAGGCGCGGGCTGTTCAGCCGGTCGCGCAATTCCGGCTGGCCGAGCAGGACAATTTGCAGCAGCTTGCGGTCGTCGGTCTCGATGTTGGAAAGCAGGCGGACCTGTTCGAGCAGTTCCTCGGTCAGATTTTGCGACTCGTCAATGATGAGCACGGATTCCCGGCCCTGCTCGACCTGTTTCAGCAGAAATGTGCTGATCAACGCGATGACGTCCAGCCGGTCGCGGCTGCGGGCGTCGAGGCCGAATTCCGTCGCGATGGCCTTCATCAATTCGTCCGCGTTCAGCACCGGGTTCAGGATGACCGCCGTGGAGAAATGTCCGTCGAGCTGCTCCAGCATCGCGCGGCAGAGCGTCGTCTTGCCCGCGCCGACCTCGCCGGTGAGCTGCACAAAACCCTTCCGCTCGCGGATGCCGTAGAGCAGATGATTGAGCGCCTCGCGGTGCTTGCCGCTGTGGAAAAGAAAGCGCGGGTTCGGCGTGAGGTCGAACGGCGCCTGCTTCAATCCGTAAAACTCCAGATACACGCGGGGCTTTTAGCAGAAACCGCCGGACGATGGAAGCGAAAGAAAATTTACAGAATGGCGCGGACAGCCCTGGACAACGCCTCCGCCTCCGCCTGTGTGCCGATGGTGATGCGCAGGTGATTTTTCACCTCCGGGAAACTGAACCAGCGGACAAGGATTTTCCGGTCGCGCAATTTCTGCAGCCAGTCTTTTGCCGGAAACAGCGGCGGCTGCGCCATGATGAAGTTCGTCCGGCTCGGAAAAACGCGGAAGCCGAGCTTCGTCAGCTCGCGCGACAGCCAGTCGCGCGTGGCGATGATCTTTTTGAAATTGGCGCGGTAGTATTTCAAATCGTCCAGCGTCGCCTCCGCCGCCACTTGGCCGAGACCGTTCACGTTGTAGCTGTCGCGGATTTTATGCAGCGCGGCGATGAGTTCCGGATGCCCGACAAAATAGCCGATGCGCTGGAAGCACAGCGAATACGCCTTGGAAAACGTCCGCGCCACGAAAACGTGCGGAAATTTCAGCGCCAGATTCATCGCGTTCTCCTCCGCGAAATCCACGTAAGCCTCGTCCAAAACCATGATGCCGCGCTGCGCCGCGCAAAGCTTTTTCAGTTCCGACGTTTTGTAACCGCGTCCGCTCGGCGCGTTTGGCGTCGTCACGAAAGTCAGCGCCGCGTCGAATTTCCAGACGCCGCCGCGCTTCAATTCCGCGATGCCCGGCAGGCCAAAATCCGGTTTGAGCGGCACCGCATTTTTCGCCGCACCGTGAATGTCCGCCAGCACCGGATAAAGCGAATAGCTTGGTGTGAAAAACTGGACGGTCGCTTTCGCCACTTCTGACTTCTGACTTCTGACTTCTGACTTCGGCGCGGCGAAGCCGCGCACGGCCAGCGCCAGCAATTCGTCCGACCCATTACCGACGATGATGTTTTCCGGCCGGCAGCCGTGCAGCCGCGCCAGTTTTTCGCGCAGCGCCTGCGCCGTCGGGTTCGGATACAGCCGCAACCGCCCGTCCACCGCCGCCTTCACCGCCGCCAAAACTTTCGGCGACGGCGGATACGGATTCTCGTTTGTGTTCAGCTTGACCAGGCCTTTGATCTTCGGCTGCTCGCCATAGACGTAGGGATGCAATCCGCGCACGAGCGGGCGGATCAATTTTTTCGAACGGGTCTTGTTCATTTCAAATCAACGGGCCGCAGCCGCGACGAGGCGCACCGGGCCGAGCAAGCCGGACGGCAGCGGCTGGATCAGGTTCAGGTTCTGCGGCTGGAAGCGGTTGCCGAACTGGCGGGTCACTCCCTCGTAATCGTAATTCGGCAGCTTGATGCCGGCCATGTAGTTGATGGCAAGGTTCGCCACCTCGACGCGGATTTTATTTTCGCCTGCCTTGAGTTTGCCGGTCACGTCAATCGAATAGGGCGGGCACCACACCGAGCCGGCGCGCTGGTCATTGATGTAAATCACGGCGGCCTCGCGGATCGGTCCGTCCAAGCTGGCGTGATAACCTTGGCCGCCGCCGCGTTCCTGCGGGATGGTTCCCTTGCCGAAATCCAGCGACACGGACAAACCGGCCTGCAACATATTCGGCGCGACGACAACGGTCTTTTCGTAGGTTGCAACTCCGGAGAAATTAATTTTATCCGGGATGGTCGTCCACGAAGCGAGCGTGTCCATCGTGACCGGCGCGCTGTTGGTGCCGAAGCGGACGGTCCAACCGGTGCTCAAGTCAACGGGTTGCGGCACTTCACCCATCCAAATAACCTTTTCCGTCGCGGGCAACTTGCGTTTCGTGAATGTGACAATCGTCGAACCGTAAGGCGCAAGGTCCAACTGCACGGTGGTCGCCTCGGCGGATTGGCCGGTGACGGTCGCGGGGCTGACGCCGCCATTCATCGGGTTCCAGATTTCCGGCTGCATTCCCGCCACTCGGAACGCCGCCTGCACGCTCTTCGGTTCGTTGCCCGTGTTGGCGATAAAATAAATTTCGCCGTCATCGGTGTGGCGATGCACCGCGCCGATTTCCGGCGCGGCGGGTGAAATCGCCACGTCCGGCGGCAGGCGTTTGGCCAGCGCCGCGCCAAGCTGGCTTTCGTCCTGGATGAAAATGCCCGGGGCATTGGTATCCTTGAAAAGCCGCCGGGCGATGTCGCGCACGGTTTGGGTGTCGGCTTCGGGCGTCTTGTAGCCCGGCGCCAGATCAGGCAGGCGTCCGATGGCGATGACGATGCCGCCGGCGCGGGCGAATTTCTCCAGCGTCTTCATCGTGGCGGCCGGAATGCGCTCAACGCCCGGCAGGACGACGGCGCGGTAATGCACATCGCCGAACGCCAGCGTGTTGCCGGCGACTTTGCCGCGCATGGCGAGCAACTGGTCGTCAAAGAAATCGAGGTTGTAGCCCGCATCGGTGATTGCCTTGACGGAGCCGCCCACTTTTGGCCCCAGCGTGGAGCTCAAGCTGAAATTTCTTCCCAGGTCCGTCCACGCGTCGCTGTTCGGCAGAAACAGCGCGACGTCATTGGCGGGCGTTCCCTGCCGCAGGATGTAGCTGACGCGCTGGAGATATTTCGTCACGTCCGGCATCACGATCCACCACGGGTTTTTCTCGTCAAAAACGCCCGCCGCGTAAAAGCTCCAGCCGGGATACGGCGCGCCCTCCGCCGTGTATGGCCAGCCGTGGCAGATGAGCTGGTTGATGCCGCACAGAAAATGCAAATCCGCCTCCGCCTTCATGTCCAGCGGCGTCGCGCGAAACACCGGCGAGTGCAGCCATGTGAACGTTTCCGAGGAGGTCACCGGCTTGCCGAGCAGATGGCTGGCCGACGACGCCCAGCGCGTGGCGGAGAATTCTTTTTCGGTATTTCTCCCGCCCAATTCACCCTCCGGCAAATCGCAGTAGGCGTAGCTGAACAGCGCCGCCGGCGGCGTGCCGTAGGCCTGAATGCGGAACCGGCTGTTGTTTTCCCCCGCCAGCTTCTTGAACCCGCCGATGAAATAATCGTTGAAAACTTCCGTGACCGTCTGCCCCCAGTCCTGGCGGATGTCGAGCGTCTTCGGTCCCATGTCGCCGAACAGCGCGGGCAGCAGCGGCGTCAAATCGTAGCTGCGGCGCTTTTGAAATTCCGCGAGCAGATTGGGCGTCCAGTTTTCGCCGGCCACCTCCAGGCTGTCGCAGAAAACCGCGTAAGGCGGATTTGTCCCGCACGCCTGGATCGCCGGCTCGGCGATTTCCTTGATGAACGTCCCGATGGCGGTCGGGCTGTAATGATCAACAATGTAACCCTCGTCGCCCAGCGCCGCGCGCTTCACCTGAACCAATCCCGGCAGGCCGAGCGTGTAAAACGTCACCTGCGTCGCGCCGCGCAAATTGGACGGCAGCAGCGCCGTGTTGCCGCGAATTTCCAACGGCAGATAAGCGCTGCCGCCGGCGGGCGGGTTCGTCACCGGGCCGAGCAGCGCCGCAATGATTCCGTCAGTGACTCCGCCGCGGCCCGTCGGCGCCGTGATGTTTGTTTGCCCCGGCGACACACTCAACGGCGCGGAAGCGTGGATGGCGTCCACGGCGTTGCTGCGGGAAATTTGCGGTCCGCCGTAGGGCCAGCCGCTGCCGAGCGTCAGGTCCATCCGCAGGCCCAGCGCCTTCATCCGTTCCGCCGTGAACCGCAGCGCCTCCAGATGCTCCGGCGAGAGAAACCTGTTGTTCTTCACCCCCGGCAGGTCGCCGTCCACCTGGAGCGGATACGTCTGCTGGACCTCGGCACCGCCGAAGCCGCCGGCCTTCATGACTTCCAGTTCGCGTTCAATTTCCGGCTTGGTGACTGCCGTGCCGAACCACCACCAGCGTGACATGATCCGCGCGTTGTCGGGCGGCTGGTCAAAGCTGCTCTGCAACTGGCCGATGTTGTCCGCGGCCGACAGCGAACCCGCGGCGAGCAGCGCCGCGATGAACGCGGCCGGTGCGAAGGATTTTAAATGCGTCTTCATAGTCAATTTCCTCTGGGTGTCAGCCGGCGCGTGCCGCTGAACGAATGGATGTTCCTACTAAACCAATCTTTGGATGGAAATACTACAAAAAACCACGCGAGAATCCCCGCGCCGCGCGATCCAATTCAAACCTGTGACCATACTCCGGTTTCGAACGCAGAATGTGAAGAACCTCGGCAATTACGCCGCGACCACTTCCACTCGCGGGGAAAAACCAAGCTGGTGGAGAAGCTGCTCGCAATCGTCCCAAGCAAGACCAAAGGCGCGAACATCCGCCACGCCGAGCCGGGCGATGACGGCTGAAATCGTTCCGGCATCGGATTCAGAAAGCTCGCCGTCCATCAAGGCGCGTTCCGCCCAATCCACCAGCTGCGCCGGCGTGATCTCGTGATGAAGATACGCGGCGATTCTGTCGGCGACGGCCTGCTTCGTAATCGTCATGGCTGCACTCTACGCCTTTTGGTGGCCTTTATCCACCGGGAATTTTTCGTGCATTTCAACCAGCCTGCCGGTGTCGTCAAAAATCTCTTGCCAGAAACGCACGATGGTTTCATTGGCGTCCACTTCCTTCCAATAACGTGCCCGCCAGCCGGATCGCCCCGCCACATCCAGAAGATAGCGCCGTCCGCCGCCGGGCAAATCCTCCCACCGACCAAATTTCTTTTCGTTTTGATGCCGCGAACTCATTCAACCGTTTGCCTTGTTCCTGATCTCCGCGCTATTTCCGTGCGCGCTGAGGCCTTCGAGTTCGGCGAATTTTTTCACGGCGGTCAGCGCCTTCTTGAGCGAGGGGCGGCTGTATTCCACCACGCTCGTGCGGCGCTGGAACTGGTCCACCGTCAGCCCGGCAAACGACGCGCCCGCGCCGCCGGTCGGCAGCGTGTGGCTCGGCCCGGCCACGTAATCGCCCAGCACCGTCGGCGACCACGCGCCGAGGAAAATCGCGCCCGCCGTCAGGATTTTTTCCGAGAGCTTGCGCGGATTGCGCGTCATCACCTCGCAATGCTCCGGCGCGAGCCGGTTTGCCAGCGCCACGCCGTCGTCGAGGGACTTCACCTGGATCAGCCAGACGTTGCGGTCGAGCACGCGCTGGATGAATTCGCGGCGCGCCAGTTTCGGCAACTGCCGGGCAATTTCCCTTTCGACCACCTTCAAAATCTTGTCCGAGGTCGTCACGAGCCAGACCCGCTCGTGGCCGGAGCCGTGCTCGGCCTGTGCCAATAAATCGGCGGCGATGAACTTCGGGTTCGCGGTCTCGTCCGCGAGCACAAGCAGCTCGCTCGGACCCGGCAGCAGGTCAATCGCAACATGACCGACGAGCAGCCGCTTGGCGGTGACGACGTAGGCGTTGCCGGGGCCAAAAATCTTTTGCACGCGGCGGATTGTCTTCGTGCCATAAGCTAGCGCCGCAATCGCCTGCGCGCCGCCGACGCGGTAAATCTCCGTCGCGCCCGCCGCCCGCGCCGCGAACAGCAGCGCGGGATTGATGGAACCGTCCCTGCCGCACGGCGTGGTGACGACGATTTCCCTGCAGCCCGCGACCTTCGCGAGCGTGACGGTCATCAGCGCCGTGGAAACGAGCGGCGCGGTGCCGCCGGGAATGTAAACGCCGACGCGCTGGAACGGGTCGAACTTTTCGCCGACGCTCGCGCCGTGGGAATTTTTCGTCTGCCAGTTTTTGCGCAGCGATTTTCTGGCGAAGGCCGCGATGTTTTTTTCCGCTTCGGTCACGGCCCTGCGCAGCGATTCATCCGCGCCGAGCGAGGCGTTGAACAATTCCGCCTGCGTGACGGCCATCCGCCCGGCGGCGAGTTTCGCGCCGTCGAATTTTTCCGTGAATTCCAGCAACGCATCATCGCCGCGCATTTTGACGGCTTCAAGAATGGCCTGTGTGCGTTGTTCGATCCCGGCGTCGAACAGGCTGGACGCGGCGGTGGCTTCGCGGAGCCTGGCGGCAAAATTCGGGTCGCTGTGGCGGATGACTTTCATGGCGTCAGGTTAGAAGGAAACCGCCGTGAAGTCAAAATTCGCAGCGGTGCAATCTGGCGGGGCGCGGCTGCCGCGCCGGAAATTTGCGGATGCGCTTTTCTGCAATCTGTGTTTACCTGTGCCCATCTGTGATTGAAAAAATGAAAAACCCCATCATCGCCGCGCTGGACGTGCCGTCGGCGGAACAGGCGTTGAGGCTCGCCCGGGAAGTCGCGCCGGCGGTCGGCGCGTTCAAGATTGGCAGCCAGCTGTTCACCAGCGCCGGGCCGGACATCGTCAAAAAAATCCGCGCGACCGGCGTCGCGGTTTTTCTTGACCTGAAATTTCACGACATCCCGAATACGGTTGCCAAGGCCGTCGCCTCGGCCACGCGCCTCGACGTTCAGATGCTCACCATCCACACCAGCGGCGGGCTGGAAATGATGCGCGCGGCGGAAAAATCCGCGCAGGACGCGGCGAAGCTGTCCGGCCAGCCTGTGCCGCTGGTGCTTGGCGTCACGGTGCTGACGAGTTCCGACGGCCGCACGCTGGCGGAAATCGGCTGCGCGTCAGATGTCGGCGCGCAGGTCGAACGGCTGGTGAATCTCGCGGTGCAGGCGGGGCTGCGCGGGCTGGTTTGTTCGCCGCTGGAAATCGTTTTGCTGCGGCGGATTTTGCCGGCGCATGTCCAGTTGGTGACGCCCGGCATCCGCACCGGCGCGGAAAAGGCCGACGATCAAAAGCGCACGCTCACGCCGCGCGAGGCGATGGACGCGGGCGCGAGCTGGCTGGTGATTGGCCGCCCGATTTACGCGGCGGAAAATCCGCGCGCGGCGGCGGAAAAGATTTTGGAGTCGTTAAACTAACTCCGAGTGACATGGTTCTGGCGGAAGGAACCCGTTGCTTCACGGCTTGGGCGCTTGCTTGGTGGTATAGGCGATGAGGGTTTTGATTTTCACCTCGGCGGCGGCATCCCGGATTTTCACGACTTGACCCCACGGCGCTTTTTCGTCGGCGTTGATGGCGAGAACGAGGTCGGGATTTATTTTAACGCGGGCGCTCAATTCGCTTTTAATTTCCACGATCGTTTTCGGCTCTTTGCCCACGGAATATTTTCCGTCGGCGGCAACGTTCACTTCCAACGGCGGGTTTTCACCCGCACCGGATTTTTGTGCTTGGGACGATGCGGCAAGCTTGACCATGTATTGCTGCTGTTTGAAGGTCGTCGTCACCATCAGAAAAATCAGCAGCACGATGAGCACGTCAATCAGCGCGACGATGATGACGGCGGGCGTGGTGCGGCGTTTGCGGACGTAGAAGCGCATATCAACCCTTTTTGTCGTCGGCATATTGCCGGCGGACAAATTCGCCGCAGAGCGCCTCCATCTCGACGGCGAACACCTCGACTTTTTTGCTGAAATAGCTCCAGAAAATCAGCGACGGAATCGCGATGAGCAGGCCGATGAGCGTCGCGCGCAAAATCAGTGCGATGCCCGCGGCGAGTTTTCCGGCGTCGGTCAAACCGGTCTGCCCGACGTCGCCGAACACGGTCATCATGCCCGCGATGGTTCCGACGAGGCCGAGCAGGGGGGCGATGCCGACGATGATTTCGAGCACGACGAGGCCGCGTTCGAGCTGGACGATTTCATGGCGCGCGGCGGTCTGGAGCGCGTCCACGTTGTCGGCCTTCGAATGGTCGAGGGCATTGGCGGCGAGCAGCAGGAGTCGTCCGAGCGGCGACGGTTTCCGTTCGCAGACGCGGCAGAGGGTTTTCACGTCGTCGCGCGTCCGGCACGCCGCCAGCGACCGGGCGATTTCCGGGGGCACGACCTTGTTCCAGCGCAGCATGATGCCGCGTTCCACGATGAACGCCAGCCCGACAACCGAGGTCAATCCCAGCAAAATGTAAATCAGTTCGTCCATAAACCGCTAATAATAGTAAAATGTGAATGTGATTTCACGGTAATTCGCGACAACCAGCCGTCGCATGTCTTCCGGCCACGGTTTGAACGGCGCGGGATCGTTGATGGCTTTCTGGCAGACGTAGCCGAGCAGGTCGCCGACGGTGTTTTCCAGGACGGTCATGTCAGTGATGGTTCCGTCGGAATGCAGGTGAAATTGCAGCGTGACCTTGCCCGTGCGATCCAGCGCGAATTGCTGGCTGTCGAGCAGCGAATACCAGCGATACGTCACCGCATCCACGAAATCGCTGTCATACTGGCCGAACTGCGTGGCCTTCACGTCAAACGACGCCTCCAGACGCCGGCTCACGCCGCCGTCCTGCTTCATCTCCACGCCGGGGGAATGGTGCGGCTGCGATTGCGCGAGCGCCTCCTGAATCGTGCGCGGTCGCGGCGGCGTTTGCTCCTGCTGCTGCTGCGAATCTTGTGGCTTGCCCAGGGTCAAATCGCCCGGCGCGACCGTCGGCGCCGGCGGCACCGGCTGGGCCGGCTGGGAATTCGCGGGCTGGGGCGCGGGCTGGAGCTTGTTGAAATCCGGCTTCTGCACGGTCTCGGTTTTGGCCACCTCGGTCTGCGTGCCGTTCAATTTCGGAACGGCGGTGTCGCGGCTGGCGTCCGGGTTGGCCGCGCGGGAATTTTTGCCGGAATAATACTTCGCGTTTTGCGGCGCCTCGGCCGAGGGCTGCTCGACGGTGACGAATTCCAGCGGCGGCTCCGTCCTTTGCACCGGCGGAATCATTTTATGCGCGGGCTGCAACCACGTCAGCCGCGGCAGCCGCCGCCACACATCAAATTTTTTGCCGGCCTCATAGCTGCCCCAGACGAGCAAATGCGCCGCGAGCGACAACGCCAGCGCCAGCGCCAGCCGCCCGGTTTCCCGGCGGTTGGGGCGCAGCGAATCAAACGAAATGCCGGGTCCGGCCATGACGGCCATTTTGCCGCAGAAAAATGAACCGGGCAACTTTCTTTGGAAGCGGATCAGCCGTTCCGTTGCGCCGCCGAGAGCAGTTTCCAAACCCGCAGCGATTCCGTGACGCCCCACGCCTGCGCGTCGCAGCCGCGTTGCGCGTGCGGGGCGTCGCCGTCGAGAATTTCCGGAAGCTGGCCAAGACAGCCGTCGTTCAGCAATTGTTCCGCGCTGCCCAGATAACTTTTCGCCGCCGCCACCGCCGCCGGCGAAAAGTCCCAAGCGCGGGCGAGCGCCTCGCAAAATACCGGGAACGTCCACGTCCACGCCGTGCCGTTGTGATACGCCGGCTTGCGGCGTGTGTCCTCGTCGCCTTCGTAACGCCGCCAATACGGCTCGGATGGATTGTTGAGCAACTGGCCCTCGCGATAAATTGGCAGCGGAACCGAAACCGGCAGCGGCGCGAGCGAGCGCAGCGCGCCCGGCACGACCAGATATTTTCGCGCGGCCTCGACGCAGCGTTTGGCGCGTTCGCCGGTGACAAGTCCGAGGCTGACGGCGAACAGGCCATTGCTGCGGAGCGCGTCGTCTGGCTTGGCGTCGCGCGCGGCAGCGCCCGGCTTGGCGAGCAGCACGTCGGCGAACCAGCCCTTTTCTTCGAGCCAGAACAATTTGCCGAACGAGGCGGTCGCGCGGCCGGCGAGTTCCCGCCATTTCGCCTGTTCCGATTTGGCGCTGATTTTTTCCAGCTGCCGCAGCAGGCGAATCCAGAGTGCCTGAATCTCAACCGGATAGCCCTCGCGCGGCGTGCCGGCGGGATAATTTGTGTCCATCCAGGTGAAATGGGCCGGACTCCAAATAAGCGCCGAATCCACGTCCATGTGGATGCCGTTGGGCGTGCCGCGCGCGTCATTTTCCGCGATGCTTGTGAGCACGTCGCGAACGGTGCGGCCATTTTCGTCAACCGGAGTGGCGTAAAAGTTTTTGGTATTTAGTTTTGAATTTTGAGTTTCAAAAAACTCCTCGCACGCGACGGCGAACCACAGCGGCGCGTCGGAGGTGTCGCGGTTGGAAACATCGCTGCCGTGGATGGTGTTCGGCAGCGTGCCGTCCTTTTCAAATTGAGCGAACGTCAGCAGAAGCCGCCTCACTTCGTCCACCATGCCGGCGGCCAGCAGCCCGCGCGCGCAAATCAGCGAGTCGCGTCCCCAGTCCAGAAACCACGGATAGCCGGCGATGACCGTCTTGCCTTCGCCGCGCCGGACGACGAATTGCCTGGCGGCGCATTCAAGCTGTGTTTCAAAATTCTTTTCTGAATTTCTGCTTTCCGCTTTCCGCTTTCCGCTTTTGATTTCCTCGTTTTCAGCAGTCGCGACCAGCGTGACATTTGCGCCCTTGGCGAGGGGCAGTTCAAACCAGCCGGGGCTGTAGGCGTCGCCGCTGCCGGTCTGACCGCGCGACTGCTCGACCGGATGCGGAATGTTCTCGCACCATTCCGGTTGCGGGTGATATTCGCCGGCATCCGCGAACACGCGCAGTTGGCGTTCCGGCGCGGGCGTGAACTCAAACCCGGCGCCGTTTTGAGTTTTTAATTTTGAACTCTGAACTTCCCGGGTGTTGGATGAAAAATGAAAATCCGCGCCGCCGTTGCGTTTGGTTTCGGAATGGAAGTTCCGGTCCTCAATGTCAAAGCGCACCGTCAGACGCACATCGGCATTGGCGGGCAGTTGTTTGCCGGTCGCGCGCGCGCCCGTCGGGCGGCTGAACTGAAAAACGGTCGTGTTTTTGCCCGCAACCATCTCGGCGCGCAATTCGATTTCAACCGTGCGGCCGTCGCCGGCACTGGCGACAAAATTCCAGACCGCCGGCGGCCCGGCGTGAAACGCGGCGAGGTTCCTGAAATCCAGCGGCGAGAGAAAACCGTCGGCGTTCACCCAGGCGCGGAGGCGTTTGACAAAAATGTGCCGGTCCACCGGAAAATCCGGATTCAAATTCGCGCCGAGCACGCAGTCGTATTTGGAATTCACGCGGCCCAAATCCACGCAAAGGCGCGCCATGCCGCCGAGGCCGTTGGTCAGCAGAATCAAGGCGTCGGATTGCGGATTGCGGATTGCGGATTGCGGATTGGAAGACAGAAAACAAAGCGCGGCGGAAATTTTTTGCGAAGCAGCGGCGTGGCGCTCCAAAACCAATTGTGCGTCGGCAGCTTCACGCGGAGCGAAGCAGGCCATGAAACCGTTGCCGGCGGGAGTGGATTGAACATGCGTTGCGCCGACGCCCCCATTCTGCATTTCCAGCGTGGCCCGGAACGGCGCTGTGTCCTGAATGAGCAGCCAATGGCCCGCCGGGACGGGCGTGATGCGGCGGCGGTCAATCAGCGTCCATTCGACCACGCGCGGGAAGATTTTTCCGGCTTCCACTTCGGCCAGCAGATCGGAGAGCGGAGTTTTGGCATTGCGCGCGGCGAATTCGGCGGCGGCGGCGAGAAAGTTTTTTGGCGAGCGTTCAACTTGCTCCGCCAGCCGGCGCCAGTCGAAACCGTCAATGGTTTCGGCAGGAATGATTTTGTTCAGCAATTCAAGAGCAAACGCGGCTTGGGCGCGGGCGCGGCGGTAATCGTCGCCGCTCAAGCCGGCGGGTTTTTCGGCCGACGCGAGGCAGAAGGCCGCGCCGGGCGGAAGTGTGAAAATGGTTTCACCTTTGGTGGTGGAAATTGTTGGCAACGGCTGGCCAAGCAAATCAATTGCGGATTGCGGATTGCGGATTGCGGATTGCGCGAGCGCGATTGGATTTTCCTTTTCGATGTCGGTGTTGGCTAGAATCAGGACGGAATCCCTGCCTTCGGCGGATTCGCGGAGCAGCGCGTAAACCGGCGAATCGGGCGCGCTCAACCGCGTGAGCTTCGCGCCGTCAAAAAAACATGGATGATCGGAAATGAGACGGTTCAGGCACGCGAGTTCGGGAACGATGTTTTCGGCGCTGTCCCAATTCAGGCCGGTGCAGCCGTGGACGAGGATTTTTTCGGTCGCCAGCCATTCGACGCCACAGGTAAAACCGAAGCCGCCGTTCGGACTGGTCAGCGCGCACAGGCGGTTCCGCAGCAGCGACCAGGCACGGCCTTTTTTGGCGAGCCGGTCGTTGTCGTGCGTTTCGGAATAGTGAATGTAGCTGCCGGCGCGTTCGCTTTGGCGGTTGGCGTAATCCAGATACCACGCGACGTCGCGGCCGGAATAATTTTGGAACAGCTCGGAATAGGCCCATTGCATTCCGCCTTCGGTGAGCAAACTTTCCGTGGCCTCCCATGAGCCGCCGAGGCCTTCGAGCAGAAAAATCGTTTCGGGAAATTCATCCTGCACGCGGGCGATGATGTATTGCCAGGCGGGCACGGGAATTTTATAGCCGGCGTCGCAGCGAAAACCATCCACGCCGCGCCGGCACCAGACGAGCAGCGAATCGGCGACGATGTCCCACAGCGCGACGCCGTGTTGTTCCAATTCAACCAAATCTTCCCAGACCGTGCCCCACGCGCCGGGGCTGGCGAATTCGCCGTCGGACTTTTTCAGGAAAAATTCAGGATGATTTTCCTGCAAGCTCGAACCCCAGCCGGTGTGGTTGATGACGATGTCAATGAAGACGCGCGCGCCGAGTGAGTGCGCGGCGCCGGTGAGTTCGCAAAACTGGCCAATGCCGGTGGTTCGCCTGTCGAATTCGACCAGCGCCGGATCCACGGCGGTCAAATCGAGCGCGGCATAGGGACTGCCGAAGCGCCCGAAGCGCGCGTAAGTCGTCGGCGTCGGATGCATGGGCAGCAGGTGTAGAATGCGGCAGCCGAGCGTCTGGACGATGTGCGGCAACTGGCGCGTCAGGTCGCGGAGCTTGCCGGACGGCGGGATGACGGTGAAATGTTTCGAGTCGAGCGCCTTGATTTGCGCCTCGAGTTTTTCGTCGCGCGTGGAGGAAAAATTTTTTGTGGAGCCGAAAAGTCGCGGGAAGGCGCAGTAAATGGTGTTGGCGGTGCGGGCGAAATTGGGATGGACGGAAATGCCCGCGTCCGCGCCGTCCGGCCAGTGCTGCCAGTTTTTTTCGTCGAGGAGATAAGCCTTCGCTTTGAAACAGCCAACCTCGGCAAGCGGCAATTCAATCTGCCAGCCATCGGCGGTCTTTTGCATCGGCACGTCGCGCCACGAGGCGCCGGCGGCGGCGGCACCGCCGGCGTGGGCGGCGATGATTTCTCGTCGTCGGGCGGCGGCGCGGCCAAGGTTGGTGCGGAGCAGCGCGCGCCAGCCGGGGCGGTTGGCTCCGGCGCGGAGCGTGAAACGGACTCGGTCGCCGACGAAGCGCAGGAGGCGTTCGCCGGGTGCGGGTTCCATGATGGGCGCGGTTTGCGGCATTTTTCGTTCCGGCGTTTGCCGGATGGGCTAACGATTCCGCAGATGTTGACGGAAATCAATCCCGCAAGCGAGGCGGGAATGAGGGTTGCGCTGCCGGAGGCGAAGGCTTAAATTCGCGGCGGATCGCATGGCCAATGCCACATTAAATCCGGCTGAAGAGTCTCAATTGAAACAGACGATTGAGATGTTTGAGGTCATTGTCCAGTCGCAGCCGAATGACTGCCAGTCGCTGGAAATCCTCAAGGAAGCCTACACCAAGCTGGGCCGGGAACCGGATGTCATCCGGACCTCGAAACGCATCGCCGAGGCTTACACGGAGATGGGACAGCTTTCCTCGGCGATTCTGGAATATGAAACGGTGTTGCAACGGCAGCCCAACGACGCCGATGTTCAGGCGGCGCTCCGGCGAATCGAGGATCAGGCCAGCAACGCGGCGTCGGAATCCGCAGCGCCCGAGCCGGTGGCCGTGACGCCAGAGTTTGAAACAACCCGGTTGCGCAAAAAGGCGCACGCGGCGCAGGAGGAGATTGACGACGGCCGGAAGATGATGCACAGGATTTTTGTCGAAGGCAAAGTCGTGAGCGCCGGCGATTTCGACCTGTGCTGGCGCACGCCGGATCTGGCCGGGGCGCAAACGGACGTGGCCGAGCCGTTCATCCAGTTGCTGGGCGACAAGGGGCTTTTCCCCGTGGAAAAATCGCTCAAACTGCTCTCCGACAGATCGCGCGCGGGGTTCCTGCCATTCGACCGTTACGATGTGGACATGGATTTGCTGCGCGGATTCCCGGCGGAGGTGTGCCGGCGCTGGTGTGTGGCGCCCTTTGACCGGATGAGCAAATCCATTTTGGTGGCGACGGCGAATCCGTTCAACCAGCAGGCGGCGAAGGAGCTGGCCGAGGCCACTTCCTACCGGCTATTGTGGTATTTGACATCACCCGCGGATCTGGTTCAGATCATCCGCAAAGCCTTTCGTTGACCATGGCCAAAGTCAAATCATTCGGAGAACGCATCGCCGACGCGCTCGTCGAGGATGGGCTGTTGAGCGCGGGTCAGGTGGAGGAATTGCTCGAACAGCAAAAGAAGGAAGGTGCGCGCCTCGTCAAGCTCATCGTGGACAAGTCCTACGTCAGCGAGCAGGACCTGGCCGTAAGCATGGGCCGCGTGCTCAATGTTCCGCCTGTCAATCTCGCGCGCATCAGCATTCCGGCGGAAATCGCCGACCTGCTGCCGCGGGAAACCGAATACAACCACAAGGTGATTCCGGTCGCCCTGCTGGAAAACAAGCTGTTTCTGGCGATGGCCGACCCGCTCAACGTCCTCGCCCTCGACGACGTCAAGCGCATCACCAAGTTTGAAATCGCCCCGCTGATCTCTTCCGAAAAGGCCATCGCGGACAAGCTCGCCGCCATCGATTCCGCCAAGGGCGGCGGCTCGATGGAAGACATCATTCAGGACGCGCAGAAACAGAGCGATGCCGAGGCTGACACCGTTGAATCCATCAAGGAAGCCGTCGAAGAGGTCAACCTCGACAAGCTCGCCGCCTCCAGCGAGGACGCGCCCGTCATCAAGCTCGCCAACCTCATCATCGTCCAGGCCATCAAGGACCGCGCCAGCGACATTCATCTGGAGCCGTTCGAGAAGGCCATGCGGTTGCGCTACCGCGTGGACGGTGTGCTCATAGACGCGACGCCGCCGCCCAAGCAGATGCAACTGGCGCTCACCTCGCGCTTCAAGATCATGAGCAGCCTCGACATCGCCGAGCGGCGCCTGCCGCAGGACGGGCGCATGCGGGTCAAGGTCAGCGGCAAGGACTACGACCTGCGCGTCTCCGTGCTGCCGACCGTGCATGGCGAAAAAGTCGTGATGCGCGTGCTCGACAAATCCAATCTCACCGCGAGCATTGACAAGCTTGGCCTGGATCCCGACACCTTCAAGCAGGTCAAAGCCGCCATTGACGCCCCGCATGGACTGATTCTCGTCACCGGCCCGACCGGCTCCGGCAAGACCACGACGCTCTATTCCGCGCTCAACGAACTGAACAGCCCGCAATGGAACATCGTCACCGTCGAGGACCCGGTGGAATTTCAGGTTCCCGGCATCAACCAGGTGCCGACCAAAAAAGAAATCGGCCTCACCTTCGCCAGCGCGCTCCGCTCCATTTTGCGCCAGGATCCGGACATCGTCATGATCGGGGAAATCCGCGACACCGAGACGGCCGAGATTGCCATCGAGGCCGCGCTCACCGGTCATCAGGTGCTCTCCACGATGCACTGCAACGACGCGCCCGGGGCCATCGCGCGCCTGGACGACATGGGCATCGCGCCGTTTTTGATTTCGTCCTCGGTCATTCTCTCCTGCGCGCAACGCCTCCTGCGCCGCATCTGTCCGCATTGCAAGGAGCCGGTGACCTATCCGGCAAAAATGTTCGAAGACCTCGGCATTGATCCGGCGACCTTCCAGGGCGTGCAGCTTTACCGCGGGCGCGGCTGTGAACGGTGCAAAAATTCCGGCTATGCCGGGCGCATGGCCGTCATCGAGGCCATGACCATCAGCGATCAAATCCGCAAACTCATCATTGCGCGCGGCAGCACGCGTGAAATGGCCAAGGTCGCCATCAAGGAAGGCATGCACACGCTCCGCATGGCGGGACTCGACCGCGCGCGCGACGGCGTTTCAACCCTCGAACAGGTTCTCCTGATCACTTCCGCGCATTAAAATTTGCGCTGCGGAACCACGCCCGGCTGCGGCGCATCCGACATCCACGGCGGGGATTGCGGTTTCCATGCCGGCGTGAACAACGGCGCCGCCGCGTTGGTCGGGCCAAAAAGTCCCGGCAGCGGATTCGCCCCCGTCGGCGTGGCAATCCCGCTGCCCAATGGCGTGTAGGACGCGCCAACCGGGGTTGGCACCGTCTGTCCGGGCGCGGGCGCGATGGACGCGGGAGAAAAAAGCGGGCTGCCCAACCCCGGGTTTTTTGTCGTGCCACCGGGCAGTGAATGCGGCTGGAGCAACTGCTGGAATTGTTCCATTGCGGCCTTTTCCTCCGCCGTGGGACCGGGCGGCGGCGCGGGCAGATTGAACGATTTCAACCAGCCGCTGTTCGGGGCTGCGGCGGAACCGGCACGGTTGTCCGGTGTCCCGTTCAAAGACGAATTCATCAACGCCGGATTTTCCGGATTGATGCTGGTGGAAGACCAGATGTTCAGATTCATCCGCAGTTCCTGGCTGTCCGAAAGCCCCCAGCGTCCCGTCGGATCTTTCCCGTCATCATAATTGGAATCGTTGGTGCGGGGTCTCGATTGCTCCTGCCTTTCGTAATATTGCGCCACGACGGTCTCATTTTTCGGCCGGCCAAAGGCGTCGTGGGCGGGGATGCCGAGGATCTTTTCCGGCGTGGGCAGACCCATGATCTCCTCCGGCGTCAGCAGCGCCCAATTCTTCCGCTCGTCGGCTTGCCGTTGCATCCTCTGGGCCTGGTCAGGCGAAAGGGTTGGAACTTGTGGTTCGGGCGGCAGTCCGGTCTGGGATGTGTCACCGAATCTCAAGCCTTGCGGCTGTTCGGTGTTTGCCAAATCCAGCAGCCCGGGCGGCTTGGCGGTCAGCGACGGCACGTTGGAACTGATGTCATCGCCGTCCGGCGAGGAAAATAAAATGGCCTGCCCCGGCCTTCGTCCCGAATGCTGGGCCTCGGCGGAAAAAACCGCCGCCAGCGCCATGCCGGCGAGGAGCAGCCACCGTGTCAAATTTGCAAAGCTGAAACCCATTTCAAGCCATCAGGCTATTTTATTGGACAACCCCCGTCAAAAATGAATTCAAAACAATGTTGGATCGTTGAACTGTCGAATCGTTGAACCGGTTTGAGGTTCGCCCCGATTCAACGATTTAACGAATCACTGCCTTTCGTATTCGCCCTTGCCGATCCTTTTGAGCACGGTGAAGCCGGCCTTTTTGGCGTCGGTGATGGACAGCGGCTTGAGCTTGTGCGGCGTGCTGAAGCCGGAGATGATTTTGCGCACCGGCTTTTTGCACGCGGGACAATGCGTGAGCGGCTTGGCCGAAAGCGGGCGGTTCAGGGTGAATTTCCCGCCGCACACCTTGCATTCGCCTTCGCACAGTTCGTATTCGTAAAGGGGCATAAATTGCTTCAAATATCCATTGCCGAATGTCGGATTGGAAAACCGGTTCGTCAACAATACAATCGCCGGGTCGGAAGCGAAACTTCAATTCCGCCCCGGCCTTGCGGCGCGCCATTCCGCGAGCCTGGCCTTTGCCAGCGCGATTTGTTCCGGGCTGAAGGCGGAATGGGATTCGATTTTCCAGACGATTTTTTCGGCGCGATGGAGGTTGCCGGAATGCCGGCCGTGCGCCTCGGCCAGTTTCAGCAATAAATCAAAATCGTCCGGCTGCGCGGCGAGCTTTTGCTCCAGCATTTCGACCGCCGTGCCGAGATGCCCGGCGGCCAGCAGTTCGTCAACGGATTCCGGCGGAACAACGCCGGCCGGCTTGGTTTTTCTCCGGCCCCATTCGTGGATGGAACGCCGCGCAAATTCGAGGTGGGCCGGCGGGATGTGCGGCTGGTTTTCGAGCGACCGGAGGACTTCCGCGGCCTTGTCGCTGCGGCGCAAATCCTGCGCGTAAAGCCGCATCAGCATCAGCGCCGCGTCCGCGTTCGACGGATTTTCCGCCAGCAGCGATTTCAAAACTGTTTCCGACTCGTCGAATTTTCCCTCCGTCCGCAGCCGGTGCGCCTCGACCAGCGGCCGGGAAGTCGTGAACTCCTCCTGCCGGATGCCGGCGCGGGCCAGCATCGTTTCCAGCGTGAGGATGTTGGCCCCGCCGGATTTTTTGAGCCTCTCGCAGAACTGCGCGGCTTCTTCATGCCGGCCGCTTTTGAGCAGGCTCGCAACCGTGTCCAAATCGCGGGCGCTTTGGTTCGGGTCAAATTCCCGCTGGTCTTCGGGATCAATCAGGCGGTGAAAACCGCACGCGCCCATTTCAGTCAGGCAGCCCGCCCAAACCAGGGCAAGCAATCCTGCGATCAGGAACAACGCCGGCGAGGACGCAACCGAGCGCGGCAGGCTAAACAGCATTGCCAGCAGGAGCAGGGTCACGGCGCACCGGATTCCGCGTCGGATGAAATCCGCCCGCTTGTTGTCGCCCGTGACCTTTGAATCAAACCCGCTCAACCACCACAGCGTCAAGGCGGCAAGCGCCAACAGCATGATGAGCAGAATAATCATGGCCAACCTGAACCGGCGCCCATGGCAACCGCCCGTCTTTCATCAGTGCGCCGCCTCAACCAACTCGATTTCTTTTTTTAGCAGGCGGTTGACAAGTTTGCCCACATCTTCGCCGCGTTTGTCGGCAACTTTGTCCAGCCACGCCTGAACTTGAGGATCAAGATAAACAGGCAGATTCAACTTCGGGTTCGGACGATAGAACCGGCCCCGTTCGGCCTTTGAAAAATCATATTCTTTTTTCATAATTTCCGGTTTCGATACTGCGCGGCCTCTTTCCTGCCGGCTTTGCGCGCGGAAATGATGCGGCAACTGCCCGCGCCAGTCGCCGTCTCGCGCCATGTGTGACAAACTACCAGCACTTGCCCGCGATTATCCAGTCCCAAAGTAATCCAGCGATCTTCATCCGCGCTGTGTTTTTGATCGAACAAAGACATCGCTTCGGAATCGTGGAAAACTGTTGCGGCGCTTTCAAAACTGACTCCATGCTTTTGAATGTTCGCCGCCGCTTTCCGAATGTCCCACTCAAAATTATATTCAAAAGCGGGCATGAACGACGGGTTATTTCTTCAAAAACGCGCTGAACAAATCTATCGGCAGCGGCAGGAACGTCGTCGTGTTGTGTTCGCTCGCCATTTCGCGCATGGTCTGGAGATAGCGCAGTTGCAGCGCAATCGGCTCCTTCGCGATCAGCGCGGCGGCCTGCACCATTTTCTCGGCGGCTTGGAATTCGCCCTCGGCGTTCACCACTTTCGCGCGGCGTTCGCGTTCGGCTTCGGCCTGCTTGGCCATCGCGCGCTTCATGCTGTCCGGCAGCGCCACTTCCTTCACTTCCACGCCCGTGACCTTGATGCCCCACGGCTCGGTCTGCTTGTCAATGATCTCCTGCAATTTCTGGTTGATGACATCGCGTTGCGAGAGCAGGTCGTCCAGCGGCGACTGGCCGAGCACGCTGCGCAGCGTCGTCTGCGCGATAAGCGAGGTCGCCTTCCAGAAATTTTCCACCTTGACCACCGCCGCGTTCGGGTCCACGACGCGGAAATAAACCACCGCGTCCACGGTGGCTGGCACGTTGTCGCGCGTCATGATTTCCTGCTTGGGCACGTCAATCGTCACCACACGCAAATCCATCCGCACCATCTTGTCCACGATGGGAATCAGGAAAATGATGCCCGGCCCCTTCGCGCCCTGCAATTTGCCGAGCCGGAAGATGACGCCGCGCTCGTATTCGCGCAAAATCCGCAGCGCCTGCGGCAGAATGATGACGAGCACGATGACGATCGGCACGATGATTGCCATTCCACCGCCGATGAGATGCTGAATTGTTTGTTGGTCCATAATTTATTTTGGTTGGTTTTGTTTTGGTTTCACTTTCAAAGTCAGGCCGACAATGCCGACAATTTCCACCGGCTGGCCGGCTTCCACCGGCGTTTCGCTCACGGCGTTCCAATGTTCGCCTTCGATAAACACTTTTCCGCCCGCCGGGTCAATCCGCGAAAGCGCGTTCACCGTTTTGCCGAGCATCGTTTCCGCGCCAGCGCGGACGGGTTTGAACTGCGCGCTGATGCCCTTGCCGACGACAAAGATGAAAAACAGCGCCGTCACCACCGTCCCCGGAATAATCCAGGCCAGCGACAGGCCGAAGCCCGGCCCGGCGTTGCTGAACAGCATCAGCGCGCCGAGAAAAAATGAGAGGATGCCGCCCGCCGTCAACACGCCATGCGTCGTCGCAAAAACGTCGGTGATGAACAACGCAATCGCCAGTCCAATCAGAACCAGCCCGGTCACGCTCACCGGCAGGATGGCCGACATGTAAAGCACAAGGATCAGCGCAATCGCGCCGACAATGCCCGGCAGAATCGCGCCGGGACTGCTCAATTCACCGATGATGCCGTAAATCACCATCAGCATCAAAATGAACATGACCTCCGGGCGCAGGAACAATTGGGAGAAGTGTTCAAACGCGTTCATCGGGATTTCCACTACGGTGGCGTTGGCGGTGTGCAACGTCCTGCCACCGATTTCGCGTCCGTTCAGTTGCTTGAGCAAATCGGGCATGTCCTCGGCGATGAAATCAATGACCTTCTTGTCCAGCGCGTCTTCGGCCGTGATGGAGGCGCTGTCGAGCACGGCGGACTTGGCCCATTGCGCGCTGCGGTTCCGTTTGTCGGCAATGGATTGGGCGAAGCTGGCGGTGTCGTTTTCCATTTTCTTCTTCATCACGGCGTCGGTTGTTTCCACCTCGCCGCTGGTTCCGAGTTCCACGGGGTGCGCCGCGCCGATGCGTGTGTGCGGCGCCATCACGGCCACGTCCGCCGCCATGGTGATGAAAACGCCCGCGCTGCCCGCGCGCGCCGGCGCCGGCGAGACATAAACCACGGTGGGAATTTTTGCGGCGTAGAATTTCGCGACGATTTGCGAGGCGGAATCCACGAGTCCGCCCGGCGTGTCGAGCTGAATGACGAGGCATTCGTCGTCCTGGGCCGTGGCGGCGTCAATCGCGCGGGAAATGTAATTGGCCGTGGCCGGGCCGATGGCGCCATCAATCGTGATCAGCCCCACCTGCGAGGCTTGCACCGCCGCCGCGCCCCAAACCAGCCCCGCAACCGCGATGGAAATCCAATGCTTCATAACTTTTCCGAGCCGATGGCAGTTTAGCAGAAGGTGCGGATGCTGCAAACGATTTTCGGCCGGCGCTTCTGGGATCGGCAAAAACACAAACTGGAAAAAGTTAGGATTGAACGAAGGTTTTGATTCTGCAAAAATCCGGGCTGCAATTTGATTTATGGATGTCCTGACGCTTTCCCGGGTCCAGTTTGGCGCGACCGTCGCGTTTCATTACCTCTATCCGCCGTTGAGCATCGGCCTCGGCCTGATGCTCGTGCTGATGGAGGGACTCTGGCTCAAGACCGGCAACACGCTTTACCACCAGATGGCGCGGTTCTGGACGCGCGTGTTCGCGCTCACGTTCGCCATCGGTGTGGCGACGGGCATCGTGATGGAATTCGAGTTCGGCACGAACTGGGCGGCGTATTCGCGCTACGTCGGCGACGTGTTCGGCAGCGCGCTGGCGGCGGAGGGCATTTTTGCGTTCTTTCTCGAATCCGGTTTTCTGGCCGTGCTGCTGTTTGGCTGGGACAAGGTGAGCCGCAAAATGCACTTTTTCTCGACGTGCATGGTCTGTCTGGGCGCGCACTTCAGCGCGGTGTGGATCATTGTGGCAAACTCGTGGATGCAAACGCCGGCGGGCTATCACATCGTGATCCACGATGGCGTGCCGCGCGCGGAAGTCACGAATTTCTGGCAGGTCGTTTTCAATCCGTCCTCGATGGAGCGGTTGTTCCACACGGTTTGCGGCGCGTGGCAGACGGGGGCATTTCTCGTGGTGAGCGTGAGCGCGTGGTATCTGCTCAAGAAACGGAATCAGGAATTTGCCCGCGCGTCGCTGAAGGTCGGCTTGTCCGTGGCGCTTGCCGCGTCGCTGCTGCAAGCGGTCAGCGGCCACATCAGCGCGCAGGGCGTGGCGAAAAACCAGCCGGCCAAGCTTGCCGCGTTCGAGGGACTTTACCAGACGACCTCCAACGCGCCGCTTACGCTCGCCGGCTGGGTGGACGAGAAAAATGAAAAAGTCATCGGTCTCCAGGCGCCGGGCGCGTTGAGTTTTTTGGCGCACAACGATTTTCATGCGACCGTTACCGGGCTGAATGAATTCAAGCCGGAAGACCGCCCGCCGGTGCAGGCGTCATTCCAGTTTTTTCACGCCATGGTGGGTGTTGGCTTCACGCTGATTGCCATCGCGGCGCTGGGATTTTTGTATTTCCGCAAAGGCACGCTGCATGAGCGGCGCTGGCTGCTGTGGATTCTGGTGTTCTCCGTGGTCGGCCCGGAAATCGCGAATCAGCTCGGCTGGTTCGCCGCTGAGGTCGGGCGGCAGCCGTGGATTGTCTATGGCGTGCTGCGAACGCCGGAAGGATTTTCCAAGATTCTGGAGGCCAATGTGGTTCTGTCGTCGCTGATTTTGATGACGTTGATTTACTTCCTGCTGTTCGCGGTTTTCATCTACCTGCTCAATGACAAAATCCAGCACGGACCGGACGACGCGGATTTGAAGCCGTCCGGCAAACTCGCGCTGCCCGCGCGAAATGACCAATGACTAAACCATAATGATGAAAGAATTCCCAATGACCAATTCCCAAAACACTTTGAGCCGGGCCAAGGCGGTTTTGACATTTGAGCTTCGTCATTATTTAGTCATTAGGATTTAGGAATTAGTCATTAACAATCCCGGCTGCATATCAAATTATGAATTTCGATTTGAACACAGTTTGGTTCATTTTGGTCGGCGTGCTGTTCACCGGCTACGCGATGCTCGACGGCTTTGACCTCGGCATCGGCGCGCTGCATTTGTTCACCAAGGAAGACGCCGAGCGGCGCGTGATGCTCAACGCCATCGGGCCGGTGTGGGACGGCAACGAAGTCTGGCTCGTCACCGGCGGCGGCGCGTTGTTCGCAGCGTTTCCGAATGTTTATGCCACGGTCTTCTCCGGATTTTATCTCGCGCTGTATTTGCTGCTGGCAGCGCTGATCTTCCGCGCGGTGGCGATTGAATTCCGCAGCAAGCGGCCCGAGCGCTGGTGGCGGCAAACGTGGGACATCGGGTTTTCCGTCGGCAGCATTTTATCCAGCCTGCTCATCGGCGTGGCGTTGGGCAACATCGCGTGGGGTGTGCCGGTTGATGAACACGGCGAATTTGCCGGGACTTTTCTTGGATTGCTGAAACCGTATCCATTACTCGTGGGTGTGACCACGGTGTCATTGTTCATGATGCACGGCGCGATTTACGGCGTGATGAAAACCGAGGGCGCGCTGCACGACAAGCTGCGCGGCTGGGCGATGAACTCGATCATCTTTTTCGTGATTTGCGCCACGACGCTGACGATGACGACGCTGCTTTATGTGCCGCACATGGCGGCGCGGGTGCGCGAACATCCGCTGCTTTTCACAGTTGCGCTGGCCAACATGCTGGCCATCGCCAACATCCCGCGCGAATTCCACCACGGCAACGACGGCCGGGCGTTTCTATCGTCCTGCGCCGCCATCGTAACGCTGATGGCGCTGTTCGGGCTGAACATTTTTCCAAACCTGGTCTACAGCGTGACGAATCCCGAAACCAACAGCCTGAACATTCACAACGCCGCGTCTTCGCCGACAACGCTGGGCATCATGCTGATCATCGCGTGCATCGGCCTGCCGGTGGTGCTGGCCTACACGGTGAGCATTTACTGGATCTTCCGCGGCAAAGTGAAGCTGGACCGGATGAGCTATTGAAAAAACTGCGGTCGCCGGAGTAATGAATTGGATGGTCGCCGGGGAATTTTTCAAAACGGCCAGTTGATGCCGATGGAAAAATCGAGTTGTCCACCCAGGTTCAACCGGCTTTCGCGTCCCGCACCGCTGAACGCGGCATTGCCCATCGGCATGTATTGCACGCCGATGAAGATGTCGGCGTCATCCTGCACGTGATACATCAGCGCGCCGTTCACATAACCGCCGAAGGTCACGTCGGTTCCTCCAAAGCTGCCGGTGTTGTGGGTGCTGCTGCTGCCGGTCGTGATGATTTCGCTGTATTTGCAATCGCCGGACACGATGCCAATCGCCGGCCCGGCGCCCAGCGACATGCCGACATGTTCGGTCAAATCCCAGTAAAATGACGGGCCAAATCTCAGGGTGTAAAGCATCACGTCCAGCGAACGTGAACCGGTGATGCTTCCCGCCGTGGTGGTGTTGGTTGACGTGTATGCGGTGGAAATGATCGGGCCGGTTCCGCCGGGACCGCCCTGGTATGGCGCGGTTGGAACAATGATGCCGCCGGTGTTGTAGGTAAAAGTGGTTTGCGTAACATTCGCCAACGTGGAGCTGTTGTCCGAAATGCTGATGGGCAGCAGGCCAAAACCCAATTCCCAGCCGACGCGCGCGTGTTTCCAATACCAGAGATTGTCGCCATAGGCCATTTCGAATCCGGGGAACGCACCGCCGTCAACGTTTGCGCTCATGTTGCCCAACGGTGCGACCTGGGTGGTGGCGTGCATGGCAATCGTCCCGCCATTGGCCGGATTATACTGGCTGGCGTTGTTGTATCCCCAATAACTCGTGTAGCTGGGGTCTCCGTTTTGATCTGGCCTCACATAGCCGTCGTCGTAAATCCCGTTGGCCGGATTGTTGCCGGAAACATTGAACACCCCGCTTTCATTGAAGCTGGCGCTGACGTTCATTCCAACCAGCGCACCGATGCGGAAATGCCGCGTCCAGTCGTCCGTGTCGGACGGGATCCGGACGAAGGCGCTGGAATCCGGTTTGCCATCCACTTCCGGCTGGGCCGGCGCGGAGGGTGCAGCCCACAGGAAACAACCCGCCAGGCACCATGCGGAAAAAACATGGAGTCGGACGCGTCTCAAAATGGAATGCAAAGTTTGCATCACCTCATGGGTTTAGAAACACGCGATAAAAACGCACGGGAGCGTTGGTCGGCGCGCTTGCCGTCGTGGGCGGGCCGTAATCAATCCACTGTATCTCATTCCCGGGCGCCACGATGGAAATGGAAGGCGGCGCCATCATCGCGTTTGAAAATGAAACGTTGTCGCTGTAGGCCACGCTGTAATTCCGATTGGTGACGGCAAACCATTCGATCAGCATGTTGCCGTTGGACATTCTGACGATGCGGTTGATGCTGACGTTTGTGCCTGCCGGTGCCGCGGCCGGTGGAGTCCAGTCGGGAACGACCGGCAGCGCGAAGGCGTGCAACTGGCCGTTGGTGAACGGGAAAAGTTTTCTGGGGAAATATTGCAGCAGCAGATTCACATGGCGGCCTGCCGCCAGCCCGGCGCTCAAATCCACGAACGGACTGCCGTTGTTCGTCCCGACGGCGTTGAACAACTGGTTGGTCAAACCCGTCACGACGATTCGCGCGGCCGGAACATCATCGGAGCCGGTGTTCGTCAGGAAAACGGACTGCTCCTCCAGCCCATTTTGGAGATCAACATTTTGCCCGGAATTGGTGACGGCCATCAGCAGCTCGGAAAGATAATTGGTGACGGTGATGTTGGTGCTGGCGGAATTGTTGGTGAGGTTGATGTCGGTCGCTCCGGTCGAGCTGACAAATGCCGAGAACAACAGGCTTCCCGCGTTGGTGGGCTGGACGGTCAGCACAAAATTGGTGAAAGCTCTGCTGGCCAGCGTGCCCAAGTTGAAAATGACATTGCTGCCCGCGACGCTGGGGGCCGGGTTGGCCGGCGAGACGCTTTTGAATCCCACGCCTGGCGGCAGCGTGTTCGTCAACATAACGCCGGGGACGGCATCCGGTCCGGCGTTGGTCACGGCCACTCCGAAAGTCATCCAGTCATTGGTGATGACGGGTTGGGCCGGGCCGGAAATCATCACGCCAAGGTCGGCTGTGACAATGGGCGCGTTGGTGACTTGAACCACGACGTTGATGATTGTGTTGGTCAGACCGGTGGAGGCAACGGTTACCGTGTTGGTAATGAAGCCCGCCGCCGTTGGTTGGACGGTCAGAGTTAAAAGCGCAATCGCACCGTTGTTGAATCCGCCAAGATCAAAGACCGCCGTGTTGCTGCTGACCGTGATGGAACCCTGGCTGGCGTTGGTGCTCAAAATCTTGACTGAAGAAGGCAGCAGGTTGGTCACCAGCACGTCCGTCAGCGGAATTTGATTCAGGTTGGTCACGTTGACGGTGTAAGTCAGCGAATTGCTCACCAGCACAGAAGTCGCCGAAGGCGTGACGGAAAGTCCGAAGCCCTGCGCGCCAGCCCGCGGGCCGGCGCACATCATCAGCCCGGCGGCGACCAGCGCCAGCATTCGGAGATGAAGACAAACCTTCATGTCAAAACGTCAAAGCTTCGGATTGCGCGTCAAGGGGTCGTTGGCGCGGCGTTGTTGGTGTTTGCCTGAATCACCGGCGCATTGGGCGCGACCGGTGTGAAAAAGCCGTTGTCCTGGGTTTGCGGCGGAGGCAGTTGCTCCGAAGGCGTGTTCGTCGGCATCGGGGCGTTGAAAAAGCCGCCGGACATGGTCTTGGGATGGGCCAGTTCCTTTTTGCGTTCGGCTTCGACCGCCTTGCTTTGTTCCTCGACATCCTCGCCAAGGGAGGCGGAGACGCCCGGCAGCCGCCGTCCTTCCGTGACGGTGTTTGCCGCGGCGATTTCCGGCGTCGCCAAAACGGTGGGCCGCATCAGGACGATGAGTTCCTCGCGCGCCTTCGAACTGTTGCGCTGGGAAAACAGCACGCCGAGCAGCGGAATGTCCTGCAGGAACGGCACACCGGACCGGCTGGTGGATTTTGAATTTTTGATGAAGCCGCCGAGCATCACGGTGTCCTTGTCCCTGATGGCAATTTCGGAATTGAGCGTGCGCTTGATGGTGTTGGGAATCTGGCCGACGCCGGTGATCGTCGTGTAGCCGTTGAGATCGTCAATTTCCTGCTGGATTTGCATCACGACGAGGCCGTCGGGATTGATGAACGGCGTCACGTCCAGTTCCACGCCGACGGACAACTGCGAGTAGGAGGACTGGTTGCCGTAGGAGCCGCCGTAATTGTAGGTGCTGGTGACATACGGCACGGTGTCGCCCACGAAAAACTGCGCGGGCTTGGCCTGCGAGGTCTGGATGCGCGGCCGCTGGATGATGCTGGCATGGCTGTCTGATGCCGCCGCCGACAGGGCAACGTTCCAGTTCGGACCAATACTTCCGAAATAACTCAAGCCACCGCCAAGACTGTTGCCGACGGTAGCGGCATTGGGTGTTGAGCTTGCACTGCTTGTTGTATTGCTGCCAAGCGTGTGGTTTATAAAATCAAAGAACGACTGGCCATTGTTCATGCCACCAGCGCCCTGCAAAGGCAGGCTGGTCCCATAATTTTGTTGGGCTTGCGCCACGGAGGTGCCCAGGCTCAATGTGTCGGGGCCGAGCGAGTAGTCAATGATGACCGATTCGATGAGCACCTGCGCGAGCAACACGTCCAGTTTCGAGATGACCTGCTTGATCTGATCCATGTCCTGCCGCGTGGCAAAGACGAGCAGCGAATTGGCGCGCTCGTCGGCGATGATTTTTGCCTGGCCGAAAATCTGGATTGGCTCCTGCTTGCCGCCGCCGCCACCGCCGCCCGCATTGTTGATGATGTTCAACAGCCGTTGCTGAAAGGGAGTGGAGGATGACGGTGTGCCGTTGGCATTTGATCCCGTAGTGGTTGTGCGCGACTGGCCGAACGTGTTATTGGCCGTGTTGTTGTTATTGTTGTTGACGCCGGATTGATTCGCGCCCAGGCCGCCCATTCCGCCAATCCCCGTTCCGGTGCTGCGGTTTGCCGCGATGCCGCTGATGGGCGAGGTGCTGGTGGAACTGCCGACGGAGACGGTCGCACCGCCGCCGCTGCCGCCGAGACTGTTCAGCGCATTGGCGATGTCGTCGGCCTGCGCGTAGCGGATCGGAATGACCTCGGAGATGTAGACCGCCGGGACGCTGATGTCAATTTTGTCAATCATCTCCAGCATGCGTTTGACGTTTTCGGCGTAGTCGCGGATGACGAGGATGCCGTTGTCGTCAATTGCGGTGATGCTGTTGGGCAATCTGCCAAAGGGCTGGATGATGGGCTGCATCACGCTGGGCTTGACGAATTTCAACTGGCAGATGTGCGTGACGTAGGTGCCGAGGTCGGGCAAATGGGCCGCATCGGTGCTGTCCAACGTTCCGCCCGCCCCGCCCGCCGCGTCCGGCGTCAGCACCTTCACAAACTTGTCGCCGATGGGGACGACCACGATGCCGTTGAGCGCCAGCACCGCCTGCAACGCCTCGATCGCCTCGGTCTTGGTCAGCGGGGTTTGCGTCTTCAGCGTGATGGACGCCTGCGGGGTGTTCCCGCGCAACAGCGTGCGCCCCACCAGATCGGCATAAACTTCGAGCACCTGGTTCACATCCACGCCCGGAAAATTGTAGCTGTAGCCGGCGGCTTCCTTTTCCGGCGCGGCGGCGTTGCCGGGGGCCGGCGGCATCTGCGCCCAAAGGCCGGCGGCGGTCAAAAACAGGATCAGGAAGAGCGGGGTGATTTTCATTTGGCTTTTGCGGTTGGGGTTTTCGAGCTGGCCGGGGCGTTTCGCTGGTAGCTGGCCACCAGTTTGATGTTGGCGTTGAGCTTTTGATGCTGCGGGTCGGGCTGGAGTTCCAGGTCGAGCACGCGGATCATCGAGACGTCGGAACCCAGCTTGTAAAGGAAGTCCACCAGTTGCTCGTCCGTGGCGCTGACGTTGATGTTTTGAACCTGCTGGACGAAAAACGCGTCGTTCGTGCGGGTCAGCGGCCGCCCCGGGTTGACCATGCCGACGCCGCTGGCGTTGGCCTGCGACTGGATGGTGCGCAGGAAATTGATGGACATGTCCTCGGTCGCGACAAACTCGCCCTCGGTTTCAAATCCATGCACCTGCGCCTCATAATTCTTCGTTTGCGAAATGGTTTTCTGGTAAAGATCCAGCTTCTGCCGCGCCGCCTCGAGGCGTCCGTGAAAATCGTTCCAGTCCGAAAAATGCGGCCAGATGAACGCCCAGTTCAGCACCAGGATGAGAACGACCAGCACACCGACGGCCAGGCGGCGTTCCATCGGACGGAGTTGCGCGAAGAATTTTTTCATGGCACGGCCTCCGAGTGTTTCAGTTGCAGCGAGAAGTGCCAGCTGACCTGGTTGCCGCTTTGATTCCAGATGAGCGGCTCGATGGCCGCCGCCTCAAACATATCCTGGCCGTCCAGTTTTGCTTTGCGGACCGCGTCGTAAAACCTGCCTTGGTCCGAAATCTGGCCGATCTGTTCCTGTGCGCAGACGCCGTTCAGGGTGAGCTTCTGGCCGTCGGCAAAACTGGCGCGCTGTAGCGTGAGGCCCTCGGGCAGGTTTTCGGCGACAATCTTCCAGCAATCCAGCGCCGCGTATTTCAACTGCTGCCGCTGGGCGAGCACCGTGTAACGCGCCTTGAGCTGCAACACGTTGGTGTAGCTGTCGCCCAGTTGCGCCGCCTGCTGTTCCACCGCGACGGTCTTGTAGCTTAAAACGGTTGTCGCGCAGAAGTAAATCACCACGCCGATCGCATACAAGATGCCCGTCGTGATCAGCCCGCGCAGCCAGAGCCGGTCCACGAACTGCTGGTGGTAGCGCGCGGAAAATTCCGGGGGCAGCAGCGCCGCGCCCGACGCGGCGGCGGCCCGGCGCGCGGTGCGCGCGGCCAGTTCCGCCGGCGGCGGCGGCTCCACCACCCGCACCGGCTCGTCCAGCGCCTCGCGCAGAAGCTTTTCCCACTCGGCGGCGTTGACCGCGTCGGCGACCAGATGCCATTGCGGCGGTTCGGTCAGCCAGCCTTCCATTTCGCCCGCCCAGCAGAGCTGCGCGAGCTGGCCCTTCAAATTTTTGGCGCGGTCGCCTTCGGGCGGCAGGACCAGCAGGCACAAATTCCGCAGCGCGCCGTTGCTCCGCCACGCGACCAGCGCGGCGTCCTTCCCGTGCGTGCCGGCGTAAATCCACGCGCCGTTTTCCGTCGCGGGCGTTGCTTCCAGCTGATCCAGCATCGGCGCCTCCAGCCGGTCGGCGAGGTAGCCGTTCTTCTCCAGCTTGCCGAGAAATTCCTCCACCGCCGCGCGCCCGGCGATGATGACGACGACGTGTTGCAGTTCGCCGGTCGTCGTCGCTTCGTCGGGCCGGACCGCAGCGGGAGCGGGCAGGATGTGCAGGCTCCAGACAATCTGGGTGACGGGAATCGGCGAGAGTTTTTCCAGCTGCAACTCCACCATCGCCTGCGTCTCCTCGAAGGAGCTTTTGGGCAGCTCGATGACGCGCAGGAAGACGTGTTCGGGCGGCAGCCATGCGACGTTCAGCCGCGGCTGCCAGAGCGAACTCCACGATTTGGCGACCCACCGCGACGGCAGCGATTCGCCGCCGGGGATTTTCTGCTCGCGGTCCAGGACAAAATCCCCGCCTTTCGCGGCGAACCGCCAGAGACGGTTCGCGTCGGGCGCGACTTGCAGGATGTTGCAGGAATTCCAGCGGGCCATGATTCAGTTGCGGATTGCGGATTGTGGATTGCGGAGGGGCGCCGCCAGTTCGCCAGCCGGACGGATGGAAAAATGAAAATTGGAAGTTGAAAAATTCATTTGCTCCTGGTGTATTGCGCTTTGTCGGCGTCGGCAAGAGCGTCCATGTGTTCCTCGATCTGCGTTACGCGCAGAACCTCGTCAATGGTCGTTTCACCGTTCTTGACCTTGGTCCAGCCGTCGGTGCGCAGCGTGCGCATGCCCTGTTCGATGGCCTTCTGGGCAATCGTCGTGGCCGGCGCGCGGCTCAAAATGAACGGACGGATGGATTCGTTGACGAACAGCATCTCGTAAATGCCCTTGCGGCCCTGGTAGCCGAGCTGCCGGCAGTTCTCGCAGCCCACGCCGCGCCAGAATTTCGCCGTGCCGATTTCATCCTCCGGAAATCCGATTTTGCGCAGGTAATCCGGCTCGACCTTTTGCTCCGTCTTGCATGTGGGGCAAATCGTGCGCACGAGGCGCTGGGCCATGACCGCCTCGACCGACGACGCCACCAGAAACGGCTCGATGCCCATGTCAATCAGCCGCGTGAACGCGCTGGACGCATCGTTCGTGTGGAGCGTGCTGAAAACCAAATGGCCCGTCAGCGAGGCGCGGATGGCGATCTCGGCGGTTTCCATGTCGCGAATTTCGCCGACCATCACCACGTTCGGGTCCTGGCGCAAAATGTGGCGCAGCCCCATCGCAAACGTCAGGCCGATTTCCGGCCGCACGGCGATCTGGTTGATGCCCTTCAATTCATATTCCACCGGCTCTTCAATCGTGATGATGCGCTTGTGGACGGAATTGATCGCGGCGAGAAAGGCGTAAAGCGAGGTGGATTTGCCGGAGCCGGTCGGGCCGGTGACGAGGAAAATCCCGTGCGGCTTGATGATGATTTCGCGGATCATCGCCTCGTCCTTCGGCGCGAAGCCGAGCTTGTCGAGCGACAGGAAGATTTTCCCGCGCGTCAGCAGCCGGAGCGAGACGCTTTCGCCATAGACCGTCGGCACGGTGGAAACGCGGATGTCAATTTCCTCGCCCTTGATGCGGACGTTGATGCGGCCGTCCTGCGGCAGGCGCTTTTCAGAGATGTTCATGCCGCTCATCACCTTGATGCGGGAAATGAGCGCGGCCTGGAACCGCTTCAACTGCGGCGGCATCGGCGTCTGGTGCAAAATGCCGTCAATGCGGTAGCGGATGCGCAGGTCGTCCTCCTCCGGCTCAAAATGGATGTCCGTCGCACGTTCCTTGTGCGCCTCCCAGATGATCTGGTTGACGAACTTGATGACGCTGGCCTCCTGGTCGTCCTCGGTGATTTCCTTGTCAACGATGTCCAGGTCCAGCGCCTCGCCCTCGCCCAGCTCGTCGAGCGTTTCGGCGCCGACGCCGTAGTATTTTTTGAGCGACTTTTCGATTTCGGACTTCGGCGCGAGCGCGAACTCCACCGGCATCTGCGCGTCGAACCGCACCGCGTTCATCATCGCCGCGTCGAACGGGTCGCTGGCGGCGAGCTGCAGGGTGTCGCCGTTGACGGCCGCGGGCAGGACGGAATACTGGAACGCGACCTTCGTGGAAATTTTGTTGCGCGCCTCGGCCGGCACCGTGTGCTTGTGCAAATCAATGAACGGCCAGCCGATGGCCACCGCCAGCTTTTGCAGGAAAACGTCCTCGGCCACGCCGCTTTCGCGGGCGACGAAGGTCAGCAGCGGCTCGGTCGAGCCGCCGACCGCCGCCGCGCGCCACGCCTTGCGCCAGTCGTCGAATTGCTTCGGCGTCGCATTCGCGACCGTCGTGATCAGATTTTTTGCCGAGCTGAAAGCCATGCGTTTTCGCAGGGTATAACAGCCGGAAGCGGGAAAAGTTGCGGAAAATCCAAAAATTGTGAACCGTTGCATCGTTAAATCGTTGCATCGGGAAAAGCCTTGTTTGACAATGCAACGGTTCGCGTTTTAACGATTTTTCGCCTAGCATGAAACAATTTGCCACCGTTACCGTCATCGGGCGCGACAAAACCGGCGTCATCGCCCGCGTCACCAATTTTTTATTCGAACACCACGCCAACATTGAGGCGCTGGAGGAGCAGGTCACGCGCGGCCAGTTCAGCATGACGCTCCAGGCGTCGTGGAAAAGCGGCGCGTTGAAGCCCGATTCGCTCCGTGCCGGCCTGGAACAACTGGCCCGGCAGCTCGGCATGGAAATCAAGATCCGGCTCACCGAGCCGGACCGGCGCCAGCGTTTCGCCATCATGGCCACGAAGGAAACGCATTGCTTCGAGGCGCTGCTGGCCGCGAAATTGAAGGCCGACCCGGCGCTCGTCATCGGCAACCACGGCGACTTCGCGCCGCTGGCGGAAAAATTCAAGCTGCCCTTCGCGCACGTCAACTGGAACGACCGCGCCCAAGCCGAGGCGCGCGTGCTGCGGCTGCTGGAGGAGCGCGGGATTGATTTCATCGTGCTGGCGCGGTTCATGAAAATCCTCTCGCCGAATTTCGTGTGGCGCTACAAAAACAAGATCATCAACATCCATCCGTCGCTGCTGCCGAGCTTTCCCGGTTCGCAGGCCTACCGGCAGGCCTACGAGCAGGGCGTGAAGATTGCCGGCGTCACGGCGCACTTCGTTTCGACGCGGCTGGACGAGGGGCCGATCATCGCGCAAGGCTCGTTCCAGATCCGCCCTGGCATGTCGCTGAAGGATCTCATCGTCTGCGGCCAGAAGCTGGAAGCCGCCGTGCTCGTCAAGGCGGTGAAACTTTACCTCAACAGGCATCTGGACGTTTACTGGGGCGTGGTGAAGGAGGTTTGACGTGAACGCCTTCGAGCCGCCGCTTTACATTTCGCGCCGCACGCCGGCGAGCCTGTGGCAGGAATACCGGATTTTTCCCGACCGGCTGGAGCTTCAAGCGTGGATTCTTTTTCACACCATCGTCATTCCCGCGCGGGAAATTCTTGCCATTGAGGTGCGTCCCTCCGTTTTCAGCGGGCGCAAAGGCGTCACCTGGGGCATCAAGCTCGACAACTCGGACCTGTGCCGCCACGTCCTGGTCAGGAGGAAAAACGGTTTTTGGAAATGCCTCGCGTTCACGCCGGACAATCCGGACGAGTTCGTGCGCGCCTGCCAGTCCATCATGTCATCTTGAATAGGTGCGGCGAAAAGCCGGTTCAATAACAAGCTGTTTGATTTGCCGGCCATTCGGGCATAATTTCGAGCCGGGCTGGGACATCAATTTGACAGCCCGTGGAAAGGAAAAATTTATGGCAAGGAAAACAAACAAAAAGAGCGGCACCGGCGGTCGCACGCAGACTTTTTCATTTCGCGCGCCGGAGGCGTCGAGCGTGCAACTGGTCGGCAACTTCACGCAATGGCTGGAACATCCCATCAACCTGCAAAAGGGCGTTGATGGCGTCTGGCAGGCGGCGGTGCCGCTCCCGCCGGGCACATATCGCTACCGCTTTTTCGTGGATGGCGCGTGGCGCGACGATCCGGCCTGCACGCAGCGCACGCCCAATCCGTTTGGCGGCGAAGACATGACGCGGCAGGTGGCGTGAGGCCGGGCGGCCGCTTGCGCCTCGACTCGCCGCGCCGGATTGATACGTTGTCAGCGTGAACGATTTGACCATCGGCCTTTTGGGCGCGTTGCTGGCAACGAACCAGCCGCTCGCCGTCAGCAATCTGGTCCAGCAAAACACCGGCGTCTCCGTCGCGATCGCAAATCCGAACGACCCGGAGGAGCTGGAGCTGCGGCAAATCATGGAGGACGACGACGCGGCGCTGGCCGAGGTGGACCGGTGGATTCAGACGAACAACGTGCTCATGGCGACGGGCGTGGGCGAAACAAAGGAGGCGTTGAACCAGCGCATCCACGTGCGGCTCGACACGGTCCGCACCAATTACGCCGCCTTTCTCCGGCGCCATCCGGATTCATCGCGCGGCTATCTGGCCTACGGCAGTTTTCTCGATGACATCGGCGACGAGGAGTCGGGCCGGGTGCAGTTTCAAAACGCCGCGCAGATTGACCCGAACAATCCGGCGGCCTGGAACAATCTGGCCAACTATTACGGCGAAAACGGCCCGCTGACAAACGCCTTCGCCGATTACGCCCGGGCGATTGAGTTGAACCCGTCCGAGCCGGTGTATTACCAGAACTTCGCGACGACGGTTTATCTTTACCGCAAGGACGCGCGGCAATTTTTCGGCCTCAACGAGCAGCAGGTTTTCGACAAGGCGCTGGAGCTGTATCGCAAGGCCATTCAGCTTGACCCGGACAATTTCCCGCTCGCGACGGATTACGCGGAAAGCTATTACGGCATCCGCCCGCTGCGCACCAACGACGCGCTCGTGGCGTGGACGAACGCGCTCAACATCGCGCACAACGACGCCGAGCGCGAAGGTGTCTTCATCCACCTCGCGCGCGTCAAGGTCGTCGCCGGGCGCTTCGACGAGGCCCGCGCACAGCTCGACGCCGTGACCAATGTCATTTATGCCGATCTCAAAAACCGGCTGGAACGCAACCTGGACGAACGCGAAAACGCCGCGATAAATCCGCCGCCCGTCGCGGTGACCGGCGCTGGTCTTGCCTCGAATGTTCCATCCGCCGTCGCGACAAACGTCCCCGCCCGGGCCGCTGCGGAGTTCGCCAACACCGTCAATCTTTCCACCAACCTCATCGCGGCCCCGCCACCGTTGCGGCTGGCGCCGGGTTCCCCGTGAAATTCAACCTTGTCCCGTCGCGGCTTTGTGGTGAAATGGGCGCGCATGAGCTTTTACGACCAGTTGAAATTTGACGCCCACGGCCTGATTCCGGCCATCATTCAGGAGCAGAAAACCGGCCGCGTGGTGATGATGGCGTGGATGAACCGCGCCTCGCTCGAAAAAACCATCGAGACCGGCAAGACCCATTTCTGGAGCCGTTCGCGCAAAAAATTCTGGATGAAGGGCGAGCAAAGCGGCCACACGCAGACGGTGAAAGACATCGCGTTCGACTGCGACGGCGACGCGCTGCTGATCCAGGTCGAGCAGATCGGCGCGGCGTGCCACGAGGGCTACCAATCGTGCTTCTTCCGCTCGGTTGAAAAGGACGGCTTCAAAATCACCGAACCGCAATTGCAGACGCCGGAGCAGATTTACGGAAAGAAATGATGGAAGACACAATCCCATTTGCCAGCCGCGGGTATTTCCTGATGCTCGCGCTGCTGGTGTTTTCGCGCGGCATGGATTTTTTGAGCACATGGATCGCCACGCCGAACCTCGCGCTCGAGGGCAATCCCATCGCCAAAAAGCTCGGCTGGAAATGGGGCGTGCTGCTGAACATCGCCATCTGCCTGGCGCTTCCGGTCTGGCCGCTGTCGGCGATTGTCATCGCCACCGCCAGCGTGATGGTCGCCGCGCGCAATTTCCAGTCCGCCTGGCTCATGCGCTCGCTCGGCGAGACCGCCTACCGCGAATGGTATGTCGGGCGCATCCGCGAAACGCGCCTGCGGCTGTTTCTGTTCTGCCTCGCCGGCAACACGCTGCTCACCGCCGCCGTCGGCGCGGCGCTGATTTTGTTTGGCGGGCCGCGGCTGATTCCGCTGGCCATCGGCATGGGCATCGTGGCTTATGCCGTTGCCGTCCTGTTTTACACGCTGCTGGCGGTATTCCGGATCCGGCGCGCGTTCGAGCGCGAGGCCCGCGCGCTGGCCGCCGCGCAAACCCGGCCGGTGGACGGCGCGGCGTTGCTGGTGGAAACTTGCTCGCGCCCGCCCGGCCCAATCGTTTAATTTGCCGCCATGTATTCGCCGTCGCTTGATGAATTTTTGAAACTGGCCGCACAGGGGAACCTCATTCCCGTCACGCGCCGCATCCTCGCCGATCTGGAAACGCCGCTCTCGGCCTACCGCAAAATCAGCGGACAGGGCGAATCGTTCCTGTTTGAATCCGTCGAGGGCGGTGAACACATCGGGCGCTACTCGTTCGTCGGCTGCAATCCGCGCGCCGTCATCAAGCAGACCGGAAACCGTGTCGAGGTCATCGAAAATGGGAAGGTCGTGGAAAGTTTTGTAATTGGCAGCACTGGCATCCGCGACGGACTCGAAGTCGTCGAGCGCGTGATGAAAAAATACCGCGCCGTGGCGGTGCCGGGCCTGCCGCGCTTCACCGGCGGTGCCATCGGCTTCATCGGCTACGAATTCATCCACGACGTCGAGCCGGTCGTGCCGCGCCCGCCGCAGGACGATTTGAAGACGCCGGTGATTTATTTTCTCATCGCCGATGAACTGCTGGTTTTCGACCGCGTGCAGCAGACCATCACGATTCTGGTCAACGCGATTCTCGACGACGCGGGCAGCCCGGCGGAAGCCTACGAAAACGCGGCTGGAGAAATTGAGCGCATCGTCTCCCTGCTCGAACAGCCGAGCGAAAACCAGCCGGTCAGCGTGCCGCTGGAGGTTCCGCCCGTCGCGTTCGAGTCGAACCAGACGAAGGAAAAATTTTCCGCCAACGTCGTGGCCGCCAAGAAATACATCACCGCCGGCGACATCATCCAGGTTGTCGGCTCGCAGCGGTTTTCCGCACCGGTCAAGGCGTCGCCGCTGGACATTTACCGCGCCGTGCGCAACATCAATCCGTCGCCGTATATGTTTTTGCTGGAGCTGGACGGATTTTCGCTCGTGGGTGCGTCGCCGGAAATCCATGTCCGCTGCGAGGATGGCAAGGTTGAGATCCGCCCGATTGCCGGCACGCGGCCGCGCGGAAAAACCGGGGCCGAGGATGCCGCGCTGGAAAAGGAGCTGCTCGCCGACCCGAAGGAACGCGCCGAACACGTCATGCTGGTGGACCTGGCGCGCAACGACATCGGGCGCGTCTGCGATTTCGGCAGCGTGCAGGTAAAGGAGCTGATGACCATCGAGCGTTACAGCCACGTCATGCACATCGTGTCGCAGGTCGAGGGAAAACTTGCCGCCGACAGGACGAATTACGACCTCATGCGCGCGACGTTTCCGGCGGGCACGGTCAGCGGCGCGCCAAAAATCCGCGCCATGCAGATCATCGCCGAACTCGAACAGACCGCGCGCGGGCCGTATGCCGGCTGCGTAGGTTATTTTTCCTTCAACGGAAACCTCGACACCTGCATCACGCTCCGCACCGCGCTCATCAAGGACGGCCGGGCTTATGTCCAGGCCGGCGGCGGCTGGGTCAACGACTCGACGCCGGAGGGCGAATTTCAGGAGACAGTGAATAAATCCATGGCCATGCGGAAGGCCGTGGCGATGGCGGAAAACTTCGCGCGCAAAACCTGAATCCGCAGTCCGGATCCGGCGCGGTCGCCGGGCTGGGGACGGAGGGCGTCAATTCCCCGCCGGCGGCGCATTGGTGGGGCTGACGGGAATCAGCTCCTCGAGGCTGCGGAGGGGATGCAGCGGCATTTCCAGAAGTTTCGGGACAAACGGAACGATCGGCTCTCTTTTCGGATTTTCCAGCGTGCCGGTGATCTTGTATTCAAAAAATTTGCTCACTGGCCACAGGAACGGGCTGACGAGCGGGCCGAAGACCGGGAAATTGTGCAGCAACTGCGCGGTGACATGCGCGTTCACGTTCCCCCGCAAATCCACCGTGCCGCTGTAATCCAGGCGGGTCATCGCCGTGCTGATTTCCAGCGAGTCCGAGTGGATCACGCCATTGGTGATGGCAAAAGCCGCCGCCGCGTCCGTCGCGCGGCTGTTGCCCAGTCCCGGCGAAACGGCGTTCAAGACCGGCGACAAAAGACTGAACATCGGGATGTCCCAGATCAATCCGTCGCGCAGCCGCGCCTGCCCGAAACCGTCCAGCGTCCGCCAGTCCCGCGTGTCCGCGCGTGTCACGGCCACCCGCCCGGACAGCGCGCCTTCGAGGTGGTTGGTGGACGCCGCCAGATCCGCCGCCAGCGCGTGCAGGTTGATGTTCGTAACCGCCGTGGTGAATTGGTAATCCGCGCCCTCGTGCGGCGCGCGGAAATCGAAATTTGCAAAGCCGCTGCCGCTGCCGCCGTAAAGTTCCGCCGCAATGTTCGTCAGAATCAGCGACTGGCCCAGCCAGTGGATTGTGCCTGTCACACACGCCGCCCGGAGCTTGAGACATTGGAACGGCACGCCGCCCACGACATCGAATTGCAGGTCCGCGTCGTCCACATCATGCACGCCATTGATGTCGTGCAGCGGCACGCAGCCCTCCACCAGAACCGTCGGCGGCTGCAGAAAATGATACGGTTCCATGATGTGCGCGGTCTTCGGCCCGATGGCGCGTGCGATGGCCTGCGGATCGGCGGTGCTGTGGCCGTTCTTGAAGAGAATCAGCCGCCGGTTGAAATCCAGCGTGACCTGGCTGGCGGTCATCGTTTGCGTGCCGCGCCACAGGCACGGGTTGATGAATTCCAGCACGCGGTTTGTGTAGGACAATTCGCCCGCGACGCTGTCCATGGACTGGCCGCGGACGGTGAAATTCGTCAGTGCCACGCGCCCGGTCGCGCCGATGCCGTCGTAATCATACAAGCGCCCCCAAACGTCCACGTCCAGGCGCACCGGCTCGGTAAACTGCACAAGCCCGAAACCGCGCACGGCATTGCTCGCGGTCAAAAACGGCCGGGCGGACTCGGGATCGAATGCGCCGCTGATGTGCCAGCGGTAATCCTTTGTGGCGTCATCCTCGCCGCCGCTGATTTCCAGCCGCGTTCTGGATTGCGCGACTGTGACGGCAGGCAGCCGCCAGACGAGATTTGAGTAGGTAAACCGCGCGTCCGCCGAATCAATTCGTGCGCCGAATGCCGTGGCGTTCGTGAACGCCAGTTCGCCGTTCAACCGAATCGTCGGCTGCACCTCGTCGCGCCAGTCGGGCTGGCGGTTTGTCCACGCGGGCAGGATCAGCAAACCGCCGGCGCGCAACGTCGGCGGCTGCGTCCACGAAAATTCCGCGAGCCGTTCGCGCGTCTTGTCCGTCAACAGCGCCGCGACCGCGTGAAGATCCAGGCGCGAGTTGTTGGTGAACACAAACTCGCGCGTGGCGACGTTCAGCCGGACCCGGCTTTCCAGCGGGCCGCCGCCGAGCCGGGCGGAGAGGTTGGTGAGCGCCAGTTCCGGCGCGCTCCAGAAGCCGCCGCAGGAAATCGCCTCCGCATTCAGCTCATCGGATTTCAATTCCGCGAGCCGCGCCGTCCAGACCAGTTGATACGGCTGCAGGTTGGTCCACCATGACCAGGAAGAATCGAAATGGGCGGTGAAGTTGGTGGGCGCGGTCAGGTTTGCGGAAATCTCCAGATTGCGCGCGGTCAGCCCCGGCGTCCACGCGCACCGCCGCGCGGACAATTGGGTCACCGTCAGTTCCGGCGAGTGCCAGACGCCGTCGCATTCGACCGCGCTGGCGCCGGCTTTTCCAGACCGCAATTCCGCCGCCCGCGCCGTCCATGTGATCCGGAAGGGTTGCAGATTTGTCCAGAGACCCGGAAGCGCGATGGGATTTGCCGGTGAGCCGGCGGGCGCGGTGAGCCGGGCGGTGAACTGGAAGTTGCTCGCGCCGGCCCACGGCGTCTGGACGGCGGGCGCGGTGACGGAGAGGCGGACGTTGAACGAATGAACGTCGCGCGCGTCGCCGGTGAAATTGAGGTTCAATTGCGGTGTGCCGGTGAAATGGATTTTGCCGAGCGCGTCGGAAAATTTTTTCAATTGCGTCCGCGTCGCAGCCGCGTTGCCGGTGCCGGCGCCGTGAAAGATCGCCCAGTCGCGGATTTCCGGCGCGTGGACGATGTCGCCGGACAGGGTGAGCTTCGCGCCCGCGAAGGCGGCCCTGAAATTGTCGAGCGACCAGGTGTCGTCGGTCTCAAAACGCAGTTCGGTCTGGATGCCATCGAGCTTGAGGGCGTTTGTCGGCGAGAGCGGCAGGATGAATTTGCCTTCGCGCAGGGTGAAGCCGTCGAGCTGGAGCCGCCCGTGCAGCGCGGCGCGGTAATTCAATTCCAGCCGGACCTCCTGCGCCGAAAATGCCGGGCTGTCGGGCGCGTCGGAATGGCCCGCGTGGACGTTTTCCGCGATCAGCCCGCGGAAGAGGCTGAAGCGCAGCCGGGAAAAATCCAGTTCAACGCCGTGTGCGCGCAGGGTTTCCACCAGCCGCTGCTGCAAAAAATCCGGCACGCCGACGCGGTCGAACCAGACGAGCGCGCAAATCAGGGCGAGCACTGCGGCCAGCGCGCCGCGGCGGCACCAGCGGAAGCCCACGCGGCATTTGCGCCAGAAACCGGGTTGCATATCACGGCGTCCCGCCTTGCGGGACCGGAATGGTGAGATAGCTCATGACGAGCTGGTAAAGCGCGGGCGGGAACAGGAATGCCCACCGCTCGCCATCGAGCGTGACGGCCGCCAGCGCGGACTGTCCCTGTGCGAGTTCAATGCCGGCGCCAAAATCCACCGCGTGCTTCTCGCCATTCTTGAGTTCAAAGGTGATTTGCAGGCTGTTCGTGCTGAAACCGTAATCCGGCCCGTTGAAATCGCGCGGAACCCAGCGGACGGCGGCCAGATCGTGGAACATCTGCGCGGTCTGCTCGATGTATTTGCCCTCGATGATGCCTTGCGAGCCGATGACTAGCGACCATTTGTCCGGCCCGCTGCGGACAATCTGGCGGGTGTTGCCGTTTTGATGAACCGTGATTTGCGCCACGTCATCCACTTTGAAATTCCAGATGCGCAGGTCGCGGAATTCCCAGCCCTCCTCCGGCAGACGGTTGAAATCCCGCGTCGTGATGGCATAAATGGAATCCTCGTTGCCGCACCGGACAAAAACCTCGTTGGTCTGTGTCGCGCCAAAGAACAGCTGGCCGACGACCGAGTTCGTGTCGCCCGCCTTCGAGCGCAAAACAATCTCGCGCTGCGGCGTGGCGAGGCCGCAGCCCGTCAAATCGGCCGGCATCACGACATCCTTCACGTATTCCGCGACGCGCAGTCCGGCCAGCGTCTTGATGAATTGCTGGACGCTGCCGGCGTCCGCTGAATATTTTTCGCCGACGATTCTCCAGTCGTTGGAGCCTTGTTCCCGCAGGATGAAATTGTTCTGGCCGCGCACTTCAATTTCCGCGACCGGCGCGGTCAGCTCAAACAGCCGTGTGTCGCGGAAATCCTTTTCCGCGCCGCGCCACGACGTCAGCGGATCGCGGGCGGTCGTGAAGACGGTGTTCCAATCTCCGCGTTTTCCATAAACCCGCGAGGGGTCATTTGCCGGGCTTTTGCCAACATGGACGGCGGTCACCAGATTGGTGCCGCGGCCGAGCCACAAATCGAGATCGGCGGGCTGCAAACCGAACGCGGCGGGGTCCGCCTTGGCGTCGTCGGTGATGAATTGCGTGACGTGCGCGGCCAGCAGTTGCTGGAGCGCGTCGGTGATGTGGTCGGCGTCGGCGCGCGCGGGCCGCGGGCGGATCATGCGCCAAAGATGGTTGGTCGGATCGCGCCGGAGTTCGATGACGATGCCCTTGGCGTTGTTGGTCAGCACAATCCAGTCGAAGTCGTTGTGTCCGGCGTTCACGAGCGCGGTGTCGCGCCATTCGTCGCCGGTGTGGGGAATCAAATCAAGCCATCCGGCGTCGGCCACGGCCACGCCGTCCACGCCGGCGACGCGCAGATAGACCTGGTCGCCGGGCGCGGTTCTGCCGCCCACAGTCAGTTGCCAGCTCTGGTCGCCCGCAGCGATGGCGAGCCTGGCCTGCGGATGTTCAAAACCGAATTCCGTCTCGTAATCTTTGTGTTCATGGAGTTCCGCCGTGCCGATTCTGGAGGGTGCGAGTTTTTGGAGGGCGTCAAGCAGCGCTTGGATGGCGGCGGCCTGCGCGGGATAGGAAACAGGCTGGGTCAGGACCCAGCCGCCACCCGCCGCGTCCGACGGACTGCTGTTCGTCGCGCAGATTTCCATCGCGCCGGTCGGAAACACCTGGACGCTCGTGACGGCGGCGGGACGCAGATTGGGCAAAAGTGATGTTGGTCCGGCGACGACCGGGCGGAGGTAGTGTTCAAAAACGAAGATGAACGCGAACAGCGCCGCGGCGATCACGAACCAGATGCCGGTGGTTTTTGAATTCATGCTGTTGGCTCCATTTTTATCTCCTTCGCACCAGCCAGACCAGCCAGCCGAAGATCAGCACCATGCCGGGCAGTGCGCCGAGCAGAAGCCAGCGGACGGCTTTTTGCTGGTCGCGCGTCATCGTCAGGCGGAATTCCGTGACGGGCCGCGGCCCGATGCCCTCGAGCAACTGCGGCCGGTCCAGCAGCCAGTTGACGGCGTAACCGGCGAAATCGCGGTTTGCACCGGCCTCAATGGTCTCGTTGTCAAGAAACGCCGAATCGCCCGCGACAACCATGCGCGTGATGCCGCGCGTGCTGATGACGCCGGGAACGATTTTTTGTTCGACCGCAACCGCGAGCGGATAACTGCGCGGCGCGGCGGCGGTGTAGCCCATGAGTGTTGACTGCGGGCTGGAGGCCAGAAGCTCATCAACCTTGGGCGCGTCGGCGGGCGGATTCTGCACATTAATCGCGCCGACGGGCCGCGGCAAAACCAGCTCCACCGCCAGGCCTGTCAGCGGGTTGACGATGGGATGATTGTTGAACGTGTTGATGATCACGTCGCTGCCGGAATGCGTGTTCTTCGGCTCCAGCACCGCGTCGCCGAGGACGGCGACGCCCCACCGCGCGAGGATGGGTTCAAGTCCGGTCGGCTGATTGCGGGACAGATAATTGAACAGCATGAACAGCCGTCCGCCTTGCGCGAGGTATTGGCCAATCTTCTGAAGTTCCGTTTCATTGAGCGCCGTGCGCGGTCCGGCGATGATGAGCAGATTGCAGTCGTCCGGCACGGTGTTCTGGCCGAGCAAATTCAGCGGTTCGGTCGCAACATAATTTTCACCGAGGACCGCGCCGAATTTCAGGTAGCCCTGGTCGCCGGAATCGGACAGCGAGGGTTCGCCGTCGCCTTGCAGAAAATACGCCTTGAGCGGTTTGGGGTTTTCCACGGCGAGCAGCATCGCGGTGAATATCATCTCGCCATTGGAAGCGATGGGCTTGCGGCGGAATTCGCGTTCGGTGGCGTTGGGCACCTCCTCCAGCTTGACCTGCGTGAGCGATTCGCCATTGACGGTTTTCACGCGGCCATGGTTGTCAAAAATGACCAGGTCCTTGTCCTTCGCCGATCCCAGCTTGTATTGTTCCTTGACCTTTTCCGCCTCGCCCGCGTCGCGCACATAGTCCACGGTCCGGACGGCAATGTTCGGGTTCGCCGAATGGTATTCGTCCAGCAGCGCCTTGATCGTCGGATAAAAATTCCCCTCGTCCTGGGTGTCGAAATACACCGTCACGCTGATGCGATTGGTGATCGAGCGGATCATGTTCAGCGTGTGCGAGGACAATTGCTGCGCCTGCGAACTCAAATAAAACCGCCCGTAAAATTTCGCGCCGAGATAATTCACCATCACGGCCACCGCCAGCACCAGCGCGGTGCGCACGACCACGTCGAAGCCGATTTTCCACCGGCGTCCGGGCGAGAAACTGGGTTGTGATTTGGCGGCCATGTTATTTCCAGCGGCGGCTTTCCACCACGCGCAAGGTCAGGAACAGAAAGAAAAAGCTGGCGCTGACATAAAATATCACCGTGCGCGTGTCCAGCACGCCGCGCGCAAGATCGTTCATCTGGTCGAACAGGTTGAAATAGGACAGCGCCTGCGCCTGCCAGTGCGCGGTGACGGGGATGGATTTTGCCAGAAAACCGAGCGAGAACAGGCTCACGCCCAGCACGAAGCTGATCATCGCCGCCGCCATCTGGCTTTGCGAAATGGCCGACGCAAAACAGCCCAGCGACAAAAACAGGCAGCCGGTCAGAAAAATTCCCAGATACATTCCGCCCACCGTGCCCGCGTCCAGCGCGCCCGGCTGGTTGGTGAAATGCCGCACGATGAACAGGCACGCCAGCATCGGCAGCCAGGTCATCATGTAAAAAGTGATGGCCGCCGCGAATTTCGCCGCGACCACCTGGAGGTCGCCCACCGGCGTCGTCATCAGCGTTTCAAACGTGCCGGAGGCTTTTTCCAGCGCGAACAGCCGCATCGTGATCACCGGCGTCACAAGCAGCAGGATCAGCCAGAAATAAAAAGTGGCGTAAAACATTTCCGTCACCTGCGCGGTGAACGGATCGTTGCCGAGGCCGGCGATCAAAACGACAAAGCTCAATCCTACCAGCAGCGTCACCGCTGCGATGATGACGTAGCCCGTCAACGAAAGGAAAAACGCGGACAATTCCCGCCGCAGCAGCGTCCAGAAAATTTTCACTCGTTTTCCTCCTCCTCGTCGGGCCGGGTGATCTGCTCGTAAATGTCCTCAAGCGAATGGCGGTGGCGCGTCAGCTCGCGCATCACCCAGCCGTTTTGCTGCGCCAGGACAAAGATGAGCGGACGCAGGTCCAGACCGTCGCGCGGTGTCAGCCCACAGCGTTGGAAGCCGCCCCCGCCGTCCGACATGTCGAAACGCTCAATTTCCGGTATCCGCGAAAGGCATTCGCGCAGCGCCCCGGCGGGCGCGGCGATTTCGGCAATAACCTGGCTGCTGCCGGCCATCAGCCGCTGCAAATTGTCCGGCGTGTCCGAGGCGAGGATCTTGCCGTCGAACATGATGAGCATCCGGCTGCACATCATTTCCGCCTCCGGCAAAATGTGCGTCGAGATCAAAACCGTGTGTTTCCCCGCCAGGCTTTTGATCAACTGCCGCACCGAGCGGATTTGATGCGGGTCCAGGCCGATGGTCGGCTCGTCCAGAATGATCAATTCCGGCTCATGCACCAGCGCATCCGCCAGGCCGACGCGCTGCCGGTAACCCTTCGAGAGCTGGCCGATGACGCGCCGGCCCACGTCCGCCAGGCCGCATTGCTCCATCACCGTCGTGACGCGCTCGCGGGAGCGCCGCCAGCCGAGGCCCTTGAGCCGCGCGCGGAATTTCAGATACTCGCGCACGCGCATTTCGGGATAGAGCGGATTGTTTTCCGGCATGAAGCCGATGCGGCGGCGCACCTCCACCGATTGATCAAACACGTCAAAGCCCGCCACGCGCGCCGTGCCGCTCGTCGCCGGCATGAAGCACGATAATATCCGCATGGTCGTGCTTTTGCCCGCGCCGTTCGGGCCGAGCAGGCCGACGATTTCGCCGCGCGCGACCGCGAAGGAGATGTCGCTCACCGCCGTGCGGCCCGCGTAGCGTTTCGTCAAATTGGAAACTTCAATCATCAAATCTGTGAACCGTGAAAACTCGCGCCAGTCTAGCCGAAAACACCCCGCCGCGGCGAACAAAAATTTCGGCCTGCCAGGATTGAACAGGCGGAAACCGCCGGAGTTGCGCTCAAAATAATTTGACTTCACCGCCCGGTCGGGGAAAAGCTGTCCCGGTTGAACCCGTCCGCAGAAAATTTTTACGCCGTCTGGCGCAACCAGGGCCGCGCCGGGGATGTTTTGTGCGACAAGGACGGCTTTCCCGCCGAGCGGCTGCTCCAGGCCGTCTGGCGGCATCAGCGTCTCCAGCGCGACCGGCTGAAAACCCTGGACGGGCAGGCCGTCCGCGTGCTGCATCCCGGCTTCACCAGCGTCGAGGGCGGGCCGGATTTTCGCGGCGCGGTCATCCAGACCGGCGGTGAACCGCCGCGCTCCGGCGATGTGGAAATTGATCTGCGCAGCCACGGCTGGCACGCGCACGGCCACGACCGCAATCCAAATTTCCAAAACGTCATCCTGCACGTCGTCTGGGAAACCGGATCGCCGGCCACCGGCCCGGCGCGAATCGGGCGTCCCTTGACGCTGCCGATAAACGATTCGCTCGACGCGCCGCTCGGCGAGTTGAGCCAGTGGCTCGAAAATGAATCCGCATCCGCGCTGCCGGAAAATTTTCGCGGCAGATGTTCCGCGCTCTTGCGCGAACTCGATGAACCGCGACTTGCGGAGCTTTTGCACCAGGCCGGCCGCGTCCGTCTGGAAGCCAGGGCCGCGCAATTTTCCGCCCGCGCGCGCCAGGCCGGCTGGGAGCAGGCGCTGTGGGAGGGACTGTTCCGCGCGCTCGGCTACAAGCATAACGCCTGGCCGATGCACAATCTGGCGGAAGCGCGGCCGCTCTGGTCGCGCGACGCGGAAACGCCGTTCGCATTTCAGGCGCGACTCCTCGGCGTCAGCGGTTTGCTGCCGGCGGAATTGACCCGGTCACAAAAGAGTTCCGACACGTATTTGCGCCGCGTCTGGGACTGCTGGTGGCGCGAGCGCGACGCATTTGCGGATTGCATTCTGCCGCGCGTGGTCTGGAAGTTCCACGGCCTGCGCCCTGCGAATCATCCGCAGCGGCGGCTGGCGCTTGCGGCGCACTGGTTGGCGGACAAGAATTTGGTTTGCAAAATTGAAAACTGGTGCGTCGCCGGCCTGGCGGACAACGCGCTGCCGGGTTCGCTGCTGGAAATTTTGCAGGCGGAGCGCGATGAATTCTGGTCGTGGCACTGGACGTTCAAATCGGCGCGGCTGGCGAAGCCGCAGCCGCTGCTGGGCGCGGCGCGCGCGACGGATCTGGCGGTGAATGTGATTTTGCCGTGGCTGCGGGCGCGCGCGGCGGAAGGAAAAAACACCGAGCTTCAACATGAAATCGAGCGGCGTTATTTTGACTGGCCGGCGGCGGAGGACAATTCGGTCCTGAAGCTGGCGCGTCAGCGGCTGCTGGGAACTTCAAGCTGTCGCGCGTTGCGGAGCGCGGCGGCGCAGCAGGGGCTGATGCAAATTGTCCGCGATTTTTGCGGGTGCTCAAATGCCGTCTGCGACAACTGCCGTCTTCCGGAATTCGTGCGTGGTTGGAGTCGCGGCACGGCCTGAAGCCCGTGCCGCAAAATTATTTCGCCTCGAGCTTGTCGAACGGATTGTTCACAAAACCGTCCGAAGAGGGCTTGTCGGCGACGGAAACTCTGCCGGCCTGCGGCGGCGCGGCGGGCGGGCTGCCGGCGGCGGCGGGCGGCGTGGCGCCTTCAATCGCATACGGATTCTTGGCGCGTTTGTTTCGCGGCAGCGGGCTGATCATTGCGTTGATGCCGCGCCCGATGAGCTTGGGCACAAAATCGGGATGGCCGAAGGGCGCGACGGCTTCCAGGAATTTTTTGGTGACTTCAAAGCCGAATTCCTGATGCGCCATTTCACGGCCCCGGAATTTGAGCACGACTTTCACCTTCATGTCCTCGCACAGAAAGCCGATCGCGTGCTGGATTTTGGTGCTGAGGTCGTGCGGGTCAATGCGCGGGCTGAGCTGGACTTCCTTGACGGTGGAGGCGTTCTGGTTCTTCTTGGATTCTTTTTCCTTCTTGGCCTTCTCGTAACGGAACTTGCCCAGATTGACCAGCCGGCAGACCGGCGGCACGGCGGTGGCGGCAATTTCAACGAGATCCACGCCATGCTGGCGAGCCAAGGTCAGCGCCTCGTTGAGGGAAATGACGCCGAGCTGCTGGCCGTCCACTCCGATGACCCGGACTTCGCGGGCGCGGATTTTGCCGTTGACCCGGACAAACGAATCGGACGAAAAATTCCGTGAAGGAAAGGGGCGGCTCAAGACACCCCCGTTGGTTGTGGCATAGCTGTGAGTTTTGGCATCAATTCTGGCGTCGGACTAGTTCAAACGATGCTGTTTATTTAAGTGATAACCGTTCCTGTTGCAAGCAAATAATTCACGGCAAAATCAGGTTTCGCCCCGGAACGCCCGGATGCTCCGCACAAAATCATCCGGCACGCCGAAATCAAACCGTTCCGCGCCGGTCATTTCCAGCGCAAGATAGCCCTCGCGCCGGCGCTGGATTTCCTGCGCGCGGGTCAGTTGAAACTCGCCGCCGTCGCGCACGTCGTCGCGGATCATTTCCTCGAGCACGTCGTAAATCGAAGGCGCGAGCAGGTGCATCCCGAACCAGCCGAGCCAGGTTTCGGCGGGCAGATCGTTGACGCGCAATTGTTCCCGCGCGACGGCCACGGCGGGTTTTTCGATGATGAGCGAAACGTCAATCAACCGGGGATTTTCCGCGCGGCGCGTGCCGGCGATGGTGCCGTAGCCTTTCAGCTCGGCGGCGGAAATGCGGTTCACGGCGGACACGCTTTTGCCGCCGGAAATTTTCGCCATGTCCGCCAGCTCACGATACGGCGAAACCGGCTTGCCGCGAAACAAATGATCGCCGAGGCCGAGCAGGATCATTTCACCCGCCGCAAAATCCTTTGTCTGGAAAATCGCGTGGCCGTAGCCTTCCTGCCGTTGCTGCACGGCAAAGGAAACGCGCCGCTCAAAACCGCGCATCTGTTCCGCCTCCCGGAGCAGCGCCGGATATTTCGCCAGCCGCTTGAGATAATCGTCGCCCGGCCCGCGCAAATAATCGCGCACCAGCCCATCCTCGCCGGGCTGGACGATGATGCAAATCTCCTCGATGCCGGCGGCTTCGAGTTCGAGCAGATGATAATGGAACAGCGCGCGGGCGATGCCGTCCGCGCCGACAACGGGAAAAAATTCCTTCTTCACCGCGTGCGACGCCGGGAAATGGCGCGTGCCAAGACCGGCGATGGGAATGACGGCTTTGCGGACTTTCATTTTCAAACGTCAAACCGTTTCCAGCCGGTTGCGCCGAAGGCATAGCGTTTGGCGCCGAATTCGATCGCGCCGGGCGACATGCCCTCGAAAATGTCCGGCATCGCCCCGACGCGCCGGGAAAATTCGACGGCGATTTGCGGGATGTGTTCCTTGAGCGCGGCGATTTTGCCGAACACGGCCACGGTGCCGCCGGTGCCGCCGCCGGTGATTTTAGCGCCGTAAAGGCCGTTTTCCGGGCCGCGTTTGCGGACGGCTTCCACCAGGAAATTCACCTCTGGCACCGAGAGCCGGCAGTTGTCGCGGTAGCTTTCGTGCGCGCCATACATCATTTCGCCGGCCGTCACGAGTGCCCGCTCGTCACCGGTCCCGGCGTCCTGGAGCGCCTTGATGAATTTTAACACGCGCCCATTTTCACCGATGGGATGCCGCGTGGGGCCGGCGACGCGGTAGGTCGCGTCCGGCTGCACCGTCGTCACCGGGTCATCGTGCGTCTTGTATTTACCGAGGAAATCCGAGCCGAGAATGGTTTCTGGAATTTGCGCCTGGTATTCGGCCTGCAGTTCGTCGGCTGAAATTTCGGTGAGGTAATTCAGCGGCGCGCGGCCGGTTTTGGCGCGGAGTTCGTTGATGATTTTTTTGCCCATGAACGCGCCGATGCGGACGTTGCCGTAGGCGTTGCCGGCGACGGAATGGCGGACCATCGAGTTGATGCCCACGAAGCCGGTGCCGGCCGGGATTTCCACCTCGCCGACAATCGAGCCGGGCCGGCAGAGGATGTGCGTGAGCCGGCCTTCGCGTCCACTGGCGACGGCAATCTGGTCCATGATGCCGCACGGCGCGCCGACGACGTGATTTTCGGCCATCTGGCCCAGCCGCGCGATTCGCACGCCGTCGAGCTTGAGGCCGAGATAGGCGTTGAGGCAGGAGAGCGTGCCGATTTCCACGGCGGCGGAACTGCCGATGCCGACGTTCATCGGCACCGCGCTCATCAACATGAAACTGAAACCGTAGGGCAGTTCGATGGATTCCTCCTTCAGCAGTGTGAAAATGCTTCCGCCGATGTAAGCCGCCCAGCCGGCCAGCGGATTGGCCAGGCAAAGCTCGCGCATTTGCGTGTAAGTGCCGACGGTGTCGCCCGATGCCAGGTAATCCAGCGGGATGCGCGTCTCGACGGGTAGGCTGCGCTGGCCGACCTGCACCGAGCGGATGCGCAGCGTGCGGTCGGTGCGCGCCTGCAACGCCATCAACATGCCGCGCCCCAGCACCGCTTCGCAGACGTTGGCGCCGGAATAATCGGCGATGCCGCCCATCACATCCAGCCGGGCGGGCACGCGGGCCACCCAGACCTCGCCGCTGTTGAAAAAACCGGCCAGGCCCGTCGGGTCGCCATTCGGCTTGCGCAGGAGCTGCTCGAATTCTGAAATTTCAAACGGTAGTGCGGCGTTCATAGGTTGTGGCTTTGACGATGCCACAAGCCGGGCGCGCGGTCACGCGGGAAAATCAATGGTGATGGCGGAACAGCCGCTTCCGGTTTTCGAGCAGATACCAGACGATCAAAATGTTCAATGCCAGCACGATGAGCAGGCCGATTTTGGGATGGTGGAAAAATTCCGGGCGCGGCGGCTCCAGCGTTCTTGGCAGGCGTCGGCGCACCAGTTCAAAAACTTCAATCGGGATGAAAAACGCCGACTCGCAGATGGCCAGCCAGATGGCCCACTTCGCGCGGAATGCCAGCCCGGTGCCGCCGACGAGCAGGAACAATCCGTAAAGCGTCGTTCCCGACGCAAACACGCGCATGTTGGTGGGTGTGACGGTGTCCAGCCAGTCGGCGATGCCCGCAAAAAAACGCCGTTCGGGATCGAGATGCACCCACCCCAAAAACTGATTGAACAAATCAGGCAAATCCTTGTTGGCGAGTGAAAAGATGCTCAACGCCAGCAGCAGCAGCAGCGAGCCTTTGACCAATTTGACCGCAATGATGAAATACAGCGTCGGCGCGCGCTTCTTTTCAGGCGCGTCTGGAATTATCGCGTTCTCGGTCATCAACGAATTTTAGACAGCAAAAACTGCAAAAGTTCAGAAATTTTCAGCCGTTCCTGCCTTCCGTCATCGCGGTAACGGATCGTCACCGTGTCGAGCAGCTCCGGTTTCTCGCCCAGCGTGTCGAAATCAATCGTCACGCAGAATGGTGTGCCGGCCTCGTCCTGGCGCGCGTAGCGTTTGCCGATGCTGCCGCCATCGTCGTAATAAACATTCATCCACGGCCGCAGCAAATCGCGGACTTCGAGCGCTTTCTTGACCAGCTCCGGTTTGTTTTTCAACAGCGGCAACACGCCGGCCTTGATCGGCGCGACGCGCGGGTGAAACTTCATCGTGTAAATCGTCTCGCTCCTGCCCTTCGCGTCCGTCTGGGTCGTTTCGGAATACGCGTTGGCGATGAGCGCGAGGATCAAACGGTCCACGCCGGCGCTCGGCTCGATGACATGCGGAATGTATTGTCCCTTCGCCAGGCCGTTCGCATCGTCGGTGGCCTGCTTCTGCGCCGGCTCGGCCTCCACGCCGGATTTCAAAAGATAATTTTTTCGGTTTTCGTAGTAACGCTTCCAAAGCTCGTCCTGTTTTTCCTTGGGCAATTTGGTCCAGGCGGCGCGCAGCTCATCGTCGAACACGCCCATCGGCTTGCCGGAAAAACGCGCGTGCTGGCTCAAGTCAAAATCGCTGCGCGCGGCGATGCCTTCCAGCTCGTCGCCGGCCACGTTGCCGTGCTCGTCCTTTTTGCTGAACGGGAACTTGAATAAAATATCCGTGCAGGCGCGGGCGTAATGCGCCAGCTCCGCCGGCGTTTGATGATGAAAGCCCAGCGTCTCTCGCGACAGCCCGATGCCTTCGTAAAAGCGCACGCGCTCCTCGACCCAGTATTGATGCCACGCCTGCCAGCCCCAATCGGGCTGGGGAGCTGGGAGCTGGGAATTGGGAGTTGGGGTCGCAACGTGGCCGTGAATCGCCTCGATGACTTCGTCCGGCTTGATGAAAAATTCCAGCTCCATCTGCTCGAACTCGCGCGAGCGGAAGGTGAAATTGCGCGGCGTGACCTCGTTGCGGAACGCCTTGCCGACCTGCGCGATGCCGAACGGCACCTTCTGCCGCGAGGTTTCCATCACGTTCTTGAACTGCGCGAAAATGGCCTGCGCGGTTTCCGGGCGGAGATACGCGATGGCGGAATCGTCCCGCACCGGGCCGACGTAGGTTTGAAACATCAGGTTGAACGCGCGCGCCTCGGTTTTTTCGCCGTGGCATTCGCACACCATTTTGCTGGGCTTTTGCGGGCAGGGAATGTCGGAAATCTGATCCGCGCGAAAACGGCCCTTGCACGTCTTGCAGTCAATCATCGGATCGCTGAACGTCGCGACGTGGCCGCTCGCCTCCCAGATTTTGGGCGACATGATGATGGTGGCTTCGAGGCCGGCGACGTCGTCGCGCTGGCGGGTCATGGTGTTCCACCACAGTTCCTTGACGTTGCGCTTGAGTTCGGCGCCGAGCGGGCCGTAATCCCAGAAGCCGTTGATGCCGCCGTAAATCTCGGACGATTGAAACACGAATCCGCGCCGCTTGCACAGCGACACGATTTTTTCCATCTGCAAATTTTCTTTTGGTTCGGCCATAATTTTAAGTTCACAGTTCCGGGTTCCGAATCCAGAGCGTCTTGCCGAACTCTGAACCGTTTGACTGGCTGGCCAGTGTTTGCGAAGCGGACGCCGGTGTAAATCAGATTTTCACAAGTGCGGAACTGATGCGCTGAATCATATCCGATGAATGTTATCGGATTGACCCGCGGCGGATGGAGTGGTTTGCTTCGGTTAACAAGTGTGACTCCACAAAGGTTGAAACGCCAGCTCAAGGACGGATTGGCCGGTGCCACGAGTTTTTTCGGCGCGGTGGCAAAGCGCGAAACGATCTGGCGCGCATTCGTCGCGGCTTTGATGGCGATGGTTTTGATTTACCGGGTTGATCTGGGCGCAGCCATCTATTCTCAAGCTTCACAAGTTGCCAGACTTCAGCCGGCGGCCGTGCCGTTTGGTCAATTTTTGAAGGCGACTTTCAATGATTTCACTTTTGTCTGTCTAATGGGGCTTTGTTACCTGGGTCTGAAAATCTCGGCATTCCGACTGATGCCGCGACTGGCTGCCAACGCCATTGTTAAGATCGGCGAAGGAATATTTGCGGTTGCGCTGCTCTCGTTGCTGGCATTTATCGAGCGTGCGCATTATCAACTGCTGCTTCAACTGGACACCGGCCTGACGCTTGATTTCGTGAAAATAACGCCGACGATGGTGGACGGAGATGATTTTTTTCGGATGCTGACGTGGCAGGATGTTGCTTTTATTCTGGCTCCGGCACTGGTTTTTATCTTGGCGTGTTTATTTGCCAGGACATGGCGGCGGATTGACAAATATGTTTTCCTCTTTTTGTTGTGTTTCGTTTTGTGCGTGCAAATGGTCGGCCCGCAGACGTTGTCTTCTGAAATCGCCTCGAATCCGGTCGTTTACTTTTCGAACGATGCCATTGAGGACTGTGTGAACGAACTGCTTCAAGAGAACGATTATTTCGCGAAGCGCGGGGATTTGCCGGGCGATAAGCAAACCAATTCGATACAATTGGTGGACGAAGCCTTCGTCAATCCGCGGCTGCAACCGCCTGCTTCGCGACGCGAGCCGGCAGCAACCGCCGCCGGCAAGCCCTGGAACATCTTGTTCATCGTGTTGGAAAGCACCGGCGCCGATTATGTATTCGACACGTCTTTGGGCAACCCGACCCCGATGCCATTTTTGCAGAAAATGACCGGCGAGGGGTTGTATCTCGGCAACCATTTTACGTCCGCCAACAACACCGCCAAGGCGGCGTTTTCCCTGTTCACCGGTTTGTATCCTTCCACCGGCCGCAAAATTTTTTCCATGGAAAACAACGTCGCCATTCCGACGCTGAATGATTATCTCCCGGCGGGATACGATTATTTTTTGATTCATCCCACCGCCCCGGGGTTTGCATTTCCACAATTCCTGTTTCTCAACAATGGACTGCATGATTTTTATAACATGGAGAACTTGCCGCCCGCCCGTCGGCCCGCACCAAACGGCCTGGCGCGCAATGAAATTGACTGTTTTGATTTTTTGATCTCGCGTCTGGACAGCGCCCGCGAACCGTTCCTGGGCATCTACTGGTCGTTCATTCCGCATTTTCCTTATTCAGACTACGGGCCGGAATTCCGCATTTTGCCCGGCGTTACCAAGAGGCAGGCTTACTATAATAATTTGCACGCGCTCGACACGCAGCTTCAACGTGTCTATGAACATCTCGTCAAGACCGGCCTGGCCGATCGCACGCTGTTGGTTTTTGTCGGCGACCACGGTGAGGCATTTGGGCAACATCCCGAAGTTTGGGCGCACACCTTCGGTTTCAACGGCGAAATGTTTCGCGTTCCCATGCTATTCTGGCAGCCCAAACTTGTTTCGCCGCAAGTCATTAAATTCCCCACTTCGCACGTGGATATCACGCCGACGCTGCTCGATATTTTGGGATTTCCGTATGACGAATCCAGATTTCAGGGGGAATCCGTCCTGCGTGGCACGCCGCGGCGAAAATACATTTTCACCATGGACGCCCACGGCGAATACATTTCAGCCATCAGCCCGAAGATGGACAAGGTCATCATCGGTTTCCACCAGAACTATTTCGGCGCATTCAACTTGGCCAAAGACCCCGGCGAAATATTTCCCCTCGACGAAAAGCGTCTTTGGCCGCAAGCCGAAGCCATCATCAAATTCCGCAATTACCAGTCGCAGATGATTGAGGATTACAATCAGGCCATCCTTGCCAGCCGGACATTTCCATCAGAAGAACACGGTCCCGAAAAATAAGAACTCGCGCCGTCCTGACCGCTTTGCGGAGCAGTTTCCCGCCTCCACTTCTCGCTTCTGTAAACAACGTCCGAATTTGCGCAGCCAATTTTCTCCTGTCGTGCTCAAACAGTGGTTGTGAGGCCGAATCGGTGTAAATGAGTTTTTTCCCGTCCGATTTTGTCATCCGTGCGTGAAATTCACGCATATGCGTGAATTTTTCACGCAAGCGGCCCAGGCAGGGGTGTTGGCGGGTTGATATTTTTTGCCTAATTCATTGTTTTCCTGGCAATTTTCAAGAATACGTCTTTGCCATCGAATTGGCACGGGCATTGCTGAAGGTCTTCCAGAGTTGGTGTTGACTGCGGGCGGGCTCGGTGTAGAGTTTGCCCCCTGTCACCCGAAAGAAACAACAACAACAAAACAGTAATAACCTATGAAACGCATTCTCAAACAGAAAAAGGGCTTCACGCTGATCGAGCTGCTCGTCGTGATCGCCATCATCGCCATTTTGGCGGCCATGCTGCTGCCGGCGCTTGCCGCCGCCAAGCGCAAGGCGCAGAAAATCAACTGCGTCAACAACCTCAAGCAGATCGGTCTCGCCTTCAGGATCTGGGAGGGTGACAACAGCGACAAATATCCCACGGCTTTAAGCTCGATGCAGGGCGGTGCCCAGGAATTCATTGCGTATGGCGGTAATACGAAAGCCGCCAATGTTTATAACGTGCCTTACGTTTTCTCATGCATGTCGAACGAGTTGTCCACGCCAAAAGTGGTGTATTGCCCATCGGACAGCACTCGCTCTATGAACTCGACCAACCCGTGCTTTAATGTTTCCGTCGCTGCCGGGACTGCGTCCGCATCCTTCTATAACATGAATTTGAGCTACTTCGTTTGCGGCGACGCATCCGATCAATATCCGCAGATGATTCTTGCTGGCGATCGCAATATCGGCACGGCGAGCAATATAGGGGCTGCTTGCACCGGCTCTTTACCGGCCAACGGCGGCGCTGCCTCTGCTCCCGTTATGACTGGCGCAGAAGATACGCTGGGGAGTATCGCTTCATCGCCCGTTACCAGTGGTAATCTGGCCTGGACTGCTAACGACATGCATCTTAAAGGCGGCAACCTTGGTCTGACGGATGGCAGTGTTGCATCAACAACCGTTTCAGCCATGCAATCGCAGTTCAATAATGCAACGAACGGTTATATTACGACTCTTATAATGTATAATTTCCCGCAATAAGTGGGATTTGGTTTGAGCGAACGAGGCATCCGCAAGGGTGCCTCGTTTTGCTTTTGCGCCCGAAACTTTTTTGTTGGAAACACCCCGCGATTTTTCGTTTCCAGCTGCTGTCGTCAATTCCCGAAAACAGAGCAGGTGCAGCCCACCATTCGCCTCACGTTGCCAGCCACCGATGCGCCGGTGTGGCGCATGGTGTTTTCTCGTCACATGAACGCTTCGTTCTCCAGTTATCGTCGTTTGACTTTTCTACCGGGTTCAACGCGTGGCCGCACAGACTGGTTTTGTGACAGTCATGGGAATTTTGCCTCAATATGGATTCATTTTTGGGGGGTGGGAAAGGCCTTTATTTGAATGTGGGATGGAAATCGTCAAGCAAAGCCATTTCCCCGGTTGTTCGGAGTCGGTCGGCTTGAAACCGAGATGTGCGCAAGGCGGCGCAATTGTTTTTATCTGTGAATGTTCCAAATCACGTCGGGATTCAATTTTTCGGCCCTGTTGGCATCGCTGTCATTGGGTGCGCCATTGGTGATGTAATTGTGGAAAAAGAATTCGGAGTGACCATCCATAAAAACTAGGTTGCCGCCACTGTTGTGTCTCATGGCAAAACGGTAGCTTCTCGAACAGGGAAAGATCCCGTTACGAGCATCGTCGCTCGTCCCCCCTGGCAGGTGTTCTGTGAGCGGGTTGAAAGTTTGTTCGGTCAATAAAACGGTTGCTGATGATTGCAGCACACTGGAAAGCTTCACCGTTTGCGGATAGGGCAGTTTTCCATAAAAGGTGGTGATTGGAGTGGTCGCTTTGAGGTCAATATTCATGCAATAACTGAAAACGCCATAGGCTCCGCCTTGCAGGAAAATGGCCGCTGACCCTCCATCGGTGGCGGCGGGACAATGCCATATTTTACCAATACCATTGCCGGGGAAGGGCAGCTTGTTGTAGTAATGCGCTCCCCCCGGCAGAGATTCATAATATGAAAGTGTATGATCTCCCACCAATTGCGGCAATGTGTTGAACCAGGCGGCGGGATCTTTTGGGCTTCCCGGACCGGTGGTTGCTCCGGTATCCACTCCATATGTGCCGCTGTCATCAGTGCCATCACGCGGTGTCATATCGTCGTTTTGTGCGGCATAGATTTGGAGTGCCAGACCCCATTGACGCAGAGTTGAAAGGCATTGGATGGTTTGCGCTTTTCGTTTGGTTGCGGCAAGCGCCGGAAGCAGCAGCGCCGCCAGAATGGCAATGATGGCGATGACGACCAGCAGCTCAATCAGCGTGAATGCGCCGTGCCTGGTGGCTGAACAATTCAGGCGTTTTTCTTCCGCACACCAAGCCGGAGCCGGGTTCCCATTTTCAACCGGGTGGTCACACATAAAACTTGCTGTAAATTCAACCATCAACTGCGCGCATCAATAAAGGCGCTCCGGCGTTAACCGGAGCGCCACTAATTTTTCCGTTTCGTGTTCGTTGCTATGGGCTGCTAATCCGGTAAAAACCGGTCGGCTGGTTTGTATTCAAGGTGTCTGAAAATGTGCCGTTCGTGGTGCTGAAAGTCAGACCCGTGGCAATCGGCGTCCATCGATTTGTAAAGGGCAGGGCGACATTCGTTGACCACCAGACAGAATAGGGGATGAAGGGCTGCGCGCTCCATTGGATGACTCCGGCGCTTCCGCCGCCGCTGCCGCCACCAGATGCACCCACCGGTGCGGACGGCCCCGCAACAATGTCTGAATAGGCGGACGGGTCAATTTCAAAGCCCGAACTGCGATCTGTGGCGGTGGCGGTGTTGTAGTAACCCAACGGGCCGGTGACCGTCCTCGCAAATTGCGGAACCGGCTTGCCAATGATGTTCACGTTGGCCGCATTCAGAAAGAAGGTGAATCCGCCGCCGTTGACATTGGTCATGATGTAGTTTCCGCTGGCAAAGTTGGTGCCAACACTATTGCCCGGAAAATAAACATTGGTCAGCGTGACCAGCGATCCTTCGAAATGCCGGATCACATTGGAAACGCTTACGAAGGCTCCGCTGCCATTGGTAAAGCTGAAGGGCAGCACGACCGGAGCCGGCAACGAGTTCGTGTGGCCTGTGACTGTCAGGCTGGTGGACGGATCGGAAGTGGACAGGTTAAGCTCAAGCAGGCTGTTAAACTGGCTAAGTGGCCCCGTGATTGTCACGATGTCGCCCTGTCGTGGCTGTATGTGTGTTCCACCGGCGACAAACACGCAAATGCCGCCCGAGCTGTCCTGAATGTAAAACTCTCCGTTGGCGGAGCCGGTGAACGGACCGCCATTGACGGTGCTGTCAGCGTTTGTCACCTCGCGGGTATAAACGACCGCGTTGGCAACCGTGTAATACGCCGTGGTGTTGGTTGGCAGGAAGAAGGCGGGGTCAACCAGGCCGCGCAAATAGTCAATGTTGACGGTCGTCGGCGTCAACAGGGTCAGCGTGTTGGTGAAACTGTTGGTGCTGCCGTAGCCATTGCTGATCAGACAATTATATTTGCCGAGCGTGCCGTTGCCGCTCTGGATGTTTCTAATGACCAGGCTGGGCGTGTTCGTGGTGGTGGGGTCCACGTTCGTGTTGGTGGGCGCGCCGCCGTTAAAGAGCCATGAGTAATTCATTGTCGGCGTGCCCTGCGCGACCACCGAAGTGGTCACGATTTTTCCGGCGTAAACCGCCTGGCTTGCAGGCTGCGTGATGATGATCGGCGGCCCGTTGGTGATCCACAACAGCACGGGGAGGTTGGTCACGGTTACGCCTGTGAAAACATTGCTGACGATGACGCCGTAATATCCGCTGTCCGGCAGGTCCGGCGATGAAAATGGCAGGACATTCGAGTTGCCGTTGGGATTGTCATAATCCACCCCATTCATCTGCCACCGGTAGTTGAAATCGGCCAGCCCTTGGCCGGCGGCGACGATGGACAACTGCGATGGGAAACCCACAAAATTCGTCACGCCTTGAAGGGGATAGACGATGCTCGGTTTTCCGGAATTGTAGGCCCAAACATTTGTGGCCGCCTCATTGTAGGTGGTGGCCACGACGAGATTCGAGACGGTCAAAAATCCACCAAAGCCCGTGGCCTGCCGGAAAGCAAAGTCATCCGCGATATTGTTGGTGGTCACGGCATAGGGTGTGTAGGCGTCACTGCTTTCAGCCTTGGTGTCGCTGGAAGAAACAGGGTCAACCCACAACGAGAGCGACCAATCGTTGACCGGATCCCAGAGCAGCACCACCTGATAATCCGTATTCAAGGCCAAATCCTGCCCGAAGACGGCGCTGGGAATTGAGCTGTTTGCCGCCGAGACACCGAGCCGGAATGTGCTCGGCAAATTGTTAAAAACATTGGTGGTGACGGGAGCCTGGTTTCCAGACAGCGCCCACAGCTTGCCTTCATAAAACGTCGTAGCGGCGGTGCCATATTTGAACATCGCAAAATAGGCCCCGTTTGCCGTCGGCAAATTGGTGAAGTTGACAATGAAACTGACATAAATCAACTGGTGAGCGTTGGTAAATGAACTGCCATTGGTGATGGCAAAAAGCCGGCCGCAATCGTCTTGGCGAGTGCCGCTCTGAATGCCCAGATAGGTGCTTGTGGTGCTGACCTCCAGCCGGTGGTTGTCCACAAACAAATCATTGCCGGAACCGCTGAATCTGATCCAGTTGGTGACCATCGTTGAACCGGTGCTGTTGGTGCCGGTCAAGATAACCGGGCCATTGGTGTAGTTGAATAATTCCTGCCAGATCACGTCGGCGCGCGCAGACGCGACTGCCAGAAATGAAAGGAGGACGAGTGTTGTTAGTTTTTTCATGGGTGAGTTTCGGTTTTAATTTTGAATGGTGGTGATGGCAAGAAATCTGACGAGCGTGAAACCGTTTTGAAACTGCCGGCGGGCATGAGACAACATTTTCCCCCGAACGGGCGATCCATCCCGTTTATTTCGACCTGCCGGGCGACTTCCCGAATAGAGCTGACCTTCTGTTTCATGTTCAATCGGTTTAACTCTGCGAACCTATTCTTTCTCCCATAAATTCCCGCCCCCGACAAGAAACTTTCAGGAAAGTTGTTCACAAATTCACAGAATTCACAAGTCTGGCACCAGCCCGTCACCGGTGCGTCACATCGTTTGCCGGGGCGGTGATTGGGTAAAGAGGATTGCAGTTCCAAATTCGCCATCGGTCAGTCAGCCACTGGCACGACCTTCGCAGTCAGACCTCCGAAAGCGGTTCGACCTCGCGCTCAATCTTCATCCACTGCCTTCACCGCCCATTCGGGATACGGTGTTTGCGGGCCTTTCATCGCGTGCCAGAGGATGCGGTTGAACACATCCTCCGGACACTGGTCTTCCTTGTCCAACGGAAGTTTGGCAGAAACCATCGCGTCCTTGCGCAATTGCGCGTCTCGAATTCCTTTTGCCGGCGGATTCATTTCATCCAGCGGCACGTTGTTGGTCGCGGCGTCGAATGCGGTGAAGTCCGGCTGGTTGGTGAAACAGTCGAACATCGGCGTGGCGGTGGCGTCCATCTGGTTCATCGGCGGCAGGCCGAGCATCAGCTCCATCGTGCGAAGCAGGCTGGTCTGGTTGTATTGCGTGTGGACAACCGCGCCGCGCCGGGTGTAGGCGCTGGCAACATAGGCCGTCGTGCGATAGCCGCTCACATGGTCCCAACCGTCCTGAGGATCGTCCTCCACGGCGAAGATGCAGGTGTTCGTCCAGAATTTCGAGTGGCTCACGGCCTCGACGACCCGGCCCATTGCGAGGTCGTTGTCGGCCACCATCGCCCCGGGCGTGGGGTAATTGGTTTTCGTCGCGCCCGTGTGGTCGTTGGGCAGCCAGAGGATGACGAGGTTCGGCAAATTGTCCGCCGCTTCAAATTGCTTCAGCGATTTGATGAATTGCGCCGCGCGCCACACATCCGGCACGGACAAGTCCCAGCCGACGGTGTTCGTCACGATGAACGGCCGCAGCGCCTCGATATCCGGTTCGCAGGCATAGTCAATGGCATTCGAGCCGCCGATGAAATCGTGCCAGGCGTCGAGAAAGGTGACGTTGGTGCTCCCGGAGCTTTTCCAATGCTTCGCGTCGGTGGTGAATTCGCCAAAATCCACGACCGTTTTGCCGTGCGCGAGCACGTCGTTCCAGATGAAGCCGGCGGGCGAATACGCCAGCGCGTCCTCGCCGCCCTCGCCGAAACCGCCGCTGGGATAGCTGCGCGGCCAGCCGGCAAATTCGCGCTCGACGTAATCCGTCGCGATGCCCGCGTCCGTCCATTGATGGCCGTCGGCACTCAGGATGCTGCAGCAATAGGTGTTGTCCAACAGGCAGAAATCGCGGACGAGCTTGTGTTCGTTCGGCGTGACGCGCTCGCCAAAAATGCACAAGTCTGCGCTGCCGTCCCCGTTGGTCACGTCGCCGAGCACCTGATCGTAGGAGCGGTTTTCCTTGATGATGTAAATCACGTGCGAAAACACACCCGGCTCGCCGGCGCGCTCCGGCACGGGCCGCGCCGGCTGATTTTCACGCGGCGGCAAATTGGCCTGCGCCAGCAGCGGATAGCGCATATTTGCCAGCGCGGTTTGCGTGTGATTGTCCAGTTGGTGTTGTGACGGCACGGGAATGATCGAAAGCGAGCCGGTGTATTGTTTCGTGTTGAAACCAGAGCCTTTGCCCAATCCTTTTTTGGCCGGTTCCATTTTTGTGGCAATGTCCTTGAGGTTGGCGACACAGATTTTTTTGTCGCGTGCATCAAATGCAACCGCCGCCGGAAACCAGCCGGTGGGAATCAAGCCGAGCAGTTTGGACGCGCCCGGTTTGAATTGGAAGACGGCCACGGCGTTCTGCGTGCCGTTGCAAACGAACAGCCTTTTGCCGGATTTGTCAAATGCCACCGCGTTGGGCTGCGCGCCGAACAAATCAGCCGGATTCCGTCGCGCGCAAATCGTCTCCACGACCTTGTCGGTGCGGGTGTCAATGACGCTCAAGGTGTCGCTGCCCGCGTTCGCCACGACGAGGAATTTTCGGTTCGGCGACAGGGCCATCGCGCTGGCGCGCAGGCCGGTCACGATTTCTTTTTGATTTGTGCCGGCAAGATCAATCACCGAGACCGAGCCTTCGCTGGCGATGCTGCGGTCGTCCACGCGCACCCGTGTGTCCAATCCCGCCGGGCCGGTCAAACTGTTCGCGTCCGGCCGGCGTCCGCCCCAATTGCTGACGTAGATTTTGTTTCCGCAAAGCGTCACATCGAACGGCGCGATGCCGACATCCCACGTCCGCAACATTTTCCCGTTCGCGGCGTCGAGTTCGAGCAGCCGGTTGGAAAGATTTCCCGCGATGTAAATCTTTTTCCCGTTGCGCGAAACCGCGATGCCCGCGGGAATGTCATTCGTGCGGCGGGGAGCTTTCACGCTTGGCAGGCCGATTGAAAACAGTGGTAAAATATCGCCGCGTTTCCCGATGGTGAATACCTTGATGTCGCCATTGACGTTGGAAAGATAAGCGCGCGAGCCATCGGGCGAAAACGCAAGGCCGGTGAAACTCAATTTCGCCTGTTGATTCGTGCCGATAATGCCGTCAGCCAGCGCCGGCATGGGTTGTGCCACGTCCGCTGGGAACGGGACGCGTTGCGAAATGGCTCCGGTTTCGGGATTGATGACGACAAGCTCGCGTGTCAGCCCCGCCGTCACGAGGGTTTTCCCATCGGGACTCAACGCGAGGGCGTTCGGCCTCATGCGCGGCAATTCAACTTGAATTCCAGCCGGCGCTACCAGCTGATTGACCGGCGTGACCAGGCCGTTTGTGCCGGGGCCGACAGCGGCCGTCGTGGCGTCAAAGTCCTCTGCGAAAATTCGTTGAAAGACGAAACCGGCAAACACGATCAATCCGAAACGGATTAAAAAACTTCGATTCATGGCCAGCAAGAATGCCCGCAAAGCGCTTGCGGCGGCAAGTCACGTTCCGGTGAATTTTTTGTATTCACGCCAAATCAAGTCGTTGAAGCCGTAATGCTCCCGGCGCGACACATGGCTTGCGCCCGATGGGCTGAAAGCGCATTCTTTTCACCGCAAAACAATCAAATGGCCATGAAAAATCTTTTTTGGATCCTGCCTTTCGCGCTTGCCACCAGCCTGTGCGCCGCGCCCAAGACCAATCCGTCCGGCGCCGACACCAATGCGCCGTCCGCCGAGAAAAACGAGGCGGTCGTCATTCCCGACGCCACGCACAAGCCCGTCTTCACCACCAATACCGTCGCCATCGCCGGCCAGCAAGTCACTTACATCGCCGAGACCGGCATGTTGCCGATTCTCGCGCCCACCGGTTCCGTGCGCGCGTCGGTTTTTTACGTCGCCTACACCCGCGCCGATGAAACCAACAAGGCCGTGCGACCGGTCACGTTCTGCTTCAATGGCGGTCCCGGCTCGTCGTCCGTGTGGCTGCACCTCGGCGCATTCGGGCCGCGCCGCGTGAAGATGAACGCAGACGGCACATTGCCTCCGCCGCCGTTCGGCCTGACGGACAACGAGTATTCCATTCTCGACGGCAGCGACCTGGTGTTCATTGACCCGGTGGCCACCGGCTTCAGCCGTCCGGCGAAGGATCAGAAGTCCGATGAATTTTTCGGCAATTCCGCCGACTTGGATTCCGTCGGCGAATTTATCCGGCTCTGGACGACGCGGCACGACCGCTGGCTCTCGCCGAAATATCTCTGCGGCGAAAGCTACGGCGTCTTCCGCGCCGCCGGGCTGGCCGGCCACTTGAGTTCGCGCTATGGAATGTATTTGAACGGCCTCATTCTCGTCTCCGGCGTCCTGGACTTCGCGACCATTTATGACAATCCGGGCAACGACGTGCCATATCCACTTTATCTGCCGGCCTACACGGCGGCGGCGCATTTCCACAAAAAATTGCCGGCGGATTTGCAGGCCGATCTGCCGAAGGCGCTGGCCGAGGCGCGCGCATTTGCCAGGGGCGAATACGCCGCCGCGCTGCAACGGGGCAGTTCGCTCTCCGCCGACGAGCATAAAAAAATCGCCGCCGAACTCGCGCGGCTCACCGGCCTGAAACCGGCCGTCATCGAGGACAACCATCTGCGGATTGACGAGGGCGTGTTTCGCCGGCAACTGCTGCACGACGAGGGGCTGATTCTTGGCGCCTACGACGCGCGCATCACCGGCCGCGACGACGACCCGGCGTCGCCGAACCCGGATTTTGATCCGGCGGACGCGGCGGTGATGGGGCCGTTTTCCGCCGCGATGAATTCCTACGTGCGCGGCGAATTGAAATTCGAGGACGATCTGCCCTACGAGCTGCTTGCCGGCGTCCAACCGTGGAATTACGGCTCGCGCAACACCTACGCCAGCGCGGGCGACCAGCTCGCCTCAATCATGAACCAGAATCCCTACATGAGAATCCTCGTCATTGGCGGACGTTGCGATCTGGTCTGCCCGATTGACACGGTGCATTATGCGCTCGACCACATGCAGATTGATCCGGCCTACCGCACCAACATCACCTATGCCGAGTTCGACGCCGGCCACATGATGTATATCAACCTGCCGGATCTGAAGAAACTGCACCAGACGGTGGAGGATTTCTTGAAATGACTAATGACTAAATCCTAATGACTAAAAATTTCCAATGACCAATTCCTAAAACCCGCCGTGCAGTCACCTTGTCGTCATTCAGTTTTCGTCATTCTTCAGTCATTGGTCATTATGGTTTAGTCATTCGCCGCAGGCGTCATTCATGCACATGAATCAACGTCTTGATGGCGCGATTGCCCGCGGCCATTGACTTGAACAGCTCCGGCAGTTTCGTCAATGGACATTCGCCGTCCACGAAATCGTCCCCCCGGATGACGCCCGCCTCGATGAATTCCAGCGCCCGGCGGATGGCGCGCGGTGTATGATGGAAACTCGCCAGCAACGTGAGGTCGGAGTAATGGATGAACGAGGTGTCCAGCGTGACGGTCGTGCCAGCCGGGCAGCCCCCAAAAAAATTCACCGTGCCGCCCTTGCGCACCAGCCGCACACTCGCCTCCCACGTTTCGGGCCGGCCCACCGCTTCAATCACCACGTCAAAATGCGCCTTCGTCGCCGCACGGATTTTTGCGGGCAGATTCCACCCGTCGCCGATGTCAATCGCCTGATTGGCGCCCATTCGCCGCGCCGCCTCCAGCCGCACCGCGTGCCGTCCGGCCATTGTCACATCGCAGCCGAGATGTCTGGCCAGCGCGGTGAACATCAGGCCGATCGGTCCCGCGCCGATGACGAGCACTTGCTGCCCGGCGCGCAATTTCGTGTCGTCCACGCCCTGCACGACGCACGCCAGCGGTTCCGTGAGCGCGGCGTCGGCCAAAGCCGTTTCCGGCTTGAGACGCAGGAGGTTTTTTTGAACGAGCCGCGCTGGCACGACGATGGACTCGGCATAGGCGCCGTTGAGAAACTGCAAATCGTCGCAAATGTTTTCCTGGCCGGCCTTGCAGTAAAAGCAGTTGCCGCAAGGCGCGGAATTGGCCGGAACCACGCGGTCGCCGGTTTTCCATCCCAGCTCCGAACCGCCGTCGCCCAGCTCCGAAATGACGCCCGCCAGCTCGTGGCCGAAAACGGCGGGCGGCACGATCATCTTCGCGTGATAGCCGCGTTTGAACACCTTGAGGTCGGTGCCGCAGGTCAACGCGGCCCCGATCTGGATGCGGACTTCGCCGGATTTCAGCGGCGGCGGCGCGACATCTTCAATCCGGATAAGTTCTTTCCCCTGCAAAATTGCGGCTTTCACGCGCACAGTTTATAACCGCGCGCTGTCGCTGCAAACTTTACTTTGTATGGCGCACCGGCGGCGCCTTCACGAAATTCGTCTCCCGCAGGTAAATCGGCTCCAGCCCTTCGCCCGGGGTGAAGTCGCTCCGGCGGCCGGCCAGTTCCGCCAACACCGCCGCGCGCGGAAAAATCAACCGTCCGCCGGGAAACCATTTTGTCACCTCCGGCCCGACGAGCATTTCGCCTCCCGCCGCGCGCGATTCGACTTCCGCCTTCGTCATGATTTTCAGCGGTGCAATTTCCCGCCAGCCGTCCACGGTGATTTCATGCGTTGCCAGATAAAATTCATTCCGCTGCGCGTCAATCACCACGTTCACGCGGCCCGGGATTTTTTCCGCGTGCGCCTGTGCCGCGATGGTTTCCACGCTGCTCACGCCCAGCAGCTTCACGCCGCGCGCCAATTGCCAGCCCTGCGCCAGCGAGATCGCCGCGCGAATGCCGGTGTAGGAACCGGGGCCGAGGCCGACGGCCAGCACGTCAATCTGTTCGCGCTCGATTTTCGCCCCGGTCAGGGCCTGCTCAATCATTCCGAAGGCGTTCGTTCCGCGCCCGCCGGTTTCGACGACCTCGGCGGCGATGGCCAGTCCGTCCGTCCGCAAAACGGCCACGCTCCGTTGCGGCGACGAAAATTCAAGCGCTAGGATTGTCATAAATAATTTTCCGTTCCGTTTCGCCGGCAATTTCAATCTTCACATTTTTGAAATCCGCAATCCGCAATCCGCAATCCGCAATCCGTTCGGCCCATTCCACCACCGCCACGCCGTCCGGCTGGAAAAATTCCTCCAGCCCGGCGGACAAAATCTGCGCGCCCGTTTCCAGCCGGTATAAATCCAGGTGGAACAGCCGCAGCCGCCCGCCGGTGTATTCGTTCACGAGCGTGAACGTCGGCGAATGCACCCGAGCCGTGACGCCGAGTCCGCGCGCGAGGCCCTTCACCAGTTGCGTCTTGCCCGCGCCCAGCTCGCCGGACAGCGCGACGACCAGGCCGCGCTGCGCCGCGCGGCCCCAGCTCTCGCCGAGCGATTCGGTCTCCGCCGGGCTATGTGAAATAAATGCATTCATAGTGGCATAGGCATCTTGCCTGTGCGATTCGGCCGAAGAAAGACACAGGCTGGAAGCCTGTGCCACTTTCTATGCGAAATGAACGTAGCCATGGGCGTTCAGCTTTTGCGCGCCGGTCTTGTCGCGAAGGATGACGCCATCACCCGCGACGACTTTCCCGATGCAGCTCAATTTCAATTTCGGAAACTTTTTCTTCCAGGCGTCCAGCAGCTTCACCGCGTCGCGGCTGGCGACCGTGAACAGCAATTCAAAATCCTCGCCGTCCGTCAGCGCGGCGGCAAGCGCCGGTTTGGCGGACGAGCCTTTTTGCGCCTGCAATTTCGACGCGCGGGAAACCGGGATTGCCGATTTCAGCAGTTCCGCGCCGGTGCCGCTGGCCTTCAAAATGTGCCGCAAATCGCCGGCCAGCCCGTCGCTCAAGTCAATCATCGCGTGGATGGAAAAATGTTCCGCCAGCCAGCGCGCCTCGTCGAGCCGCGGCTCGAATTCCAGGTGTTTTCCCGCCAGCGAACCGCCGAGTTCGCCGGTCACAAAAATCGCGTCGCCGGTTTTCGCGCCGCTGCGCGGAACCTGTTTCCCCCGCGCGACGGTTCCGAGCAGCGCAACGGAAATGAAAATGCGCCCCGGATTGGTCGTCGTTTCGCCGCCGACAACCGCCACGCCGGTTTTTTCCGCCAACGCGTTCAGGCCGTCGTAGATTTTTGACACAAACTCCGGATCGAATTTTTCCGGCAGGCCGAGGGTGACAAGCGCGGCGACCGGCGTGCCGGCCATCGCCGCGATGTCGCTCAGGCACCGCGCCAGCGCCTTGCGGCCGGTTTTTTCCGGCGGCGTGTCTTTCGTGAAATGGATTCCTTCCACCACCGCGTCGGTCTTGAACAAAACCAGCCGGTCCGCCGCGCCCAAATCCAGCACGGCGCAATCATCGCCCGCGCCGGTCACGACGCTTTGGTTCGTCGGCAGCGATTTTGTCAGGCGCGCGATGAGATCAAATTCGTTCATTTCATTTTTGCGACAGCAGAATGACGAGATTCGCGGCGTTGAACAGGCTGTGCGCCGCGATGGGCGCAAGCAGGTTGTCGGTTTTCTCGTAAAGCCAGATCAGCGCCAGCGCCAGCACGAACAGCGGCGCGAAAATCGCCGCGTCCAGATGGATGGCCGCGAACAAGAAGCTCGTGCCGAACAGCGCCAGCCGCGGCCAGCCGAGCTGTTTGACGAACGGATACAACATTCCGCGGAAAATGAATTCCTCCGCCACCGGCGCGAGCACGACGGCGAAAAATCCGAGATAGACGCGCAGCTCCGGCGATTTCGCGTCCGTGAGCAGACGCACGGCGGCCTCGTTTTCCGGCGGCCAGCCGATTTTTTCCAGCAGCGCGGCCGACCCGTTTTCCAACAGCAGCGCGGCGGGCAGAATTACAATCGCGACTGCCAGCGCCACGAGCAGCGCGTGCGGCAGGTTGTTCTTTCGCAGGCCAAAGGCGTCGCGCCAGTCCGTTTGATGCTGCCGCAGAAAGATCCAGATGAGCAGCCAGGCCGCGCCTTGAAAACTCAGGGTGGCCAGCAGCACCGTGCCAAAACCGTCCGGCGATTTGAACACGGCGAAGCCGGCCTTTTGCAGGAGCCCGACGAGGGTCAGGCCGGCGGCAAGGCAGACAGATTGCGCCGCGCAAAACAGCATCACGGCCTCCGCGCGCCACGGTTTTTCCGACAACATGACGCCAGCCTAGCGCAGCCGCGCGCGGGTGACGACGCAAAATTATTCGCGGCGGACCGGATTATGAGGCAGAGTTTTGCGATGTCGGCCAAACACACCAACCGTCTGGCAAGGGAGAAATCGCCGTATCTGCTCCAGCACGCGCACAATCCCGTGGACTGGTTTGCGTGGAATGACGAGGCGTTTGCCCGGGCGCGCGCGGAGAACAAGCCGGTTCTTTTGAGCGTCGGCTATTCGACCTGCCACTGGTGCCATGTGATGGAGCGCGAGTCGTTCGAGGACGAGCGCGTCGGGAAATATCTCAACGAACATTTTGTCAGCATCAAGGTGGATCGCGAGGAGCGGCCGGACGTGGACAAGATTTACATGGCCTTCGTGCAGGCGACAACCGGCTCCGGCGGCTGGCCAATGAATGTTTTTCTCACGCCGGAGCTGAAGCCGTTTTTCGGCGGCACCTATTTCCCGCCGGACGCGCGCCACGACCGGCCGGGCTTTTTGCAATTGCTCCGGCAAATCAGCCAGCTCTGGCAGGAGCGAAAAAGTGAAATCGCCGCGTCCGCCGGGGAAATCCATGCGCGGCTCGAGGCGCTTGCGGAAAATTCCGCCGGATCAAATCTGCCGTTGACGGCGGACGTTTTGAAAAATGCGGCGGAAATGTTCAAATCAAGCTGCGACGCGGTTCACGGCGGATTTGGCGGCGCGCCGAAATTTCCACAGCCGGGCATTCCCTCGTTTTTGCTGCGCTGCGCGAAACGGTTCCGTGACGACGAGGCTGCGCGGCTGGTTTTGCACACCTGCGAATGCATGGCCGCCGGTGGCATTCACGACCAGCTTGGCGGCGGTTATGCGCGCTATTCCGTGGATGCCGGATGGCTCGTGCCGCATTTCGAGAAGATGCTCTACGACAATGCCCAGCTCGCGCAGCTTTATCTCGACGCCTTTCTCGTCAGCGGCGACGCGCGCCACGCGGACGTTGCGCGCGACATTCTCGATTACGTTTTGCGCGACATGACCCATCCCGGCGGCGGATTTTTCTCCGCCGAGGACGCCGACAGCGAGGGCCACGAGGGGAAATTTTACTGCTGGACGAAGGACGAGCTTTCCAGGCTGCTCACCGTCGAGGAATTCAACGTTGCCGCGCAGTTTTTCGGCATCACCGCCGAGGGCAATTTTTTGGACCACAGCCACCCGGAGCCATTGGCCGGACAAAATGTCTTGAGCGTCGTGAATCCGGACGTGCCGTCGGACGATTTGCCTTTGCTGCAATCGGCCAAAAGAAAAATGCTCGCCGCGCGCGCGAAACGCATCCGTCCGCATCTGGACGACAAGATTCTCGCGTCATGGAACGGTCTGATGCTCGGCGCGTTTGCGCGGGCGTCCGCCGTTTTGGGCGATGGAAAATACCGCGCGGCAGCGGAGAAAAATTTGCGGTTCATTCAGGAGAAATTGTGGCAGCCGCCGCAAGGTGGGGCGGGCAGTCCTCTGCCCGCCGCCGGCGCGCACGGAGTGACACGCCCTACCGGAACGCTTTTCCACCGGTGGCGCGACGGCGAGCGGGACAACGTGCAATTGCTCGAAGCTTACGCATTTCTGCTTTCCGGCGCGATCGAGCTTTACGAGGCCACGCTCGGACCGGCGCATCTGGATTTTGCGATTGAACTGGCCGATTCCATGCTCGCCCAATTTTACGATTCGGAAAACGGCGGCTTCTGGCAGAGCGCAAAGGGCGCGGAGGATTTGATCCTGCGGATGAAGGACGATTACGACGGCGCGGTGCCGAGCGGCAATTCCGTCGCCGCGCTCGCGCTGCTGAAACTTGGTGCCATCACCGGGCGGAAGGATTTCGCCGGAGCCGCCGGAAAAACTTTGCGGCTGTTTGCCGGCCGGCTGCGGGATTTTCCGCAGGCGATGCCGTTCATGCTGCAGGCGCTGGATTTCTCGTTGCAGGAGCCGGTGCGTCTGGTGATTGCCGGCGGGGATGATTCGCCGGCATTCCAGGAATTGCTCCGCGCGGCTCACTCGGTTTATCAGCCGAACAAGATTGTTTTGGGCAACACTGGAGCCGTCGGGGAATTTGAACGGATGCTGCCGTTGAAAAACGGGCCGGTGGTTTACCTTTGCACCGGCAATTCGTGTCAGCCACCGACGGGTAACGCGGCGGCGGTGGTGAAAATGCTGGAATAAGCTCCTTTACACCGCGCTGTCGCCCTGTTCCTCGGTGCGGATGCGGAAGGCGTCGTCAATGCTCCAGACAAAAACCTTGCCGTCGCCGATCTTGCCGGTCTTGGCCGCCTTGATGATGGCCTGAACGGCCTGCGCCGCGAGATTGTCCGGCAGGACGCTTTCGATTTTTATCTTCGGCAGGAAATCCACGGTGTATTCGCTGCCGCGATAAATCTCGGTGTGTCCCTTCTGCCGCCCGAAGCCCTTGACCTCGGTGACGGTCATGCCCTGGATGCCGATTTCGTTCAGAGCGGTTTTGACGTCGTTCAACTTGAACGGCTTGATGATGGCCTCGATTTTTTTCATAAAACGTCAGGGTGTCGGGTTGTTATTCGGTGTAGGCGCGTTCGCCATGCTGCGTGAGGTCCAGGCCGGCGTCCTCGTCCTCAACATCCACGCGCAGGCCGATCAGCTTGTCCACCAGCTTGAGGAGGATGAACGTCACGCCGCCCGCAAAAACCGCCGTGAAGATGACCCCGATGGCCTGGTTGAAAAATTGCGCGGTGCCGCCCGCGAGCGAGACGGCGATGCCGTTGGCGTGGAAGGTGGAGGCAATCGCGGGATTCACGGCCGCGCTCGCCAGAAAACCGAGCATCAACATGCCCGTCATGCTGCCGATGCCGTGGACGCCAAACACGTCCAGTGAATCGTCGTAGGCAAACCGCATTTTCAATTTCGTCACCGCAAAATAGCAGATGATGCCCGCGGCCAGCCCGATGCAAAACGCCGCCGGCACGGAGACAAATCCCGACGCGGGCGTGACGGTGGCCAGTCCCGCGACCATGCCGGAGGCCGCGCCGAGCACGCTGGGCCGGCCCTTGTGCAGCCATTCGGTCACCGCCCAGCTCAACGCGGCGGCGGCGGCGGAAAAATGCGTCGCGGCGAACGCGCTGGTGGCGAGCGTCCCGGCGTTCAGCGCGCTGCCGGCGTTGAACCCGAACCAGCCGACCCAGAGCAATCCCGCCCCGATGAGGCTCAGGACGACGTTGTGCGGCAGCATCGGTTCCTGCGGATAGCCGCTGCGCCTGCCGAGCACAATCGCGCAGACCAGCGCCGAAACACCGGAGCTGATGTGGACGACCGTGCCGCCCGCGAAATCCAGCACCGGGATTTTTCCGCCGAGCGTCCAGTTGAAAAAGCCGCCCGTGCCCCAGACCATGTGGCACAGCGGAAAATAAACGACCGTGACCCAGAGCACCGTGAACAGGACGTAAGCCTTGAACTTGATCCGCTCCGCGACCGCGCCGCTGATGAGCGCGGGCGTGATGATGGCGAACATCATTTGAAACAGCATGAAAGTCTGCTGCGGCACCGTGGCCGAGTAATCCCCGTTGGGCGCGCCGCCGACGCCCTTGAGCAGAAAATAGGTCAGCGGATTTCCGACGAACGCGTTGCCCGGGGCGAACGCCATGCTGTAGCCGAACAGCATCCACAGCGCCGAGACCAGCGCCATGAGAATCAGGCTGTGCATCATCGTGGACAGGACGTTTTTGCTGCGCACCAGCCCGCCGTAAAACAGAATCAGCCCCGGCGCGGTCATCATCAGCACCAGCGCGCAGCTGGCGAGCATCCAGGCGTTGTCGCCGTTGTTGATGACCGGTGCGGCGGCTTGCGACGCCTGTTCGAGCCGGGCCACGCGTTGTTCCAGCGAGGGGTCGGCGGCGTTGGCCGGGGTGGTCGCAAATCCCAGCAGAACGCAGGCGATTGGCAAAAGCAGAAGCAGCCGGGCGAATTTCACAAAGTTACGCGGGGATTTCATGGCAATCGGATTTGTTTTTTGCAGGCGATCGAACCGGTCAATTTGACATTGTTGTAAAAAATTATCTGCCATTTACGCGCGGCCGACCGGAAAAACACCGCTGCCGGGCGGTGGCAGACATCATTGTTGATGGACGAAAGCTTGAAGCAAACGGATAAATAAAGCCAGCCGGATTTTGCCAATCCCTTATCAAATTTTAACCGCCCAGGCGCCGCCGGCCTGCGCTGGCAGCGGGCGGAAAAGGCCGGCAAATTTAATGGTTCTCTTCCCGCCGTTCCCGGTGCTCCCGGTGCGGCGGCTGAAGTTTGTGCAGGGCGCGGCGCAGCGATTCCAGCTCGCGTTCGTCCGTGAACTTCTGGTGCTCGGCCAGTTCCACCAGCCGCAAAACCTCCTCCATTTGCTCCAGCGACTGCTCCAGCGATTCGACGATGTGTCTGACTTCCCCGACAATCTGGCCGATGGCCGAACCGTCGGGTTGGACGGCGTGCGCGACGCGCGCGACCGGAGCCGGCGCTGAAACCGGTGCTGAAATCACGGCGGGAGCCGGCGGCTGAATTCTCTGCTTTGACGGCACGGGACGCACCGGCATCTCTTCGCGCAGCCGAATTGGCGGTTCGGGTTCGATCCGTTTTGCCGGTGATTCCGCCGGTGTTGACGGTTCGGAAAAAGGATCAGCCGGCGCGGGCGCGGGGATTCCTTCAACCGGCGCGGCTGGCGGCTGTTGACGCGGACCCCGGCTGCGGCCGCGCCCGCCGCGACGGCCCCGGCGGCGCGGGCCAGGACCTTTTACCTGCGCAGGACGGCTCAATTCTTCCGGCTGTTGTTCCTCAGACATTAAAACGAGCATGACGACTTGGCGGGCAAATGCAAACCCAATCTGACGCCAAACGCAGTGCCAGCAAGGACTCCCGGCGTGGAGCGCACCCATTTGTGCGGATGAAAACCGGAACGGACGGCGCGCAATGTCCCGCAGGCTTCGCGCCTATTTTTTAACAAACAGCGCAAGCGACGCCGTGAAACCGTGGAGATAATTTTTCCCGCCGACGGGGCCGATCTCGCCGTTGCAGAAAAAACCGGCAAGGCCGAGCGGTCCGAGCCGTTCCTGCACCATTTCGGCGTCGTGGCTCGCGCGGCCAAACAGGTGTTTGCCGCGCCCGTTGCAGCAGCAGAGGCAGCCGCCGTAAATCGTCGCGCCGCCGAGCTGCGTCCTGGCGCTGGTGAGCATTTCGTTCATGTCCTCGGTCGCCGCCGCCGCGTCGCGCCGCTGGAATTGCATCATCTGCCCCATGCGCGGCAGCGCGCCCACGGCCAGCACGCCGGACTGCGGGTCGCCGCCGATGAGATTGCGCACGAGAAAATCGCCGCGGTGAAAATCTTCGCGGTATTCGTTCACGACCAGGCCGATGAGCAGGTTGTTATGCGTCTTGCGTTGTTCGTCGGGCGAAAGTTTTTGAAAAGTCTCGTTCAGCACGGCGTAGGCGGGCCGGTTGGCAATCTGGTGGATCAGATTTTTTTCCACGCGCGTGAGCGTCCAGCTTTCGCCGATGGGCGTGCAGCCCTGCGAAATGACGCCCTCCAGCTTCACGTCACCGCCGACGGAAATCGCCACGCCGCCGTCCTCGAACACGTCGCCATTCAGATAAACCTGCGCCGTCTGCTGGTTGAGCGCGCCGCTGGCCAGGCCGCCAAACGCGGGCAGCGGCGCGTAAGCCTCGTTCCACGAGCGGATCCAGCTTTCCGAGTCCAGATGAAACGGGTCAATGAAAACGAGCCAGCCGTTCGTGCGCGCCGGTTCGACGCCGGTTTCCTGATGCCAGTAGCCCGATTCGCCGGATTGCTCGACCTGTTCCTGCGTGAAGCGAAAACCCGTCAACTCCGCGCCGGGCAGCGAGTAGAGCGCGAGCACAAGCCCGGGCGCGTCCTCGATTTCCTGCGCCCCGGCGATCAGCCCGGCGCCCGAACAGCCGGCGAGCAGCGGGATCCGGGCGTGGACGCGCAGAATCTCCAGCGCCTGCCGGGCGAACGGGAACATTTTGGGCGACATGAAAACCAGGCCGAGCGAAACCCGCGGCGCGGGCAGTTGCCGCCGCAGGTTTTCCGCCCAGTCCCGCAGGCCGGTTTCATCAAACCCGCCCGGCCAGTGCGCCGCGATGGAAAATTCTTCGTTCACAATGCTACCTCAACCATGCCACAACTTTCTCGCCGGACCAAATCGCCTTCACTGGCTGGCGTTCGCGCGCGGCAGCGGCGCGTCTGCCGCTCACCAGGATTTCGGCGGCCAGCGGGCGCGTGTTGTAATTGCCGGCCATGACAAAACCATAAGCCCCCGCGCTCAAAAGCGCGAGATAATCGCCCTCGCCGACTTTCAGCAGCGGCCGGTCCTTGCAAAAATAATCCCCCGATTCACAAATCGGCCCGACCACGTCGGACTTGAGCATTGAATTGCCCCGGCGCGCGAGCGGCACGATTTCGTGATAGGCGTCATAAAACGCGGGACGAATCAGGTCATTCATCGCGGCGTCCACAATGACAAAATTCTTCCGGCCCGTGCGTTTCACATATTCGACGCGCGTGACGAGAATGCCCGCGTTGCCGACGATGAACCGGCCCGGCTCGATCAAAATTTTCAACCCCCGCGTGCGCAGCAGCGGCGCCAGCCGCGCGGCGTATTTTTGCGGCGTCAGGATGTCCTTCGCCGGGGCGGTTTTCCACCACGCCGCCGTTCCGCTGGCGAGCGCGGGTTCATAAACAATTCCCAGTCCGCCGCCGAGGCTGAAAAATTCCAGGCCGTGTTTCGCCTTCAATTTTTGCACCAGCGGCAGGACTTTTTTCACCGCCTGTTCAAACGGGGTCGTCTCGGTGATCTGCGAGCCGATGTGCATCTGCAATCCGCGCAGCCGCAGGTTTTTCAATTTGCCGGCGCGGGCGTAAACGCCCTCGACCTGCTCGAACTGGACGCCGAATTTGTTCTCGTAGGTGCCGGTGGTGATTTTCGCGTGGGTGTGGGCATCCACGCCGGGATTCACGCGCACGGCGACGGGCGCGATTTTTTTCAGGCGTGCGGCGACGCGGTTGATGCGCAGCAATTCCGGCTCGCTCTCCGCGTTGAAGGAATAAATCCCCCGGCGCAGGGCGAATTCAATTTCCGCCTCCGTTTTTCCCACGCCGGCGAAAACGCACCGGCGCGGGTCGCCACCCGCCGCGATGACGCGCTGCAATTCGCCGCCGCTCACGATGTCAAAGCCGCTGCCGAGACCGGCCAGAACGCGCAGGACGGAAAGATTTGAATTCGCCTTCATTGCGAAGCAAACCAGGTGGTCCAGCGGCGTCAGCGCCCGGTCCAGCTTTTGGAAATGCTCCGTCAACGTGCGCTGCGAATAGACATAAAGCGGCGTGCCGAACTTGCGCGCGAGCGACTCGATGGAGACGCCCTCGCAAAAAAGCCGGTTGCCGGAGTAATGAAAATCGTGCATGACGCCTGAAGTTTAGGGTTCGGAGGTGAAAGTTCAAGGTTGCTAAACAAAAAACCCGCCGGAAAAAATCCGGCGGGCGCGGTCGAAAAAAGATTTCAAGGCTCGGCGAGAATTGCGGCGCGCGCCTTTTGGTATTCATCCGGCGAAATCTGGTTGGCCATGTATTTCGCCAGCAGGGTCTGCAATTCCGCCTCTTTCTGCGCCGAAACGGGAACCGGCGGCGCTTCAATCGGCTTCAGGCCCAGCGACTTTCCGGCATAATCCGCATCGGCTGGCGGCACCGGTTTGACAGCGGGCGCGACCGCTGGCGCGACGGGTTTTGCGGTCGGTGTGGCGACAACAGCCTGCGGTGGTGTTGCTGTGGGCTGCTGATTTGCCGGGGGAGTTGCCACAGGAATTGTTTGCTGCGGCGGCACGGGAGCAAAAACAACCGGGGCTGCTGGTGCGGTCGTTGGGATGGATTTCGCTTTTGCGGCGGCTGCAGCCTGCTTCTTCGCCTTCAAATCGGCGGCGGCCTGCTGCGCATCCAGTTTGGCCTTGGCTTTGGCCTGCGTCTTGGCGGCGGCCTCGTCGGCAGCCTTTTGTTTCGCGGCTTTTGCGTCCGCCTCTTTCTGGGCTTTCAGCTCGGCGGCGACCTGCTGCGCATCCAACTTGGCCTTGGCTTTGGCCTGTGCCTTGGCGGCGGCTTCGTCGGCAGCCTTCTGCTTTGCGGCTTTTGCGTCCGCTTCCTTCTGGGCCTTCAGCTCGGCGGCGGCCATATCTGCTTCCTGTTTGGCTCTGGCCTTGGCGGCGGCTTTTTCCGCCTTGGAAGCCGGCGGGTTGACCGGCGTCATCACCGCATTTTCAGTTGCAGCGGGTGCTGGCTTCCCCGTTGGCGCGGCGTTTGTCGGCTGGCTGGCCTGCTCCTGCCTGGCGCCGGAAGCCGTCACCACGATGGCCGGCGGGGTGGCATTGGCCGGTTTGTTTTGCTGCGCGTCCAGCTCGGACATTTTTTCCATCAATGCCGCGCGCGCCGCGGCCTGCGCCGGATTGTCCTGCGCGCGAACAGTGATTCCCCCCCAAAAAAACGCCGTCGCGCAAACGGCTGACAACAACTTGGAAATTTGCATGGCGTTTTCTTACGCCAATTCATCGCCGGATGCAACTGCTTTTCCGCCGGACGGGAACAGCCGCCGCCATACAAACGGCAGCGGACTGGCCAGCATCGAGCGCAGCAGGATGCCGCGAACCTCGCCGCGCGACACCTTCACGCGCTTCCGCAAATCCATCACGTTCGCCGCGCGCAGCTTTTGAATCGTCTTCACACCGAGCAAAATCGGCCACGCGCACGCCAGGCGCACGCGGAACTGGCCGAACGGCAGCGTATTCGTGTAATTCCAGCCCGCGCGCAAATGCGACTGCGCCTCGTCCAGATACCGGTGATAAAACGGCAGGAACTTCGCCTCGTTGACCGGCGAGAGCAGGGTTTCCGGAAACAATTTCGCCGGCTCCAGTTTTTGCATCGGCAGATAGCAGCGGCCTTTTTTCAAATCCGCCGGCAGGTCGCGCAGGATGTTCACCAGTTGCAGCCCCTTGCCGAAGCGGATGCCGTCGGCGATGAATTGCTTTTCATCCAGTTGCGCGGCCGGAAACAGATGCGCGCGGCAAATTTTCGTCCAGAACCCGCCCACGCAGCCGGCCACGCGGTGGGTGTAATCGTCCAGCTCGGCATCAGTTTCCAGCGCGATGATTTTGTCGGCGGACGAACCGGCGAACCGTCGTAAATCCAGTTCCTGCCCGCTGGTGATGGTGGCGAGAACGTCGCGCACCAGCCGCAAATCCTCCGGCGAAAGCGTTTGCAGCAACGCAAGGCTGTCCCCGGCCTTTTCCAGCAGCAATTTTTCGGCGGACGCGTTTTGCTGTTGCGCCAGCCCGCCAAAATCCAGGGGTGCGGAACTTTGGCCAAGAATCCGTTCGCGGAGTTCGTGCAGCGCGTCGAGCCGCTGCGGGAGCGGGACGAGTTCCGTGTCGGCGATGGTGTCGGTTGTGCGCGCGAGCAGATACGCCAGGCCGATTTGCGGGCGCACGCGCGCCGGCAGCACGCGCAACGTCAGGTAAAACGAGCGCGATGTCGCCTTGAGCAGGTCATTTAAGTTTCCGGCCATGCGCGCAAAGCATAAAACTTTCCGTCCGCCAAGCCAGCTAAAGTCGCAATGCGAAATCCATCCTCGCGCCAGTTTCCGACCCGATGGAGCGGGCGCGATCCGTGCCAATGTTTGAGCCGGGTGGACGGCGCAATCCGGCCAGTTTTGGACCTGAATGGGGTGGAAAGGGAAATCTTGATTTTGCTGGTGCGCCCGTTGGGATTCGAACCCAAGACCCTCTGCTTAGAAGGCAGATGCTCTATCCAACTGAGCTACGGGCGCAAGCCATGATTTCACAACGATTTCAAACGCCGCCAAACCGGGCAGGGGATGGCAGAAAACGCCTTGTGCAAATCTTGTGATCCGTCATGTTCCATCGGGCATTTACTATGCCCGCTTGCGCGTGAAGGGCAAGCTTATCCGGCTCGCCGGTTTCGGTAAGCAGGGGCGCCGGCGGACTGGGTTCGCGGGGGAATGGCGGTTGGCATTTCCCTTAAAATGATTAGCCGGGTTGATTTCATCCTTTAGCGCTCGATTTTTTTGCAGACAAACCGCCGTGGTTTCGGCCATCATCATTCCCCAATGGCCATTGAGCCTCCCAAGCGTTTTGGGAAATTGAACGATTCAACAATTACAACTTGCAACCAAAAATCATGAGCAAAGGTCTGAACATCCCCAAAAAGGGCGCGTTGGATTTCCTGTCCCTCGGCGCGCTGGTCCACCGGCTTGATCCGGGCGTCATTCCGTTCCGCAAGGCGACGCACTGCGACATCCACGTCAGCGGCGGCGAATTCAACTGCGCCGCCAATCTGTCCGACTGCTTCCGCCTGAACACCGGCATCGCCACGGCGATGGTGAATTATCCCGTCGGCGATTTGATTGCCGAGCGCGTCCGCGCCATGGGCGTGAAACCGTTTTACAAACAATTCAAGCACGACGGCGTCCACGGCCCGAACATGGCGGCGGTTTACAGCGACCGTGGCCAGGGCGTCCGCGCGCCGGTGGTGTTCTACAACCGCTGCAACGAGGCCGCCGCGCAACTCAAGCCCGGCGATTTCAACTGGAAGGAAATTTTCGGCCAGGGCGTCCGCTGGTTCCACAGCGGCGGCATTTTCGCCGCGCTGTCGCCAACGACTTCCGAGGTCATCATCGAGGCCATGAAGGCGGCGAAGGCTGCCGGTGCCGTCACGTCGTTTGACCTCAATTACCGCGCGAAGCTCTGGAACATCATCGGTGGCCACGACCATGCCGTCGCCGTGCTCGACAAAATCGTCAAGAACGTGGACGTGCTCGTTGGCAACGAGGAAGATCTGCAGCTCGGCCTCGGCATCCCCGGCCCGTCGGTGGAGGCGAAGTCGAAGCTCGACCCGAGCGCGTTCTTCAGCATGATGGGCAACGTCACGAAAAAACATCCGCACGTCAAGGTGGTTGCCACCACGATGCGGGAGGTTCACTCGACCAACCGCCATTCGTGGGGCGCGGTTGCGTGGGTTGAGGGCAAGACCTACACCTCGCCGACGTGCGAACTGGACGTGCTGGACCGCGTCGGCGGCGGCGATGGTTATGCCTCCGGCTTTTTCTACGGCCTGCTTTCCGGCGAAACGCCCGAGGAATCCGTCAAGCTCGGCTGGGCGCACGGCGCGCTGCTCACCACGTTCCCCGGCGACACGACCATGTCAACCGTGGAACAGGTCCGCGCGTTCGCCAAGGGCGGCTCGGCGCGCATTCAACGGTAGAAGTTTCAAAGTTTAAACAAAAAGGGCGCGGAGAAATCCACGCCCTTGATTTTTTCCGGAAACAATTACCGCTGCACGCGGGCGCCGCCGCCCTTCATCAATTTTTCAACTTCCTTGAGGTCGGCCATCGAGGTGTCGCCGGGCGTTGTCATGGCCAGCGCGCCGTGCGCCGCGCCGTAATTCACCGCCTTCTGCGGATCGCCGGAGGTCATCACGCCATAAATGAAACCGGACGCGAAGCTGTCGCCGCCGCCGACGCGGTCGAGGATTTCAAGGTCGGGATATTTCCGGCTCTCGTAAAATTTGCCGTCCATCCATGCGATGGCCGCCCAGTCATTCACCGTCGCCGTCTTCGCCGCGCGCAACGTCGTGGCCGTCGCCTTGAAATTCGGATACGCCTTCACCGCCGTCTCGATCATTTTCTTGAACGCGGTCACGTCAATGTGCAGCAGGTTTTCATCCGCGCCCTCGACGTGGAATCCGAGGCACGCGGTGAAATCCTCCTCGTTGCCGATCATCACATCCACGTATTTGGCGATTTCCTGGTTCACCTCCTGCGCGCGTTTCTGGCCGCCGATGGATTTCCAGAGCGACGGGCGGTAATTCAGATCGTAGCTGACAATCGTGCCGTATTGCTTGGCCTTTTTGACCGCCTCGATGACGAGTTGCGGCGTGGTGTCGCTCAACGCGGCGAATATGCCGCCGGTGTGCAGCCAGCGGACGCCGGTTTTGCCGAAGATGTGATCCCAGTCGAAATCGCCGGCCTTGAGCTGGCTCGCGGCGGTGTGGCCGCGGTCGGAAACGCCCACCGCGCCGCGCACGCCAAAGCCGCGCTCGGTGAAATTCAGCCCGTTGCGCGTCACGCGCCCGACGCCGTCGAAAGGCGACCATTTGATGAACTCGGTGCTGACGCCGCCCTGCAAAACAAAATCCTCCAACAGCCGGCCGACGTCGTTGTCGGCGAAAGCCGTGGCGACGGCGGTTTTCAGGCCGAAACAGCGGCGCAGGCCGCGCGCGACGTTATATTCGCCGCCGCCCTCCCAGATTTTGAACTGGCGCGTGGTGCGGATGCGGCCCTCGCCCGGATCGAAGCGCAGCATGATTTCACCGAGCGAAAGCAGATCGTATTGGCACTGTGATTTGTCTCGAAGTTGAATTGGCATAAAAGTTGTTTTTGTTCGGAAAATTCAGACCGGGACAGGTAAACAAAAACCACCGCGGCAGAAAAGCCGAATTCGTCGCACGAATTCCCGCCGGGACACACGCCGCTCAGCGCGCGCCCAATTCCGAGTGGGACATTGAAGCCAGGCGCATCTGCCCCTGCTTGGTCAGGCCGGTGAAAACCATCGCCACATGGTAGCCGGCGTGCTTGTTGCCGGAGCAGGCGATGACCACGCCATGGCAGTGCAGCCGGCCGCCGCCGCCGGAGGGCTGCAGCGCCACGGTCATTTCGGCCCATTCACGGAACGGCGTGGGGCTGCGGAACTCGATGCCGTTTTTGCAGATGACAACGGTATCGGCAGACAGCTCCAAGCTGGCCTGCCGCGCTTCAACCGTCACTGGTTGTTCAAACGAACTGCCGCCGACGAATCTTTTTGCGCTCATAAAATTGAATCACACTAGCACGCCGCCGGAATCCGTCAAATTAGCTGAAGCTATTTTAAGAATCAGCCTTACCATTCAATGACCGCCGCGCCCCACGTCAGCCCGGCGCCGAAAACGACGAGCAGGATCAGGTCGCCGCGCTGGATTTTTCCCGACACCACCGCCTCGTCCAGCGCGATGGCCACCGACGCCGCCGAGGTGTTGCCGTAGCGGTGAACATTGATGAACATCTGCTCCGGCGTTGCGCCGAGGCGGTTGCCGACCGCGTCAATGATGCGGCGGTTGGCCTGGTGCGGGATGACGCATTTGATGCGGGTGATGTCCAGCTCGCACCGGCGCAGGACTTCCTGCGCCGCCGAGCACATCGCCTGCACGGCGTTTTTGAAGGTTTCCTTGCCCTCCATCCGCAGGAAATGCATCCGCGCGTCCACCGAATCTTTCGAGGCCGGACAGCGGCTGCCGCCGGCGGGCATGAACAGCAGGTTCGCCTTGCCGCCGTCCGCGCCCATCACCGCCGTGAGCAGGCCGTGGGAATTTTCCCGGTTTTGCAGCACGGCCGCGCCCGCGCCGTCGCCAAACAGCACGCAGGTGTTGCGATCCTGCCAGTCGGTGATGGCCGAGAGTTTTTCCGCGCCGATGACCAGCACTGTGTCGTAGGTGCGGGACATGACGAACTGCTGGCCGATTTCCAGCCCGTAAATGAAGCCGGAACACGCGGCTTCGAGGTCGAACGCCGCCGCGCGTTTTGCGCCGATTTTCTGCTGCACGAAGCAGGCCGTCGCCGGGAACGGCATGTCCGGCGTGATGGTGGCGACGATGATCAAATCAATCTGGCTGGCGGTGACGCCGGCCATTTTCATCGCGCGCTGGGCCGCCTTGGCCGCCATGTCGGAGGTGAATTCATCCTTCGCGGCCATGTGCCGTTCCTTGATGCCGGTGCGCGTGGTGATCCATTCGTCGGACGTGTCCACCAGTTTTTCCAGTTCGGCGTTGGTCAGGATTCTCTCCGGCACATAGGCGCCGACGCCGGTGATGGAACAGGTGCGGCCCTGAAAATCAAACTTGGCGCGCGGGTTTTTGAATTTGGTGCTCATGCTAAAACGGGGATTTCCGCCGCGGCGAGTTTCTGGTTCGCGCGGGCGATTTCATCGGCGATGATTTGGTTGACGCGGTGCTGCACGGCCTCGGTGGTCACGCGGATGGCGCTGGCGACGGCGCGTTCGCGCGCGGAGGCGTGCGCCTTGAACACCATGCCGTTGAAGCCGAGCAGCGGCGCACCGCCGTGGACTTCCGGGTCCATCCGGCGGCGGATGGTGTGAAACGCGCCCTTGGCCAGATACGCGCCGATCTGCCGCTTGGTGTTGTGCATCAACTCGCGTTTCAGCATCGAAAACACCGCGACGGCGAGGCTCTCGGCGGTTTTCAGGACGATGTTGCCGACAAACCCGTCGCACACGACGACGTCCACGTGTTCCTTGAACAAGTCGTGCCCTTCGACGTTGCCGATGAAATTCAAATCCAGTTTTTTGCAGAGCTTGAAGGCGGCCAGCGTGAGCTCGTTGCCCTTGGAATCCTCGGTGCCGATGCTCAAGATGCCGACGCGCGGTTTTTGGATGCCCAGCACTTCGCGCGAATAGACGCTGCCCATCACCGCGAACTGGGCGAGGTGCAGTGGCTTGCACTCGATGTTCGCGCCCGCGTCGAGGAGCACAAACTCGCTTTCCTGCCGCGGAATGACTGCGGCGATGCAGCCACGCTCGACGCCGGGGATGCGCCCGACCTTGAACGTGGCCGCCGCGAACAGGCCGCCGGTGTTGCCGAGCGAAATCATGGCGTCAGCTTTGCCTTCGCTGACCAGTTCCGCGGCGCGGGCGATGGAGCTGTCGCGTTTCTTGCGGAGAGCGCTGGCGGGTTTTTCGTCCATTTCCACGACTTCGCTGGCATGAACGACGCGCACACGATGGTCGCGGAAACCGCGCTCGGGCAGCGCGGCGTGGATTTCGTCCTGATGGCCGACGAGAAAGAGGGCGGTGATGTTCTTGTTGTCTTCCAGCGCCTTTTTGACGCCGGCAATAACGACGCCACAGCCGTGGTCGCCACCCATGACATCCACTGCAATTCGCATAGAATGCGGAAAATTATCAGTTTAAACCGGAAAAGAAATCGAGCGGCGATTTTCTCACCGGCTCAAAATCCAGAACCAACCAGCCGAAAACCACGTCAGGCACCTGCTGTGACGCTCAAGACCTGGCGGCCCTTGTAAAAGCCGCACGCCGGGCAGACCCGGTGCGGCACATAAGGCGCGGCGCATTGCGGGCAAGTGCTCATCTGCGGCAGTTTCAGGACGCTGTTGTAGGCGCGGCGCATTTTCTGCCGGCTCGTTGACGGTTTGCGTTTAGGAACACCCATAATTCAAATTACAGTTTTAATTTGTCCAGTTTAGTCCAAGCAGAGGGCGTTGCAACGTCCTTACCGCCGGTTTTGAGGGCCTGGCCCTTCTTCAATCCGCCGCAATCCGGTTTGCACAGTGGATGCTGCGGAAGCTCGAGAAGCATATCTTCCCGCACGAACGGAGTCAAGTCCACGCAATCGTTGTTTACGGCCACCTTTTCCTCGCCGGTCAGCGGCAGATGACAGGCCCAGTCCTCCAGAAGCAGCCTCTGCTCGAACGGCTTCAGACAGCGGACGCACTGGCAGTCCAAAACCGTCTGCAACGAGCCGGTCACGAGCAGCGCGTCATCCAGCTTCTCGACCGTCAAATCATAACACACCGGCCGTTCCGCGCGAATCATCTCGTCGTGCAGGTCGAAATCCAGCCCGGCGGCGGCCAGTTCGCCTTTCAAACGGATTTCGTGCAACTCGAGATGGCGGAGATTGATCGAAAGCATGTTATTGCGGGTTTTGAGCTTGAACCTGTTGAAACCGTTCAACCGGAGGCCGAAAATTAAAACTTTTTGCGCGGCTTCAGTTTTTCCAGCAGGGCGGCTTTCACATGCGGCGGCACGAACGGGCTGACATCGCCGCCGAGTGACGCGATTTCCTTCACGATGCGCGAGCTTAAAAATGTGTAGGTGTCCTTCGGCATCATGAAAATCGTCTCAATGCGTCCGTTCAGCTTGCGGTTCATCAGCGCGAGCTGGAATTCAAATTCAAAATCCGAGACGGCGCGCAATCCGCGCACCACCGCCTGCGCCTTTTGCTGCTCGACATATTCGATGAGCAGGTTGTCAAAGCTGTCGGCCTCCACATGCGGCAGGTGGCTCACGGCGGCCCTCACCAGCTCCAGCCGCTTGGCGAGCGTGAACAACGGGCGCTTGGAATCGTTTTTGGCGACGGCCACGATGACGCGGTCGAACAACTTGGCCGCGCGCTGAACCACGTCCAGATGGCCGTTGGTCAGCGGGTCAAAACTGCCGGGATAAATCGCCGTGCGCATTTTTATTTTTGAATTTTCAGTTGAACCGCACCGTTTCCGCCATTTTAGCTTAAAACTTGAAACTTAAAACTTAAAATTTTTCCGGTTCAATGGCCCTCGCGCTGGATGATGCCGGTGAACGTCGTGCCTTCCGAAGGCCTGGCGGAGGAGAAAAGCTCCTCGTCAAACGGCGATGCGCCGGGCGGCCGCCACGGAACCTCGTAAATGTTCACCTCCGCGACGATGCCCTTGACCTTCACCGGCGGCAGGGCGACGCACGTCGCCGCCAGTTCCGGGTCGTCGCGGAGCAGGCGGTTGTAAGTGGCCGCGCTGATGACGATGCGGCTGCGGCCGGAGATGGCTTCGAGCCGGCTGGCGAGGTTCACCTCGCGCCCGAAGGCGGTGTAATTCAGGAGGTGTTCGTTTGAACCCATCAGCCCGACGGTGGCCATGCCGGTGTTGACGCCGCTGCCGAGCATGAGGAGCGGCAGTTTGGGTTTCGGGCGCGTTCCGCCGTGGAGCATGATGTTTTCCAGCTCGTGTTTCTGGTTTTCCGCGGCGCGTTTCAGATTGATTTCGTAAATGGCGCGCTGGGCGTCAATCGCGGCGCGCACGCAGGCGGCGGCGTGCTTTTCATCCGGGACGGGCGCGTTCCAAAACGCCATCGCGCAGTCGCCGATGTATTTGTCGAGCGTGCCGTTGTGCCGCTTGATGGCGTTGGCGACGGCGCCCAAATAGAGATTCACCGTGGCGAGCGTTTCGTGCGCCTCCTCGTTGATGGCGGCCTCGGCCTCAACGCCCGAAAGGTTGTGCACGCGGATGTGTTCGAGCACGGCGGCCTGGCTTTGGTCGGTGAATTCGGTGAAGCCGCGAATGTCCGCAAAATAAACGGTGATTTCCTGCCGCCCGCCGCCCAGCGAAAGTTTTTCCGCCCGGAGCAGTTTGTCGACGACATCGGGCGAGACGATCCTGGAAAAGACGGATTTGACGTGCCGCTTCTGGGCTTCCTCAAACATGACGCGGTAGGCAACCAGCATCAAATGCTCCATCAACATCGCGCCGCCGACCGGGAACACCAGCGGCAGCCAGAAACGGAATTTCACGAACGCGAAGAACGCGACGACGATGTAAATCACCGCAAGCAGGAGGATTCCGCCTGCCGCCAAAAACGCGCGCAATTGCCACGTGAGAAACGCGGCGAGCGCGCCGAGCAGGATGATGAGCGCCAGCTCCACCGGCAACGACGCGCGGCGAATGAACCGGCCGGTGAGAACGGAATTGGCGATGTTCCAGTGTTTGCCGACGAGAAAGGTGTCGCGCTCCAGCGGCGTCGCGCCCCGGTCGGTCAGGTCGTTGCCCTGCGCCGCCGAGCCGACGATGACGAGTTTGCCGCGAAAATCGTCACTTGGATGGCTGGTTTCGCCGTTCAGCCGGCCGAAACTTTGCGCGAGCAGATTTTCCACCGGTGCCTGCAATAAATGCGGGTCGTTCGGCTTGAGCCGCCAGTCAATGTAGAAAAAGCCGTCGCGGTCAACGGGAATGGCGCGTTCAACGCCGCCGGCGCTGCGCAAAACAATCTTCCCGTGAGGCAGATCAATTTCGGCGTTCTGCAAATCGAGCTTCAACGCCTGCGCGGCGAGGACGATGCCCATCTGCCAGACGCGCTGGTCGGTGAAGGCTCCGGCCTTGGGCGCAACGCCGGGCGGGAGTTTGTCGCCGAGAAAATTTGTCAGGGAGAAATTGTTTTCCGCGTTCACGGGAATTTCCACCGTGTTGGTCGTGCCGGTTTGCGGAAGAATGATTTTGCCGGGCGCGAATGTTGCGCCGGCCAGATCCAGGCCAAACTGGTCCGCCGCCTTTTGGAACAGCGGATGCCAGCGGCGATAGTCGCGGAACGCCCGGACGCGGCGCAGCACACCGTCGGAATCCTTCCCGGTCGTGATGTCGCCGAGCGCGAGGGCGTTGGTCGCGAACAGGGCGGGCAGCGTGGCGTCGCCGGTGTCGGCCAGAATCACGTCGCCGGCGCGGCGCAGTTCCCGCGCAAAATAATCGTCATTTTCGACAAGGGTTCCGTCCGCCATCTGCACCGGCGGATGGTCGGAACGCAATTCGTCGAAGAGGATGTCGAGCGCGACGGCTTTCGCGCCCTGATCGGACAATTCCGCGACGAGCCGGCCATAGACTTCGCGCGGCCAGTAGAGGCCGAAATGAAAGCCGACGCTGCCGTTTTTGACGGCGGTGATGCTGGATTCCTCGATGGAGACGAAGGCGAGGTTGGTGGCGGTGGGCGCGGGAAAATGCAGCGCGGTTCGCGCGCGCAGGTCATAGGTCATCCATTCCAGCCGCTCGAAAAAATCCAGCCCCGCCAGCCGCAGGCCGCAGACGAGCGTGAGGACGGCGATGGCCAGAAGAACCGGCGCGCGTTTGATGGGCTTGAATTTCACCACGCCGGATTAAACAAAAAACCAGAGCAACTCAAGGCTGCTCTGGTTTTTGAAAAGTTTTAACAAGACGCCGGGAACTTGTCCGCCCTATGGCTCCGGGGTAATGCTGCCAACACTGCCGCCGATGTTGCCGGCAGTGGGCGAGATGTAAATGACGGTTCGGTCATCTGCGAAGGAGATGACTCCCTCGACGATGGTGACGGTGAAAATGGCGGTTTGTTCGTCTTGACGCAATTCCTGCGGAGTGAGCTGGGTGGTCTGGCCGGTGTTCGGATCGTATTGTTCGCCGGGACCCAGGACGACGGTGGTGACCTGACCATTCGGGCCGGTGTGGGAAACCACCATCGAACCGGAAATGACCGTGAGGTCGCCGTTGGCGCTCATGGTGAATGTCGTGCCGCGAACACCCGCGATGCTGTTCGGGGTTTTGATCAGGTATTTCGACTCGGCGGAAAGTTTTTTGACGCTGCCGAAGATGGTTCCCTGGCGCAAATCCAATTCCGTGTCGCTGACGGCGTCCACGCCGGTGTTTCCGATCTGCAATTTGTCAATCGCCAGAATCGTGTTGCCTTCCATGCGGATCACATTTTGTTCTGCCTTGGCCTGATAGGAAACCATGTCGCGGACTTTGGCGTCAACGGCGGGTGCCACTTTGTCCGGGGTGGTCGCAATCCGCTGGGGGATTTTGTCGCCGAGGACCATGTCCACTCTGCCCATGGGTGCCGACTGGATCACGTTGCCGGGGCCGAGGGTCTGGCCGACGGTCAGCGGATGCCACACGTTGTCACCGGCGGAATATCGCGCCTCGCCCTCGATGCGGACGATGGTGGCATAACCTTGTTTGGTCGTGGATTGGGCGTGTGCGCCGGTGGCGAGCGTCAAAACAAAACCGCCCACGAGCGCCGAAACGAAAGCTTGGAAAAATTTCATAATGGCTTTTCGATATTTAACTTTCCGCTGCCACTATAAAAGCGGAATGCCAAATGTCAATCAATAAATCCCGGTCATTCCTTCAAAAACCGGCGGGCAGGACGCTTTTGCCGGAGGCGTTTTCAAGCAGTTTTTGCCCGACCCAGCCGGAATAGTAGTGGCCGATCACGTTCCCGTCCCATCCGAGCCGCAGCGAACGCTCCAGCCATTCGCGGGCGGCGAGGTCATCGCCCACTTGGATGTAATGCCAGCCGATGTTGGCGACGGTGAAATACCCGTTGGGGTCGAGCGACTCGGCGGCGCGGTAAAACGGCCCGGCCTCGGCGTGGCGATCCAGCCAGTCGAGGCACATGCCGGCGCGCAAATTGCCGTAGCTGTCATGCGGGTTGAGCTGCCGGGCGCGCGCATACCAGCGCAGCGCCGTTTCCGCCTGCGCCCGGTAGTCCGGCCCGCCCTCGAAGCTCTGGATGCGATACGCCTCGCCGATGTTGTAAGCCGTTTCAAAATTTTCCGGCTCGGCGGCGAACGCCTTTTCCAGCAGCGCCGCCCGCTCCAGCACCAGCAGCGAGGGCGATTGCGCGCGCTGGAGCCAGACGCATTCGTTGCCGCGCCGCCAGCCCTGCCAGCCCAGATAGGCGATGCCGCACGCGAGCACGGCCGTTGCCAGAATTCTGACGGGCAGCCGCGCGCTCAACCAGAAACGCTCCGTCGCAAACCGCAGATTGCTGGTCAGCAACGCCAGCAGCGTGACGGCCAGAATCGCGTTCGCCGGAATGTGCAGGTTGAAATCAACGGCGGAATGGACCGCCAGCGTGAGCAATCCGGCGGATGCCCCGATGAAAAAGGCGAAGCGGTTGCTCATGCCACGGCCGCCCAGATCGCTTTCCGCGCGCCGGACGTGTCTTCGCGTCTCCCACAGGCCGGCGGCAAACGCGGCCACGCCCGCCAGCACGATGAGTCCGCCGGTCGCGCCCCAGTCGGCCAGCAGGTTCAAGTAATCGTTGTGCGCCCGATCGGGCTGGGCCTGGACATGTTCCGGCCGGTATTCGCGGAAGCGGTAATTGTAATGCGCCGGGCCGACGCCCCACCAGAAATGATCCTGCCACATCCGTTCCGCCGCCGTCCACATGTCGCGGCGGAAATTGAGTTTGCCCTGTCCGGCGTCCACCGTTTCTTCCATGCGCGAGAGGTAAATGAGCGTTTTGGTCAGATATATCTTCGTGAAGCACACGCCGCCTCCGATGAAAACGACCAGCAGCAACAGCGCCGGAAGCCGGTGATGGCGGTGGCCGAGCAGAATGCCGAGCAGCGTCAGCAGGCCGACGGATGCCGCCACCCAGCCGCCGCGCGAAAACGTCACCGCCAGTCCCGCTGCCATGATTATCGCCGCGTAGCCGAGAAAAATCCGCGTGACCGCCTTCATCCGCCCGGCCAGAACGTAGGCGGTGGCCAGCGGCAAAAGCATTTCGAGAAAGCCGGCCAGGTTGTTCGGCGAAATGTAGGTGCCTGACGCGCGGCCCACATAAGGCGTGGTGAAACCCCAGACGCGGTTTGAGTGCGTGAAAAACTGGCAGACCGCGCAGGCGGAAATGGCCATTGCCAGAAAAATCAGGGTGAACCCGATGATTTGTGCCGTCTCCTGCCGGTAAAGGTTGTTGACGATGGCAAAAAACAGGAACGCGAACATCACCACTTGGATCATCTCCTGCCGTGCGACGTATTCGATGTCCGCTGTGAGGTAGCGCGCGACGGCATAAATCGCGAATGCCAGCACCGCCCAGCAAACCGGCGGCCAGAGCAGTTGCGGCCTGGGGCTGGCCCAGATCCGCAGCGCCCACAACAGCATCACGCCGATGGTGAGCGACTGGACGACGAGAAATTCTGGCGCATCCACTGCGCCCATCGCCAGCGGGCCGAAAACCAGAATGGCAAGAACCAGTCCCAGAATTCCCCGCTCGCAAAATTTGTCCAGCGTTTCTCGATTCATTTCAGTCTGCCCCAAAATGACCGGCGCTGGCGGGCGAGTAAAGCGGATTTGCCTCGCAAAAAACCGTGGTGCCGTTTGAATTCACGCCATTTTTGAGGTGTGCGCCGTGCAGAAATTGCTTGCACCGGCTCCAAAATGGAACGAGCTTGAGCCATCAGCCATGGGTCAAATCCTGCAAAATGCGGCGTATGTCGTTTTTTCGGCCAT
>CAZZPE010000001.1:171756-179690 GCA_964655855.1 uncultured Bifidobacteriaceae bacterium
GGAGCCGAAACCGTATTATTCCGTCGCGCTCGCCAAACGGAAATTGCGCCGGCCGCTCGAGGCGGTTGTGGAAATCCGCAGGCAGCTCGCCCAATTCCCGAACGATTACGAAGGCGTCCACCTGCTGGCCACCGTCCAGGCCGAGGACATGAATGATTTGCCCGGCGCGGAAATGACGCTGAACCATTTCGCCGATTCGCCCGCCGCGCCGCCCAAGCAGGCCGCTGCCGCGCTCACCCAGCTCGCCGACTGGCATCTCAAGCTGGCGCAGGATTCCGATTCCGCGCGCGCCGCTCTGGAAAAAATCATTTCAAAATTTCCCGGCACCGAGCTGGCGCTGGCGGCGGCGCAGCGCATCGCGCATCTGGGCGGCGCGGAAAAAATCATGCTGGCCGCGCAGGACCGGCAGCCCATGGCGCTGCCGGAAGGACAGAAAAGCGTCGGATTGCGCGATACCATGCGGGATTTGGTCCCCGCTGAGACCGATCCCGCGAAAGCGGCGGCGGATTATGTGAAGCATCTGGAGCAGCATCCGCTCGACACCGAGGCGCGCGAAAAGCTGGCCATCATTTACGCCGCCCATTACCAGCGGCTTGATCTGGCGACGCAGGAACTCGCGCAGCTCATCAATGAGCCGAACCAGCCGCCCAGAAGCGTGGCGCACTGGCTGAATCTGCTCGCCGACCTGCAGATTCGCGCCGGCGCGGATTACGACACCGTGCGTCCGACCCTGGAAAAAATCATCGAACATTTCCCCGGCATGGCCGTGGCGGAGCTCGCGCAATCGCGGCTGAACTTTTTGAGGCTGGAAATCAAGGGGAAGAAAGAAGAAACGCCGGGCATCACGCCCGGCGTTTATGAGCAAAACATCGGCCTGAAACAAGGCTCACCGCGCTGATTGCAGTTGCAGCGCGATTTCCTTCTCCAGCTCGTGCACAAGATCCTGGTCGCGGAAGCCGGCGCGAGTGCGGGCCTGCACCGTCACCTGGGTGATTTTCTGGTCCACCGGTTCCACATTGATCCAGACCTTCCGCGTGTCCACCTTGCCATACAGCGACCGCAGGCTGTTGGTGTTGTCGTGCGGGATGTATTCGGTGAGGATCACGCCGTTGTTTTTGATCACGGTGACAGACGCCTGATAAACTTGGTCCGGCGTCCGTTCATACCGGCCTGAAAAACTGTCCTCGCCAAACGACATGGCCGTCGTGTGGGTGCCGCTGACGGTGGAGATGCAACCGGCGGCAAGGAGAGCCATGCCCATTCCGGCAACCGCTGCCAAAAATTTCGTTTTCATATTGGCCACAGTCCAATCAAAACCGCGCCCCGCGTCAAGCACGATTCGCATTTTCCCGGCCATCCACAAAAAAGGTGGAGGCGGTCCGCTTGTCCTGCAAAATTGAAGTTGCCGTGCCGTGGCGGGTTCACGTCTCCCGCAGGCTGAATTCGCGGATCATCGCCTTCCACCACGGCGCGAGCTTTTCGTCGGGCCGCAGCCATGCCTGCTGGTGCAGCCAGACCATCACGCGATGGTCGGCCATCACGGCCATGCGTTCGGTTGGTGTCAGCTTGTCCGGCCCCGCGGCCAGCAGTTTTTCGCCGAGCGCGCCCACCCTTTCGCTGCCGGCGCCGAGCTTGGCCAGCTGCTCGGCATAGGTGGGGTTGAGCTGCTTTTCGCGCAGGAGCGAGACGTGGATGGAGTTGACGTAGGGATCGAGCACGGCCTCGGCCAGTCCGGCGTGCGGCCGGCCCGGCGTGGTGTCGTCGGTGATTTCATGCACCTTCATTTGCGAGCGCAGGGCGACGAGTTCGGGCGGCGGCGCGGTCTCCTCCGGAGTGAGGAACAGGCCGAGTTTCCGCAGCCGCGCGCCGAGGTGCCGCCGGCTGGTGAATACGCTTAACGGGATGGACAGCGCCATGCCCGCCAGCACGGGCGTGAACCACCAGAACAGCGTCGGGCCGAGCCGCCACATGAACGCGCCCCAGACCAGCCCGATGAGCGTGTGTCCCCAATGCCGCCGGAGCGCGAAAAACCATGTCGTGTCGGAGGTGACGCGCTTGGGCGGCGACCAGCCCACGCTGATGCCGAGCAGGTTGGCGATGACGAAGCGCGTGTGCCAGAGCATTTGCAGCGGCGCGTGCAGCGTGGAAAAAACAGTTTCGCCGACGACGCCGGCGGTGGCGCGCGCCAGACCGCCGAAGGCGCGGCGGCGTTCGGGATCATAAGAAAGGTCAACGAGGGCCAGCGCCTTTGGCAGCATGATGACGACCATGCAAATGATGAAGACGAGCAGGGCGTGGGCGGTGGCGCTCAAGGTCAAATACGGAGTGAAGGCGTGAACGGGGATGTTCGACAGGCCGGTGTGTTCGTGGAACCAGCAGATCCAGTTGAACGTGAGCAGGAACATGAGCCACAACGGGCCGGACAGATAGCCGCAGATGCCCAGTCCCAGATGCAGCCGGCTCACGCCGCGCAGCCCTTTTGCAAAGATCACGAGGCTGTGTTGCAAGTTGCCCTGGCACCAGCGGCGGTCGCGCTGGGCGTTTTCGATCATCGTCTGCGGCGCCTCCTCGTAGCTGCCTTCGAGGTCGTAGGCGAACCAGACCTCCCAGTTTTCGCGCAGCAGCAGCGCGGCCTCGACGAAATCGTGGCTCAAAATCTGGCCGCCGAAGGGCTTGCGTCCGGGCAGTTGGGGCAGGTCGCAGAACTGCATGAACGGCTCGGTGCGGATGATGGCGTTGTGGCCCCAATAATTGCCGAGGTCGAGCGCCCAGTAATTCAGCCCGGCGATGAAGACCGAGGCGTAAAGGCGGTTGGCAAATTGCTGGATGCGGCCGAACGGTGACTCGGCGTTCACGAGCGCCGGGACGGTTTGAATCATGCCGACGGTCGGGTGGACTTCCATCAGCTTGACCAGGTCCACGAGCGTTTCGCCGCGCATGACGCTGTCGGCGTCACAAACCACGAAGTAGCGGTAGCGCCGGCCCCAGGCCTTGAGAAAATCGCTCACGTTGCCGCTTTTGCGGCCCTCGTTGTTCAGGCGGCGGCGGTAATAAATTTTGCCGAGGGCGTCCAGCTCGCGGGCCAGCTCATGCCAGCGGCGCTCCTCCTCGACCCATTTGTCCGGGTCGGTCGAGTCGCTCAGGATGAAAAAATCGAAGCGTTCCAACTGGCCGGTCCGTTCCAGCGATTCATAGGTGGCGCGGAGACCCTCGCAGGCGCGCACAACGTTTTCATTGTAAATCGGGAAAACAATAGCCGTGCTCGTGCCGTCAATTTTCTGGTTGCGGAAATCCTTCAGCGCGGTGATGCGCCGCCGCGTGCCGGTCATCCGCAGCACGAAGCCGTAAATGCCGTGCATGCAGCCGATGGATGCGAACCACATCAAAATCACGAACAGCACCAGCAGCACCGTCCGCGAGGCCGACCATCCCGTGCGCCACAGCAAATCGGCGAAGAGCATCGAGACCAGTCCCGTGAGCAGCAGCGCCCACGAATAGAAGGTGAAAAGCCGCCAGCCCCGGCGGGTGCGGGGAAGCGCGGCGGAGGAGACAATCGGTGCGTCGGCCATTTCAGTGGTAGAGGTTGTTGAACCCGTCAATCATCAACGACAGTTGCGATTTCAATTGTTCAAATCCTCCGTGGGTGAGCCAGAAAAGGGCAATCAGCAGCAGCGCGAATAGTGCCCAGACCAGGACCATGCGGAAATAAGGCATCCGTCCCAGGCTGGTCAGCGTGGTGATGGGGCCGAGGTCCAGCGGGCGCGGCGTCATTTTTGAGAGCTGGAAATCCGGACCGGCGCGCAAAAAGGCCTCGCGCATGGCGGTGGTGAATTCCTCCGGCCACGGGCCGGGGCGCAAAAATTGTTCCTGCCATTTGCCCGGCATGTCGGCCAGGAGCAGCGCCAGCCGGCCGCGCGTGGAAAGCGTCTGATCGGCGTTGGTGGCCGGCGATTGCAAAACTTCGGCGAACCATTCGGTGACGAGGTGGTCCATTTCCTCGGCGGCAATCTGTGTGGCGGAGCGGTTCGGCTCGGCGGGCGCGCGGCTCATGGCGCGGTCGAGCACGCGCAGGACGAGCTGGCCGAGCAGCACCCTGTTGCGGACGCGCATGGCGTGAAAATAATTCTCCACCTTTGTGTAGGCGGCGTTCCATTCTTCGAGCGGGCGTCCGGCAAGCTGACCGGAAACGCCGGTCAATGCCCCGGCGTTCATGGCGGACTCCATTGGTAGGTCCAGGTCTCGCTCACGATGTTCGTTCCCTTTTGCAGGGTGCAGCGCAGGTCCACCGGGTCGGTGTTGCCGTGCTTGGGCTGCATTTTCAGGACCACGCGCCAGGTGCCGAGTTCGGGGCAGGGGATGACCTGGTTGAACACGATGGCGGCGTTGGGACTGCAATTGGCGATGGCCTGCGGCGGGTTGCCTTCGGGGATGGCGTCCAGTTTCGGCCCTTTGAAATCAATCAGGATCTGCCGGGCGTCCGAGGTGTCGGAAACCAGGCCGATGCGTGTGGACACCACCCGGTCCTCGGTCTGCAAGTTGGTCCCCATCGTCCAATAAAGCGTGTAGCCGAAGCGGAAGGGTTCCAGCGGCGCGGGTTTGTTTTTGGGATCCCAAAACGCGACGATGTTGTCCAGCCCCTCCCAGTTCGCGCTCAATTCCACCAGATGCAGGTTGCCGGAACCCCAGTCGCCGTGCGGCTTCACCCACACGCTCGGCTCCAGGTGATAGGGATTGAAACTGTCCTGATACGCCGCGAAATTGCGTTCGCGCTGGAGCAGGCCGAAGCCGCGGACGTTCGACGCGGAAAAAACCTGGTGGCGCATCACGGCGGGATTGTCGAGCGGGCGCCAGAGCCGTTCGCCGTTTTCCATGTGGATCAACAGGCCGTCGGCGTCGTGGACTTCCGGGCGGTAATCGTCAAACTTGCGCTCCGAATTCTTGCCGATCCAGAACATGCTCGTCAGCGGTGCCAGCCCCATCGTCGTGATCGCCTTGTGCTGCGGATCCGCCGCCTCAATCATGTTCGTCGTGCGGAGATACAATATCGCGCTGACATCGGCCATCGTCGTCTCGCCGGGGTGGATGTCAAATTCATACGCGCCGGTGCAACTGACGCTGTCGAGAATGGCATACAAAATCACATCGTTGTCGTCCTTTTGCGGCTTGCCGAGCCACCAGTCGGTGAAGATGGGGAACTCCTCCGGCCGGTCCGGCTCGCCGCAGTTGATCGCCAGCCCGCGCGCCGACTGGCCGTAACGCTGATCCCTGCCCAGCAGCCGGAAATAGCTCGCACCCAGGAACGCGCCCAGCTCGTCCCATTCGTTCGTCCCGTTCAATTGATAAAGCAACCGGAAGCCCGCATAGCCCGTGTTTGCCGGAATCTCGTCCTGGATCTTCAAATCGCCGTAATCAAAGAAATCCTGCACAAACCGGATGGATTGGACGTGCGTGGCTGAAAATTCATACATATGCACCGGTTCCTGGTAGAGATAGCCCGGATGGAAGAACTCGATGCGGAAAGGCAGATCATCCGCCGACCAGAGCGCCCGGTCGCGGCGGAACCGGATTTCACGATACTTGTCGTAGTCGAGACTGTCCTGACGCAACACCTTCGGCAGATCGGCGCGCGGCGAATGGAACGGCTGGCGCGCGCGCTCCAACGCGCGTTGCGCCACGTAATCCAGGTTCACCTCGGCGGATTCCGCGCCGCACAGGCTTTTGCCCGCCAGCACGATCATCACCGCCAAAGCCAGATAACAACTTCTCCACATCCCCCCAATGAGAACCAAATCCGGCGCAATTTGCAAGTTCGGCGAGAAACCCCCGATTTTTGCCGGATTGACGCCTAATCCAGCGTCTGCCGGTAGCGCTTGATGCCGATGGCCAGCATCACCACCAGAAACAGCGCAATCGGCCACAAGTCCGGCACGATTTCGGCCATTCCGTTGCCCTTCAGCAAAATGCCCCGCACCACGCGCAGAAAATGCGTCAGCGGCAGGCATTCGCCAATGTCCTGCGCCCAGCCGGGCATTCCCCGGAACGGAAACATGTAGCCGGACAGCAGCAGCGACGGCAGAAAAAAGAAGAACGCCATCTGCACCGCCTGCAACTGGTTTTTGGCGATGGTCGAAAAGGTGATGCCCACCGCGAGGTTCGCCACGATGAAGAAGAATGTCAGCACCACCAGCAGCGGCACGCTGCCGATGAACGGCACGTCGAACAGGAATTTCGACGCCAGCAAAATCAGGAACACCTGCACGTAGCCGACCATGATGTAGGGCACGATCTTGCCGATGATGACCTCGCCGGGATGCACCGGCGTGGAGAGCAGGTTTTCCATCGTGCCGCGCTCGCGTTCGCGCGTGATGGCCAGGCCGGTGATGATGATCATCGTCATCGTCAGCATCACGCCCATCAGGCCGGGGACGATGTTGTATTGCGTGATGGCTTCGGGATTGTAGTGCTGGTGCGTGACGAGATTGAACGGCGGCGCGCCGGCCTGCAATCGGGCCAGCGGCCCGGTCAGGTCGCGGTTGATGACGGTGGTGGCCAGCGCGCTCACCGCCGCCTGCGCGAAACCGACGGCGGAGGGGTCGGTGGCGTCGGCTTCGAGCACCAAATCCGGTTTCTCGCCGCGCAGGAGCTTGCGCGAAAAATCCACCGGCACGGTCACCGCGAACTGCACCTTGTTTTCCGCGAGCCAGGTCTGGATTTCCGCCGCGCTGTGCGCCTCGCGCGTGAGGTCGAAGTAGCTGCTGTTGCGCAGCGCCCAGACAATCGTGCGCGAAAACGGGCTGTTGTCCGCGGCATAAACCGCCGTCGGCAGGTGCTTGGGATTCGAGTTGATGGCGTAGCCGAACAGGACGAGCTGCACCAGCGGAATGCCGATCATCATCGCAAACGTCAACCGGTCGCGCCGCATCTGGATGAATTCCTTCACCACGACCGCCCAGAACCGCCGCCAGTTAAACTCATGGAGTTTCATGAAATAATTTTTCTTGTAGCAGCCAACGTGAGTTGGCTCTGACTATTTCCGCAGGAGACAGATGGAGCCGGCTCACGCCGGCTGCTACGATGAATTGAAATATTCATGAGAAATTGTCCTTCGCGGTTTCCATCAGGCTGATGAACACGTCCTCCAGGCCCGAATCAATCTTCGCCCAGCGCTGCGGCCCGTTCGTGAACGGCGCGACCGCCGCGCGCAATTTCTCCGCGTCGCGCCCGCTGATGTGCAGCGTCGTGCCGAACGCGACGACCTGCTCCACGCCGGGCTGGCCGCGCAGTTTTCCCGCGAGCGCCGGCAGATTTTCGCCCGTCACCTCCCAGGTCGTCAGGCCGCTGGCTTTCACGACCTCCGCCACCGTGCCGCTGACGAGCAGGTTGCCGTAGGCGATGTAGGCGAGCCGGTGGCAGCGCGACGCCTCGTCCATGTAATGCGTCGTGATGAGAAACGTCAGCCCGTCCGCCGCAAGCTGGTGGATCTCGTCCCAGAAATCGCGCCGCGCCTTCGGGTCCACGCCCGCCGTCGGCTCGTCCAGCAGCAGCAGTTGCGGATCGTGGATCAGGCACGCCGCCAGTGCCAGCCGCTGTTTCCAGCCGCCGGAAAGCGTGCCGGCCAGTTGCCGCCGACGCCCGGTCATGTCGAGACGCTCCAGACTTTTTTCAACGGCGGCCTTGCGCTCCGGCAGTTCGTAAAGCCGCGCGATGAAATCCAGGTTTTCCTCAATGGTCAGATCCTCGTAGAACGAAAACTTCTGCGTCATGTAGCCGACGTGTTTTTTGATCTCGGCGGATTCACGGCGGAAGTCGAAGCCGAGGCAACTACCCTCGCCGGCGTCGGGCCGGAGCAAACCGCAGAGCATCCGCAGAAACGTCGTCTTGCCGCTGCCGTTCGGGCCGAGAAAACCGTAAATCTCGCCGGGCCGCACCTGCAT
>CAZZPE010000002.1:0-163141 GCA_964655855.1 uncultured Bifidobacteriaceae bacterium
CCGCGATTTGCCGCGCCTGCTCAAGCGGCTGGACGAGGAGCTTTGGGAGACGAAGCTGGACCCGAAGAAGTCGGAGATCGGCCTGCTTTACGGCCTGATTTCAAAAGTCCGCGCGATTTTGCTGCTGAAGGAGATGCTGCGGGAGGGCTGGATCAAGCCGGAGGCGGATTACAACCGCTTCAAGGCTAAACTCGCGGCCATTCCCGCCGATAAATTACCTGCGGACAAGAGGTTCAATCCACTGGCATTGAATCCTTATGTTCTTTACAAAGCCCTGCCGCAGGTCAAAAAATACAGCCAGTCCGAATTAATCCGCGCCATGGACCTGTTGCTGCGCTGCAACCAAAGGCTGGTGGGCAGCGGACTTGACGAAGCACTGGTGTTGCAACAAGCCCTGGTGCAGATTGTCGCGCCGCAGGCGGTCGCGGTCTGAAATTTAACAACTAAAACAATGTCAAACCTATCTGCAAAACTGTCGGTTCTGGTCGGCAAGGATTTCGCCTGCGTGAAAATCGCGGGCCGCGCCAATTTCATGTCCAGCCCGGATTTCAAAACCCTGCTCACCGAATTGCGCCAGAAGGGTTTCAGCCACTTCATCGTGGACATGTCGGAATGCGTGCTGATGGACAGCACCTTTCTGGGCGTGCTGGCCGGGTTTGGATTGATGAAAAACCCGGGCGGCGCATCCGACAAGTGCGACATCGAGCTGGCCAACCCCAACGCGCGCGTCTCCGAACTGCTGGAAAATCTCGGCGTGCTGCCGCTGTTCAAAGTCACGGCCGGCACGCTGCAACTGCCGGGGGATGCCGAGGCCTGCACCCCCGAACTCGGCAGCCACACGCAGAAGGAAATCACGCAAACCAGCCTGGAGGCGCATCAGACGCTCATGGCAGCCCACCCGGATAATGTCGCCCGCTTCAAGGACGTGGCGCAGTTCCTGGCCGAGGATTTGAAGAATCTGGAAAAGGCATCCTAACCGGTCTGTTTAGCCAGCAGAGTGCCGGAATTTTTCTGGAGCTTTGCCAGAAACCTTACGCCGGCGCGGGCGCGGCGGAACCGAGTCCGGGCAGTTTTGGCGGCGCGGGTTTTGCAGGCGTCTCCGGCAGCGGCGTTCCGGCGGGCGCACCCATCATCGGCCCGCCCTCTCCCGGCACCAACGGCGGCGGCGTGAACTTGCCCGTGTTCATAATTTCCGTGACCTGCACTCCGTCGAGGGTTTCGTATTCGAGCAGCGCGTTGGCGATGATTTCCAGCTTGTCGCGGTTGGAGCTGATCATTTCCTTGGCGGTGTTGTTCGCCTCGTCAATGATGCGTTTGACCTCCGCGTCAATTTCCAGTGCGGTCTGCTCGCTGTAATCTTTCGAGCGCGACATCATGTCGCGTCCGAGAAAAACATATTCCGGGCCGTCGCCGTAAAGGACGTTGCCCAGCTTGTCGCTCATGCCCCAGTGCATGACCATGGCCTTGGCCAGTTGCGTGGCTTGCTGGATGTCCATGGCCGCGCCGCTGGAAATATCCTCGGTCACATACTCTTCCGCAATGCGCCCGGCCATCGCCATGATGATGGTGTCAACCGCCTGCTTCCGGCGCATGTTCAGCATGTCCTCCTTGGGCAGCGACATCGTGACGCCCAGCGCGCGGCCGCGCGGGATGATGGTGACTTTGTGCAGAGGGTGCGTGTGTTTGAGCAAAACATTGACCAGCGCGTGACCAGCCTCGTGCCATGCGGTGGCTTGTTTTTCCTCGTCGCTCATCGCCATGCTGCGGCGCTCGCGGCCCCAGCGCACCTTGTCGCGCGCCTCTTCCAGTTCGCTCAAGCCGACGGATTTCTTGTTCAAACGGGCGGCCAGCAGCGCGGCCTCGTTCAGCAAATTCGCCAGCTCCGCCCCGGAATAACCCGGCGTGCCGCGCGCGATGATGGACATGTCCACGCCCGGCTCCAGCTTCACATTCTTGGCGTGGACCTTCAAAATGCCTTCACGCCCGCGAACGTCCGGCAAATTGACGACCACCTGCCGGTCAAAGCGTCCGGGCCGCATCAACGCCGGGTCGAGCACATCGTGGCGGTTCGTCGCCGCGATGATGATGATGCCTTCCTGCGTGTCGAAGCCGTCCATCTCGACGAGCAGCGCGTTGAGCGTCTGCTCGCGCTCGTCATTGCCGCCGCCGAGGCCGTGCCCGCGCGAGCGGCCGACGGCGTCAATTTCGTCAATGAAAACCAGGCACGGCGTGTTTTTGCGCGCCTGCTCGAACATGTCGCGGACGCGGCTGGCGCCGACGCCAACGAACATTTCCACGAAGTCCGAGCCGCTGATGCTGAAAAAGCTGGCATCCGCCTCGCCGGCGATGGCCTTGGCCAGCAGGGTTTTTCCGGTGCCGGGCGGTCCGATCATCAACACGCCCTTGGGAATGCGCCCGCCGAGCCGCTGAAATTTTTTCGGATCCTTCAGGAATTCCACCAGCTCGGAGACTTCCTCGATGGCTTCATCCACGCCCGCCACGTCCTTGAAGGTGATCTTGTTGCGGTCCTTCGCCAGCAACCGGGCCTTGCTCTTGCCGAAGCTCAACGCGCCCTTGCCGGCCATCTTGATTTGCCGGATGAAGAAAAACCAGAACAGCAGCGCGATGCCGAGGAAGAACAGCAGATTGTAACCGAGCGCGGAAAGCATCGCACTGGTCTGCGCGAACTTGACGCTGCCGGACTTGCCGGGGGTCAACTGCAGTTCCTCCTTCAGACTCGGCGTCAATTGAACATTCGGAACGGCAAACGGCACCTCCACCTTCGGTTCAAGAATTTTTCCATCCTTGTCCGCCTTGTAATACATTCCGGAAATGTCCGCCGTGTCCGACATCTGTTGGCTCAGGTTGACGGTAGCCGAGGCAATCTGGTTGGCCCGGAATTTCTGGAAGAAATCCATGGTGGACAACGGCGCAGCCGGCGGCGTCAGGCGGTTGTGCAACAGCATCCATGCCGCGATGCAGCCGATGATGGCAATCCACGCGATCCACGTAAAAGTGGGAATGTTGAAACCGCCCGCCGGCTTCTTCGGCCCGCGGTCATCGCCTTTGCGCTGGTTTAAATCGTCTTCGAACATTTTGTGAGGCAAACTAGCATGGCATTACCGCTTTCGCAATGAATGAATTCGGCTTAAACTCGACGTATGCGCCTCGGACCGCTGACGCTGACATCAAATCTGTTCCTCTCGCCGCTGGCAGGCTACACCAACCTGCCCTTCCGGCTGGTCGTGCGCGAAATCGGCGGCGTCGGCCTTTGCACCACCGACCTGGTCAACGCCCGCTCGCTGCTGGAGAAAAACCCGAAGGCGTTCAAACTGATTGAAACGCGCCCGGCGGATTCGCCGCTGGCCGTCCAGCTTTTCGGCTCCGTGCCGGAAGAAATGCGCGACGCCGCGCTCGTCCTCGAATCCCTCGGCGTCGCCGCGATTGACATCAACATGGGCTGCCCCGTCCGCAAAGTCTGCAACGTCGGCGGCGGCTCCGCGATGATGACCGAACTCGGCAAGACCGCCGCGCTCGTCCGGGGCATGGTCAATGCCGTGAAAATCCCGGTGACGGCGAAAATGCGGCTCGGCTGGGACGATGATAATTTGACCGCGCCGGACCTGGCGCGCGCGCTGGAAGATGCCGGAGTCGCGGGCATTTTCATCCACGGCCGGACGCGCCAGCAGGGTTTCGGCGGCACGGTCAACCTCGCCGGAATCCGAAAAGTCGTCGAGGCCGTGAAAACCATCCCCGTCATCGGCAACGGTGACATCATCACGCCGCAGGCCGCGAAGATGATGCTTGACGAAACCGGCTGCGCCGGCGTGAGCATCGGGCGCGGCGCGTTTTACGATCCGTGGATTTTCAAGCGGACACTGGAGTATTGTAGCGTTCGGCCCGTGGCTGAAACGGATCGAGCCACAGGCTCGACTCTACAAATTCCGCCAGAGCCGTCATTTTCCGAGCGCGTGCGCGTGATGTGCCGGCATCTGGATTTGATGGTTGAAATTTTCGGCGAGGAGCCCGGCTGCCGGATGTTCCGCAAGATCGCGCCGTGGTATGCCAAACGGTTCGGCCCGTGCCACGAATTCAACAAAAAGGTTGTCAAGATTTCCACCAGGACCGAATTCCACGGCGTTCTGGAAAATTACATCCGCTGGCGGCAGCAATTCCTCGATGAGACCGGCGAATTGCAGCCGCGCTTCCGTCCGCCGCCGATGGTCGCATCCTTCATGCGAGAGCCGGAACCCGCTTCAACCCAACGCCAACATATTCCCGTGCCAAAAGGGCCGGTGGAAGCGTGGTAAAATGCGGGGTGATGCAACGGAAAATGCCGCGCTCGCGTTGCTGAGATTTAATCCGGAACGTCTCGCTCCACAGTTTTGTGAAACCATGTGTTGAAATTCCGCGTCTTGGATAATAAGCTGCCACAATTGCACATGAAAATATCGCCACGGTTCCACATTCTTCTTGGTTTTGCGTTGATTTTGACGGTCATTGGCTGCCGCACAACGCAGACAGTCAAGGTGACGCATCCCGTTTCCATGGATGTCCGCAGCTTTCTCGCCAAGGGGGATGGCGTGACCAAGGACACAGCGGCGTTTCAGGCGGCGCTCGATTATTGCGAGACCAAGGGCGGCGGCACCGTGGATGTTCCTCCGGGCATCTACCTGATCGGCAGCATCGTCATCCACCCCAACACCACCTTGCGGCTGGAAGGCCGTGCAAATCTCGTCGGCAGCCCGAACATCGCGGATTATCCGCTGGAGCAGGTCCGCTGGGAAGGCGAGTTCCGCCAAGGGCATCGCGCGCTTATTTCCTCGGACCACGCCGACAATGTCAGCATCACCGGCAGCGGGGCGATTTTCGGTCCGCCCATCAATTTGAGCGTGCTGCGCAACCCGCGCGGCCCGGCGCTCATCGAAATGGCCAACGGCACCAACGTGACGCTGAACGGTTTTTCAACCCTGTATGAGCACTTGTGGTCCATCCACTTGCTCTTCTGCCGTGACGTCACCGTCCGCAACCTTCTCATCCGCACCATCGTCACCAATGGCGACGGCATTGACGTGGATTCCTGCGACGGCGTGACCATCGAAGGCTGCGACATCAACACCGGTGACGACGCCATCTCGCTGAAATCGGGACGCGGATTGGCGGCCATGCAGCTCGGCCGCCCGACGCAAAATGTTGTTATCCGGAATTGCACGCTGGCGAGCAGTTTGGACGCCGGCCTGGGCATCGGAACCGAAATGTCCGGCGGCATCCGCAACGTGCGGCTGGAAAACTGCACCCTGTCCGGTCACCAGAACGGCATTTTCATCAAGAGCCGCGATGGTCGCGGCGGCTTCATGGAAAACATCAGCGGCAACAATCTTGACGTCGTTGATTCGCCGACGTTTCTGGGAATTGACCTGATTACCAAAGGCATCCAGGCCGCTGACCCGGTGCCCGGCGCCGTTGAGAAATGGGCGCTGGTGAAAAATATCAGCTTCAACCACATCACGGTCAACAACGTCCAGACGCTCGTGCTCGGATCCAACATCCCGCCGGCGCGGCCGATTGACGGCCTGACGCTCGCCGACATCACCGGCAAATGCGGCCGGGGCATCATCCTGACAAATGTGTTGAACGCGAAGTTCGACGGCATCGACGTCACCGGTTTCAAGGGTGCATTGTTCAGGACGAACAATGTCCAACTGGCTCCGTGATCATTTGCCGATGCAAAACTGGCTGAAGATGGAATCCAGCAGGTCTTCCGTCGCCGTTTTGCCGACAATCTCGCCGACGGCGTTGACAGCGATGCGCAAATCCATCGCGACAAGTTCCAACGTCACATCGCCGCGCAGCGCGTCAATTGTCTGCCGCGCCGCCGCGCGCGCCCGGTTCAGCGCGTCCTGATGCCGCGAGTTGATCATCACCTGCAACATTCCGGCGTTGATTTCGCCCGACCAGACCAGCTCCTTGATGGCGTCCTTCAGCGCTTCAATCCCCTGCCCGCTCAAACAGGAAACGTCCACAATTTCGGTAGGGCGTGTCACTCCGTGCGCGCCGACGGCGGGCAGAGGACTGCCCGCCCCACCAACCGACAAATTTGCTGGCAAATTTAATTTCACCGGCAAATCAGTCTTGTTGCGGACGAGAATCCGCTTTTTGCCGGCGAACTCGGCCAGATACTTTTCATCAGCCTCCGTCAGCGGCTCGCTGGCGTCGAGGACGTGCAGAATGAACTCGGCGCTCGCGAGCGATTCGCGGCTGCGGCGGATGCCTTCCCGCTCGATCTCGTCGCGCGCCTCGCGCAGGCCGGCGGTGTCAATGAACACGACCGGCAGCCCGCGGATGTTCGCCGTCTCTTCAATCGTGTCGCGCGTCGTGCCGGCAATCGGCGAGACGATGGCGCGGTCCTTGCCAAGCAGTTGATTGAGCAGACTCGATTTGCCGACATTCGGCCTGCCGACAATCGCCGCGCGGATGCCACGCCGCAAAATCTGACCCTCGTTCGCCGTGCGCAACAGCTCGTCCATCAATTCCACGCCGTTTTCCAACCGGTGAAGCAATTGCGTCTTCGTGTCCGGCGCAATGTCCTCGTCTGGAAAATCAATGTGCGCCTCGACGTGCGCGAGCGTGTGCATCAGATCGTCGCGCAGCCGGTTGATGCGCTGCGACAATTTTCCGGCAAGCTGCTCGTTGGCGGCGGCCAGCGCCAGTTCGGTGCGCGAATGGATCAAATCGGCCACGGCCTCGGCCTGCGCGAGGTCAATGCGGCCGTTGAGAAATGCCCGGCGGGTGAACTCGCCGGGTTCGGCCAGGCGCGCGCCGTTTTCCAGCAGCGTGTCGAGCACGAGCTTGGCAGGTAGAATTCCGCCGTGACAGGAAATCTCCACCGTGTCCTCGCGCGTGAACGTGCGCGGGGCACGCAGGACGGCGAGCAGCACTTCATCAATCACATTTCCGCCGCGAACGATTTTGCCGTATTGAATCGTGTGCGTCGCCGCTGCGGATGGTTTCAACGAGCTTTTGCCGACGGGCAAAAAACTTTTGTCGGCGATGGCGAGCGCCTGCGGACCGGAAACCCGGACCACGGCCAGTCCGCCTTCACCGAGCGGTGTGGCGATGGCGGCGATGGTGTCGTCCAAAATCATTGGCGGGGAGTTTCATGCAAAGACGCGGAGACGCGAAGAAAAAAGTGCGGCGGAAATCAATTTAACCCGGCAGCCGCATGCCTTCAGAACGGCAGCCGGGCGGCGAGATCGGAAAGCAAACTGTCCGCCGGCTTGAAAGTCCCGCCCAGACAGCCTGCGGTGATGAGACGTTCCAGCGCCGTCACCATCGCCAGCAGCAAGGCGCTCATAAAAAATAGGCCGAAGGCGTCCGGCGGATCGGGCAGCATGATGCGCGGCACGCCGTGATAAAGGATTTTTGTGGTGAGCATGATGCCGATGGCCCACGGCAGCCAGAGATTGACCGTCGGAAAAGCATCCAGCAGCCGGAGCAGAAAAACCGGGCTTAATCCGTAAATCACCACGGTCAATGTCTGTGCGTAGGTGTTTCGCGCGTGAAACGTGTCCCCCAGCGCCTTCATGAAATGGGCGGCAGCCAGGATGACAAGCACCATCATCAGCAGTTCCGCCGTTTCATAAACCAGCGCCTCGCGCGCCGAAAAGATTTTGATCTGACCCATTGCCGACTGCCACCGGCCCCATTTGACCAGCCCCAGCCCCTCCACCGCGCCCACAATCAACATCATCGGCAAAAGATAAAGTCCCGCGACATAACCCAGACTGCGCCGCGACAGCGCCACGCGGTTCCACGCCTCCTCCGGCTCAAATATTAAAAACAACGCCTTAATCATCCCAGCACATTGATACCGGTTCGCGGGCGCACTTACAATAAAATCCGCTTTCGCCGGCGGCGCGCGCATGTTTAACTCGCCGCGTGAATGTTGACCTTGGCATCTGGAGCAAGCTGACGAAAATCGTCATCGGCCTCGTCGTGCTTGCCGTGCTGCTGCTGATCGTGATGTGCTACCTGCCCTTGATTCAGGAAAACACCCGGATGCGCGCGCAGGTTCTCAAGCTGGGCGACCAGCTCCAGGCCGAGCAAGAAAAATCAGCGCAGCTTCAGTCGCAAATTGACGCGCTGCGAAATGACCCGAAGACCATCGAACGCCTTGCCCGCGAGAAGCTCGGCTACGCCAAGCCCGATGAAACGGTGATCCGGTTTGAAGCGCCCGTGACGAACGCGCCGCCGCGCTGACTCACACCGTCATGATTTCTTTTTCCTTGGCGACAACCTGCGCGTCAATCTTGGCGCTGTAATCGTCGGTGAGCTTCTGCAAATCCTTTTCGGCCTGCTTCTTCTGATCCTCAGTCACGCCGCTGTCATGGCCGTGTTTTTTCAACTCTTCCATCGCGTCGCGCCGCACATGGCGGACGGCCACGCGCCCCTCCTCGGCCAGTTTCTTGATGAGCTTGACGAATTCCTGCCGGCGTTCCTGGCTCAATTCCGGAAAGGCGAGCCGGATGACCTTGCCCTGGGTTGTCGGCATCAATCCGATGTTCGCCTTCTGGATGGCCTTTTCAATCGGATGCAGCGAGTTCATATCCCATGGCGTCAGGACGAGCATGCGCGGCTCCGGCGTGGTGATGCCGGCCAGCTCGCGGATGCGCATCTGCGAGCCATAAACCTCCACCACGATGTTTTCCACAAGCGATGCGGACGCCTTGCCGGTTCGCACGCCGGCAAACCCGTTCAAGACCACCTGTTCGGTCTTGATCATCCGATCTTCCGCCTCCAGCAAAATGTCGTCGAGTGCCATAGGACTGCATTTGTAGCAAATCCGGCCGCGCCGGTCTAATTAAAATTCCACTGAATTTCCGGCCACGAATGATTCGACATTCGCCGTCCGCAATTCATAATTTTTGCCATGGCGGACATCGTTTTAACCACGCTCAACGCGAAGTTCATCCACGCCGCGTTCGGTCTCCGCTGTCTGCTGGCCAACCTCGGCGAACTCAAGCCGCGCGCCTGCCTCGCCGAGTTCGACATCAACCAGCGCCCGCTCGACATCGCGGAAACCTTGCTCGCGCGCAATCCAAAAATCATCGGTTTCGGGATTTACATCTGGAACACCGGCCCGACGTCTGAAGTCATCGCTGTCATCCGGCGCATCCGGCCGGAAATCAAAATCATCCTCGGCGGGCCGGAGGTCAGCTACGAAACCGAAGAACAAAAAATCGTCCAGCTTGCCGACCACGTCATCACCGGCGAGGCGGATCTGAAATTCGCGGAACTGTGCCGGGAGTTGTTGAGTCCATCCAATCCCGCAATTCGCATTCCGCAATCCGCATTCCCCAAAATCATCCCCGCCGAGCCGCCGGACTTCTCCCGGCTCGCGCTGCCCTACGATCTTTACACCGACGACGACATTGCGCATCGCATCATTTATGTCGAGGCGTCGCGCGGCTGCCCGTTCACCTGCGAGTTTTGCCTCTCGTCGCTCGACATCCCCGTCCGGCAGGCGCCGCTGGACAAATTCCTCGGCGAGATGCAAAAACTTCTGGACCGCGGCCTGAAACAATTCAAGTTCGTTGACCGCACGTTCAACCTCAACGTCGCCACCAGCAAGGCCATCCTCGAATTCTTTCTGGCGCGCTGCCGGCCCGGCCATTTTTTCCACTTCGAGATGATTCCCGACCGCCTGCCGGAATCCCTGCGCGAAGTCATCGCCAAATTTCCGCCCGGCGCGCTGCAATTCGAGGTCGGCGTCCAGACCTTCAATCCCGAAGTCGCCGCGCGCATCAGCCGCCGGCAGGATTACGACAAGCTCGCCGACAATTTCCATTTCCTCCGTGCGAAAACCGCCGTTCACATCCACGCCGATTTGATTGCCGGCCTGCCCGGCGAAACCGTCGAGAGCTTTGCCGCCGGCTTCGACCGGCTCATCGCGCTCGGCCCGCAGGAAATCCAGGTCGGCATCCTGAAGCGCCTGCGCGGCACGCCGATTGCCCGGCACGACGCCGAGTGGCGGATGATTTACAACCCGCAGCCGCCCTACGAAATGCTCCAGAACAAGCTGATTGATTTCGCCGCGATGCAACGCCTGCGCCGGTTCGCGCGCTACTGGGACATGGTCGGCAACAGCGGCAATTTCATAGAAGCCACGCCGCTGATCTGGAGTGAAAAAACCTCCCCGGTGGGGCGGGCGTCCTCGCGAGCCGATGTAGCGTCGGCGCTGTGCGCCGATCCGGTCGAGCCACAAGCTCGACGCTACAACGAAGAACGACGCGCGCCATCGCCCTTCGCCAGCTTTCTCCGCTTCAGCGACTGGCTTCACGCGCGCACCCACCGCACCGACGGCATCGCGCTGATGCGGCTGACGGAACTGCTCTTTGAATTTCTCACCGCCGAACTCCGGCTCGACCCGAAGCCGGTGGCCGAAATCCTGTGGCGCGATTACCGGCGCGGCGGACGCCACGACAAACCCGGTTTCCTGAAGGAATTTCTGTCGGAAGAAAAAAACGATTCGCCGCGAAAGGCCAAGACCGCCCTGCCCAGGCGCCAGGCGCGGCATCTGGTTTGAAATTGAACGGCTTCTTTTCGGAAACTGCCATTTACGGATGCGAGTTAATGCCATTGTCAACCGCCCGGCACAGCGGTAGTTTCTGCACGGTAGCATGACGCCGACCCAACAATTGGCCACGTTGAAGGCCGCGAACTGCGATGTGGCCTTCGACAATCTGACGCGCCAGCTTTACGCGACGGACGCCTCGCTCTATCAGGTCGAGCCGCTGGCGGTGGCCTTTCCCAAAACCATGCACGAGGCGGCGTGCATCATCCGGGCGGCGGTGGAGGCGGGCACGCCGGTGATTCCGCGCGGCGCGGGCACGGGGATTTCCGGCGGCGCCATCGGTGACGGGCTGGTGGTGGATTTCGCGCGGCACAACCGGAACATCGCCAAACTGAATCCGGAAAAGCGGACCGTCCGCGTCGGTGCGGGCGTGGTGCTGGACCAGTTGAATCAATTTTTGCATCCGCAGGGTTTCCGCTTCGGACCGGACGTGGCGACGAGCTCGCGCGCGACGCTCGGCGGGATGATTGCGAATGATTCGTCCGGTTCCCACGCGCCGGTTTACGGCACGACGGCGCAGCACATCTGCGGGCTGGACATCGTGCTGGCGGACGGACAGACGGTGACGGTGACGCCCGAAGGCATCACGCTGCCGAAGCAGCGCGAATTGATCGAGAGCCTGACCGAGTTGAACTCGCTGCAAATCGCCGAGCAATTTCCGCCGGGGCTGGTGAAGCGCTGGCCCGGCTATGCGCTCGCCCGCGCCGCGACGGAACCGAACAACCTGCTTCACATCCTGGCCGGCAGCGAGGGCACGCTGGCGGCGATTTTTTCCGCCGAATTAAAAGTCGTTCCGCTGCCGGCGGAACGCGGCGCGGGGCTGTTGTTCTTTGCATCCGTGGCGGAGGCGATGCAGGCGGCGGGCGAGCTGCTGGATTTGAAGCCGGCGGCCATCGAGCACATTGACCATCTGCTGTTTGAACAGACGCGCGGGCAGCGGGAGTTTCAGGCCGCGCGCGATTTGCTGGAACTGGACGCCAGGCCGTGCGAGGCGATTTTGATCGTCGAGTTTTTTGAGGGCGCGCGCGGAAAGCTGGCGGCGCTGGAGAAACGCAAGCTGGGCCTGCGCAAACGCATCTTGCAGACGAATGCCGAGGCCAACCTGGTTTGGTCGCTGCGCAAGGCCGGGCTGTCGCTGCTGACCAGCCGCAAGGGCGCCGCGAAGCCCGTGGCGTTCATCGAGGACGCGGCGGTGCGGCCCAAAGATTTGCCGGCTTATTTCGGCGAGCTGCAAAAGCTGATGAGCCGGGTGGGCGTGGAGGCGTCGTTTTACGGCCACGCGGCGGCGGGCTTGCTGCACGTGCGGCCGGTGCTGGACCTGCACCGGGCGGAGGATTTGAAAAAATTCCGGCAGATTGCCGACGAGGTGGCGGCGCTGGTGACGCAATTCAAGGGAACGCTTTCCGGCGAGCACGGTGTCGGCATGGCGCGCACCGAATATCTCAAGCAGCAGGTGGGCGACGAGATGCATCTGCTCATGCGGCAGATCAAAAAGAGCTTCGATCCGAACAACCTGTTCAACCCGGGCAAAATCATTTCCGACGGCCGCTACAAAATTGACAAGCATCTGCGGATGGGCGCGGGCTACGCCCTGAAGCTGCCGTTTGAACCGGCGCTCGCCTTCGCGGACAGGGACGATTCGTTCACCGCCAATCTGGAGCAATGCAACGGCTGCGGCGTTTGCCTCAAACAAACGCCGTCAATGTGCCCGACGTTTCTCGTCACCGGCGAGGAATCCATGTCCACGCGCGGACGCGCCAACGCCATCCGCGCGGCGCTGGAGCTGCGCGGCATCCATGGCGACGCGCTGCGCTCGGCGGAACTCGAAGCGGCCCTGGGCAACTGCCTGTCCTGCCGGGCCTGCGCGACGGAATGTCCTTCCAACGTGGACATGACGCTGCTCAAGGCGGAACTGCTCCACGCGCGCATCCGGCGCGACGGATTGAACCTGCGCGAGCGGCTGTTAAGTTCGGTGGACCGGCTGGGGCGGTTCGGCTGCGCGATGCCGCGCACGGCCAACGCGCTGCTGAATTCCCCGTCGTTCCGGAAAATGGCCCGGCAAATCCTGGGTTTCACCACGGAGCGGCCGCTGCCGCAATTTGCGTCCGAGCGGTTCGACCGTTGGTTTGGGAAGCGCGAGCCGTCCATCCGCCCGTGGCGCGGCAAGGTGATTCTCTGGGATGACACGTTCGTGCGTTATTACGAACCGCACATCGGCACGGCCGCTGTCAAAGTCTTGGAAACCGCCGGCTTCGAAGTCGTGCTGCTGGCGCGGCGCCAGTGTTGCGGACGGCCCGCCTTCAGCCAGGGAAATCTCGACGAGGCCGCGCGGCTCGGCCGGCACAACCTCGCGCTGCTCATGGAAACCGGCGACACGCCGGTCATTTTCCTCGAACCGTCGTGCTACTCGATGTTCGCGAAGGATTACCATGAATTGAAACTGCCGGACGCGGAACGTGTCGCCACAAGATGTTTTTTGTTCGGGGAATTTTTTGAGAATTTTCTGGCCAGGGAGCCGCTCGCCCTGCGGTTCAACTCCAAGCAGGAGCGCCTCATTGTCCACGTCCACTGCCATGCCAAGTCACTGGTCAGCCCGGCGGCCATGCGCCGACTCCTCGAACGCCTGCCGGAACGGACGGTGGAACTGCTCGACACCGGCTGCTGCGGCATGGCGGGCGCGTTCGGAATGATGGATTCCAAATACGAACTCTCCGTGAAAGTCGCCGAGCCGCTCATTCGCGCGGTCAGAAACCAGCCTTTCGGGACAACTGTCGTGGCATCGGGCGCGAGCTGCCGGCAGCAGATCCAGCATCTGGCGCCCGTCCGGCTGCGGCACATGGTGGAAGTGATGGCCGAGGCGCTGGCGTGACCGGCTTGTCGGGAAATTTTTCCGGTGCGCCGACGGGGCGGGAAACCCGTCAGGCATCCGGCCTGTTCAATTCGTAATTCAGGATCGAAAGGCCATAAACCGCCGCCGTCTCCACGCGCAGAACGAGCTTGCCGAGTGAAACCGGCTGTGCGCCGGAATTCTGAATGGCATTCAATTCTTCCAGCGTGAAATCGCCCTCCGGCCCGATCCAGACGGCGGCGCTTTGCGGGCGGCACCCGTGCTTCGCTTCAAATTCCTGAAAACACTCACGCGGATGGCGGCGTTCGGTCTGCAGCGAGCCGACGAGCGATAATTCAATTTTTTCCGGGCGTGAAAGAAATTCCTGAATTGTCACCGGCGTTTCAATTTTGGGCAGCCATAACGCGCCGCACTGTTTGATGGCTTCAATCGCCACCTGCTGCCATTTCCCGCGCTTCTCGGCGGCGGCCCCGGCATCGAGGTGCGTCGCGACGCGCTCCGTCAGCAGCGGCACGACGCGGCCGGCCCCCAGCTCGACGGACTTCTGGATGATGTCCTCGATGATCTTCCCCTTCGGCACGGCCACGAGCAGCGTGACGGAACGCGGCGGGGCCGGCGAAAAGTTTTTCAACGACACGGAAAGCCCGACGGCATCGCGCGAACAGGTGTCAACGGTGCAAAGGAATTCATTTCCGATACCGTCCAGAACGGCGACCATCTCGCCGTATTTCACGCGCAGGACGCGCAGCGCGTGATGCGCCTCGCGCCCGTGCAGCCGCAACGCGGCCCCGGCGCAATGTTCGGGCGGCAGATAAAAGCGGTGCATGGGCATTTATGATAGATGAATCACGACTGACGGCTCAATCTGCGGCATGGCGCGCCTATCGTAAATCGTAAATTCATCGGAACAAACTTTTGGCCTTGTCAAAAAAGCTTTTGCTGATGGGATTGACGTCCTCGTCGCACAGCGCGGCGAATTCCTGGAGCTTGGCCTTTTGCTCGGCCGACAGGCGGGTCGGCACCTCGACCTGGACGCGCACATGCAAATCACCATGGCCGTGGCCCTGCAAATTCTTCACGCCCCTGCCCTTGACGCGGAACGTGGAATGCGACTGCGTTCCGGCGGGAATCTTGATCACCGCCCGGCCTTCGAGCGTCGGCACCTCGATCTCCGCTCCGAGCGCGGCCTGGACAAAACTCACCGGCACTTCGCAGAGCAAATCGTCGCCGTCGCGCTGGAAAATTTCGTGCGGCTTCATGTGCAGCATCACATAAAGGTCGCCCGGCGGACCGCCGCGAAATCCGGCCTCGCCGTTGCTGGACGAACGCAGGCGCGAACCGCCGTCCACGCCCGCCGGGATGCGCAGGCTGATCTTGGAAGTGCGCTGGCGCTTGCCCTCGCCGTGGCACGATTTGCACGGCTTCTCCAAAATATGGCCCGCACCCTGGCATTGCGGACAGGTTTGCGCGATGCTGAAAATGCCGCGCGACATCAGGACCTGGCCGCGCCCGCCGCACGTCGCGCACGTCTTGATTTTTGAACCGTGCTCCATGCCGGAGCCGTCGCAGGCATCGCATTTGTCGGGCTTGGAGACGGAGATTTCCTTTTCGCAGCCCAGCGCGGCTTCTTCGAGGGTGATCTCCAAATCGTAGCGCAAATCGTCCCCGCGCTGCGGTGTGGAGGGGTCACGGCCGCCGCCGAAGAAACTTTCAAAAATGCTCCCGCCGCCCGCGCTGAAGACCTCGCGAAAAATGTCAAACGGATCGTGAAAATTCCCCGCGCCGCCGAAACCGCCCCGTCCGGCGCGCTGGCGCGGATCGAACGCGGCATGGCCGTATTGGTCGTAGGCGGCGCGTTTCTGCGGGTCGCTCAACGCCTCGTAGGCCTCGCCAAGTTCCTTGAATTTCTCCTCCGCCGCCTTGTCGCCCGGATTCTTGTCCGGGTGAAATTTCACGGCCTGCTTGCGGTAGGCCTTCTTGATTTCATCGGCGTCGGCCTCGCGGTTCACACCGAGGATTTCATAATAATCGCGCTTGGACATTGGAAGTTAAAATTTACAGCCCCCAATCACGGACGGGTTGCGGGTTTTTTGGCGACAATAACGGTGGCCGGCCGCAGCAGCCGGTCGCGCAGCTTGTAGCCTTTGCGCAACTGCTGGAAGACGTGGTCCTCGGGCACTTCGGCGGTTTCCCGCTGCGAGACGGCCTCGTGCAATGCGGGGTCAAACGGCTTGCCTGCGGCGTCAATTTCCTCGATGCCGGTTTCCGTCAAAACGGTTTTCAACTGCTCCTGAATCATCGCGACGCCGGCCTGCAACGAGGCAAGCTTGTCACCCTGCGCGGTCTGCGCGGCGGCCTGGGCCATTTCGATGTGGTCGAGCACGGGCAGCAGTTTTTGAATCAGGGCGGTGGCGGCGAACTGCGCGATTTCGATGCGTTCGCGCGCGGCGCGTTTTTTGAAATTGTCAAAATCGGCGGTCGTGCGCAGCAGCCGGTCCCAGTTTTCGTCGGCCCTGGCGGCGCGCGTCTTGAGATCCTCGATCTGTTCCGAAGTCAGCCCGGCCGGAACCGCCGCAACGGTCTCCGCCGATCCGGCGGCGGACGCGGCGCTTACGTCCTTGTTGGTTTTTGGCTCGGTTTTTTTCATGTTGTCTTGTCACGCGCACACCAGCGCGAACCGCCAGCATAGACAATTTTCAGGCGGTCAGCAACCATTCAGGGAAAATATCCGGTGGCCCGAAAAAACGAAGTCACGTCACGGGGAAGGCGCTTGGAGGTTCAGTTTGATGTTGGCGATCTTTCACTTGGTTCGTAGCCGAGAAGCCATCCCACCGTTCAATTAACATTGGCATCGCGCATACTGTGGTTGGCGTGTAAAGTTCAAACAAGGCACGGAGCGAAATCGCCAAAGGCTCCACGTTCACGCTGACGCTGCCGGTGTTCGTTGAGTAGCTCGTCAAGCCGGGGCAAAACCACCAAGAGATTAAATCGCGGTATTAAGTGTCATGATGCCCATCATCTCTATCCAAAAATCTACGCAAAGTGAAGATGCCAACACAAAGCAAAGCCATCAGTATCGGCCCACCGACGATGGCGATCTTCCAGCCAATACTAATTTCTCTGGACATGCCGCGGGTGTCATAAAAAAAATGCAGCGGAACAAAAATTGAAAATGTGCCAGCTATTAGTCCATAGGCTATTATGGGTGAAATCCTGTCCGAATGGCGAGCGTAAAACCATGCTGCCAATGGAAAAGATGCTACGGTAAGACGGTCGCACAAAATCGTAAAACCGTTGAGAGGTATGTTGGGAGCAATGAATGTGGCTACAAGAATAGTAACCACCAACCAGCTAATCAAAATTTCGATTCCTCGTTTCATAGCTTGTGAATAATGCTAATAGGCTGATAAGCAATCGTTTTGATATTAAGGCCAATTGTTATATACGGCGGGCCAAACCGGGAAATTGTTTACGCGGTTAAATGTTGGTCCATCTACTCCTGCTCCAGAAATTGTCCAATTGCTCAATGTCCACGGATCATAGGGAAGCCCGCCAGTATAATCAACATTGCCATACCAATCCCAATTTGCCAGACCCAAAGTTACATAAATGTTGTCACTATCGCCATCCGGCTTAAAACGGAAGTAAGTGTTAAAACTGTCGTTTCCCGCCACCCATGAGTCACTGCCCACAGCAAGGCTGCCGGCAGAGGCTTGATCCACGTTGGAGAGGTAGGTCATCGTTCCCTGTGCTTGGACAAATTGCGATGACAACAGGACTACCGCAATCGTGATAACGCCATTCAGTATTGTTTTTTTCATAGAACCGCCTTTGATTTGCGGCGATGCCAGAGGAGGAGCAGACCACCCAGGCCGGACAAAGCCAAAACACCCGGTTCGGGAACAGCGGTGGCATTTATGGCGAATTGAACATAATAATCAACTGAAGTTACAGTCCAATGGGAACCACCATCGGAAGATAAATATCTCGTTCCGGGATTCCAGTTACCACTTGTATCAAAGCTCCCATTCGCGATGCTCCAATCATACGCGCCATTGGCAACCGTTGTTCCGGCGGTGAGCACAATCAGATATTGAGTGTTTGCCGATAATGTGAGGCTTGAATCCGGGGTATAAGTATAAATGCCAGCCGTGGTCGGATTCAAAGAACCGTCCAGAGTGCCAAGATCGCTTCCACGGATGTCAAATCCGCCAGTATGAGGCTTATAAAGCGTAACCATGAAGTCGTTGGGGCTGCCAGAGGCGTCAGCCATCCCCAATTCAATGGAATCAAGCGTATAGCCGCTGACATTGGTTCCAGTGGTAAATAATGTTGCCAGCCATGAATCGCTTCCCACGGCGAGGCTCCCGGCAGAGGCTTGATCCACGTTGGAGAGGTAGGTCATCGTTCCCTGTGCTTGAACAAATTGCGAGGACAACAGAACCACCGCAATCGTGATAACGCCGCTTATTATTGTTTTTTTCATAGAACCGCCCTTGATTTGCGGCGATGCCAGAGGATGAGCAAGCCGCCCAAGCCGGACAAAGCCAAAACACCCGGTTCGGGAATGGGTGTGGCGTCTATGGAAAATTGAGGATAATCCGGTAAAAGTGTTCGGCCACCACTGGAAATCAAAACACCACCCACACTCCAGCCATCACCTGGATTATAAGAATTTGCGTCCATGTAGTTCCACTCATAAGCGCCTGTGGCAATTGTTGTTCCGGAAGTGAGCACGATAAAATAACGAGTGTTTGGTGACAGCGTAAGGGTTGAAGTGGGGGTATAGGTAAATATGCCACCGGTTACTGGATTCAATGAACCGCTTAACGTATCAAGGTTGTAGTTGGGAACAGGGCCTGCAACACCGCCGGTGGATGAATAAAGCATGGCCGTGAAGCCGCTGGGATTGCCCGTGGCGTCCGCCAACGCTAATTGTATGGAGTCGAGCAAATACCCGCTGGGGTTTGTTCCTGTCCTAAACATTGCCGCCACCCATGAGTCACTGCCCACGGAAAGACTGCCGACAGAGGCTTGATCCACGTTCGACAGATATGTCATCGTCCCCTGTGCCTGAACAAATTGCGAGGACAACAGGACTACCGCAATCGTGATAACGCCATTCAATATTGTTTTTTTCATAGAACCGCCCTTGATTTGCGGCGATGCCAGAGGATGAGCAGGCCGCCCAAGCCGGACAAAGCCAAAACACCCGGTTCGGGAATGGGTGTGGCGGTTATCGCAAATTGAGGATAATTTAACGAAAAAACATGAGGCCACGAGGAGCCATTAGAGGAGCTGACCACACCACCGTGGATGCTCCAAGCATCGCTCGGATTATAAGAATTCGCGCCCACGTAGCTCCAGTCATAAGCACCATCGGCAACCGTTGTGCCAGCAGTGAGCACAATAAAATATTGTGTGCTAGGTAATAATGTAAGGTTTGAAGTGGGGATATAAGTGAAGATGCCACCGGACACTGGATTCAATGAATCGTTAAGTGTGCCAAGGTTGTTGGCGGGGACAGGATCAGGGCCCATAGTGCCGCCAATGGATGAATAAATCATTACCGTGAAACCGCTTGGAGTGCCCGTGGCGTCCGTCAACCCTAATTGAATGGAGTCGAGCAAATACCCGCTGGCATTGGTTCCTGTTTTAAACAGTTCCGCCACCCATGAGTCACTGCCCACAGCAAGGCTGCCGACAGAGGTTTGATCCACGTTGGATAGATACGTCATCGTTCCCTGTGCCTGAACAAATTGCGAGGACAACAGGACTACCGCAATCGTAATAACGCCGCTTATTATTGTTTTTTTCATATAATTCCTGATTTGATTTTATCATGGGTTCAACAAACTTTCATTTGACCACGCCACCGAAATAGCCATAGGCATCCCACACTCCAAATCCATACACTTCGACGCCCACCGGCAGGGAACTGGTCACCTTGTGTGTGCCAGCTGTCACTGGCAGCTGTGCGCCATAATAGCCACTCGCCCCTATCGCCTTGAAATATGACGCTGTCACCAGATTTGTATCAACAAACGTATTTGTTATTGCCGACTGGGCAACGATGATGTTCAGATAATTCTCAACAAAATCCCCGGTGGAATTGGTGTTGTAAAAGGGAACAAAAACCATGTTGGTTGTAAAATAGTGGCCGGCGGGCAGCAGCAATATATCGCAGGGATCTCCCTCATAATCCGAATCATAAGCATGATCGGAAAGCGATCCATTGGCGAATTGCGCGACTTGAACGGGCTGGCTGGCCTGGAAGATCACCGGCCCGTCAACGATAATGTCGCAGAACTGCCCCACTTCAAGGTTTGTGACCACAACTTCATTGCTTTCTGTCACAATCCAAGGAGGATCGTAGACACCCAAAGCAATCGGTGTAACCACAGTGCCAGTGATGGTGACCACCGTGTTGCTGTAAGCCGCGAGAACGCGATAACTGGCCCCGTTTATCCGACCGGCAAAAGAGAGCGCCAGCGACAGTGTGCCCCACGAGTCAACTGGCAGTTGCTCCTGCACCAGTGTATTTCCAGCAGCAGTGCTCGGATCTGGCACGAAAGCATCGCTTGCGCCCGCGAATACGCCAATGGGTTTGTCCGAGGTGATCCATGTTCCCGTTACATCACTGCCTCCGAAGCCGTCAAAAGCGCTTTCAATTTGATAAGTCTGCCCCTGCTGTAGATTGGTGGTATAACAATCTGTGTCTGAACGTCCATCCTCCAGATTTGCTGTTCGAGAAGGCGTAATCTTGACGTTCGTATCGTCCGCTGTTGCCACAATGGCAAACTCGGACTCGCCATCGGTATGGGATGGCCGCGCCATAAGGCAATAATTGGTTCCCAGCATCGTCGTCGGATAACCGGTAAAGGCCGCGCTGCCAGCCCATAAATAATGAAACCCATATACCGACACCGGCTGGCTGGCGGCTATGAGAATGCCCTTGTTTTGAACCGCGTCGCAATTCCAATAATCTATCAAGGCGGTGCTCGGGATGCTCATATTGGTTGCCGTTCCCGCCGCCAACGTGAAAGTATTGGTGATGCCCAGCCCCGGAATGGTCACAGTCCCGCTGGCTCCCACTGGACTGGAGATGAAAAGCCACAGGTTGGGAGGTATAAAATCACCAGCAAAATCGAAATCATCCATGGGATAAAATGCGACCCAGAAATTGGTTCCCATGGAACCGTTCGCGGCAAGGTCGTTGGTGGGCGCATCAAGCCAGTAAAAACCATGCGCATCGGTTGCATTGTCAACCACAAGATTGTTTTGACCTGCAAATGACCGCTGGAGCCATTGCCATGAGATGGGCGGCGAAAGGTTCGTGGTGTAAAGCAGATCATACACGCTGTTGGTGACGTTCCACGGCGGATGAATCGTTATATACGCCGTGGTGTTGGTCACTCCGTTCATGGAAAGCCAGAGGTCGTTGGTGGTATAGACCAGCGGGGTGAAACTGTATGCGTAATCGTTTGTGCCACCGCCGCCACCGCCGCCCACCAAAGGAACATCCAGACCCATTGCCAGCATCTGCTGGTTTGCCGCCGCTGTCTGAACCTGCGAAATCAGGCTGACCACCGTGTTTGCCTGTGCTTCCAGCGCGGAAGCCGTCGTGCTGCCCATTGCCTGCGCCCGCAGTCCAAACCGGTGTGTGTTCACCGCCACCTGTCCGCCGGTCTCGTCCACCAAAAACTGGCCGGAAGCCATTTGATAAACAGGCATGCCTGGATCGAGGGGCGGGCAGGGCGCTGGCGCTGGGATTCCGCTGGGCAACACCAGCCAATATGTCCCGGTGCGAGGCAAATCCGCCGGGGCAATCTGCGTCAATCCCTGAGCGTTCGCCGTAAGCTGCACGATGGAATCGGGCGTTGCCGATTGAACCGGCGCGAAGCCATTGTTGAAACTGCCGACCACGGCGGTTTGCGCGTGAAGACCCGTTGCCAGACTGATGATGATTGTCCCGACCCAAAAACTTCCACCTGATTTCATGTTTCCCTTTCCCGCGAAACTCCGTTACGGAACTAAAGGGCGCGGACTTAACGCCCCTCACTCAAGGCACCGCGAAGCGCCTGTCACAAAGAACGCCAAGCCGCGCCGAGTGGCGCGTGCTTGACATGGTCTTGTGACAAAATTTCGCGGTTTTTGAGTGAGACCGTAGCAAAGCTACGCAAATTGGTTTGTTTTTTGTTTTACATCTGTTTTGAACTGACGGTTTGTTTTTACGCTCTTTGCCCGAACTTTCCAAGAATTAAATTCCTGTCCCGCCTTCGCGGAAAACGTGGAAGTCGCAATTTTCTTCGGAAGCATCGGCCAAAACTGCCATTTTGCCTAAACGCGCCATGCCAAGATATGTTAAATGTCTGGCAATATCGTTCGTGGTCAAAGCTCGCTGATTTGTATAAAGTCGCCTCCAAGGTTCGGAAAATTCAAAATCAAAACACTATGCACACATTCACTGAAAAAGTTGGCATCGTTAATGAAGTCATCTCCTACATGCAAAACACCGACAATCAGGCGGCGTTGACGGCGAAGAATTTTGACACCGCGCCGCATATCGCCCGGCTGCAAGCCGAATTGAAGACCGTGACTGATCAGGCTCCCAAACAGAAGGCGCTGGAAGTGCAGCATATCAAGGCAACCTCGGATTTGCAGGACGCGACCTACACCGCTTACAACGACGCCAGCGGAGTGATGGATGCCATGGTGGGTTTGCTGGGCAAAGGCACTACGGCGGCGGGCAAACTCCAAGCCATTCGCAGCCGTGTGCGCCGACATGACAACGCCAGTTCACCGACGCCCACGCCGCCAGCTTCCACATCGGTAGCCCCGGCAAAATCGTAAGTTGTTGATTTCAAACTGATTACGTCATTTTCCCGCTGGAAGGGCGGTTTTTCCAGCGGGAATTGTCGTTTTTCCGGTTGGAAGCAAGGGGATTCCAGCCGGAAGCAAAACCATTCCCGCCGGAATGGAGACGCTTCCTGTCGGAAGGGAGGCAATTCCTGCTGGAAGCACAATAATTCCTTCCGGCATCGGGATGGTTCCCGTCGGAATGGAGGCGGTTCCCGGTGGAATCAGGGCGATTCCTGTCGGATGCGAAGCAATTCCCCCCGGAAAAATGGTGGTTCCCATCTGAAGCAGATTGCCAAATTGCGGCGGGGTTATTTCGGCGGAACGATTTTTTGGAATTCCGGCAGGCTGCGCAGGGGATCGAATCGCGTGTCGGAACGGTTGGCGGCGGCAAGGTCGTCGGCCCTGGGATCGCGCTGGAGGCGCTTGGCGTTCAAGTCCATGGCCATGCGCAAGTTTGTGAGGGCATCGGTGCTCTTCCCCAGCACGGCGTCGAGCGCGGCCAGATTGTAATACGACTCCGGCAGGACTTGTTCGGGGGCGATGGTGATGATTTTCTGGAGCACGGCCTCCAGTTTGTCCAGATGGCCGCTGCCCATTTTAAGATAAAACTGCGCAAGGGCGGCGGCTTCGTTGTAGGACAGCGCCGAATTGGTGAGCGCCTGGTCGAACAGGACGACGGCGTCGTTGGTCCGCTGCATTTGAAGGTAGGCGCTGCCGAGCATCAGAAGGTTCCGTGCATTGGTCGGGTGGGCGTGCGCCTCGGTTTCCATCTGCTGCAACTGGGATGTCGCGTCCGCGTTGTTGGCGGCCTGGTCGGCAATCTGCTTTTTGATCTGTTTAATTTGATCAATAAGGCCGGTGATCTGACCGTTGTAAGGATCCAGCTTCTGGCAGGTTTGCGCGACAATGAGCGCATCGTCAAAACGCTGGAACTGGAACAGGAAGTTGGCATACCGGATGACCGCTTCCGGGCTGTAGGGACAGAATGCGAATGACTGTTTGAAGGCGAAGTCGCACTCCTTATACAATTGCTGAACTTCCGCGTCATTTTTCGGACGGTAGTGCATGTATTCCGAATCGGGCGGAGGATTCGGGAACAGCAGATGGAGCCGCCAGGCATACATGCCGGCCTGCGAACTGCGCAGTTTGGAAAACGCCTTTTGCGCGTCGTCGTCCCGGATGAATTTCCGGTCGCCGGTGAATCCGGTGTAATCGCCGCGGAGATAAACCTTTTCCACCCAGTCGGCAATTTGCTGGACGCTGGTGTCGTAGGTGATCCAGTTGCCGATCATGCGCTCGGTGTATTTGCTCCAGAAGGCGTGGTCCCGCTTGAAGACGTCATCGGGCAGCGCCACGATGGGATTGCGGTTGATTTTCATGATGATCCCGAACGGTGTTTCGTAGGGATACATCCATTCGAGCGGGAAGCTCTCCTCGACGTAAAAATCGTTGGTGGGGTTCTGGTCAAAAATCACCCGGCACAACAACCCGTTGATCATCATCACGGCAACCTGCCCGGAGACCGAAACCCGGCCGCTGGCCGGATCCATCTGCACATCTTCGCCCGGCTGCAGCCGGCCCTCCTTGGAGCGGGTTGCCACGTCTTCGGTGTAATCGTGAAAGCATTTTTCCGAGTCCTCGCCCGATGGAATGTAAATTTCCTTCGGCGGATAGACGCCTTCCTTGCGCCAGCGCGCCTCGATGTTCGCGCCGCGTTGAGTGAAATACTTGTCCAAGGTCGCATCCAGCAGGTCGGCCACGCCCTCGATCAGCCTGTTCCCCGTGTTTCCCTTGCCGGCGTCAATGTTGTTGAGATCCATCACCACGTTGCCCGAACTGCCGAGTCCGGTGGCCAGGGATGCAAAGTATCTGAAAAACCGGCTGAAGAACGGCGGATCCATTTGCGCGCTGCGGAAATACTGCGCGCGGAGATAATCCAGATAAGTGCCGTCGGCCAGCGCATTTTGCGTGATGAGATAAACGTCGCGGCGGTCGTAGTTCGGATCCATCGGCTTGTCCTTGGCCGGGACAAAGCTTTCGCAGAAAATCATGTAGGTCGGGCAGAAGCGGCCGGGGTCGGTGCCGCCAAAGAGGATGGTGTTGCGCGTCATCTCCGGATAAACAAGATTGCCGTTCGGGCCTTTCATCATTTGTGCGCGCAGCTTGGCGTCGTAGCTGAATTTCCCGTCCGGCCCAACAAATGGCGGCGTGAACATGTCGTGCCCGAACCAGTAGCCGAACCAGTGGTTGCGCTCCTCGCCCTTCGCCCAGTGGGTCAGCCCCGAATACACCGGTATGCTGGCGAACAGGCAGAGCGTAATCAGCATCGGCGCGCGGTTGCGATAAATCAGCAGGCCGCCGATGAAGGCGACGACCCCGCCCGAAACCAGCAGCGCGCCCCAGACCGGCAGGCTGTATTGGTTCGGCGCGAAAATGCGCGGCAATGCCTGGCAGACCTGCGTGATGCCCAGCCGGTCTTCGCCGGAAAAGGCCAGACACATCGCAACAACCAGCAGAAGCAGCGCCCCGCCGCCAAACATCCAGACCCAAAAATCGTCATCCGCAGCGGATTTGGATTTCTTGATGAACCAGTTCGCCCCCAAGGCGGCCAAAACAAAGGCCGCGACCATGCTCAAAAACAGGAAGAGCGTGTTCAGATAAGTCATGGCCCCGACGCCACCGTAAAACGTGGTGCCGACGCCGTCATAAAGCACAACGAGGGCGGGCAGCAAGGTCATTGCCCCCAGCATGAGCCCGATGGACCGGAAGCTGCGGTAATGCGTGGCCATGTAGGCTGCCAGCAATGCCAGCCCGTAACCGATCATGACGGCCACCACCGCGTGGGATGCCGTGAAGAACACCTTGTTTTCCTCCGCTGACTGCCGGTCGGGCGTCGTGTTCATCAAAACGGTCAGCAGGATGCCGACGCAAAAATACATCGCCGTCAGGCAAATGATCCAAGCCCGCTCGCGTTTCTGCATCTTGCGCAGGAAAAAGAAGGGAAACAGCGCGACAAAGAGGAAAACCCAGCTGAACGAGCCGGCCAGGCCGCTGATGACCAGTCCGAGTTGCTGGAGAAAGTGCGTCGGGTCGTGGAGGACATCCGTCGGGTTGGCCCTTTCATACTGGCCGCGGGACAGCGCGTGGAAAAATCCCTCCACCGTGCGCGGATAACCCCATTGCATCGGCGGATCGGTCATGCCCGCGATCGGTTCGTAAAAATAAAAGGACACGCCCAGCACCCAGAGCAGGCCGCACACAATCACCACCAGCCAGCCACTGTCCTGCTTCCATGTATTCCACGCCAGCACCAGGAAAGCGACGCCGGCAATCAGCGCGAGCGCCATACAGCCAGCGCCCTGACCGGTGCCCTGGCCGGGAACGGCGCACAAAAACAAAAGCGTCCCCGCCAGCGCGCCGTCACGGCAGAAATCGTTGAAGGTTTCCTTGGTGATGATGGCCAGCCAGATGTAGGCCGCGATGGAGGCAAAACCGACGAAATAAAACATGGCAAGCAACGTGGGACTCACGCCAGTCAGCGCCGGAATGGCCCCGGCCTGCATCAATATCAACCCGCCGAGAAACACAATGCTGTTGCCCAGGAAAAAGCTGCGGCCCAGCTTGAAATCGGCCATGGCCGCGGCGACCTCAATGCCCATCGCCGCGCAGAGCATCGTCTGGTGGATGGTTGCGCACACGCCAAAGAAGAACATTGCGATGTAGAGGTAGCGCCGTTGGTGCGGCGCGTAAATCCACCGCATCAGGCACGCCGCCACGACCATCAGCCACGGCACGTCGAACACCGAAATGCGGTTGATGACCACCGATTCCTTCCACATGAAATTGTCGAAGCCTAGCAGCAGTCCCGCCGTGATGCCGCAGACCACGCAGATGGCACCCTCCCATTTGCGGTTCATCTCCTTCAATTCCGCGATGCCTTCGATGAGCATGCTGCTCCCGCGCGAAACCATCAGGCCCACCAGCCCGCACGCCATCGCCGCCGCGAACGATTCGCCCACCTCCACGCGCCATGCCACGCTCCCGAACGGCACGATCACCGTCCAAATCCACGAGTAAATCGCCCAGAACGGATAGCCCGGCGGATGCGGGATGCCCGCGTAAAACGATGCCGTGCAAAGCTCGCCGGAATCCTCCAGCGTCAAGTCCGGCGCCAGCGTGAGCAGATAAGCCGTCCACACCGCCGCGAAACAGACAATCAGCACCAGCCAGTCAATTTTTCGGAACAGCGGCGGAAGTTTTGCGGGCGCGGGGGTCGGAGCGGCCGCCGTTTTTTGCGGCTGGCCCGGGGTTTTTATATTCGTCGGTTGTTGAATTTTCATTTTGAACGCCAGTTCTTCACTTCCTAAACTGCGGAAAGCTGTTAATAAAGCCCGAACCGCTGCCATTTGTCCAATCAAAAGTAAAAACGGACAGGTTGTTCTGCTCGGACTGCCGGCTGGTCGCATATACCGCGTAACTTTGGTTGCTCATCATGGCCATGATGGATGGCTGCCGTAAGCCGCCGGTGGGGATTGCGTTTTCAGAATTCAGAACCAGCATGGTCAGCAGCGCGCAGGCTGTGGCAGGCGTCATCCAGCCCGCGATCCGCATAAGGCGGGGCAGTCCCGCCGCGCGCGCCAGAAACAGCCGCCATCTAAGCGTGGCCGACGCCCGGCGCGGCCGCCAGGAACGCAGCCGGTTTTCCAGCGATTGGTTTTCGTTCTCGTCCATAAACAATTCCTTCCAGTTGGAGTTTGATTTTCCGCAAGCCGTAGCGGAAACGACCCGCCGCCGTGTTCGGCGAAATGCCCAGTAGCGCTCCGATTTCCGCGAATGTGAACCGATGCCAGATTTTCAGCACAATCGCCTCGCGCTGCTCCACCGGCAACGCCGCCAGGCAATCCATCGCCGCGCGCTCGGCCTCGCTTTCGCCCGGCGTTTTCTCGAACCAGCGCAGCGATTCCAGTTCCCGCGTCAGCCGACGCCACAGCGAGCGCCGGTGATTCAGCGCCCGGTTCCGAAAACTGCGCACGCAATAATGTTCCGGCTCCAGCGGAGGCCGCGGCATTTGCATCAGCGCCAGAAATGTTTCCTGCAAGACGTCTTCCGCCTCGCCGTGGCTCAAGCCCAGCGCACGGCCGTAAAGAATCAACTCCGCCGCCTTCGCCTCATACAGCGTCTCGCACCAGACAAATTGTTCGCAGCCAGTCACGGTTTCATTGGATAGACACCACGACCGGGAAATTTGTATAAAAAAACTGGAGCCGCGCCGGAAACCGGATTCAAGACAGCTTCAACTTCTCGCCGATGCCCAGATTGCCCTGCGCCGCCTCGATCAATTCCCGGATGCGCCGCGCGTCGGCCTTTTTGTGTCCGTGACTCGCCAGCGGGTCGCTGCCGCCGGATGATTCAATGAGGATGTCCGACCAGACGACACCCGTCTGGATGTGGACGGAGGCGATCTTGGTGATGCTGATGCTGATTTCATCATGGGTGAGCCATGAGCGTTTGTGGCGGATGACCGCCCGGTCCGTCACCTCGATGACGGTGGGGAAGAGAAAATTCCCGCGCGTCCACCGGCTTGCCTTGAACATTTCCGAATCCATGACTCATCTTAATCTCCAAATCGTTTTGGGCAAATGGATTTGAGCGCGAGGCGGGCACAATTCGCCGTCAAAAAATAATTGGAAACTGTCGCCCGCTTTGGCGAAGATGTCTTCATGGCAGAGAATGAAAATGGCGCCGGCACCGTTCCCTCCGTCGAGGAAATCCAGAAGGCCTGGCAGGAACTGACCTTGAAGGTCCGGCAACTGGACGCCGAGCTGACAATGGTGGAGCAGGAAAACAAGGCGATGCGCTCCCTGTTGGAACGCATGGTCGAGCACCGCCAGAAATCCCACGCCGAAATGGTCAGCATCCTCACCAGCCTCGTCACCAAGCTGCCCATCAACGATGTCGGCGTTCTCGTGTCGCGCCTGGTGGAGCACAACGCGCAGGTCAACGAAGTTTGCGCGGCGCTGGCCAAGGGCAAGATTGACGAAAACCAGCTTCAGCCCGTGATTTTGAAAGTTCTCGAGCGGACCAAGACCGAGCTCGCCGTCGTCTTGAAATCCGCCGCCGCGGAATTGCTCAAGCTGGACGCGCCGTTCGAGCCGGGGCTGCTGCAATCCTTGATCGAGAAGCCGGACAAATTCCATTCCCCGGCATTCGTCCGCGCCAATCGCGCCTTTGTGAAGGGCCAGATGCCGCGCGAACGCATCGTCAAGGAATTCGGCGAAGGATCTCTGATTTTCTTCAAGGACATCACGACCGACCCGAAACTCAATCCGCATCCGAAGCCGGAAGAAATCATGCTGGCGTTCCAAAACGATTTCGAGAAGCTGTTCGAGCAAAATCCTGGTGTTATTCCGTCCAAACGGGATGAACTGGCCGCGTTGCACAAGAAGGTGCAGCAAAGCAGGGCCGCCACCGAACAGGCCCGCGCGCAAAGAAATGCCTTCCTCCGGTTTTCCTTCGCCGGCGAACTGCTGTATTACTACCAAAACCAGACGACGGAATCGCCGGACGTGGTTTTTGCCCAGCGCCTGCCTCCGTTGATCGAGCAGCAGGTGATCACCAGCGACAGCATTTCCCTCGACGAAAAACACATCAAGCAGGCGGAAGAGCTGCTGGCATTCATCGTCAAGCCCGACCACCGGCACGCCGTCGTCAACAACATGGGCAAGGCCGGCGGACTGGCCCGGACGCTGCGGTTTGTGCTCACCTTCCGCGCCGAAAAACTCACCGAAATGGATTCGGTGACCCTTGAACTGCTCAAGCACATGATCTCCGCCGGGAAAGTTCCCAAGACCGAGGCGCTTTTGCCCACCCTGCGCCTGATTCCCCAGGAGATGCAAATCGTCATCGTCCGAGCCATCGCCGCCACGGAACGGTTGCGCCGCGAAGACGCCGAGAACGTCGCCAAGGCCATCGCCAGGGAACTGGGTTTGAAAGACCTTGAAGACCGGCTGAACGCCAAGTCCATCGTCACACCGGAACAGGAGCGAAAGATGGCTTGGGGCAACATCGAGGAGATGTTTTCCAAACGGGCGGCGCCTCACGACATCGCCGCGGCAATTCGCGACCGGCTTCACTCCAAATTCGACGCCGACGAACTCAAGCAAAGCTGGCTCACGCTCACGGGAACCGACCCGATGTCATTCATCCGCATTTTTTGCCTGCTGCCCTATCTCCCGGACGGCAAGACCGACCTGACCATCCGGCCCGCCTTGGAATCCTACATTCAACGGCTGATGCACGAAAAATATGCCGCCACCTACGCCAAGGTTTTGACCACGCTGCGAAACATGTTCAAGGCCAAGGCCGATGGTCCGGTGCTGGTGAACTTCATCGCCCTCGTCAAATGGGTGGATGCCGGAGCCGCCGCCAGGCTTGCCGGGGAAATCGGGATGACGGTTACACCCTAGTCTGGCCGGTGGGAAACGGCTTCGACAGTTGCATGAAACGGTCTGTGGGCGCGGAACGACTCCAGCAAGGATTCACTGTTTCTCAAGACATTCGTCTGGCCGGCGGCGGAGGCCAGGGAGCAGGCGAGTTGCTCGGTGGAAATCGCCTCGTCAAAACGGGAATCCTCGGCATACGCCGCAGCCAGGGTTTCATCAAAGCTGATTGATTTGAAGCCGGTCATTTCGCACGCGCGCGTCGCCAGACGGACGGCAGACTTGCCGTTTCGAAGCGCCGGGTCAGGATTGGTTGCAAAAGACAGCGCCATGTTGTTGATCATGGCAACGTGGTTGGTGTCAAACTGCATGGCATCCAGAAAACCGGCGAAGCTGGCGGGATCCGACCGCGCCGTTGCAAGAAAATTACTGATGGCGTCTGTTTCACGGTCACCAGAAAAAAGAATAAAGCCAAGATCGTTCTTGTAAGCGGCGTTTTGCGGGTCAACTTCAACGGCTTTCAAAAGTTGCGGAATAGCGTCGCCCATCCGGTTTAACTGGAAAAACGCCAGACCTAAATTGTGATGCGCCCAACTGTTTCGCGGTTGCAGCTCCGCCGCCCTTTCAAAGGGTGCCACGGCATCTGAATAGTGGCCGCCGCTCATCAAATAGCTCCCCAAAACCAATTCGGAATCAAAATAGTCCGGGTAAATCGCCACGGACGCCTTAAGTTCCGACACCGCTTTATCGAGGTCCGTTTTCAACAGAACGGTTCCGAGACAGTAATGAGCCATGAAATTGTCTTTTGTGACGGCGACAGCCCGGCCCCAGAGGGTTGCGCCGTTCTTCCAATAAACAATTTCGCCGCGTGTCCGCGATATGCACACGCCCATCATCAACGCGACTCCCGCCGCGACCACAACGCTTTGCCGACGCCATTGCTTCGACAGATCGTTGACCGCCCACACCACAAGCAACACAATTCCCATCATCGGGATATAGGTGTAGCGATTGCTCATGGATTGCACTCCGAGCGGTATCATGCCAATCACCGGCACCAGCGTCCCCAAATACCACAGCCAGCCAACCAGCAAATATGGCCGTTGACGCCGCATTCCGAAGGCAAGAACCGACACCCCCGCAATCAACACCGCCGCAAACAGCAATTGACTGACCGGCCAGAAATCCGGGTAGGGATAGAGCACGCTGATGTTTGCCGGCCAGAACATCTTTTCGAGATAACGCACATAGCCCATGAGCGCCGTCTCCAGACGGAAACTCATGGGAAAATGAAGCATGAACTGACCGCCTGCTTTCTGGGCAAAATAGGCGACAACGCTCACCGGCACGACCAGCAGGAAGAATGGCGCTTTTTCAAGCGCCAGACTCCACTTGCTTTTCAGCCGCCACCGCTCCAGCGGCCAGTAATCCAGCAGCAGCAAAAGGCACGGAAAAGTCACCAACATGCTTTTGCTCATCAGCCCGCAGGCAAAAAACAGCAGCGTCAATCCGTAAAACAATTTCTTCCTGCCGCCTTGCATTTTGGATTCCTCGGCATACCGGGCGTAAGTCCACAAGGCCAGCAGTCCCCAAAAGGCGCTCAAGACATCCTTGCGCTCCGAAATCCACGCCACCGATTCCACGCGCAGCGGATGCAGGGCGAATAGCGCCGCCACGATCAGGCTGCGCCACAACGTGCCGGTAATCCGTTTCAGCACCAGAAACAGCAGGACGCCGTTGGCCGAGTGAATCAGCACATTGGTCAGGTGATGTCCCCACGGATTGTCACCAAACAGCTTGAAATCCAGCATGTGTGAAATCCAGGTCAGCGGATACCAGTTGGAGTATTCCATGCTGAACAAGGCCCAGCGCAGATTCTGCCAGCCGAGGCCGGTGTTTGCATGGGCATTGCGCAGCAACTCGCCATTCTCATCAAAATACTGGAAATCGGTCTTAAGCGCCGGAACGAAAACACAAACCGTCAGTCCAAATAACAAGAGACAAATCAGGAAGACACCTGCCGGTTTGTGAAAGAATGAATCCGCCGGCTTGACGGGATGTTTCCCCACATTTTCCACCCGGCTTCTGGAGGAGGTTTTATTTGAAAGCCTTTTTTTCATCCGATGGGACGGGCTGTTGAGATGCATTATTAACGCAAAGCATCAGCCGAGTCCATAGCAGAAAACACCCAACCCCACCATCCCGCCAATACTCCTGCTCACTTGCTTTTGCTCACCTCAAAAACTCGCGCTGGAGAACGTGCATCAGGTCATTCACCGCCAGCATCAACTCACCGCGCGCCTCGCCGGCGTCTTCACCGGCGGACAAGTCAATCGGCCGGCTCATCATCCGGCTGTAACGCTTGGTCAGGGCCAGTTGTTCATCCTGGTCGCCGAGACGGCGGAGCTGTCGCCGCACTTTTTCCGCGAGCGTTTTTGCGGCAGCGATGCGCTTCAAGGCGGCGGGCGCGGACATTTCGCCGGATTGGACGCGCTTGAGCAGGCCGCATTCAAACGCCGCGCAGCGCCCGGGCCGGTCGGCGTAAATCCGGCAGAGCTTGCCGTCAAAAAAGCGGCACGGTTGGACAAAGGCGCGCTTCATGCCCTTTTTCTTGAGCGCCATGCCGAGGTCAATCAAATGTCCGGCATCGTCGTCCTGCTGCAATTCCACATCGGCGAACAAAACACCATTGCAGCACAGGCCGCAGTTGGGACAAAGTTGATCAATGCCGTTCATCGCCAAAAATGTTTCGGATATTTCCGCGCCAGCTCGGATTTGATCCTCGGATAATGTTCGCGCCAGAAACTCGGCATGTCCTGCGTCACCTGAACCGGCTTCATACCCGGCGTCAAAATGTGAACCGTCACCGGCACACGGCCCATCGCAATCTTCGGCGTCTGGTTCACGTCGTAAAGCTCCTGAATCCGCAGTGAAATGAACGGCGATTTTCCTTTCTCATACACCACCTTCGGCGTCCGGTCGTTCGGCAGCGACAACCTCTCCGGCGCGTGCTTGTCGAGCAGCTCCTTCTGCGCCGATGACAACCACGACATGACGACCGGCTTCACGTCGCGCTCTTTGATGTCCTTGTAACTCACCGTGCCGAGGCAAAGCTGGCCGATGACGTGCGTCTTGTCGTCGTCGGCAAAGGGCGGCAGTTGCAATTCGGGACAATTCGCGCATAAAAAATCCAGCCGCGCGAGCCATTGCTCGACCGAATGATCCCAATTCGGCAGCGGCAGCCGGCCGGCGACGATTTCCTCGGCCAGAATTCTCGCCGCTGCGTCGGCGGGCGGCGGATCAACGCGCTTGGCGGATAGCGCGAGTCCGCGAAACTTCAACAACTCGGCAGCCACCACCCGTTTTTGCTGCGCATCGAATTGCACGCGCAGGTCGGATTCCATGTCGTCGGGAAAAAATTCCCGAAGCCAGCCGGCATCAACCGCCGTGGCCAGCGACAAAATGGTGTTCACTTCCCGGCCCTCCACTTCGCGGATTTCGGCGGCCACGATGAGTTCGCTGTGGCCGACGGCGCTTTCGCGCGCGAGCACGCCACGCCGGTTGTGAACGAGTTCGCAGCGCAACGTGCCTTGATCCAGCCGCCGCGCCACGCGGTCGCTGAAGCCGATGAGGATGCACTTCTGCAATGCCTCGTCCTTCACCTCGCGCGGCTTGGTGTCGAGGCCCTCGCTCTTGGCGATGCGGAGGAATTGTTCCAGCAGCGGGCCGACCTGCCGCGCCGTGACGGCGTGAATGCCAAGCTTCCGGCAGGCGTCGAGGCGAAACTGGTTCTGCGCGGCATAATTCCATGCGCGCATCAGAATCCAGAAATCGGAGGTGGCCTTTTCGCCGAGCAAATCCTCGCGAAAATCGCCGGTCGTCTTATCCACGTTGCGCAACAGCAGGTCGCGGCCCTGCGTGAGCGCAGCCACGAGGCAGGCTTGATGGACGCAACCGAATTCCTGCGCGGCCAGCAGCATCCGCGCGTATCGCGGATGCACGGGAAACGCCAGCATCTTGCGGCCAACTACAGTAATTTGTAGCGGCGCTCTGTGAGCGCCGTTCTCCGGCCCGGCTAAATCATTTCGGCGGTCGCAGACCGCCGCTACAGGCTTCAACGCCCCCAAATCCGTCAGCAATTCCTCCGCGTGGGCGAGGAAAATTTCGTCCGGCTTCTCCAGCCAGCGGAACTTTCTCAAATCCTCCACGCCGGCGGCCTTGAGCGTGAGGACAACCTCGGCCAGATCGAGCCGTTTGATCTCCGGCAATTCCTGCGCGGGGCGATGCGAGTGTTCGTCCCTCGACCAGAGCCTCATGCAGACGCCCGGCGCGGTGCGGCCCGCGCGGCCCGCGCGCTGGTCGGCGTTCGCCTGCGAGATTTTATCAATCAACAACGTGTTGATACCGCGATTGGCGTCGTAGCGGGGAATCCGCGCAAGGCCGGAATCAATCACCAGCCGCACGCCGTCAATTGTCAGCGACGTTTCCGCGACGTTCGTGGCAACAACGACCTTGCGTTGTTCGTAGCGTGCCACCGCCGCGTCTTGCGCCCGTGGCTCAAGCTCGCCGTGCAGCGGCAATAAAATGAATCCCTTCGACCCCGGCGCATGACGGATGGCCTCCAGCGTCTGGGAAATTTCAAATCCGCCCGGCATGAAAACCAGCACATCGCCCTCACCGCCGGATTGAACGTAATCGCTGAACGCCTCGGCGGCCTGCTCCCACACCGGCCGCTTGTCGTTGTAGCTCGGCTGCGCGGCGTAGGCGATTTCGACCGGATAAACCCGGCCTTCGGATGAGAGAACGGAGCAATTAAAATTATTTGCAGCAGCCGACGTGAGTCGGCTCTGACTTTTTGCCGAAGAAGAATGTGCGGACTCACGTCCGCTGCTACTTTGAGAGAGATACTTCTCCAGCTCCACCGCGTTGAGCGTCGCGGACATGACGACGAGGCTCAAATCCGGCCGGTGTTGCTCCTGCAAATCCAGCGACCGCGCCAGCGTGATGTCGCCGTAAAGATGCCGCTCGTGGAACTCGTCGAACACCAGTGTGGAAACGCCCGTCAATTGCGGGTCGTCAATCATCTGCCGGAGCAAAACGCCCTCGGTGACGAAGCGGATTTTGGTCTTGGCCGAGGTGACATTCTCAAAACGGATCTGGTAGCCGACTTCCTGGCCAAGCTGAACGCCCAGTTCCTGCGCGACGCGCGCGGCGAGCAGCCGGGTGGCCAGACGGCGCGGCTGTAGAATCACCACCTGCCCCTGCCCCAGCATCCCGTGGCGCAAAAGCATTTGCGGCACCTGCGTGGATTTGCCGGAGCCGGTGGGCGCGGACAAAACCAGCCGGTGACAGGCCTTCAACCGCGCGATGATGTCGCGCTCGATGTCATAAATGGGCAGACATTCTGGCATGAACCCGCGCAGCGTAGCGGATTGCGCGCGGGGAGAAAAGGATGTTGCGAACACCGCGCCGGAAACGGAACCCGCGAGGCTGGATTTTGAGGTTTTGGTTGCGGGAAATATCTTTGACAGAAATCTTTGACAGAAATTCGCAAGTCCGCTTTCATAAGCCCATGTCACCAAAGGCCGTGGAAAAAACAACCGTGCACGCCCCGTGCATGCCATAAGGCCTAAAACATACTGTTAGGCGACTTCACACATTTATGACAAAACGAACCGTTGGAGCATTATTCTGTTGTTTGGCAGTCGTGCTGTTTCTTGCGCGCTATGCCATTGCGTTGCGATATGCCGGAGATCACGAGCGCGGAAGTTACGGCTCGGATTTATTTGCTGGCTACATGAGTTATGTTGGGATTACGCCGTGGGTTTTTGCGGCTGCTTTTCTCATTGCCGGCATTTATTATTTGGTTCGGGCAGACCGTGACAAATGAGCCAGTCGCCTAACAAGTCGCCGGAGCCAACCGCCGTTGGCGCTGGCCGTTCCGCTGTCGCGGTTCACGCCGCGAGTCGGCGGTGGCTCAACTTTTTTCGTTAGGCCGACTCGCGCCATGAAGAATTCTCACGCAAAAGCTTTCATTTTCATTGCATTGACCTTTCTCGTCAGTTGGGTTCTTGCCTTCAGTTATTTCGCATTGGGTGGGAGCATCGCCTCGACTTCTTTCCGTGCGATGGGTGCTGCCTTCATGTCTGTCCCGATGATATGCGCCTTGCTCACACAAAAGGTTCTCTACCGGGAGGATATATTGCAGCCTTTGGGCATTTCTATCCGGCTGAACCGATGGACATTCGCCGCTTGCATTTTGCCGATATTTGTAGTGGTCGCCAGCACGGGAGCCTGTTTCCTCTTTGTCAAACCATTCGCGGATTACTCCATTCGGTCTTTTTTCTTTTATTTGCTTCGCGGCTTGGCGCTACACGCACTTCCTACCGCTGTGATCGCTTTCGGTGAGGAGGTGGGTTGGCGGGGCTTATTGCAGCGCGAATGGTCATATTTGGGATTTTGGAGGTGCTCCTTGAGCGTTGGCTTCATCTGGGGTCTTTGGCATACACCCCTCATCCTTCACGGTTACAATTTTCCGGGACATCCAGTTGCTGGGGTCTTCGGCATGATAATCTGGTGCATACTTTTCAGTCCGTTGATAGCCTATATTTGCCTCCGGTCAGGTTCGGTCATCGCGGCAGCGATCATGCACGGGACATGGAACGTGATGTCAGGTGCGCCGACACTTATTTTTTCCGGCACGGATTATTTCATCGCTCTATTAGCAGTGCTCTTGGTGCTCGACTGCGGTTTGTTCTGGTTAGACAGAAATCCGGGCCGGCCTAACAAGTCTCCGGAGCCAACCGCCGTTGGTGCTGGCAGTTCCGCAGTCGCGGTTCGCGTCGCGAGTCGGCGGTGGTTCAGCTTTGGATCGTAAGGCGGCGTGACTCGCTATGACTTTTCCATGTTCCATTTTCGTTGAGAGGCTTCACTCCGTGGCTGCGCGACACCATTCAGAAGCTGCGAGACGTCGTTCAGGAGCTGCATGGCATCATTCAGAAGCTGCGTGGCATCATTCAGAAGCTGCGTGGCATCATTCAGAAGCTGCGTGGCGCCATTCGGAAGCTGCGAGGCGCCTATCAGCTATTGATAGTCGCCATTTTTTGGCTTTTTTAAGCGGTTTTGGCAGTTTTGGCCAAAAATGCCGCCTCGTGCGAGTAATATGAGGATAGGCTGAACGCCCCTTTACCGGGCGTTGCCGAGTTCGTTCACCAAATCTTCCACCACCCAGTTGGCGCGTCTGGCCTGCAATTCATCCGCCGCGGCCCCGTGCTGCCAGACGGCGTAGCGGATGGTTTTTTCCACGTCCGCCTGCAACGCCGGTTGCGCCAGCAGTCCGGCAATGAATCCCGCCAGCGCGTCGCCGCTGCCGCCCTGCGCCAGATGCGGGTTGCCCGATGAGTTCACAAAAATTCCGCCCTCGGCGCGGCCAATCAAAGTCTGGTGGCCTTTCAGCACCACCCAGCAGTTGCCGAACCGGCGCGAGAGGTCGCGCAGCGCGCGCGGACGATCCGCCTGCACATGCGCCACGGTCATGTTGAGCATCCGCGCGGCCTCGCCCGGATGCGGCGTGAGAACGCGGACGGTGTTGCGGGCAATCGTCTGCTGCGCCGCCAGCCAGTCCAGGGCGCTGGCATCCACCACCACCGGCAATTGCCAGTCGCGCCAGAACCGGCGGATGATGCCCTTCATCTGGTCGGTCACGTCCAGCGCGGCCAGGCCGGGACCGATCAGCACCCCGCTGGCGGCCTCCAGCAGTTTGATTTCCGGCGTCCACAATTTCACCATGGCGGACTGCAATTGCGACGCGACGGCGTGAAAGACATTTTCCTGCGTGAACAGCGTGACGAGGCCGGGCTGGGCGCGCTGCGCCGCGCGGGTTGCCAGCACCGCCGCACCGTGATATCCCAGACTGCCCGCGACAATCGCCAGATGCCCGAACGAGCCCTTGTGTCCGGCGACGGCGCGGCGCGGCGGGAAATTTTCAAAATCGTCCGGCAGCGTCCAGTTCAATTCGCCCGCGAGCGGACAGGGAATCAGCCCGACGTCCGCGGCCACTTTGAGCCGCCCGACGAACGGCCACGCGGCCTGCGCGAGCATGCCGGTTTTGGGAGTGCCGACGGTCAGGGTGACGGCGGCTTCGATGGCCGCGCCGAAAGTTTCGCCGGTGTCCGCGTTGAGGCCGGACGGCACGTCCACGGACAGGACGGGAATGGCTGATGCGTTGACGGCGGCGATGAATTTCTTCCAGCCATCGTCGAGCGGGCGGTTCAAGCCGATGCCGAACAGGCCGTCAATGATGAGCGCGGGTTTCTGTTGCAGCGCCTGTTCGAGCTTTGGCAAGTCGGCCAGAGGATCGTTGACGGCAAGCAATTCGACATGACGGCTGTCCAGAACTTCGCGCGCGGCGACGGCGTCATCGCCGTTATGGCCCTTGCCGGCGAGGATCAGAATCAGGTCGTTGGAGCGCGTGAGTTTGCGTGCGCGCCGGGCGATTTTCTTGCCGACGCGGCGGATGACCTCGGCCTCGGTCTGGCCGGCGGCCCAGGTGGCGTTTTCCCATTCGCGCATTTGGGCGATGCTGATGACTGGAACTGGCATGGCAGGAGCGTGGCAGAATTTCCGATGCCGCAAAAGGAGAATTGAACGCGCGTTTGACCGTTAATCATCAAATCATGCGGCGGTTTCGCACAAACCGATTCACGATTCACGGTCAAACCGTTCAATGTCTTCCAGCCGTCACCGAATCGTCACACGGTTGTCACGCAAATGAAATTGTGTGACGCTTGGCCGCATGTTATTCAAAGAAGCGTGAAGCCCCGAATCCTTGTGGTGGACGACGAACCGGAAGCGGTCGAGCTCGTCGAGTTCAACCTGAAGCAGTCCGGTTATGCCGTCATCACCGCCGCCGACGGCGCCGAGGCGCTCAAAAAAACGCGCGGCCAGACGCCGGATTTGATCGTGCTGGACGTGATGCTGCCGGAGATGGACGGCTTTGAGATTTGCAAGACGCTGCGGCTTGACCCGGCGACCGCCAAGATTCCCATTCTCATGCTCACCGCCAAGGCGGCGGAGATTGACCGCGTGCTCGGCCTGGAACTCGGCGCGGACGATTACCTGACCAAACCGTTCAGCCCGCGCGAACTGCTGCTGCGCATCAAAAACATCCTTTCGCGCGGCCAGCCCGCCGAAAAGCCGCGCGAGCAGATGCGGTTCGGCGATTTGCTGATTGATCTGCCGCGTCACGTCGCAAGCTGGAAGGGCAAGACAATCGAGCTGACGGCGACGGAATTCAAGCTGCTCACCACGCTGGCCCAGCGCGCCGGGCGCGTCCAATCGCGCGACCATCTGCTGCGCGACGTGTGGGAATACGACAGCCTGATTGACACCCGCACGGTGGACACACACATGCGCCGGCTGCGGGAAAAGCTCGGCGCGGCGTCGAAGCATCTGGACACCGTCCGCGGCGTCGGGTATCGGTTTGTGGAGTGAACACGATCCACGAATTTCGCGAATTGACGCGAATTATTTTTGGGTCAAGATCCTTCGCGAAAATTTGCGTAATTCGCGGATAAAATGTGGCCTTGTTTTTTCATTTTTACCCTCGCCGCCGCCGTTGGAATTCATTTCTGGTGGCGGCAAAAATTCCGCCGCCAGCAAAGGCAGGCGCTGGCGGACATCGAGGGATTTCAACGGCGTCAGCAGCAGACGACGATTGACGCCAGGGCGCAGCAGCAGGTTTTGTTCAACTCCATGCTGGAAGGTTTGCTGCTGCTCGACCGCAACCGGAAAATCTACCTCGCGAACCGCGCCTTCAAAAACCTGTTCAGCATCAAGACGGACCTGCACGGCAAAACCATCATGGAGGCGCTGCGGCTGCACGAACTCGCCGGGCTGGTGGAAAGCGTTGAAACCAAGGGGCAGGTCTTTGATTACGAATTCAAGCTGCCGGATATGAACGAGCGATGGCTGCAGGTCAACGCCGCTGTCATCACCAATTCCGCCGGCGAGCGCGAAGGCACCATCCTTGTCTTTCACGACCTCACCCGGCTCAAGCAGCTCGAACGCACCCGCGAGGAATTCGTCGCCAACGTCAGCCACGAATTGCGCACGCCGCTCTCGCTCATCAAGGGCTACGTCGAAACGCTGCTCGATGGCGCGAGCGGCAATCCCGAAGTCGCCGGGCGTTTCCTCAAAATCATCGAGCGCAACACGCAGCGGCTGGATCTGCTCATCCAGGATCTGCTGACGATTTCCGCGCTGGAAGCCGGGCGGATGAAGTTGAATTTGCAGCCGGTCGTGCTGCGTCCGCTCGTCGAGAAAATCTTTTCCGATCTGAAGCCGCCCGCCGACAACAAAAGCATCACGCTCGTCAATCAACTGCCCGAACTCACCGCCACGGCGGACGCGAGCCGGCTGGAACAGGTTTTTGCCAACCTCGTGGACAACGCCATCAAATACGGCCGCGCGCAGGGCCGCGTCATCATCGGCGGGAAAAAGCGGGATGACGGCAAGATTGAAATTTTTGCGCAGGACGACGGGCCGGGAATTCCCGCCGAATCTCTGGGCCGCATTTTTGAGCGGTTTTACCGCGTGGACAAGGCGCGGTCGCGCGAACAGGGCGGCACCGGTCTCGGTCTTTCGATTGTGAAGCACATTGTGCAGGCGCACGGCGGCGAGGTCTGGGTGAAAAGCGAGCCGGGCAAGGGCGCAACGTTTTTCTTCACGCTGCCAAAAGAGTCAAAAGAATAATTGATTGAGTTTAATATTGAAACACCATGAAGTTGGCTGATATGGCCTTTGCTTGAGCAATGCTTTTTAGCTCGCCGATATTCCTTTTTTTATTCCTGCCAATTGTGCTCACGGTTTATGTATTGCTGCCGGGCATAAGGGCCAGGAATATCTGGCTCCTGCTGATGAGTTTGGTGTTCTATGCCTGGGGCCAGGTGGATTTCATACTTTTGTTGCTGGCCTCCACCTTGATGAACTATGGCCTGGGGCTGTGGGTGGGCGGAGGTAAAAACGCAGCCAACCGCAAGCTGGCCATCGCGGTGGCAGTGTTTGTAAATATTGGCCTGCTGGCGTTTTTCAAATACTCCAATTTCACCGTCGGGCTGCTCAATTCATTGCTCAACCATGCGGGCATCGCCCCGTTGCAGTTGCCGTGCGTCCCGTTGCCGATTGGCATTTCGTTTTTCACCTTTCACGCGCTGTCCTATGTCATCGACGTTTACCGCCGCAAATGGAAAGCGGCGACCGATCCCAAAGACGTGGCGCTTTACATTTTCTTCTTTCCACAACTGATCGCCGGGCCGATTTTGCGCTGGAGCGCGATTGGCCCGCAACTTGTGCGGCGCACCGTCAGCCGCGATGTTTTTGCGGATGGCATCCGCCGTTTCGTCGGCGGCCTGGCCAAGAAAATGATCATTGCCAACACCGTTGCCCTGCCGGCGGATCAGATTTTTTCCCTGCCGGCCGATGAGCGCACAGCCCCGGTCGCATGGTTTGGCATTCTTTGTTACACGCTTCAAATTTATTTTGATTTCTCCGGTTACTCGGACATGGCGGTCGGAATGGGCAAGATGTTGGGTTTTAAATTTCTCGAAAACTTTCACTTTCCATACCTGGCGCAGTCCATCAGGGATTTCTGGCGGCGCTGGCACATCTCGCTGGCGACATGGTTTCGCGACTACCTTTACATCCCGCTTGGCGGCAACCGCATTTCCAAAGGGCGAACTTGTTTCAACCTCATGGCCGTGTTCTTTCTCTGCGGTTTGTGGCATGGAGCGAGTTGGACATTTGTCGTCTGGGGGTTGTATCACGGTTTCTTTCTTGTGCTTGAGCGGACGCGTTTTGGCGACTTGCAGGCAAAACTTCCACAACTGCTCCGGCATCTCTACGCTGTCTTTGTGGTGATGATGGGCTGGGTGATCTTTCGCGCCAACACCTTTGCCGCCGCAGGGGATTATTTTCAGGCGCTATTTGGGTTAAGCCGCGTGCCGTTTGCACAATCGCTAGCTTCCTACATGACGAACCAGATAGTTTGGACGGCCGGCTTTGGCATCCTGTTTAGCGGCCCGTTGTGGAACTGGCTCCGGACCGTTTCGGCCAAAATTGGTCAGGCTTCCCCGGTGGCATACCATTCGGTCGTCCGGAGTGTTGGTTCGATTTTGGAAATCATCCTGATTGTGGCACTGCTCCTGATTTCGTCGGCGTGGCTGGCAGGTGGCACTTACAATCCTTTCATCTATTTTCGTTTTTGATTGATGAAAACCCCATCCTCAAGTCTGACGCTGACCCAAAGAATGAACATCGTTCTTATCGCGCTGTTCATGGTGATGATCTGGCTGCCGACGCTCGACACATTGTTCCATTTGGACCGTGCACCGGCTTCCAATGAAAAGCGGCAGATGGCGCCATTTCCGCAACTCAAACCCGGGATGTCAGGCCTCAAAGAATATATCGCCGGGCTGGAAGCCTGCTTCAACGATCACTTCGGCTTCCGAAAACGCCTCATCCACTGGCACAATAATTGGAAGTATCATCTCTTTCGCGACCAGATCGGGACTGAAGTCATCATCGGCCGCGACGATTGGCTGTTCTATACCGATGGCGATATGGTTGAACATTACCGGGGCGTGCGACAGTTCACGCCACAAGATTTGCTCGACTGGCAGAGGCTGTTGGAGCACCGTCGCAATTGGCTTGCTCAACGCGGGATCAAATACCTCTTCATCGTCGCTCCCGACAAACAATCCGTATATCCCGAACAACTGCCAACTTGGCTCACCAAAGTGCGGCCTGACACGAAGCTCGACCAGTTTCTTGCTTACATGCGCGCCCATTCCACCGTGGATGTTCTGAATCTTCGTCCCGCCCTGCGGGATGCGCGCCGCATCGCGCCAACTTATTTCAAAACCGACACGCATTGGAATCTGTTCGGTGGCTTCGTGGCCTGCCAGGAAATTGTAAAAGATCTTTCGAAGCTCCAGCCGGAACTCCAACCGCCCTCTTTGGAATCCTTTGAACTCGAAAACAAGCTGACAAGCGGAGGCGACCTGGCCAATTTGCTTGGACTGGATAATTCCGAAATTACCGAGGACAACACCATTCTCATGGTGCAAAAAACGAACCTGCCAACGTTGGAAATCACCACAAACACGACAAAGAATCCCAAGGCCCGGGAAAGCGTAATCATCTTCCACGACTCATTCGGAAATGCCATAAAACCCTTTCTGGGTTCCTCTTTTGGCAAGGTCGTCTACATGGGGCAACAAGAATTGGACGCTGGATTGATTGAACGAGAAAAGCCGAACATCGTCATCAGCGAAATCGTCGAGCGGGAATTTAACGTGAACGACCCGGAAAAAATGATGGCGGAGGAGATGTTGAAATAGTCCGGTGCCCGCCTTGATCATAGAAAAGCCGCCTTGCAAAGGCGGTAATCGCTTCCTGATGGGAGGGAACCCCCACCATTAAATCCAGAAGCGGAATGATATTGCTTGGTCGGATTGCAAAAACATTTTATCATCCCACGATGGTTCACGTTGGCATCGGCTATGACGTTCATCAATTGGTCGCCGGGCGCAAGCTCGTCCTCGGCGGCGTTGAGATTCCGCACACGAAGGGCCTCGACGGTCATTCGGATGCGGACGCGTTGATGCACGCCATCTGCGACGCCGTCCTCGGCGCGCTGGGCGAGCCGGACATCGGTCATTTTTTCCCGAACACCGACCCGCGCTGGAAAGGCGTGCCGAGCAGGATTTTTCTGGAGGAGGCGGCGAAGCAGGTTGTCAGGCGCGGCGGAATAATCGTGAACGTGGACGCCACGGTCATCGCACAGGCACCGAAAATATACCCGCACATCGCCGGAATGAAGAAGAACATCGCCGCCGCGCTGGGCGTTTCCGAAAAGCAAATCGGCGTCAAGGCGACGACGAACGAGCTGATGGGTTTCATCGGCCGCGAGGAAGGCATCGCCGCGATGGCGGTTGCGAGCGTGGATGTGCCGGAGTGATCTGTCATGGCCAACAAAGCTGAAATCAGTTGGAAGCGCGTGACCGAGGACGGCAAGAAGTTGCAGGTCAATGCGCAGCACATCGGACGGGAGTGGAAATTTTTCCATCGCGAAAAGCGCTTCGATGTCTGGCAGCCGGTGAAGGAACCGCCGCTAGAGGACTGGCTGGAATTACTCGACGCGATACAACGGCTGATCAACCGCCGCCGCTACCAGCCGGACGACGAGGAGCGGCTGCGCCGGCAGATCCGCGAGCGTTTTCCCGAAGCGGGAATTTGACGCAATCAGACGCAACTTTATGGACAAATGGGGACATTCGCGATAAAAATGGCCATGCACAAAACTCTTTCACGGTCCGCCGCGCTGCTTCTCGGCACAATGCTTTTCGCGGCCGGCGCTCCGGCACAAACTCCGTCCGCCAAAAATGTTTTCCAAAACTGGCCGACCAATTGCAATCCGAAAACCGTCGGCGAACTGGTCTCGGACAACCTGCTCAAGCGCAAAATTTACTACAACCCCGACGGTTTCATCGTCTATCCCGAAGTCTGCATGGGATTCGGCGCGCTGCGTTTTGCCGACGGCGCGGGCGACAAGACGCTGAAGCAAAAGCTGATTGACCGTTACGCGTTCATTGTCACGCCGGAAGGCAGCCACACGATTTCATCCAACCGGCACGTTGATTTCCACGTTTTCGGCGCGCTGCCGCTGGAGATTTACCTGCTGAACCGCGATACGAATTATCTCGCGCTCGGTCTGCAAAAGGCGGACGAGCAATGGGAGAATCCCTTGCCCGACGGCACCTCGCGCGAATCGCGCTACTGGGTGGACGACTGTTTCATGATCAGCGCCCTGCAAATCCAGGCCTATCGCGCCACGCACGACCCGAAATACGCCAACCACGCCGCGACCGAGCTCGCCGCCTACCTCGACAAATTGCAGCAGACCAACGGACTGTTTTTTCACGCCGACGTGAGCCACCATTTCTGGGGGCGCGGCAACGGCTGGTTCGCCGTCGCGCTCGCGGAAGTGTTGAGCTCGCTCCCGCCCGATCATCCGAAATACGCGCGGCTCATGGACGGCTACAAAAAAATGATGGCCGCGCTGAAAGTTTATCAGGCACCGTCCGGCCTCTGGCGGCAGCTCGTGGACAACGACACGGCGTATGACGAAACGAGCTGCACCGGGATGTTCACCTACGCGCTGATCATCGGCGTGCAGCACGGATGGCTAGACGCGAGCTATGGCGACGCGGCGCGGCGCGGCTGGATTGGACTGTGCGGTGAAATCAATCCCGATGGGGATGTCCGCGATGTCTGCATCGGCACCAACCAGCAGGACGACACGCAGTATTATCTGGATCGTCCGCGCAAGACCGGCGATCCGCACGGCCAGGCGCCGATTCTCTGGTGCGCATGGGCGTTGCTGGAAAAATAATTTGGCAAACAATGGTTCAGCTTTACATTCTGCGCTGATGGCCAAGCCGCCCTTGATTCTTGTTTCACCCAGCATTGAAAAACGCGGGGTGGAATTCCATGATCTGTCCGTCAGTCTTTCGGTCAAATACGATTTCGCCGTCACACAGGCCGGCGGCATTCCCGTCACCGCGCCGGCAACCGCCGACCGCGCGCTCCTCGCGGAGGTTGTCCGCCGCGTGGACGGCGTGCTGCTCACCGGCGGCGATGACATCAATCCCGGTCTCTACTCCAAAAACCTGCCGCGCGCCGTTCGCCGGACGGTCGGCATGACGCCGGATGGCGGCGGGCGCGATTTGCGAGAGTTGATTTTGATCGAGGAGGTTTTCCGCCAGCGCAAGCCTCTGCTGGCCATCTGCCGCGGGCACCAATTGCTCAACATCGCTCTCGGCGGTAAATTGATTGCGGACATCCGTCGCCAGGTGCCCGGCGCGTTAAACCACCAGCGGATGGACGTGGCGGGCGAAATCGTCCACGAAGCGCCATTGACAGCGGGTTCTTTGCTGGCCAGAATCACGGAGAAGCGGGTTCTGGGCGTGAACAGCTCGCATCATCAGGCTGTTTTGGAAACTGCGGAGCCGCTGGCGGCGGTGGCCCGCACGCGCGATGGAATCGTGGAAGCAATGGAATGGAAGCCGGAGGCGGCGCGCCGGATGCCGTTTATGTTGAGTGTTCAATTTCATCCTGAACGGCTGGCCGGGCGGCACGCGGAACATCGCGCGATTTTTTCGCGGTTTGTTGAAAGCTGCAAATGCAGGCGCAAAAAATGAAAGTCAAAGTTCTCATTGTGGACGATGATCAGGGAATTCGGACATTGCTCACCGAAATCCTGCGGGACGAGTATGAAGTTGCCGAGGCCGGCAGCGGGGCCGCGCTGCGCCGGGCTTTTGGAGAGCCGCCGCCGGATGTCATCATTCTGGATGTGAATTTGAAGGACGACAACGGTTTGAAGCTGCTGCCCGACATCAAAAAACGCTGGCCCAAAACGGAAGTGATCGTGCTGACCGGAACCGCGAAGGATTCCGAGGCTGTTTCTTGGGCGGTGGACGCCATCAAGCTTGGCGCCTTCAATTTCCTGCGCAAGATCCCCGGCGACTTCGATGCCGAAAAACTCGCCGCCGACGTCAAATGCGCGGTGGAACTCAAACAGCAAAAGGAAGAAAACACGACGCTGCACCACGCGCTCGAAACCATGAGCGTCGCCCTGTCGCCGGTGTTTCGCAGCTCGGCCATGCAGCACGTCGTCCGCACCGTCGAACGCGTCGCGCCCAGCGACGTGACCATTCTGCTCACCGGCGAAAGCGGCACCGGCAAGGAGGTCATCGCCGACCTCATCCACGCGTTAAGCCCGCGCAACAAAAGCAAAATCATCAAGATCAACTGCGCCGCGCTGCCGCGCGAGCTGATCGAGAGCGAATTGTTCGGATCGGTCAAGGGCGCCTACACCGGCGCGCACGTTGACCGCGTGGGTCTGTTCCGGCAGGCCGAAAATGGCACCCTGCTGCTGGATGAAATTTCTGAGATGCCCGTGGACACCCAAAGCAAGCTGCTCCGCGTGTTGCAGGATCGCGAAGTCCGGCCCGTCGGCGACAAGACCAGCTACAAGACGAATTGCCGCATCCTTGCCTCCACCAACCGCAATCCCGAGGAGGCCATCAAGGAAGGCAAACTGCGCGACGATTTGTTCTACCGCATCAGCACGATTTCAGTCCATCTGCCGCCGTTGCGCGACCGCCGCGACGACATCATGCCGCTGGCGAGCGCCTTTTTGAAACGTTTTGCCGCACAGGCCAACCGCGACGTCCACGGCTTCAAGACCGACGCGATTGACAGGCTCACCACCTTCGACTGGCCGGGCAACGTCCGCCAGTTGCAGAACGAAGTCCAGCGCGCGGTGCTCCTCTGCGAGGACGCGGAAGTGAGCGCCGCCGACCTCTCCATCACCAATGCCTATGCCGACTCTCTGCCGGGCGGGGAATTGGATCCGGACCGCACTCTGCTGAAAGGCGTCGAGCGCAACGCCATCATCCAGACCCTCAAGCAAACCGCCGGCAACAAGGCAGAGGCCGCCAAACGCCTCGGCATCGGCCGCCCCACGCTTTACCACAAGCTCAAGGTTTACGGGATTGACCTGTAAGGCGGCAAACGAATCCGCCAACCATTACCGGCCGATGCCGGGGCGTTTTTCAAACTGCAACGAAGTCTTGTTTTGAAATCATCCCGTTCCAGGAAAGACTGAATGATCCAAACGGTTCCGTGCTCCTTGACTCTATTTATTCCGCTTCAATAAAAATTCGGCCAGAGCCTTGAGAGCGACGGCGCGTCCTTTGAAAATGCCGAGTGCGGCAAACGCCTTGCCCGTCAGTTGCGCCGCAATCTTCCGCGATTTCTCCAAGCCAACGATTGATGGATAGGTCGCCTTTTGCACGGCCACGTCCTTGCCCGCTGTTTTACCCAACTGCTCGCTGGTCTGCGTCACATCCAAGATGTCGTCAATCACCTGAAACGCGAGGCCGACATGGTAGCCGAAATCTGTAAGGGCCGCGAGCTGCGCGGGCGTGCAGTTGGCACTCATGCCGCCAAGCCGCACGGAACAGCACAGCAGCGCGGAGGTCTTGCGCTCGTGGATGAATTTCAATTCGGCAATGGAAAGCTTTTTGTTTTCGCCCTCCAAATCCGCGACCTGTCCGCCGACAAGTTGCAGCGAGCCGGAAGCTTTGGCGATTTCCAAAATGATTTTGTCGTGCGGGTAGCGCGGAAATTGTTTGCATTGCGCGGCGATTTCAAACGACTGCGTGAGCAACGCGTCGCCCGCCAGCACGGCGATGCCTTCGCCAAAGACTTTGTGATTCGTCGGCTTGCCGCGGCGGAAATCGTCGTTGTCCATCGCCGGCAGGTCGTCGTGGATAAGCGAGTAGGTGTGGATGCACTCGACGGCGCACGCGAGCGGCATCGCGTCGGCTTCCCTGCCGCCGCAGGCCGCCGCCGCCGCGAGCAGCACGGCGGGCCGCATCCGCTTGCCGCCGGCGAAGAGCGAATAGCGCATGGCCTTGTGGATGGTGGCGGGCCTGGTTTTCTCGGACGGGAGAAATTTGTCGAGTGCACGGTTGACGGCATCGGTGCGCGTGGCGAGAAACCGGTTCAGGTCGAACGATGATTTTGTTGTAACCATAAAATAATGCAGAGAAAATGCCGGAAATGTGGGCAAGTTTGAAGGGAAATATTCTTGTTGCATTAATGCCGTCAGCGGTTAGTCTTGAGGGCTAATTTTTAATGAACGCTGAACTTTGCAAAAGAGCCGCCGAGAAGGTCGGCAATCCAAACGTGCTGGTGAACCTCATCTCGCGCCGTGTGCGCCAGCTCAACGCCGGCGGCGGCGGTCTGGGACGGCCGCTCGTGGACGCGCCCGCCAGCATGGGCATGGCGGATATTGCGCTGCGCGAAATTTTGGAGGACAAAATCGGCTGGGAACTGCCGGAAGTGACTGAACTGGTCCGCCCGCAGCCCAAGAAGCGCAAAAAGCGTTAAACCATTCCGACCACAGGTTTCACAGATTGACGCAGATGCAAAAGCCCGCTTCACGGCGGGTTTCTTATTTTGACCGACTTGCGTGAATTTTTAATCTGTAAAATCCGCACAATCTGCGGATAAACTCAATCCATGGCCGACATCGTGACCAATCATAAAGCCCGGCGCGATTACCACATCCTCGACACGTTCGAGGCAGGCATCGTGCTGCACGGCACGGAGGTCAAGTCGCTGCGCGCGGGCAAGGGGCAAATCGCCGACGCCTTTGCGCGCGTGGAGAAAGACGAGGTCTGGCTTTACAACGCGCACATTGACGAATACTCCCATGGCAACCTCCAGAACCACGAGCCGAAGGCGCCGCGGAAACTGCTCCTGCACAAGTCGGAGATCCGGAAGCTGTTCGGACTGGCGGCGGTGAAGGGCAACGCGCTGTTTCCGCTGGCGTTTTACTGGAAGAACGGCAAGGTGAAAGTGTCGCTGGCTGTCGGCAAGGGCAAGCAAACGTTTGACAAGCGCGAAGACTTGAAGCAGCGCGAGGCAGACCGGGAATTAAAGCGGGCGACGATGAAATTTACCAAGGCGAAGTAGCCGCAAAAAAGCGCAAAAGGCTCAAAAGAAAAATCCTTTGAGCCTTTTGCGCCTTTTCGCGGCAATAAAATCAAGCTTTCGCGGCTTCCGTTTCTTTCTTTTCCGTCTCCTTTTTCCAGACACGCTTGGGTGCCTTGGTGACAAGGCCCTTTTTGAGTGCGGCAGCGGAGACGCGGATATAGCGGACTTCGCCGCTGGGCATCTGCGCCTTCACGCGCTGCAAGTTCACCTGGAACTTGCGCTTGGTGATGGCGGTGATGTGCGTGCCGATGCCGCCGGATTTCTTGGCTTTACCCGAACGCCAGATGATGCTGCCCTTCATCGGGCGCTTGCCAGTCAGTTCACAAATTCTTGCCATAAATATCTTAAAATTAAGAGCCGTTAAGTGTAGCCGCCGGACTGTCGGTTGCAAGCACTATTTCGGAGAATTCTGCGTGCCACGGGCCGGAATCATTCCTATCTTCAAGCCGATTTATGGCGGCAACCGAAAATCTCCGACGGCTGGCAAAAACCGTTTTGCGCCAGCCGGAATGGATTTTGGCACTGACCGTCAGCCTGGCGGTCATCTGGCTGCATTTTTACTTCCTGCTTCATGCCGGCGGTTTCTGGCGGGACGAAGTCAACCTCATCAATTTGTCCGGCCACCATTCTTTGATCGAAATGTCGAGGGATTCGTTTCCCGTGCTGATGCCACTGTTGGTCAGCGGCTGGACGATCGTCGGACTAGGCCGGTTGGAATAACTTGTCCGGCTCCCATTTGAAAAGTAGCATTTGAACATGATCATGGAAGCGTATGTGGGAACGAAATTCTAGCTGCCACTTCAAGTTTGGGCGGGCGGTGTCAAGGAGGGGGGCGTTGTGATCCCGGCAGTTCGGCATCATCTGGCATCCATCTCACCGAAGAATTGGTTGTTGATTCTTATTTTTCTCTGCCTGGCGCCTTTTGTTAACAAGGCATTTTTTATTGACGACACGCTCTTTATAAGGTCGGCGGAACAGATCCAGAAACACCCGCTGAATTTCTATGGTTTCGACATAAACTGGTTTGACCAAACCTTGCCGATGTCGGAGTCCACTGACAATCCGCCACTAACGAGCTACTATATTGCTTTGGCAGCGCGGCTGCTCGGTTGGAGTGAATGTGCATTGCATCTGGCCTTTCTTCTGCCCGCTTTAGCAGCCGGGTGGGGCATGTATTCTCTGGCTAAAAACTATTGTCGGCATCCCTTTGCAGCCGCACTGATTGCCGTGCTCACTCCAGCGTTTCTGATTTCCGCCACCTCGCTGATGTGTGACGTCATGCTGCTGGCGTTCTGGGTTTGGACACTGGTTTTCTTTGAAAACGGACTTAAAAAAAGCAACAGCATCATTTTTGTTGTCTGCGGATGTCTGGCCGGCTTGGCAGTGTGGACTAAATTCTTCGGCTTGGCTTTGGTTCCACTTTTGGCCGTGTATGGGCTTTGCAGGACTCGACGTGCAGGTTGGTGGATGGCTGCATTTATCATTCCGTTATTATTTGCAGCAGCCTATGAATGGCTTGGCCACCAGTTATATGGTCACGGCTTGATCTTGTCGGCTGCGCATTACGCTTCCAGCGCTCATGGGCATTCGTCCATCAAGCCATGGGAACCAATAATTGTGGGCCTTGGTTTTGCCGGGGGGTGTTTTTTGCCCGCCTTGTTTTATATTCCACAGCTATGGTCAAAGCGAATTGTTCTGGTTGGACCATGCCTTGTAGCGGCAGGCATGTTGATCATCCCCCGCATGATTACCTTCGTCTGGGTGCTCTGGACAAAGAATGGGGGGTTGAATTGGGGAGTGTTTCTGGTATCGGCCATTTTGACCGTCGGCGGCATTTACCTGATTCTCCTGACCGTCGCCGACTTGTGGAATAGGCACGATGCTGTGTCATTGTTGCTTTTTTTGTGGATATCAGGAGTGCTGGTTTTCACGATTGAGGTGAACTGGACAATAAATGGTCGCAGCTTATTACCGGCGGTGCCTGCGCTAGGCATTTTGTTAGTGCGGCGACTAGAAGATCGCCACAAAGTTTTTGAATCAAGACAGCTTTGGCAAATGCTCTGGCCGGCGTTTCTGGCCGGCATAGTTAGCCTGTCGCTAGCCAAGGCCGATTACGATCTGGCCAAGATTTATAAAACCGCAGCCAAAACGCTGTTGGCTGAATACCATAAACCTGGAAACGGGCTTTGGTTTCGAGGACATTGGGGATTTCAATATTACATGGAGCAGGGCGGCGCCAAAGCCGTGGAATTAAAGTCTCCCCCATCGAGGCCGGGAGATATCATCGTCGTTCCCGCCCAAGACAAGGAAGATTACCGCATGGCAGGGGCTAGCCGCGACCATCTCTTGGAAATAAAGGCTTATGACATTAAAAATCTATTGGTGACCGTAAATGAAGCGGCTGGCGCGGGGTTTTATGCAACAAGTCTGGGGCCGCTGCCATTTGCCGTGGCAGGTGTCAAACCGCAATGTTTTTGGATATATCAAGTCATTCAAACAAATGGCAATTCCGGTGGCAATCTGGCTCCGGCCAACGCGCAAACTCCTGCTCCATGACTTCTTGATTTCACTTGTTCGCAGCCGATTGATTTGCACAATGGCCGCGCATGACGGAACCGCCCGCAACCGCAACGCCCGCCCGCGCCCGCTTTTTCAACCGGCATTGGACGTGGTGGTTCATGGTCGCGGTTCTGGCGCTGATGGCGATGGTCCGGCTGCATCTGCTGAATTTTTCCCTGGAACGTGACGAGGGCGAATACGCCTATTCCGGCCAGCTCATGTTGCAGGGCATCCCGCCTTACAAGCTGGCCTTCAACATGAAGTTTCCCGGCACCTATGCCATGTATGCGCTCATCATAGCTCTGTTCGGCGAAACTCCGGCGGGAATCCACTTTGGCGTCACCATCATCACCACACTGACGGCGCTGATGCTTTACTGGCTCGGCAAAAGAATGCTCGACCCGACGGCGGGCGTGGTGGCGGCGACCAGCTACGCCGTCCTGGCGGCCAACAGCGCGCTGTTCGGGCTGGCGGGCCACGCAGCCCATTTCGAGGCATTTTTTGCGACGGCCGGTTTGTGTTTGATGTGGAAAACCCGGCAATTGCTGCGGTGGCAGACGGCCGGCGCTGCGGGAATCATGTGCGGCTTGGCAGTGCTGATGAAACAACACGCGGCCGTCATCGCATTGTGGGCCTTCGGCGTTTTTGTCCTGGAATATTTCCTCAAAAACCGGGCCGCAGGAATTCGCGCGGGCCGGGTTCCGGCGGCGTTTGCAATCGGAGCCGCGCTGCCGCTGGGCCTGTGCTGTTTGACACTCTGGTGTGCGGGAGTTTTTCACCAGTTCTGGTTCTGGACGGTGGATTACGCGCGCCAATATGTTTCGATCGTGTCCATTTTCGACATCGGCTCGCAATTTTGGTGGAGCGTCCGCTCGATGGCCTCGGAGGATTTTTGGATGTGGCTCCCCTGCCTTGCCGGATTTGGAATGATCTGGTTCGACGAACGCCTGCGGCAGACGCGAGGCTGGCTGCTGGGATTTACCGTGGCGTCATTCCTGACCACGGTTCCGGGGTTTTATTTTCGGACGCATTATTTTCTGCTGACGCTGCCGGCGCTGGGGCTGCTGGCCGGCTGCACGGTGAGCGGGGCCGGCCACTTGTGGCGCCGGAAGACGGGCGCAACCCGGTTCAGCCAGTGGCCCGCCGGCGTTTATGCGCTGCTGGTTATTTTCACCGTCATCAAAACCAGCGGCGCCTGGTTTGCCTTCGCGGCACAGGGAGGACACGCGTTGTATGGCGCGGAGCTTTTTCCCGAGGCGGAACCCGTCGCGGCCTACATCCGCGAACACTCGAAGCCGGACGCGCAAATCGCGGTGCTCGGTTCCGAGCCGGAAATCTATTTTCTCGCCCACCGCCATTCGGCCACCGGCTACATTTACGCCTATCCGCTGATGGAACCGCAGCCCTTTGCCGGAGCGATGCAGCGCGACATGATCCGCGAAATCGAAACGAACGCGCCGGAATTCGTCGTTTTTGTGAACCAGAATTTTTCCTGGGTGCAGGCGCCACAATCGGACGTGACCATTTTCAGATGGTGGAATTTTTACAAAACCAATTATGCCACCGTCGGATTGGTGGAGGAGAACTGGCCGCGTTCATCCCGGTTTTTCTGGGACAACGACGCCGCAGCCTATGGCGGTCTGAAAGGCATGGGCATGGAAATTTTCCAACGCAGGGAATCCTTGCCACCTTCCGGAGCCGGTCCGAACCATTGACCGGCCGGGCGCGGGCACTTGCCGCGCTCCAACACAGCTTGACGCCGCCCGTTCCCGCTGCAAACTACCCGTTGCTTGGCGCAAAACGCGGCAGCGTCGGCGGCAGGCAGCTTGTTCGCTGACATTTCGCAGGCTCCCGACGTGCAATCCCTCGCACGTCGGCTGGAGCATGGCGGAGCGTTGTCTTGCACCGGCATTGGCGCGCCAGCACAGCCGTTCCTCGCCGCGCTCCTGCAAAAGATTTTCCCGCACCGGCCGATCATCGCCATCACCACAGATTTGAAAACGCAGGAAAGTTTCCAGCAGGATTTGGAAACGTGGCTGCCCCAACTCCCAACTTCCAACTCCCAACTGCTTTTCTATCCCGCCTGGGAAATCCTGCCGCACGAAGACAGGCTCCCACACGCCGACGTCATCAGCGACCGGCTGCAAACGCTCGCTTCACTTTCTGAAGACTTAAAACTCAAAACTCAAAACTCAAAACTGATCGTCGCCAGCGTCACCGCGCTGCTGCAAAAGACCTTTCCGCCCGGCGAAATCCAAAATCGCACCCGCGCGTTTGCGCGCGGCGATAAAATCGCGCCGCTCGACCTGATTGAACGGCTGGAAGACCAGGGCTACCAACCCGAGGCGCAGGTTTCGCAGAAAGGCGAAATCGCCCTGCGCGGCGGCATCGTGGATGTCTGGCCGCTGACCAGCCCGTGGCCGGCGCGGCTGGAATTTTTCGGCGACGAACTCGAATCGCTGCGCGAGTTCGACCCGCTCACGCAGATTTCGCGCGGGGAAATTTTGAGCGTCACCCTGCCCCCGGCGGGCGAACTGGGGATTTTGAAGCAAAGACAGAATGAAGAAGGCAGAGCGGAGAATGAAACGGCGCTGGCGACGCTGCTCGATTATTTGCCGCCCGAAACCATTTTTCTGCTCTGCGAGCCGGAGCAGCTTGCCCTGCGCGCCAACGAATACGCGCTGCAAATTCCAGCCGGCGACCCGTTTTTCATTTCGTGGCCGGATTTGCTGGCCGAACTGAACCGTCGCGGTTTCACGGCGGTTGCATTAAGCGAGGCCGCCAAAACTGGCGGAGACAATCCGCAATCCGCAATCCGCAATCCGCAATTCTCCTCGCTCGACGCCTACCGTCCGCTCGCCGAGCGCGCGCCGGAAGCGCCAATCGCCGAGGCGCAGCGCCGTGAATTTTTCAATCAAATGCACCGCTGGCTGCGCCAGGACTACGCCGTCCATGTCTTTTGCAACAACGATGGCGAACGGCAACGGTTTGAGGAAATCTGGAAGGAACTCGATGAAGTGAGAAGTGAGAAGGTCGAAGGACGGGAAGTCGGTCGCACTTCGGACCTCACGCTTCGACCTTCAATTTACCTCGGCTCGCTCGCCCGCGGATTCATTTGCGAGGAGGCGAAGCTGGTGATCGTCACCGACGCCGAAATTTTCGGGCGCAGCAAAATCCAGCGACCGCGCCGGTTGAAATCCCCGCACGCGCTCGCCGCCCGGTCCGCCCTCGACATTGATTTCACCGAACTGGAGGAGGGCGATCTGGTTGTCCATCTCCAATACGGCATCGGAAAATTTCTCGGCCTGAAAAACCTGCCCGCAGGCCGCAGCCGCCATTCGTCAGCTTCCATTTCTCAACTCTCGACCGGCACCGAGTGTCTCGTCATCGAATACGCGCCCGCCAATTACGGCGACGAGCCGCCCAAGCTTTACGTCCCCGTCACCGAGGCGCACCTCGTCGGCAAATACGTCGGCGCCGGCAAGGCGCATCCGCCGTTGAACACGCTCGGCGGCACGCGCTGGCAGAAGGCGAAGCAGCAGGCCGAGAGCGCCGTGCGCGATATCGCCGCCGAGATGCTGCGAATCCAGGCCGTGCGCGAATCGCAGCCCGGTCATCCGTTTCCGCCGGACGTGCCGTGGCAGCGCGAGTTCGAGGGCGCGTTTGTTTTCGAGGAAACGCCGGACCAGCTTCGCGCCATCGGAGAAACGAAGTCCGACATGGAACGCGCCAAGCCGATGGACCGTCTGATTTGCGGCGACGTCGGCTTCGGCAAGACGGAAGTCGCCATTCGCGCCGCGTTCAAGGCCGTGATGGGCGGCCGGCAGGTGGCCATGCTGGTGCCCACCACCGTCCTGGCGCAGCAGCATTTCAACACCTTCCGCGAGCGGATGGCGGATTATCCGATTCGCGTGGAATTGCTCTCGCGCTTCCGCACGCGCCGGCAGCTGGAGCGCGTGGTGAAGGACCTGGCTGCCGGCGCGGTGGACATCGTCATCGGGACGCACCGGCTGATTCAAAGCGACATCGTTTTCAAGGAACTCGGTCTGGTGGTGATTGACGAGGAGCAGCGCTTCGGCGTGCTGCACAAGGAAAAATTCAAGCGGCTGCGGACGATGGTGGACGTGCTGACGTTGAGCGCCACGCCGATTCCGCGCACGCTTTACCTCGCGCTCACCGGCGCGCGCGACATGAGCACCATCCAGACGCCGCCGCACGACCGCCTGCCGGTCGAAACCATCGCCGCGCAATACGACGAGCGCATCATCCGCGACGCCATCCAGCGCGAGCTGAAGCGTGGCGGCCAGGTCTACTTTTTGCACAACCGGGTGTTGAGCATTGAAACCATGCGCCAGCGGCTTGCAAAACTGGTTCCGCAGGCGCGCATCGTCGTCGGCCACGGCCAGATGGACGCCGACGGCCTGGAAGAGGTGATGACAAAGTTCGTGAACGGCGAGGCGGACGTGCTGCTTTCAACATCCATCATCGAAAGCGGCCTCGATATTCCGAATGCGAACACCATCATCATTGACCGGGCGGATCGTTTCGGATTGAGCGACCTTTACCAGTTGCGCGGGCGCGTCGGGCGTTATAAGCATCAGGCCTACGCCTATCTGCTGTTGCCGCGCCACGCGAGCCTGCTGACCGACGTGCGCAAACGCATCAGCGCCATCCGCCAATACTCCACGCTCGGCAGCGGATTCAAAATCGCCATGCGCGACCTGGAAATCCGCGGCGCCGGCAACCTGCTCGGCTCGGAGCAAAGCGGCCACATCACCGCCGTCGGCTTCGAGCTATACTGCCAGTTGCTCCGGCAAAGCGTCTCGTCGCTGAAGGGCGAGAAGGTGAAACCGCGCGTGGAAGTCCGCATCGCGCTGGATTTTATTGAAACAAATGCGGAATCCGGAGTGCGGGGTGTGGAATTAAAAACAGCCTCGTCCGGCGCGGATGATTCCGCACTCCGCACTCCGCACTCCGCATTTCTCCCGCACAACTACGTTACCGAGCCGCAGCACCGGATCGGAATTTATCGCAAGCTCGCGCAGGCCGGTGAAAAACCCGCGCTGGAACAATTGCGGAAGGAATTGCGCGACCGTTTCGGCCCGCTGCCGCCGCCGGTGGAACTGCTGCTGACCGTGGCCGAACTGAAAATTCTCGCCAGCGAAAAATCCGTGACTGCCATCGAAGTGAAAGACGACAAATTGATGCTCACCCGCCACGGCGATTTCATCACGCTCGGCGGCAAGTTTCCGCGCCTCACCAAAAAAGACGCCAAAGGCCGGCTCAAGGAAATCAAGCGGCTGCTGCTGGCGATTTGATCAGCTTGTTCGCAGCCACACCGTTTTCAAATACGCCGGCTCGGCGCGACTGACGGGGAAATCCGGCGGCTGCGGGACATAATGCCGTTGCAGAATTGTCCGCTTCGCGGCGCGGATGGCCGATTCCACACCGGCGAGAAATTCTTCCGGCGGAAACTCCGCCGCGTTGGTCGAGGCGAGCAGAATTCCGCCCGGCTTGAGCACCGACAGCGTGGCGGTGACGAGCTTGCCGTAATCCTTCTCCGCGCGGAACGTGCCGTGCTCCTTCGACTGCGAAAACGTCGGCGGGTCAAGCACCACGGCGTCGAACGTGCGGCCTTTCTTCGCCAGCCGCCGCAACCAGTCAAACGTGTCGCCGTAAATGAAGTCGTGCGCCGCCGGGTCGAGGCCGTTCAGCGCGAAGTTGCGCCTGCCCCATTCGAGATATTTTTTCGAGAGATCCAGGCTGGTCGTCCGCACGCCGGCCCTGGCCGCGCACACCGAGAAACCGCAGGTGTAGGCGAAACAGTTTAGAAGTTGGAAGTTGGAAGCTGGAAGCTGGGAAAAAGCGGCGGCGATGTGGCCGGTCAAAAAGCGGCGGCGATTGTCGCGCTGGTCCAGAAACAGGCCGACGGAATAACCTTCGCTGAAACTCAACTCGTAACGGATGCCGTTCTCCGAAATCTCAAACCGCTCCGGCGCGGGTTCGCCGAAAACGAGTTGCGGCGAGACTTGAGTCGTGGTCGAGCGGCGAACCTGGCGCGATAGAATTTTGTGATAAGCGCCACGCACGGAAAAAATTCCCGCCAGACGTGACAATTCCTCATTTTGCACGGCGTTCAACGGCAGTTCGGATTGCGAGAGCAGAAAATCGCCGAGCTTTTCCACAAACCAGCCGGACCAGCCGTCGCTCGCGCCGTGAATCAGACGAAAGGCGTTCGTGGCGTCCGGCTCGATGACGGCGGAGCGCAAGGCCAGCCTGGAATCGGAGTCGAAATCTGCCGACGCGGAGAATTTCAGCAGTTCACCTGTGGCGGGATGCGCAAACTCAATTTCCGCCGCGTGCAGAAAAACCCGCGGTGCCGGCGTGCCGCCGTAAAGCGTGTCGCCCAGAATGGGGAATCCGCTATCCGCCGCGTGGACGCGGATTTGGTGCGTGCGACCGGTGAGCGGCGAGGCCCGGACAGTTTTGAATTTTGAATTATTAGTTTTCAGTTCGGAATCCGACAGCAGCTTGAATTGAGTTTCCGCCGGTTCACCGCCGGGCTGGCTGGCGTATTTTTGGCCGACGCGGACGAGCGCGGCTTTGACGGCAAATTGTTTTTCCGGCACGGCGCGGTCGGTGAGCAGCAGGTATTTTTTGCGGACGCGGCGGGCGGTGAATTGTTCCGTGAGCGATTTGTTGGCAAGAGGCGTCTTGCCGAAGACGAGGACGCCGCTGGTTTCCTTGTCCAGCCGATGCACAATCGCCAGCGACGCCCAGCGCGGCTCGCGGTGGCGCAGCCAGTCGTAAATGCCCTCGCCGGCGAACGGCGACGGCGCGTGCGTGTTCCAGCCGGCGGGTTTGTGAACCACCAGCAGGTGCTCGTCCTCGAAAATCACGCACGGAACCATGCGCCATGAAAACATTTTTCACCGTCCGAAAGAAAGCGCGGAAAAATATCATCTGCATTTTCCCCAAAGCTTGATTCTTCCGGCCGCAATTTGTATCTCTGCACTATGACCATGAAATGCACCAGTCTTTTTCTTGCCGGGTTGTTGTTCGTGCCCGCCCTGCTGGCCGCCGACGCCGGCGCCATTGCCGCCAAGCCGCTCTACCGTGACCCGGTAATGGACGGCGCAAGCGATCCGACCATCATCTGGAATTCCACGGACAAGAAGTGGTTTATGTTTTACACCAGCCGCCGTTCCAATGTGCCGGGTCTGGGCAACATCGAGTCAATCCACGGCACACCCATCGGGATCGCGACTTCGGACGATGGCGGTGCGACGTGGAAATACCTCCGCGACGCAAACATCATTTACCCGGGCGCCGTCACCAACAAAACCTACTGGGCACCTGCCGTGGTCGAACACGACGGCCTGTTTCACATGTATCTCGTTTATGTTCCCGGAATTTTTGACAATTGGAGTCATCCGCGTTACATCCTTCATCTCACAAGCAAGGATTTGATCAACTGGCAGTATGAATCCACGCTGCCGCTTTCGGATCCCAAGGTGATTGACGCCGGCGTGCTGCACCTGCCTGACGGCACCTGGCGTTTGTGGTATAAGGACGAGGCCACCGGCTCCTCGTGCAATTACGCGGACAGCACTGATCTTTATCATTGGACGGATCACGGTCGGGTTCCGGGTCTTTCGGATCGCGGCGGCGAAGCCCCGGTCGCCTTCCATTGGCAGGGCCATTACTGGCTGTTCCGCGACATCGGGCGCGGCCTCGCCCTGTATCGTTCGGATGATGCGCTGGACTGGGCGCGCGCGGGCACGCTGCTCGACGACTCCGGCACCGGCCCCGACGACAACGGCGTGGGACACCATGCGGAAGTCATCCTCTCCAGCGACCGCGCCTACCTGTTTTATTTCGTCGGCATCGGCAGGCGCTGCAGCATCCAAGTCGTCGAACTGAAATATGATGCCGCGAAGAACCTTCTCACCGCCGACCGCAACGCCCCGACGTTAATTCATTTGCAGCCGCCGAAAGACCCGGAAACCCAGTCCAAATTCAATTGAACGGGAACCGGCATCGCCGAAAAAACTCGCGGCGATTTCCTTTCCCATTCATTTTACCGGCGTGCATCTGGCCCATCTGCGACTCCGGGACTTCCGCAATTACGCGCGGTTGGACGTGGATTTTGCGCCCGGCTTCCACCTGCTGCTCGGCGACAACGCGCAGGGCAAGACAAACATCCTCGAAGCCGTTTATCTCATGGCCACGCTGCGGTCGTTCCGTGGCGTCGGCGGCGCGCAGATGATCCGGCACGGACAGCGCGGTTATTTCGTCGGAGGCAATGTCGTCGGGCAGGGCGATCACGAGATTAAAATGTTCTGGTCCGCGCGTGAACGAAAACTGGCGCTGGACGGCCAGCCGGTGAAACGGCTTGCGGACTATTTCGGCGCGCTGCGGACGGTGGTTTTTTGCACGGAGGATTTGCAGCTCGTCAAGGGCGCGGCGCGTGCGCGGCGGCGGTTTCTGGATTTGCTGCTCGCGCAGACGCAGACCGGCTATCTTCCCCTGCTCCAGCGTTACATGCACTCCGTTCGCGCCCGAAACGCGCTGCTCAAACAGCGCTCCGGCGACGAGGCCGCGCTGGACAGCTTTTCGCAGGAGCTAGTGAAGCTCGGCAACGAAATCATCCGCGCCCGCCGCGAGCTGGCGCCGAAATTTTCCCCGCTCGCGCGGCTGGCATATCGGCGCATTTCCAACGACGCGGAGGAATTGCGCATTGAATACCAGCCGAGCGTGAAAACGGATTTCGCCGTGGAGCTCGCGCAATCGCGTCCGCGCGAACACACCTACCGTTCCACGCTCGTCGGGCCGCACCGCGACGATTTGCGGTTGCTGCTGAACGAAAAGTCCGCCGCGCAGTTCGGCAGCGAGGGCCAGAAACGGACACTGGCCATCGCACTGAAGATGGCGCAGACGGAATTTCTCGCCGGAATCCACGGCTCGCCGCCGATCCTGCTGATTGACGACGTGATGGGCGAACTGGACGTGAAGCGGCGCAGCGGATTTCTGCCGCTGCTGGAGCAGGCGCGCAGAACCGGCGGGCAGGTGTTCATGACCGCCACCGAGGAAAACTGGCCCAGCGAGCTCGGCAAGGATTTGCAGCGGTGGGAGGTGCGCGCAGGCGCGTTGAAGCGGGGATAGAAAATGGCGGATGGCCGGGCACTTTGCCATCTTCCATTCTCCATTCTCGCTTTTTCATCCGTTCGTCATAAAATTTCGGCATGAGAATTCTATCAGGCATCCAGCCCAGCGGCGCGCTGCATCTCGGAAATTATTTCGGGATGATGCGGCCCGCCATCGAGCTTCAGGAAAAGGGCGAGGCGCTTTATTTCATTGCGAATTACCATTCGATGACGACGCTGACCGACGCCGCGCAACGCCGCAGGAACACGCTGGACGTGGCGCTGGATTTTCTCGCCTGCGGCCTCGATCCGAAGCGGACCGTTTTCTTCCGCCAGTCCGACGTGCCGGAGGTGACCGAGCTGACGTGGCTGCTGTCCACCGTCACGCCGATGGGCCTGCTCGAACGCGCGCACAGCTACAAGGACAAAATCGCCAAGGGCATCGCGCCGAACCACGGCCTGTTCGCCTATCCGGTGCTCATGGCGGCGGACATTTTGATTTATGACTCGAACCTCGTCCCGGTGGGCCGCGACCAGAAGCAGCACGTCGAAATGACGCGCGACATCGCCATCAAGTTCAACGAGCAATACGGCCAGACGTTCGTGATTCCCGAACCGCAAATCCGCGACGAGGTCGCCGTGCTGCCCGGCACGGACGGCCAGAAAATGAGCAAGAGTTACGGCAACACGATTGAAATTTTCGGCGAGGAAAAGGCGACGCGCAAAAAAATCATGGGCATCGTCATGGACAGCCGCACACCCGCCGAGCCGAAGCCGGACGCGGAAAAGAACCTCGCCCTGCAACTGCTCAAGCTCGTCGCTCCGGCGGAGATCGGAAAGGATTTTGAAAACCGCCTGCGCAACGGCGGCCTCGGCTATGGCGACTTGAAGAAGGCGCTGTTCGAAAATTACTGGAGTTATTTCGCCGACGCCCGGAAAAAGCGCGCCGAACTGGCGGCGAACCCGGATTATGTGAACCAGGTTCTGGCGGACGGGGCGGCAAAAGCCCGGACGCTGGCCCGGAATGTCCTGAAGCGCGCGCGGAAAAATTGCGGGTTGGAATAAATTGCGGCACCGGCACTTCACGGCGATTTTCGGGCCGCCGGCTCGACACTACATCATCTTCAGCTTCGGCAAATCCTGCGAGTCCACCAAGCCGACCGGCTCGTGTTTCGCGTTCACGACGATGAGATCGTCAATGTTCCGCTCGTTGAAGATTTTCAGCGCCTCCACCGCCAGCGCGTCGGCGCGGATGCAGATGGGATTCCGCGTCATCACTTTTTTCAGCGGCTGCGAAAGCAGGTTTCCATCGTCCGCCATGCGCCGGCGAAAATCGCCGTCAGTGAACACGCCCGCAAGTTTGCCACGCGCATTGACCACGCTCAAGCTGCCGGACTTGGCGTGCGTCATCACCAACAGCGCCTCCTTAACCGGCAGATTTTCATCCGCGACGGCATTGCGTTCGTCGCTGCGCATGATGTCGCCCACCTTGAGCAGCAGGGCGCGACCAATGGCGCCGGAGGGATGCAGCCGGGCGTAATCCTTCCGCTTGAAGCCGCGCGCCTGCAACACGGCCATCGCCAGCGCGTCGCCCATAACCAGCGTCGCCGTCGTGCTCGACGTCGGCGCGAGATTGAACGGGCAGGCTTCCCTCGGAACTTTTATGTTGAGCACAACATCGCTGTGTTTTGCCAGCGATGATTTCAAATTGCCGGTGAACGAGATGATTTTGACGGAAAACCGTTTAAGCGCCGGCAGCAGGTTCAGCAGTTCATCCGACTCGCCGGAATAGCTCAACGCCAAAACCACGTCGCCGTCGTTCACAATGCCGAGGTCGCCGTGAAGCGCGTCCACGCTGTTGAGCACGACGCTGGTGGAACCGGTGCTGGTGAGGGTGGCGGCGATTTTGGTGCCGACGTTGCCGGATTTGCCGATGCCGACGACGACGATCTTGCCGCGTTGCGCCAGCGCGTCCGTGACCGTTTCCACCGCGAGATCGAAAGATTTGTTGAGCTGCGCGCGGACGAACTTGAGCGCGGCGAGTTCGACGTCAAAAACTTTCCGGGCCTGGACGAGATGCTTCATCACGGCGAGGATGCAGCGAAGACGCGCGCATTTCAATCCCGAATGGCGTCCGCCGCCGGACGGTCACTTCGTCTGGGCGAAGAGCATGAAAACGCGCGGGCCGCGGGCGGTTGCAATGGCGAATTGCTGTTCCTGCGCGCCGGACGGGACGGCCATGCCGTCGGAGTGCTGGTCCTCAACCGGTTTGCCGTCCGCAAGCAGCATGTAATGATGTGTGCGGTTGCCTTGAATCTGCTGGACCGTCGCGTGCCAGCCGCCCATCACGCGGTCATGAATCAACGGCACTTTCTTCCAGCCCGTGAACGTGCCGGCAATTTCGACCGTGGCCGGTTCCTGCTTCTGGCCGTCCGGCAGGCGCCAACGGAAGATTTTCGTGAAAGTCAGCTTGCGTTCCACAGGTTGCTGCACTGGTTGTTGCGCCGGATGTTGTGCCGGCCTCTTTGGGGCGGCACCGGCTGGAGTTTTTAGAACAGCCGCGCCGCTTTTGTGCGGCGGTTGCAGGAATGCGTTGCCAAAATTTTGTGCCATAAAATGTATTTCCGTCAGCTTGAAAGATAACCGGGAATCACCCGCGGCTCAAGTTGCAGCCGCTGTTTTCGACGGGAATGTTTCTGGTCTATTCGGTTTTGGGATACGAGCCAAGAACCTTGACGTAGCTGCTCTCGCGCTCCAGCAGCGCAATCGCCTCCGAAACCTTGCGGTCCTGAATGTGGCCGTCGCAGTCAATGAAGAAGAAATATTCCCACGCCTTCCGCTTGCTGGGGCGCGACTCGATTTTCGTCATGTTGATTTTGTAACGCCGGAACGCCGCGATCGCATGATGCAGCGCGCCGACCTTGTCCGCGACGCTCACCATCAGGCTGGTCCGGTCGTTGCCGGTGGGCGGACTGCACTGCCGGCCCAGAACCAGAAAACGCGTCGCGTTCGCCGCATTGTCCTGAATATCCTGCTCCAGCACGTCCAGACCGTATTTCTCGGCGGCGATGATGCCGGCGATGGCGGCGGAGTTTTTCTCCTTCGCCGCCAGCTCCGCCGAACGGGCGTTCGACGATGTTTCGACAATCTCCACGCGCGGCAGATGGTTTTGAATCCAGCCGCGGCACTGGGCCAGCGACTGCGGATGGACGTAAAGCTTTCCAATCTTCGCGCGCGCCCCGCCCGGCGAAATCATCAGGCACTGCTGCACCGGCAAAATGATCTGCGAAACAATCTTCAGGTCGCTGTCCACAAACATGTCGAGCGTGTGCGTGACAACGCCTTCGGTGGAATTTTCCACCGGCACCACGCCGTAATCCGCGCGATGCTTGCTGACCTCGGTGAAAACGTCCGCGATGGTTTTTTGCGGCGCGTAATTCAGGCTCGCGCCAAACTTCTGGATCGCCGCCTGATGCGTGAACGTCGCCTCCGGGCCGAGATACGCGATGGTCATCGTCTTTTCCAAGGCCAGCGCGCTGGACATGATTTCGCGGTAAATCGCACGAAGCTGTTCGTTGGTGATCGGTCCCTCGTTCGCGCGGCAGATGCGCTCAAACACGGCATGTTCGCGGTGCGGCGCGTAAATCTCCTCGCCCGCCTTGAGCTTGATGCCGCCGATGGCCAGCACATGGCGCGTGCGCTCGTTCAGCAGCCGGACGATTTGTGCGTCCAGCTTGTCAATCGCCTTGCGATGTTCGGGAATGCTCAAGCAGAAATAGAATGAGGAATGAAGGGTGAAGAATCAATTCTGTTTCACGGGTTTACGGACGGCGAATTTTCAACAGCCGGAGCTACAGGCGCTTCTTCATTCTTCGTTTTGCCTTCTTCATTCAACTGGAGCTGCTCCGGCGCCGCCGTTGCCAGGCCGGGATCCACCGTGACGGGCGCGGGCGGTTTATCAACCGGAATGCGGCGGAGTTCGTCCGCGGCTGGCAGATCGTCCAGGCTGCCCAGGCCGAAGTATTCAAGGAACAGCGCCGTTGTGCCGTAAAGCGCAGGCCGGCCGACGACATCAGCGCGGCCAACAGATTCGACAAGGCCGCGCTCCATGAGCGTCTGCATCGTGCCGTCCACGTTCACGCCGCGAATCTGCTCGACCTCGGCGCGTGTGATGGGCTGGCGATACGCGATGATGGCCAGCGTCTCCAGCGCCGGCTGTGAAAGCCGCGACGGGCGGATTTTCACGCCGACGAGCGCCTTGAGCCACGGCGCGAATTCCGGCTGCGTGACGAACTGCCACGATCCGGCGACGCACGCAAGCCGGTAGCTGCGCGCGGCGGTTTCGTGTTCGGCGGCAAGCTGTTCGAGCGCGGCGGTCACTTCCTCATCCTTGGTTTTCTTGAGCGACTTTGCGGTGGCGTCGGCGTCCTCGGCCTCGGCGGCGGTGGCGAGCACGTCGCGAAGCTCCTTGACGCTCATCGGTTTTTGCGCGGAGAACAGCAGCGATTCGAGAATGAATTTAAGTTCCATGAGATTCGGGTTGCGGATTGGAAATTTCAGGTTGCGAAATATTTTCAGCCGGCACCGGCGGTGCGTCCGCCGGGGTTTCGGCCGGCGGCTCGGGGACGGCCGGCGTGGCGTGGCAGATTTCAATTTCCGCAAATGGCTCGGACTGGGCGCAGACGAGCTGCTTGAGACGGATCAATTCCAGCAGCGCCAGAAAGGTGCAGATGACCTCGGAACGGCTCGCGGCAGCCTCGAATAATTCCGCAAAGCGCACGCTGCCGCGCCCGGAGAGGATTTGCAGGATGGACTCGATCTTTTCGCTGACGCTCCATTTGTCCTCGAAAATTTCGCGCGCGTCGCCTTCGCGCTTTTTGAAGCGTTGCAGCACGCCGTTAACGGCGGCAAGCAGGTCAAAAATGCCAACCTCCGGCTTCGTCACAGGCACGGCGGATTCAAAGTCCAGTTTTCCCGGCAGGCGCGGAAAGACGTTTTCCTGCCGCGCCTCGAGCGTTTGCAACTGCGCGGCGGCGTCCTTGAATTTCTTGTATTCAACGAGCTGGCGGATCAGTTCCCAGCGCGGGTCCTCGCCTTCATCCTCGCCCTCGACCACGACCTGCTGGTCCACCGGCAGCAGTTCGCGGCTCTTGATATACATCAGCGTCGAGGCCATCACAAGAAACTCGCCGGCGACTTCGAGGTCGAACACGCGCATCATGTCAATGTATTCGATGAACTGCGTGGCGAGCTTGGTGAGGTTGACCTCGTAAATGTCCACCTCCTCCTTTTTGATGAGATAAAGGAGCAGGTCGAGCGGGCCTTCAAAGACCTCGAATTGAACTTTATATTCCGCCATGAACCGGGAAATTCTAAAACGGCGGCGGGAAGTTTGCAATGGCGCATACTTGACTCGCGACGGTTGAAAAACTAACCTTTGCAGACTGATTGGTGGCCGTAGCTCAATGGTAGAGTCCAAGCTTGTGGAGCTTGTTGTTGCGGGTTCGAGTCCCGTCGACCACCCCACTTCGATTTTTGATTTGCGATTTCGGATTTCGAATTCCCCGTTCAAGCCGCCGTTTCTATTTGACCCGCTTTCGTCCATCCGCGCACCCTGCACCAGATGTTTTCGCCAAATCCATGGATGATTCTGCCGTTTGCGCTGCTGCTCGGCGCGATGGCGATGGCGCCGCTGCTCGCGCCGGACTGGTGGCTGCGGCATTACGCCAAGGTCGTGCTCGGACTTGGCACGGTCACGCTGGGTTATTACGTTTTCATTTTGCACGACGCGCCGCGCGTCCTGCACACGGCGCATGATTATGCCAGTTTCATCATGCTGATCGGATCGCTGTTCGTCGTTTCCGGCGGCATCCACATCGGCGTCACGGGCGAGGCCACGCCTCTGGCCAACGTGATTTTTTTGCTGACCGGCGCCGTCGCCGCCAACTTTTTGGGCACGACCGGCGCTGCGACGCTGCTGATCCGCCCGTGGATTCGCATGAACCAATATCGCGTCACGGCCCACCACATTGTTTTTTTCATTTTCATCGTGGCCAACGTCGGCGGCTGCCTCACGCCCATCGGTGATCCGCCGCTGTTTCTCGGCTACCTGCAAGGCGTGCCGTTCTGGTGGGTGGCGGAACATTGCTGGCCGGTGTGGGCAACGGGTGTCGGCATCCTGCTCGCGATGTTTTACGTCGTGGACAAAATCAACTTCGCCCGCGCGCCGCGCACCGTGCGGGAGAAGGAAACCACGCGGGAAACCTGGAAATTTGACGGGCTGGCCAATTTGTTCTTTCTCGCCCTGATTCTGGGCGCGGTCTTTGTGAACCGGCCGGATTTTCTCCGTGAAGCCCTGATGCTTGCCGCTGCGCTCGGGTCATATTTCACAACGAGGAAATCCGTCCACGAGGCGAATGGTTTCAACTTTCATCCGGTTCGGGAAGTGGCGGTTTTGTTTGCCGGCATTTTCGCGACGATGATGCCGGCGCTCGACTGGCTCGGTCTGCACGCAAGGGACCTGCTCGGTTCCGATCCGTCGCCGGGCATTTTCTTCTGGAGCACGGGCGCGTTGTCTTCCGTGCTGGACAACGCGCCGACGTATCTCGGTTTTTTGAGCGCGCTCCACGGCGCGACCGGCGCGAAGGATGTCGCGGAGCTGCTGAGTCAAAATGCCGGCGCCCTGGGCGTGCTGGCCGTCAGCGTTGGCGCGGTGTTTTTCGGCGCGGCCACCTACATCGGCAACGGCCCCAACTTCATGGTCAAGGCCGTCGCCGACCAGCAGCAAATCCGCACCCCTTCATTTCCCGGGTTTGTCCTCAAATTCACGCTGCCCTTTTTGCTTCCCACACTTATAACCATCTGGTTACTTTTCTTTCGCGGTTGAAACCGTGTCACGTTTGTGAAACAATTCCGCGACGGAAGAACCGTTCATTTTTCCGGGAAATTCAAAGCTTGGCGGTTTGGGGAGTTCGATGAGGACGCTTTACAACATTTTGTTCACGATTTTTTTCGTGCTGTCGTCGCCGTATTATTTCCGGCGGATGCGTCGGCGCGGCAACTGGCGTCCGGGCTTCCGCGAGCGGTTCGGACACTATGATTCGAACCTCAAACAGGCGCTCACCAACCGCCAGGTCATCTGGATCCATGCCGTCAGCGTCGGCGAGGTCAATCTCTGCACCCAGATCATCCGCGCGCTGGAGCTGCGCCTGCCCAACGTCAAATTCGTCGTGTCCACCACCACGACCACCGGCATGGCGGAATTGCGCCGCCGGCTGCCGACGCACATCAGCAAGATTTACTACCCGGTTGACCGGCGGAAATGCGTCGGACGCGCGCTGGCTGTCACCAACCCGGAGGCCATCGTGCTGGTCGAGGCGGAAATCTGGCCGAACTTCCTGTGGCGCGCGCGCGATTTAAAAATCCCGGTCTTTCTGGCCAACGCCCGGCTGTCCGACCGCTCGCTCCGCGGCTACAAACGGTTTGGCTTCCTGTTCCGTCCGCTGTTCGCGTCGTTCGCCGGCGTCGGATGCCAGAACGAGGCGGATGCCGTGCGGTTGCGCGCGGCGGGCTGCCGGACCGAAGCCGTCCGCGTCGTCGGCAACCTGAAATTCGACGCGGCCAAGCTGGACGAACGCCGGACACTCGACGTGTCGGCATTGTTCCGGCGGCTCGGTGTGCCGCCGGACGCTCCGGTTCTGGTCGGCGGAAGCACGCATGACGGCGAAGAGGTCGTCCTGGCGGAAATCGCGCAGCGGCTGCGGGCACGTTTACCGAAACTGTTTCTGGTGCTCGTGCCGCGGCATTTTGAGCGCTGCAACGAGGTCGGCCGGCAGTTGCGCGAACGCGGCGTGAAATTCGCCTACCGCAATTTGATCGGCGCGAACACACAACTGGCCGAGGGCCGGACCGAATGTCTGCTGGTCAACACGACCGGCGAGCTGCGGCTGTTTTACCGGCACGCAACGGTGGTGTTCGTGGGCAAAAGCCTGACGGCAGCGGGCGGGCAGAATCCCATCGAGCCGGCTGCGCTGGGCAAGGCGATGGTGTTCGGTCCCAACATGCAAAATTTTGCCGACATTGCCCGCAGCTTCGTGGCGGAGGGCGGCGCGGTGCAGGTGCGCGACAAGGAAGCGCTGGAAAAAGCCCTCGGTGAATTGCTTGCGGACGCCACCCAGCGCGGGGAACTCGGCCGCAATGCACAGCAGGTCGTCCGCAAAAATCTCGGCGCGATTGACCGGACGGTGGAGATGATTCTGGAAAGACTCAGGGAACGTCAGATTTACATCACGCCGGGGATATAAATTTTTATTTCCCCGCTTGACGCCGCCGGAAAGGCTTTCCATATTTCAGTTCCTTTCTGCACGCGCGCAGAGAGGGTTGTTGTGAGCATGATTAAACCGAAGGTTCGCAAACCCGCGGCGAATTCGCCCCTGAAAAAGGGAGAACGGCGCGCTGTGTCACGGCCAAGGCGACCAGCCGGATCTGCCACGACCAAATTATCCATCCCCGCTTTGTTGAATGGTTCCGACCCGGCGCTTTCAGAAAAAATCAAGGAGCTTGTCCGCATCGCGCAGGAACAGGGACAATTGACCTACAACGACATCAACGAGGTGCTGCCGGAAGAATCCGTGAACCCGGAAATCCTGGACGAGGTCTTCTCCAAGCTACGCTCGCTCGAAATCGAAATCGTGGATCAGGCGGAAATGGATCATGTCAAAACCGCCGATTCCGACGGGGAAGACGCGGGGCGGCTGGACATGCTAGACGACCCGGTGCGGATGTATCTCAAGCAGATGGGCCAGGTGCCGCTGCTGACGCGCGAACAGGAGGTGGAAATTTCCAAGCGCATTGAGGATGCCGAAAACGAGGTCTGCAAGGTCATTTACAGCCTCGGTTTCGCCGGCAAGGAACACGTTGCGCTGGCGGAAAAACTGCTGGATGACCCGCCGCGCGAACGCTTTGACCGCGTCGTGCTCGACCAAAAAGTGGACAGCCGCGACGCCCATCTCCGCTCGCTCCACCGCATGCTGGCGCGCGTCCGCAAACTGGATCAGGAAGTGGACCGCCATTACATCGCATGGCGGGATGCCCGGCCCGGGACCCGACGCCAGCGGTTGTCGCGTGCATTCAAACGCACGGACCAAAAACTACAGAACGTTTTCCCCAAATTTTGCTTCAAGCACAAAGTCGTCGAGGAAATGGCGCTCGTTGCTGAAAACATCCACGACAAACTGCGATACAGCCTGCGCGCGCTCGACGACGCCGAATCGCAGCGGGATTCCAGCGCGCAACGGCACCTCGTCGAGGCCGAGCGGCAGAAAATCCGCGCGCTCGAGGAATTTGTGCGGATGCCGTTTGAAGATTTCCTCAAGGCATTCGACCGGCTGCACGAATCCTCCACCAAGGCTCTTCAGGCCAAGACGGAAATGGTCGAGGCCAACCTGCGGCTCGTCATCTCCATCGCCAAGAAATACACGAACCGCGGCCTGTCGTTCCTCGACTTGATTCAGGAAGGCAACATGGGGCTGATGAAGGCCGTCGAGAAATTCGAGTATCAGCGCGGCTATAAATTCTCGACCTACGCCACCTGGTGGATCCGGCAGGCCATCACCCGCTGCATCGCCGACCAGGCCCGCACCATCCGCATCCCGGTGCACATGATTGACATCATCAACAAGCTGATGCGCTCGCAAAAACGGCTGTTGCAGGATTTCGGGCGTGAGCCGGCCCCGGAGGAAATCGCCGACGACATGCAGATGCCCGTGGACCGCGTCCGTGCCGTCCTGAAAATGGCACAACAGCCGATTTCACTGCAATCCCCCGTCGGCGACGGCGACGACACCAACTTCGGAGATTTCATCGAAGACAAGGCCGCCGAAAGTCCGCTTGACATGACGAGCTTCAGCCTGCTCCGCGATAAACTGGGTGACGTGCTTTGCAGCCTGACCGAACGCGAACGAAAAGTGCTGGAGCTGCGGTTCGGCCTTGGAGATGGCAACGCGCGCACGCTCGAAGAAGTCGGCAGCCAGTTCCGGGTCACGCGCGAGCGCATCCGGCAAATCGAAGCCAAGGCGCTCCGCAAAATGCGGCACCCCACGCGCATCCGGCAATTGAATGGCTTTTTGGAACTCGAAAAGGCAAATCTTGAGTAGAACCTTTGGAATAAACTTGTCGCCCGCCCGGGCCATAGCAAAATAGCTTCACTTAGGGCCCGTAGCTCAGCGGTTAGAGCAGGCGACTCATAAGCTCAAAACGGGGTTTTCAGCCAATTTAATTCAATGGGACAGAATGGGATTTGAGTCCGTAAATAAAGGGCGAAATCGCTGTCAGACAATTTTTTGAGTGCCTCCAATGACCCCCAAAAAACCTCAATAAAATGGCCGAGGGATACAATTTAGGGATACAAAAACAACATAGAAAGTCGTTTACCTGCGCTGTGTTTTGTCAAAACAGCAAAAATTAATGTCAATTTTTCGTTTCTTACAGGTAGTCACCTGCTCTGTCCAATAACCACAATGGTTTCGTAACGCGCATTGTATCCCGCAAAATTTCTGAAAAATTTTCAGGGGCAAATTGTATCCCGTTTTGTATCCCTTTTGTATCCCGTCATGAATAAACGCGTGCTTTTGTGCTCTCAAATTCCCCCAAATGGACTCAATGGGACTGGCGGTAAAATAAAATTCGGCGCGCGCAATTTTTTTGAAACTTTTTCGCGGCGGCGGTGTCTGTATGAGTGAGGCCTAATGCCTCAAGTGTGCGGGTTCTTTGAAAAATCGTCCTTGTTGAGGGTCAATGACCAAATGAATAAAACAAATCAACCAACAAGAGACACTATCATATCAAAATCATAGCGGCATAACATTTCAACTTTTAAGCGCACTCTCTAAAAAATAAAAAGGCCAAAGGCCGAATAAAATAAAAAGCGCGAACCGTCTAAATCAAAAACACCCGCACCATTAAAAATCAATTTACGTCTCGCCTGATCTACAAAACGAACTAAAACGGTCTTCTCAAGCAGCCCAGCCATCTACTGGCCAGGGCTGCGCATTTCTGCCAAGTCGGTTTTCTTAAAACTCCTCACGCTGAACAAACGCGTGTGCGGCTTCGCGCCCGGTTGGTGCGGAGCCGCCACGCCCAAAACGCAGGTGAGACAGTGAAAATTTATACCGCCGATGAAGTGGCTGGTGAGCTCAAGGTCGAATACAAGACCGTGCTCCGGCTCATCAAACGGGGGTTGCTTAAGGCGATTCCCGGCATCCGTCACAAACGGATCACCGAACAGGAATTGAACCGATTCCTGGGCATTCGTGAACGACAAGGGGGCACACCATGAGTGATTCCCCTTCCATTTCGGGTAACGGCAAGTTGCTGGATCAGCTCAAGCCGGCGCTCAAGTTGCGTCCTGGCATTCTGGATTCGCCGGACCAACCCGGCAAGGTCTTCCAACGCCATTCGACAATCGCAGGCGGGGGGCCGGAGGCGGAGCGCGGCGAAGCCGCGCCCGCCTCGGCCCCGGGCTTGTCTAATAGCCATATTCGGTCATTGCTTTGCACGTCGAAACAGGTGGCCCAAGTCGAGATTTGGCGCGGCGGATCGCTGGTGCATTGCCAGAGGGAAGATGAGTTCATTTGTGTCGCCACCGGCAAACGTGGCGCCGTTCATGGTTTTTCCCGGAAATCCCGCAGCCGGATGATCGCCACGCAAGCCAAGATTCGCTGGAACACCGAGCGCCCGCCTTCCTTCATGGGCAACACCTGCCCGGACCTCGTGCCCGATGCGGATCACGTCATAGGGGCGTGGTCAAAATTCAACCGGCGCTTTGAACGCCGTTTCCCTGAAGGCGCGTTGCTGTGGCGCAAGGAAATCATGAACCGCAAAAGCGGTGCGTGTGAAGGGCAATGGGTGCCGCATTATCATAGTTTCGCTTACAACTGCCCGCGCGCTTTTGAATATCAGGAAGAACGAGGGCAATGGGTCAATCTGCGACAACGCAAGGATGGTGGCTGGACGTTGAAAATCCATTGTCTGGATGATGCTGGAAAAAGAGTCCTTCATTCCTGTGAAGAAATTCCTCCGGGAGTGACCGACCGGCTGCCCGAATGGTGGTCGCGGAATTGGTATGAGGCGATGGGCAGTGGCGAATTAAAGCATTACTTCGCCGGAACTTCCTGTCAGCAAATCGAGACGGTCGAGGGCGTGCGCTTCTATACCGCAAAATATATGGCCAAGGTTGAGGAGGCGGGTGAATCGCCGCATTGCAAGGGGCGCTGGTGGGGAATCGTGGCCCGTCCAAACATCCCCTGGGGAGAGCGGATCGTGATGGAATGCACGGATGAGCAAGCCATCACCCTGATGCGGGTGTTGCGGCGGTATGTGTTGGGCAAGGCCAAGCGCAAATTTCGCTGCAACCATCAATCCATGAATTTCCTCGTCAACGATCCCGCCCAATGGGAGCGCTTCGTCAACTGGGCCATGGGAGTGCAGACCAGCGAAACACCACAAATCACCATTTAGAAAGAAATCTATATGCTCACACTAAACGACACCCTGCCGAAACCCGACACACTAGAGCTTAATCGTGGCCAACAGGCTGCCGCCAAGTTCAAGGGCGGTCATGCCCTTGTGCTCGCCGGTGCTGGTTGCGGCAAAACCAAGACCATCATTGCCCGGTGCGACCATCTGATTGCAAGCGGCGTGCCGGCCAGCCGCATTTGCGTGCTGGCCTTCACGCGGAAGGCGGCGGAACAAATTATTTCGCGTGTCGCCGCCACATTGGGTCCGGCTGCGCGCGGCCTCAAGGCGTCCACATTTCACAGGTTCTGCCTGGCGCTGATCCACGGGCATCCGCAAGCCTTCGGTTGTCAGGCCCACACTGTCTTGGACCGTGATGACCAATTGAACCTGATGCGGGCAATCCGTGGCGGCAGCAAGGGCGACGGTTTGCCGACGGCAGCGGCAATCACCGATATTTATTCGCTGGCAAGAAACACTCGCTGCAAACTTTCAGAAGCCATCGCCCGATTCGATGATGAATTGCTCCCCCATGAAGACACGATTGCCGGCATACTGCGCCGTTATGAGGCCAGAAAGCGAAAGCGGAAATATCTGGATTTCGACGACATCCTTGAGGTTGTGGCGAAACACCTGCGGGACAATCCGCAAATTCAGAGCGTCATTGCCGGGCGCTTCTCGCATATATTGGTGGATGAATTTCAGGATACCAACAATCTGCAATGGGCTTTGCTGGACAGTCTGAAAGAACATGCGACGCTGTTTTGCGTCGGGGATGATGCGCAGTGCATCTATGGATTCAGAGGCGCGGATTTTAAGACGATTCATTCCTTCCAGGAGCGCATTCCCGGCGCAACGGTGCTGAAACTGGAGGACAATTACCGGAGCACGCAGGAAATTCTGGACCTGAGTAACTGGCTGCTGCGGCAATCGCCCCTAGCCTATGGCAAGGAATTGCGGGCCATTCGCGGCGGGGGCCTAAAGCCGCGTATTGAAGACTTTCCGGACGAATGGAGCGAGGCGTCATGGACTGCAGAAGATCTGCTGGCCCGTCATGAAGCGGGCGCGCCTTGGAGTGACCACATGATCCTTGTTCGCGGCAGTTGGATCGCGCGGGCGGTGCAAACACAACTGATTGAGCGCAACATTCCCTACCGCTACATAGGCGGCACTGGATTGTTGCAGACCGCGCATATCCGCGATGTGGTGTCCGTGCTGCGGATTGTGGCCAACAATGAAGACGAACTGGCCTGGGTTCGATACCTGCGCCTGTGGCCCGGCATTGGAGAGACCCTGGCCAACCGCATCGCGGAGAAGATTATGGACAAGCCCAATCTGCCGGACATCCTCAACATCCTTTCAGGAAACAGCAAAGCGGGCGGACCATGCCGCAAAACCATTGAACTGGTTGCGGTGCAGGCCGATAATCCGGTCGAGGCGTTTCGTGCATCCGTCCGTGCGCTGGCATCCCTGCTGGCCGAGCAATATGCCGACGATTGGGAGCAGCGCCGGCGCGATTTCGAGCTGGTTGAAGAACTCGCCCGAAAACATACGACCCTATCGGGATTCATCGAGGAATACATATTGGAGCCGGTTTATGGCACATCCAATGCCGAAGAGGGCGAAGACATGGTGACGCTGATCACGGTTCATTCGGCCAAAGGAGCCGAAGCGAAGGTGTGCTATGTCATCAACGTGTCGCCGGGTGCATTTCCCTCGGAAAAAGCCATGCGCGACAGCGAACATATTGAAGAGGAGCGGCGCGTTCTGTATGTGGCCCTGACTCGCGCCCAAAACGAGTTGATCATCACTCGCCGAGACTGCAACCAACGCGGAATCAATTTGTCGGTTGCACCGGAAAACCAGAATGCACTGGCGGCCTATTTCCTGAACGGACTGCCGGCAGGTTTAATCGAGTAAGTGATGTGTCCAGAGGCCATGCTTCTGGCGCGGTCTGGTGCGCGGAGCACCAGAATCAATTAAAATCGCCTGACGGACATGTGCCGTCAGGCGAAATTTTTTTACGCCCGGCGCGGTGGCGTCGGGCGCGATTTGTCTGCCGATCAATCCTCGTCCGGCATCATCACGGTTATGGCTGGCGATGGGTCGTCAATGTCCAGTGCGCTGCAACTGGCAATCAACTTCACCAGCTTGGCGCGGTGATTGTCGTTGCGGACATAGACGGCGACGGGCAGGTGGTCGGTGTGGCCGTGACTGCGGAGGATGGCAAAGCGCAACATCCAGCAAATGTCCCAAAGGCGTCCGGCTTCGTCCTGACCGGTTACGCCTTCCTGCACGGCAACGCAAGCATCAAAAACCGTGCGGGTCAGGAACACCGGAAATTTGATTCCGGCCTCCTGCGCGGTTTTGGTGACTTCAACCTGCACGCCGTCGGCGAGGGCTTGTTTGCGGGTGTAACTGTAAATGACTTCGTCAAAGAGCGGTGGGTTTTGGTTCGAGTTCATAATTTTTCAGCGGTTAAAAGTTTGGGCGCCCTGTCACCGCGCCCGGTTTGAATCAATTGGCGCGGATGTCGGCGGGGTAATAGCTCGAATACTTTTCGTGCGGGTCTTGCACACTGGCCAGGCGGAACTGGCCGCACGGGTGCTGCCATGCCTGGCGCTCACGATTCCAATGAAAGCCAAGCTGCGCCAACTGCTGCCGAATCTCGGCGGCGGGCTGCTCCTTGAACTGAACCCAAACCCATTTGCCGACAACTTCCGCAAGGCGGTAAAGCTCCGGCGAGCCGTTCAACAAAAGGTTCAAAACCTTTTCGGTGGGCAAGGTGCGGTTTTTCTTCCGCGCGTCGGTGTCAATCGGCAAGCGATTGTCTTTTTTGTCCGGCTGCGCCTGCGGCGCGGCAACGGTCTGCTGCTCAACTGTGCGGATCTGGCCCGGAGTCCTGGAGTTATTTTTTTGTGATGTAGTTTTCATAGTCTTTTTTTTACTGCTCTGCTGTGCGTCTTCTGTCCATCGCCCTTCACGAAAAAGCGGAGCCGCCAGCCCTCCCCCGTGGGAGTAACCTTCAGGGGGCACCACGAGCGGGCGGGCGGGTGGAATTCGGCGACGCCGTGAGGGCGACGGAGAGAAACGGCGGGCAGAAAAAAACGGACTTGAAAAAGCGCCATTAACCCATCGAGCAAAGCGAGCCAACTTGCCAGGAGCGAAGCGAAACGAATTCGATTCTAAAAATTCCGGCGAGACGCGCCAGCGCGAAGCCGCCGATTCTGATTCTTCGCCAACAGAATGGAGCGGCAGGACGGCGACGCGAGGGGTGCGTGCCGCACGGGCCATCATGGGCGCGGCAGCAAGTCCGGCGCGGAGTCTGACGGCGAAGTATCGGACTAAATTTGTTTTACCAGTGAGGGCGGCCAGTTTCGTGGAACACAGTGGAGCGAAAGCCGGCCGTGCTCACGGCTACTGTGGTGGTCTTTGGCGACAGGCAACGCCTCGCGCCATAATCATTTCTGCTGGCCGGACGAAGTCACGCGGCCATATTGCTACCTGGCCGATATGCGGAGCATCGCGGCCTCTGGAAACTTTGGGACGCGCCCGGCGTTTTCTGACTGTCTCGGTAATTTGCGACCGACGGAACGTAGTGGAACGGAATTGGAGTCGGCGAAAATGAAGTGCAGCGGAGTGAAGCGGGCGGAAAGTGTCGAGTCAGTCATCGGGCGCGGGCGGAACCGTGCCGATACTTGGTGCGCGGGAGTGGGTTCGTCGCTGGCGACTGTCCCCGAACAAGCACAAGTCGCGGCTCGGTGACGCCGGGCTGGCCTACGTCAATTTGCTAGGTTAGACATGCGGAGAAGCCAGTCTGTCAAACTGCCCAATCCACGCACAGCAATTTGGCCTGCTCCAAAACGGTTTGCGTGGCCTTTTCCTGCTTGTCCGGCGGATAACCGTATTTACGGAGAATGCGGCGGACGAGCACACGGATTTGCGCCTGCGCTGATTCGCGCAGCGTCCAGTCAATCGTCACGCTCTTGCGGACATGGGAAACCAGTTCGCGCGCGATTTCTTTCAACGTCGGTTCGCCGAGCACTTTCACCGCGCTATCGTTGGTTTCCAGAGCGTCGTAAAAAGCCACTTCGTCATCCGTGAGGCCGAGGTCTTTGCCGCGCTTCTGGCCTTCGCGCATTTGTTTGGCGAGTTCAATCAATTCCGCGATGACCTGCGCGGCTTCGATGGTGCGGTTTTGGTAGCGGCGAATGGTGGCTTCCAGCATTTCGGCAAAAGAGCGGGACTGGACGAGATACTTCTTCGAGCGGATTTTCAGCTCGTTGTTCAGCAGCTTTTGCAGCAGCTCCACCGCGAGGTTGCGTTGCGGCAGATGCTTCACTTCGGCCAGAAATTCATCGGACAAAATGGAGATGTCCGGCTTCTTCAATCCGGCGGCGTCAAAGATGTCTATAACCTTGTCGGATGAAATGGCGCGGGAAACGATCTGCCGGACGGCCAGCTCCAATTCTTCCGGTGATTTCCCGCCGCCTTCGCTGATGCTCTTGGCCAGCACCGCCCGGACTTCCTGAAAGAATCCGACTTCATCGCGAATCTCCAGAGCCGAGTCATGCGGCACGGCCAAAGCGAACGCCTTCGACAATTCCGACACGGCTTGCAGATACCGCTGCTTGCCGTCCTTTTGTTGCAACACATGCTCGGCGGCTTGCGCGATGAGTGGCAACCGTTTCGCCGCCGTGGTTTCAGCGGCGGCACCAAAATCAAAACCGTGCATGATGCCGCACACGCGTTCATAGCGTTCCAGCATCACGGCGACGGCTTCTTCCTGATCCAGCGTGATGTCGCCCTTGCCTTTGCTGTTCGTGTAATCGGCCAGCGCCTGTTTCAATTCCTCCGCCAGTCCGAGATAATCCACCACCAAGCCGCCCGGCTTGTCTTTGAAAACCCGATTCACCCGCGCGATGGCTTGCATCAGTCCGTGACCGCGCATCGGTTTGTCCACATACATCGTGTGCAGGCTCGGCGCATCGAAGCCGGTCAGCCACATGTCGCGCACGATGACGATGCGGAACGGTTTCTTCGGATTCTTGAATGCCTTCGCCAGTTCTTCGCGCCGGGCTTTGCTGCGGATATGCTGCTGCCATTCCAATTTGTCGGAAGCCGAGCCGGACATGACAATCTTCATCGTGCCTTTGCCATCGTCGTCGTGATGCCAGTCCGGACGCAGTTTCTGGATCGCCTTGTAAAGCTCCACGCAGATGCGGCGGCTCATGCAAACCACCATCGCCTTGCCTTCCATCGCGGCATAGCGCGCCTCCCAATGTTTCACCAAATCTTCGGCCACGAGCGCTATGCGTTTGTCCGTCCCGACCATCGCTTCCAGTTGTGCCCATTTTCGCCGCAGACTTTCCTTGGTGGATTCCTCCGCGTCTTCGGTCACTTCCTCAAAGTTCGGGTCAATCTTCGGACGTTCCTCCGGCTTCAAGTCAATCTTCGCCAGCCGCGCCTCGTAATAAATCGGCACGGTGGCCTTGTCTTCCTTCGATTGCAGGATGTCGTAAACGTCAATGTAATCGCCGAACACGGCCTGCGTGTTCTTGTCGCCGCTTTCAATCGGCGTGCCGGTGAAGCCGATGAACGACGCCTTGGGCAGCGCGTCGCGCATGTGCTTGGCAAAGCCGTCTATAAAGTCATATTGCGACCTATGGGCCTCATCCGCTATCACCACGATGTTGCGCCGGTCGGAGAGCAGCGGGTGCTTGCCGCCCTTTTCGTCGGGAAAGAATTTCTGAATTGTGGTGAACACCACGCCGCCGCTGGCGACGTTGAGCAAGTCGCGCAAATGTTCCCGGCCTTGCGCCTGCACGGGAGTTTGACGCAGCAACTCCTTGCAAAAGGAGAACGTGTCGAAAAGCTGGTCGTCCAGATCGTTGCGGTCGGTGAGCACGACGATGGTGGGATTCTCCATCGCCGGGTGCTGCACGATTTTCCCGGCGTAGAAGACCATCGAAAGACTTTTGCCACTCCCTTGCGTGTGCCAGATGACGCCCGCCCGCCGGTCGCCTGTAATTGCGGATGCTTCAACGGTCGTCGCAACCGCTTTGTTGACGGCGTGGAATTGATGATAGCCCGCGAGCTTCTTTGTGACCTTTTCGCCATCGTCCTCGAACACGATGAAGTTGCGTATGAGGTCAAGCAGTCGAGCCTTGTCGAACACGCCTTTGAGCAGCGTTTCCAGTTGCAACGAACCGGGCGGGACAAGCTCCTTGCCCGTGATGGTGCGCCACGTCATGAACCGTTCCCAATCCGAAGTGACCGTGCCGAGCCGCGCTTCGTGGCCGTCGGAAATCACCAGCAGCGCATTCGAGTGGAACAGCGACGGGATTTGCGCCTTGTAAGTCTGGAACTGGTCGAACGCTTTGCGGATGGTGGCTTGTTCGTCCGCAATGTTTTTGAGTTCCAAAACCACCAGCGGGATGCCGTTGATGAACACCACCACATCCGCGCGCCGGTTGAAATGGCCTTCCTCCACCGTGAACTGATTGACGGCGAGAAACTCGTTGGCTTCGGGATTCGCAAAATCAGTCAGCCAGACCTTGTCGTGAACGATTTGACCGTCAGCATTGGGAAACTCCACGTCCACGCCTTCCACCAGCAGCCGATGAAACGCGCGGTTGTTTTCGATGAGCGTGGGATGGCTGATGAGCCGGATTTTTCTAAGCGCCTCTGCGATGCCTTCCAGCGGAATTTTGGGATTTAAATCCTCCAGCTTGGTTTGCAGCCGGTCGAAAAGAAAAACCTGCTTGTAATCCGCCCGCTCCGCCGCCGGTTCGCCGGGCGCAATCACCAGCCCGAACAAAACTTCGTAGCCCAAGCCGTTCAGCCAGTCGAGCGCGGCTTGTTCGACGATGGATTCAGATATTTTCGGATTTCCACTCATTCAAACTTGTTTCACATGTTGCAATGAAACCTTGAAACCCAAGTTTTGGATTCTGTTAGCGTGGTGCATCAGATTTACCGCTGAAAAGAATGGCAAGCTCGGCGGCCAAGCTGCTCCATCCTTTGCCAGCACCGCATAAACGACTTCAAAGTTTGCGGGAATGGGCCGTTTCGTTGGGATCAGCGCATAATGTGCGTTCTTCTTGAGCTTCTTGAGCTTTGCCCTTACTCCACGGCGGACACCTAAATCGCGAAGGAAAGCATCGGCTGAAACCGACCCTTGAGAAAAAAGATGACTGAGCGTTGCTGACGCGGATCGCTTTTTCACATGAACCAGATGCCCGCCGGCCGACATTAAGTCGCAGAACTCAATCGGCGTCGCGACTCCATCTGCTTTAATGGGCACTTTGTCCATCAGCGCAAACTGTTTTGGGTCGCCGTTAGCGACAGACTCGTTGTAAACCCCTTCGGGGTCACCGAGGTTGCCCTGCGGCAAAGGAACAGTCACCATCGAAATTGAGTTTACATAATCCGAAACTCGCGTTGCGTATGCTTTTTCGATTTCAAACCACCGGCTGTCGAACAGCACATACGTTTTCCCCTTTGAATCCGCCTCCCAGACCAGGCACTCATACACCGGCCATTGGTCGTGGAATTCTTCCGCACCTTCATAGCGGAGTCGCACTTTGTGACGTTTGAGTTGGTCAATGTCGAGCTTGGCCAAATCTCCATCCAAGACTTGCAGGTAATCTTGCAAGTCCAATTCGGGGTAAGTAATGGTCTTCTTTCCGCCCGTGAAATTAAAGCCAGCCACATCCTTCCATTCGACGACATCTGCGGGAGCAAAATGCATCCCGTCAATTTTTCCAGCTTGCAGAGCAGCGACCAGCAGATCGTCCAATTCCTGCCGCACGCTGGAATCGACTTCCTTTACATTGTCAATCCACCCGAAGTTGGTTTTGTATTTTGTTTCGCTATAGGCGACGAGCAGTTCGTCTAGCAAATCACCAAAATCCTCAAACGGAAGTTCCGTTGTTAGTGACAAGGAGTCCGAGCCGGTTAGCCGTTTGAAAAAAGTAGTGTCCAAGGAATCTCCTGTCACTCCGCGAACGAGATCGCGGGCGACATCCAGTTCAAAGGTGTTCACCGCGGAACTGCGGCTTGCCTGTCTCCGCGTCGAGAGAACCATGTCTTCATAAGTTTTAGAATCCACGCTTCGTAATTTCGAAGGGTCAACGCGGTTTAACGTAACTTTAAGTCCAAAGTCTCGAACCCAAGACGAACCCGCCAGCAGTCCCTTGCCGTAACCAAACGTTGTCGCGAAAATCCTGTTATCGTATTCCACCAACAGGACCGCGGATATATTCGCAGAGAAAGCGCGGGCGACAGGAGTTTGCAAATGAGGATTCAGCAGGCCAACCCAACCCGGTTGTGATTGGTTTTGATCGCCCACAAAGAGCGCTCCTGTGAATCCGAGATTAGTATTCAGATCATGCCGGGTTACATTTTTCTCCGGGTCGAGCGCGGCGGCGAATGATTTAACCGAGTCTTTCAGGAGATAAATTGTGTAACCCTGAGTGCTCATGCGCGGGCCTCCGTGAGTTTGGCGGCGGCGGGCACGCGCAACTCGCCCGACAGCAGCTTCGGCAGCAGCGCGTCGCGCAGCGCGGCGAGTGTGCGGGATTCTTCGTCGTGAGCCTTCATTTGAGCAAACACGGCGCTGGCGAATTGACCAAATTCCTCTGCAATTTTAGCTGGTGGAATTGCGATCTTAAAATTGTCCAGGCATTCAGCTGGAACTCGCTGACGTCCGGTTGTTCCGGTCATATTTGAAATCATGAAGACGCGCAATTCTTCGGTGCGGGCAAGAAAATAGGCAAACTCTGGTGGCAACGGCGGCTTTGGTTGCAAGACTAAGTATTCAGTAGAACCCCAGCCAATTTCTCCATCACGAAGGAAATCAACAAAACATGTTTTGCCGTTTTCCAAACACGGCGTAATGCGTGCAACAAGCGTATCGCCGTTCTTGAATCGCATCCCAGAACTAAACTCACGGTTTGCCACATCCAACGCGCGGGCCGATTGAGTCGGAAGATTTGCCATTTCAAGATAAGGAGCGATTTCACCTTTGCGGAGCTGACGCGGTGGATTAACTTCGATTGCTTGCGACAATGGTAATTCGCGCCAGCCTTTGGGGAGGCTGGCTTGGGTGGTGTCCATGAACCAAGATTTGAAAAGGCTTTGTGCCAATATTTCAAGCGTCTTGTTCATTTGCCGATTTAACTCAATCTTTTTATCTAAAACAGAAAGTAAATGATTGGCGTTTCTTTGATCTCCAAAAGAGGGCAGCTCAAATTCAAGATCAAGAATTTCAGTCAATGGTGCTGTGCGTCGGCGTGTGACCGAACCAGTTGCAATTGCATCAATGGCATTTGTGAAGGTCGGCGACCTGAAGAAATAATGTAGAAAACGCTCAACCCCTGTTTGTAAAGGACGCAAGACGGGATATGCTGGAGACACACAGCCACCGCCTCCTGAAAAACAAACACCTACTGCACGATTCCAAAGCAAATAGGGATTATACACGACGTCTCCATATTGGATTCGTCTATATTTCGATTTGTCTGTTGTTGCAATCTGCTTTGTGAAGATTTCTGACTGCGGGACTATTCCGCGACCCTCAGAGACCGAGAAAACGACTGTTGAAGAAGGTGGTTTTCGTTCGTCCACTTCTCGAACAAGTTCGCATATGCGCGTGAGCGGACTCATTTTTCAAGTTTCTCAAGATATGCTAAAATTGATTCATCAAGGCGCTCAGCTTCAGATTTTAAGTCGCGATACTTCTTACCATACATTTTGATCTGCTCGCGGATCGGCGTAGCATCTTCCTCCAATGCTTCAGTGCCAACATACCGACCCGGTGTTAACGAATATCCCTGAGCCGCTATTTCCGTTGTTTTGATCGCCCTACAAAATCCGGCAATATTTTCATATTTACCTGCACCTTTTTCACCACGCCATGCTCGATAGGCTGATGAAATTTTCTCAACATTTGATGAGCTAAGTTCGATATGTGTTCTATCGGCTTCACTACCAAGTTCGCCTGCATCAATAAAGAGAGTTTCATTGCGCCGGTCACGATGCTTATGGTTTTTCTTATCCCTCGCGATAAACCAAAGACAAACCGGAATTGGTGTGGTGTAAAATAATTTCCCCGGCAAAGCGACAATGCAATCCACGAGGTCGGCTTCAACAATGGCCTTGCGAATCTCGCCTTCGTTCGAGGTTTGCGAGGATATTGAACCATTCGCCATGACGAATCCCGCCACGCCCACGGGCGAGAGGTGGTGGATGAAATGCTGAATCCAGGCGTAGTTGGCGTTGCTCACCGGCGGCATCCCGAATTTCCAGCGCACGTCCTGCCGCAGGTTTTCGCCGCCCCAATCGCTCATGTTGAACGGCGGGTTGGCGAGAATGAAATCGGCCTTGAGGTCGGGATGCAAATCCTGCCGGAAGCTGTCGGCGTTGCGCGGGCCGAGATTGGCGTCAATGCCGCGAATGGCGAGATTCATCCGCGCCAGTTTCCAGGTGGTGTAGTTTGATTCCTGCCCGTAAACCGCGATGTCGCCCACGCGCCCGCCGTGTTCTTCCACGAATTTTTCCGAGGACACGAACATGCCGCCCGATCCGCAGCACGGATCGAACACGCGGCCTTTGTAGGGTTCAAGCATGGCGACGAGCACCTGCACGACGCATTGCGGGGTGTAGAACTCGCCGCCGCCCTTGCCTTCCGCGCTGGCGAACTTGCCGAGAAAGTATTCATAGACGCGCCCGAGCACGTCCTTGGACTTCGCCGCCGATTCGTTGAAGCCGATGTTGCTGATGATGTCCACGAGTCCGCCGAGCCGGACTTTGTCGAGGCTGGGCCGGGCGTAATCGCGCGGCAACACGCCTTTGAGCGTGGGATTCTCGCGCTCAATCGCGCCCATCGCATCGTCAATGACCTTGCCGATCTCCGGCGACTTGGCCTTGGCCTTGATGGTGTGCCAGCGGGCTTCGGTCGGCAGCCAGAAGACATTTGCGGCGAGATATTCATCGCGATTCTCGGCGGCTTCGGCGCGTTGCGGTTCGTCCTTGATGAACCATTCGCTCTTGGGATCGGAGAAGCCGAAGAGCAGTTGCTCGCGTTTTTCCTCGAAGGCGTCGGAGATGTATTTGAGGAAGATGAGGCCGAGGCAGACGTGCTTGTATTCCGAGGCGTCCATGTGCCCGCGCATCTTGTCAGCGGCGGCCCAAAGCTGGGCTTCGAAGTCGAGGGCGGAGCCGTTGGCAGGTTTCTGATTGTTCCTTTTAGCCATGACGATTGTTTAATACCTCTTTTATTACCCTCTTTTCAAGACATTACCCTCTTTCGCCATTTTGCCCCGGGTCCCCGACCAAGACACTCAATTTTTCCAGTGGCTTTCAAATCGCGCAACAAGAGCCGGATCATGTCACGGCTGACACCGGGGCAGGCGCGTTCCAGGTCGGTAATGCCGAATTCGCCGACGGTGGATTCAATGGCATGTTCCACCAGTTCGGTTTTAGCACCACGCGGGCTTTTGATCTGGCCGACACGCTGCTCAAATTCCTTGCAGGCTTGCGTGAGCATGAAGAGCAAAAAATTCAGCGTGGGCCAGGCATCATGTTTCCCCTGATGCCAGCGCTGGGAACTTTGCTCCAGCACTTCGTAGTAACGCTCCTTGTTGTCTTCGATGATGCGCTCAAGGCTGACATAACGGCCAACTTCCAGCCCACAATGGTAGCAACCGAGCAGAAAGAGCAGGCGCGAGACGCGGCCATTGCCATCGCGAAACGGATGGATGCAGAGAAAATCAAAATTGAGCGCGGCGACAAGCACCAGCGGATGCACCCATTTTTCGCGCAGACCGTGCTGCCACAATTCGACCATTTCCGCCATCGCCTGCGCGGTCTGTCTGGCCGGCACGGATTTGAAGCGGACCCGGCTGCGGCCGTCGGCGTAGGTCTGGATGATGTCCACGTCCTTTTCCTTGTATTGGCCGGCATCCCAGATGTCACCACGACACAACTTGTGGAGCTTTTTGATGGTGGCCTCGGTGATCGGCAGCTTCGCGCCGGATTCGTGGATGAGTTTCAGGGCATTGCGATAGCCGCGCACCTCCTCCTCGTCGCGGTCACGCAAGGCCGGCTTGCCGAACATCAGCGTGCCGATGCGGGATTTGTCCACCTCGACACCTTCAATGCGATTGGACGAAACGGCACTTTCAATGAGCGCGTGTTCGCGGAGGACTTTCAATTTCTGCGGCGTCTGGCGGGTGAACAGTTCCTGACGCCCCTTGGCCTCGGCAAGATCGGCCAGATACCAACTGGTGCGCGTCGGGATTGTGGACGGCTCGGCGGCAAGCTGGCGCAAGGTGTTCATGAATTTGGCGAAATACAGGGGCAGAGTATTTCAAAACGAGATGCGGGCAAATAAAAATTGGGATGCAATCGGTCGGGAATGTCTATTTTTCGAGAGGGACGTGACCGTGTGCCGATTTGGCATTTGGCGATTCATGTGGTTTGGAATGTCACCTTCTGCGCCATGATCGCGCTGTGCTCCCGCCGCAAGTGGCCATAAACTTTCATTGCCAGCGCGCCACCGTCGGAATGCCCCAGCCAGCGGGAAACAGTCGGAATGTCCACGCCTGCCTCAATACAGCGCGTGGCAAACAAATGTCGCAAGTCATGGTGTGTGATGCGCGCAACCTGTGCCAGCTTGCAAGCGCGTGTCAGCGATTTTTCACACTCGCCAACCCGGCAAACCGTGTCGGAGGACGCGAGATTCGACGGCTTTAATTTTTCCAGCAGTTCACGCATGGGCGGAATGATGGGAACAAAACGGACTTCATGCGCCTGTGACGTGCGGGCGCGTTTGGCGTTTTGGATTTTGATTTCGCCGCGCGGCCAGTCCACATCCGCCCAGGTAACTTGCCGTGCTTCGGAAAGACGGCAACCGGAAAATGCGAGAAAACGGACAAAGTCAGCGCAAGGCTGGGCCAGCGCCGCGCCGCTGGTCTCGATGAAGTGAAGCAACTGATTGAACTGCGCCGGTTCGGGCAACTGAAGCTGCTTGGGCTTCACGCCAAGCCGTTTGATTTTCAGGGCGGGGTTGTCATCGTGGCCGACACCTGCACGCGTTAAAATGAATCGCAGGGTGCTTAATGTGTTGTTAAAAACGCTTGTGCTGTAGGCGGCGGCAAAGCGTCCAGCCCATTCGCGGCAATCGGTCTCGGTGATTTTGGCCGGGGCCGTTTCATCAAGTCCCGGCCATGAACGGATCAAAGCCTGGATGCACTTGCGCCGATAAAGTTTGCTGGATTCCTTCAAGGTGTGATCAGTGGCCAAGTCTGCCTCATAAAGCGCGCGGGCATTACCGAATGTCCCGGCGATGGGGCGGGCTGCAAGTTTGCGTCTTTTTTTGATAAAGTCGGGCAAGCGGAGCTTTGCGGTTGTGAAAACATCCGTTTCAAGACTTTCACGAAATGTCTTGCCCCCAATCTTCACCCGCCCAAAATAGGTGCCTGTGCTGACGTATTGCACCAAGTTTGGAACTTTGGGAAACGAATGCCATTTGCCGTCCGGCGAAATGGCGGCGTTGCGCGTTGGTTTTTCAGGCTTTGTATCCGGTCTTGCATCTGCGTTTGATGTTGTCATAAGCGCCAACATTCTACGGGATACAAAATCGGGATACAATTATAAAATTGAGGCAAGCAAAACGTTAGTAACTCGTTTGTTTTCAATGTGTTGGGCCCGTAGCTCAGCGGTTAGAGCAGGCGACTCATAATCGCTTGGTCCTCGGTTCAAATCCGAGCGGGCCCACCAGCCTTCAGTCTCAAGATTTCCCTGCGCAGTTGCAGCGCCAGTTGCTTGCGGTCACACCCGGTTCGTTGAAAGGGCGCAAAGCAAACCGTGGCGCGGACGGCGCGTTTGCTGAACAGGTGCAGCAGATGTGAAAAAAAAGTGTGGCTGCCCCAATAACAAACCTCCGCGCCCGCGTCGCCGTCCTCGATGGAGTATTGGATCGCGCTGACCGCGAGCGGATGCGCGGATTGCGCCGCCGGTTCGAGCAGCGACGATTTGAACGGCAAAACCGTCCGTCCGTCGGAGCTGGTTCCTTCCGGGAACAAAACCACCAGCGCGCCCCGGTTCAGCGCGGCCTGAATTGCATCGTTCACCCGGCTGACGTGCGTGCGGCGTCCGCGATCCACAAACAATGTTCCGCCCAGTTGTGTGAGCCAGCCGATGACCGGCCAGCTTTTCACCTCGCTCTTGGCCACAAACACCGCCGGTGCAAGCGACGCAAGCACCAGAACGTCGAGGTAGCCCAGGTGGTTGGAGACGAGTAGGCCGCGCGTCGGAACCGGTCCGCCGACGCGCGCCTCCAGCCTGATGATTTTCAACATGCGCCGTGCATGACGTTGCAGCCAGAACGCTCGGACGGTTGGCGTCGAATTTTCCGGGCGGAACGCGCAGCGCAGCAGGAAGTCGAGAACCGCGGCAAACAAAGCGCCGGCAAACCAGAAAAACCTTCCGGTAACGCGGAGCGGATGCCGGCACAGTCCATTCATGTGCGGATTTCAAACGGATTGGATGCGGCGGTCAATCCAGAAAACGCTGCCGCGCCGAGGGAGACATCTCCTCCAAGTCGAGCAAGGTAAGAAAATCAATCGTTTTGAACTGCCGGTCCAGCGCCGGTGGCCCGCAGATTTTTGCGCCGATGCTCAAATAGGCGCGCAGAAGTTTTGGAATCTTTTCGGATTCGTCCGACAAACAATCCAGCGGACAATCGTATTCGGGCTTGGGGCGGGTCCGCAACTGCGGCGGCGACAGATGTTTTCGGAACAATTCCGAGTAGGCGGACGCGCCAACCGCCGGATCCTGCGACGTGATGGAGCTGCAACCCAAAAGGCGGCGCGCGCCGTGGGATTGTGCGTAGCCGGCGATTCCCTTCCAAAGCTGTCCGAGAACGACGAGGTTGCGATGCTGGCCATGAACGCAGGCACGGCCCAATTCGATGATTTCAGCGCGCAGGGGTTCAAAAACATCAAATTCAAATTCCTGCGCGGAGTAGTAGCCAAGATTCTTCGCGGCGCTCACACCAGTTTGCAGCCGATAGGTGCCGACAATCTTCCGCGACGGCAGATGTTCGACGATGAGATGATCGCAGACGGCGTCGAACGGGTCCTCGTCGAGTCCGGTGGCATGGGACTCTTCCAGTCCTTCGCCGAGTTCGACATTAAAAACCTCAAAGCGCAAGGCCTGCGCGGCGCGGATTTCCCCGGCATCCCGCGCCAGCCGGGCGGCGTAATGCACAGAAGAATTGGCCAGCAGGCGAACGGGTTCAATAATGGATTCCACACGCCAATGCTTCCAAAGGCGCGTGTCAATCACGTGTCGTTCCGGTTAATTTTTGTCGGATTTGGCGGCGTTGAAAAACAGACAGACCCAGCCGGCCAGAAGGCCCGCGCCGCCGAAGGGTGTGATGACGCCAAGCCAATGCTGGTTCGTCAGCGCGAGCAAATAGAGCGAACCGGAAAAAAACACAATGCCCGCCAGGAAACAGCACCACGCGCCGGCGGAAAACGGTTTTCGTCCGGCAAGCAGGAACAGCATCACGGCGTGGATGAAGTGGTAGAACACGGCTTTTTCCCAAATCGCCGCCGTGCCATTTTGCGCGAGGATGTCTTTCAAGCCGTGCGCGCCGAAAGCGCCAAGTGCCACGGCCAGAAATCCGGTCACCGCAGCGACGCGCGTGGCCGTTCCCCCGCTCATTTTGTCGCCGCGTTGGCGTCGGCGCGCTGCTGGAGCTGGCGTTCGAGATAGGTGTCCTCCGGCGCTTCGAGCCAGGCGGTCAGCCAGATGTTGCCGAGCATCTGCCCGGCCTTGACGAGCTGTCCGTCAAGAAACGGCAGGCCATCCATGCCCTTGCCGGGCTCGCCGGTGAGCTGGCCGTTTTTTTCCAATTCATAAAGCGGCTCGACCAGTTTGTTTTGCTCGACAAGATAATTCACCGCCGCCCGAAAAACCCCGTCCGGCTGATCCGCGTTGGCGATGCGCGCGGCAGGCTGTATTTTTCCGACGAGCGTTTCCACCTTTATCCCGCCGGTTTTTTTGAAATAGCCGCCATCAATCCACGGGTGAAACGTCGTCCGGGTCGTGTAGCCCTTCGGATTGTCGCCAATCCACCCGTTGAAATGCACCGTCGTGTGGAGTGGCTGGGAACCGTCGCCGACGTAGTGCCCCATCACGCCCATCACATAAATGCAGTCCGCCTGCGCGTTGGCAATTTCCTCCGGCGTGCCGCCATATTGCCGGAACGCCTTCAGCGAACTGAAATCGGATTTCAACTTCTCGTAGTTCTCCGTGATGGCCCACGGCAAAAATCCGTCCAGCTCGCGCGTGTGGTCGGCGTCCTTGTCCGGATCAATCGGCGGAAACTTTTCGGGATGCGCCGCGCGCGCCCTCGCGATGTCCGCCGCGAAATCGTAGCGCATCATCGGCAGCGTCTCCGGCGTCAGGTCGTAAAGCTTCAAATCCTCCAAATCAATGTAATGATCCGGGGGATTGAAATTTTTCAACGGCAGATCGCCCACGTTCCGCCAGCGGTCCGGCTCGCCCGCCAGAAATTCGATGCGCCCTTTCAACGCGGGCGTCATCTCAAATCCGCCAAAATCCTTCGGCAACGACGCCAGCGCCAGCTCGTTGATGGCGTGATGCCCTTCGTAATCCCACGCGCCAGCGCCGAAGGTAAACACGCCAAATGCAGCCGCAACGACAAACAATTTGCTTTTCATAATTTATTCCTGCCGAATCTTTTGCTAACGATGGTTGCGGCGCAATGAAAATCATCACCGACGAACGCTGCACCGGCTATTCGCACGAGGGCCATCCCGAACGGCCGGAGCGAATCAGCAGCGCCGTCGAGCGGCTGAAAAGCCAGACGGAACTGCAACTCCGCTGGACCGGGCCGGGCCGGGCGGAAGACGCGCAAATTCTCCGCGCCCACTCGCCGGAACTCCTGGCGCGCCTGCAAATCCCGCGCGATTTCGACGACGATACCCCGTTTTGCGAAAACATCGCCGGCTTTGCGCGCACGGCCGTCGCCGCCGCGCTCGACGCGCTGAAAGCCGCGCGCGCCGGTGAAAATGTCTTCAGCCTCATGCGCCCGCCCGGCCATCACGCCACGCGCGACCACGCGATGGGTTTTTGCTACCTGAACAACACCGCCATCGCCGTGCTCGAAGCCCTGGCAACCGGAACAAAACGCGTCGCCGTTTTCGATTTCGACGTGCATCACGGCAACGGCACGGAAGCCATTTTGCTGGACCGGCCCGGCTGCGCGGTTTTCTCCGTCCACCAGTTCCCCTGCTTTCCCGGCACCGGCGCGGCGAATGCCGGGACAAACTCCTTCAATTATCCCGTCGCGCCGGACACGCCGCGCGAATCGTATCGCGCCACACTTGCCCGTTCGCTCGGCAATTTGAAAAATTTCCGACCTGACCTCGTCGCCGTGTCCGCCGGTTTTGACGCCTGCGCGCACGACCCGCTGGCCAACGGCACTTTGCTGGCGGAGGATTTTCATTGGATCGGCCGGTCGCTGCGCGAACTGGGCCTGCCGTTCTTCAGCCTGCTCGAAGGCGGTTACAGCCACGACCTGCCGGAACTCATTTTTGCCTATCTCAAAGGGATTGAAGGAAAATAGTTTTTTTGGCAGGCTCGGCTTGTGAATTCGCCAGCCATTCTCATTCCCACCGAACGCATTGAACGCAGCATCCTTTTGATTCGCGGCGAGAAAGTCATGCTCGACGCCGACTTGGCGGAGATTTATGGCGTTGAAACCAAAGTTTTGAATCAAGCCGTCAAACGGAATGCCACCCGTTTCCCGGAAGATTTCATGTTTCAATTGACGGAAAGGGAGAAAATGGAGGTGGTCACAAATTGTGACCACCTCGTCCGAATCAAGTTTTCGCCGCATCTCCCCTTCGCCTTCACCGAACACGGCGCGTTGATGCTGGCAAACGTCCTGAACAGCGAACGCGCTGCGCTGACCAGTGTGCAAGTCGTCCGCGCCTTCGTGCGGCTGCGGCAGATGCTCGCCTCCAACGCCGAACTTTCCCGCAAGCTCGCCGCCTTGGAGAACAAATACGACGCACAATTCAAGATTGTGTTCGACGCCATCCGCCAGTTGATGACGCCACCCGAACCTAAACGCCGCGAAATTGGATTTCATGTCAAATATGACGACGACAAACCGAAGGCGAAAAAACCATGACCGTTCTTGAGGCGATACAAAAGAGCGCGGATTTCCTTGGCAAAAAAGGCGCCGAGCCGCCGCGCCTGCAGGCCGAATTGCTCCTCGCGCACGCGCTCAAGCTGCCGCGGATGAAGTTGTATTTGAACTTCGATCGCGTGCTGACACCGGCGGAAATGGACGCGCTGCGCGAACTCGTCAAACGCCGCGGCCAGCGCGAGCCGCTCCAGCACATCGTCGGCTCAACCTCTTTTTGCGGTTGTGAAATCGCCGTGAACCGCCACGCCCTCGTGCCGCGGCCGGAAACGGAACTGCTCGCCGAACTCGGCTGGCAATTTCTTAATTCAATTTGGGAGGGTCGCCGTGTCGGCGACCCAAATTCAGGGACGGCGACACGCCGTCCCTCCCAAACCAGTGTCCCTACCGCCCTAGACTTCGGCACAGGCACCGGCTGCATCGCCATCGCGCTCGCGACAAAATGTGCAACAGCTCAAATTCTCGCCACGGACATCTCTGCGGAAGCGCTTGCCTTGGCGAAAGAAAATGCAGCACGAAACCAAGTTGCAGAACAGATTGAATTTCTGCAAAGCGACGGCTTTGCCACGCTGCCGAAAAGTGAACGCTTCGATTTGATCATCAGTAATCCGCCTTACATTCCGTCCGCCGAAATTGCCACGCTCCAGCCGGAGGTCCGCGATTTTGATCCGCGCGCCGCGCTCGACGGCGGCGCGGACGGGCTGGATTTCTACCGGAAGCTTGCGGCGGAGGCGAAGCCGTTCCTCAAGCCGGATGGGAAAATTATGCTGGAATTCGGTGACGGCCAGGCGGAGGCAGTCAAGGCCGTTTTTGAAAATGAAAAGTGGATTGTCGAGGCGGTGCAGGAGGATTACAGTCAACGCGAAAGAATTTTGATTGCTCGATATTAAATTCAACGCAAAGACGCAAAGATGCCAAGACGCAGAGTTTAGAGAATTCCATTTTTCTCCGCGACTTTGCTCCTTTGCTTCTTTGCGTTAACAATCATGGAAAGTTTTTTGATCAAAGGCGGCGTGCCATTGCACGGCGAAGTGGAAATCAGCGGCAGCAAAAACGCCGCGCTTCCCATCATGGCGGCAACGCTGCTGACGGATGAACCGTGCGTCATCCGGCGTGTGCCGGACTTGAGCGACACGCGGTTCATGGCGCAAATCCTCGCCTCGCTCGGCGCGTCAGCCAAGCTTGCTGACGGCACGCTCATCGTTCGGGCGAAAAAAATCCGCGGCTACGCGGATTATGAACTGGTGCGGAAGATGCGTGGTTCGATTTGCATCGCCGGACCGCTGCTGGGCCGGCTGCACCGGGCGCGGATTTCGCTACCCGGCGGCTGCATCATCGGCGCGCGGCCCATCAATCTGCACTTGAAAGGCTTCGAGGCGCTCGGCGCAAAAATCAAAATCGAGGGTGGCTATGTGGACGCGACAGCGAGGAAACTTTGCGGCGCACCGATGTTTCTCGGCGGACGCGCCGGCTCGACGGTGCTCGGCACGGCGAACGTGATGATGGCGGCAGCGCTGGCCGACGGCGTCACAGTCATCGAAAGCGCGGCGTGTGAGCCGGAGGTCGTGGATTTGGCGCAGTTTCTGTGCGCGATGGGCGCGAAAATTTTCGGCGCGGGCAGCCCAACCATCACCGTCACCGGCGTCAAGAAATTGCATGGCGCGGAGCACGAGGTTATTCCCGACCGGATTGAAGCGGCGACGTTTGCCATCGCCGCCGCCGCGACGAACGGCGAAATCACCATCCACGGCGCGCGAGCGGATCACCTGCGGGCGGTATTTGACAAATTGAACGAGGCGGGCGTGAGCGTTCAAAAGCGCGGCTCAAATCTAGTCGTTCGGCGAAAGGGAAAATTGAAACCGTCGGACGTGACGACGCTGCCGTATTCCGGTTTTCCGACAGACGTGCAGGCGCAGATGACGGCGCTGTTCACGCAGGCGCCGGGCATCAGCATCATCACCGAGCGGATTTTCGAGTCGCGCTTCATGCACGTGAGCGAGCTGGCGCGGCTGGGCGCGGACATCGAGATCGAGGGACCGAGCGCGATTGTGAAGGGCGGGCGGCCGTTGAGCGGCGCGCCGGTGATGGCGAGCGATTTGCGCGCGTCGGCGGCGCTGGTGATTGCCGGGCTGGCGGCCAAGGGCACGACGCAGGTGAACCGGATTTACCATCTGGACCGCGGCTACGAGCGGATGGACGCCAAGTTGCGGAAGCTCGGCGCGCGGATTCAGCGCGTCGAGGAGAAATGAATTTTGTGGATCGCGCTCCGGAGGTTATTTCCCGGAAACAAAAGAGCGCGCGAGCAGCCGTTGGCGCGGGCGCGAATAATTTCGCCCGCGCAAACGGCTCCCCGCACGCGCATTGCTTCCGTTTCAAACTGGTGCGTTTTCATGCGGCGACGAGTTCGCGGCTGTCCGCGTAAATGCGCGTTTGCCGTTCGACTTGGCGCACGGCAGCGGCGGTTTTTTCCTCGAACAGCACCGGGAACACCAGCAGCGGGTAAAACGTCACCCACGCCAGCGCGGCGGCTTCGTTGGCCGCGCGCCGCAGCGGAGTGTTCAACTCCGGCGTCGCCCCGGCCAGTTGCTCGGTGAGGAGCCTGGTTTTGAGCCGCTCGAACTCGGTTTCCCGGGTCGCGCGGAACGGCGCGGGCGGCGCGGGCCGCAGCTCAAAGCGCGTTTCGGGGCCGAACTCGGCCGGCACCCTTGTTTTGTTTATGTTCATGTCTTTCCTTTCATTTTGGTTTTGGCTTGAAAACAGAAAACCCGCGATTGACTTGGCAATCGCGGGTTCCTGAAAATCGTTCGCTCGTTTAGAATTTCAACCCCACGATGCCCGATGGACGGGAGCCGCGCTGCCAGTTGGCCATGCAGCCAATGACCGGCGCGTGCTTCAGCATCTTGATTGCAAACGTGGTTCTCATGTTTAACCGGCGATAAGAAACACCATTTCTTTCCATTTGTCAAAGTGTTTTTGCGGGGAAAAAATGCGTTGTCGGATGCCCAAGGGGTGCTAAATTAACTCAAAGCATGAGCGAACAATTACGAATGGTCACCTGCGGCTGGTGTGAGACGAAGGTTTTCATCCCCGGCGATTTGCAGCCGCTGGGCACGGTGCCCTGCACCAAATGCGGCCATCCCATTATGATGCCGATGATGCTGCGGCAATTCGAGCTGCGGAGCATCATCGGGTCGGGCGGCATGGGCACGGTGTATCGCGCCTGGGACACCACACTGGAACGCATGGTGGCGGTGAAGCTGATGAAGAAGGAGCTGCTCCAGGATACGAAGGCGCTGGAGGCTTTTTACCGCGAGGCCCGCGCCTGCGCACGGTTGAACCACACGAACATCGTCCACCTCTACACGTTCGACGAATGGGAAGGACAGCAATATCTCGTCATGGAGCTGGCCGACCGCGGCAGCCTGGACGCGCGCATCGAAAAATTGCGCCTGCTGCCCGAACTCGACGTGCTCGACATCGGCATCAAAATCGCCTCCGCGCTCGACATGGCGCTCAAATACGACCTGCTCCACCGCGACATCAAGCCGGGCAACATCCTCTTCAACGCCGACCACGAGCCGAAGCTCATTGATTTCGGCCTCGCGCGCAAAGCCGACGTGGAACACGAAGTCGAAGACGTGACTTGGGGCACGCCATATTATGTCGCGCCGGAAAAAATCAAGCGCGAGCCGGAAACTTTTTTGTCCGACATGTATAGCCTCGGCGCGACGTTGTATCACGCGATGACCGGCCATGTGCCATTCGACGCGCCGACCATTGAGGAGGTCATCGTCGCCCAGGTCAACACACCGCTGACACCGCCAAATCTGGTCGTGCCGGAAATCACTCAGCCGGCAAGTGACGCGCTGGTGAAGGTGCTGGCTAAAAATCCGGGAGACCGCTACTTGAGCTACGATGAATTTATCATGACCCTCGAAGCGGCGCGCAGCCTGTTGCTACGGCAACAATCCCAGTTCCCGCAGACCCAGCAAAAATCGAAGGGGCTGACCAGTTGGTGGAAACGGCAATAAACGCGATCGCCAGCGCGACCGGGTGTCCTTGACTGGAAAACTTACCGGTTGGGTTTTATCGGGGAACAGGCATTGGAAGCCGCAAACCGGTTCCGGCGGTTTCTACCATGCGCCTTCGGTCAGCAGTTCTGTGATGTTGCGCGCCAGATCCTCCGCCAGCAGCGGCGTTGACTGGCGCTCGGAGTCTGCCAAATCCGTTCCCACCTGGACAAGCGTGTAGCCTTTCACATTTTTGTCGAGCAACACCTTGCCCGTGGCGCGGTCGCGCGCCGTGACGTGCGCGGTGAGTTCCACGCGGTAATTCTCCGCCGTCGTGACATCCGTCCGCAAAAAGCTCACGCCTTCGCGGCGATAGCTGGCTATCACGCCGGTGACGACGACATCGCCGGGATCGCGGGTGGCGAGGCGATAGGTGCCGTCGGTCTGCATCCGCTCGCGCAGCGCCTGCGTCACCGCGTCGCCCAGGCGCGGCTGCAGTGTCTGGTTGTTGAAGGGAACGATCTCAACGGATTTTTCACCGGCGACCACACCGTTGACCGGTCCGAGGTGGTAGCCGGCACAACCGGCGGACAAAAACGCCGACACGCAAATCGCAAAAAAAATCAGCGGGCGCATTTCAACTGGCGGGCGGGTTGGGGACGCGCTGCTTGAGTTGTTCGATGCGCTGGCGCGCCTGCGCGGCGAACGGCGAGTTGGGGTCGAGCTGCAACACCTGGTTGTAATAAACCAGCGCCCCAACACGCCTTTGCTCCGCGTTCAAAACCTTGTTCTGCTCGTAAAACTGCGCAATCCTGAAATTGCCCTCCACCTGCTGCATCTTGAGCGCGATGATCGCCTTCTGCGCGTCCGGCACGCGCTTGTCATCGGGGAACAGCGTGAGGAAATCCGTGTAGGCCGCGATGGCCTGCGCGGCGGTGCCCTGGTCATATTCGGCGGTGGACGCCTGCTTTTGATACGACAAGCCTTCGCGGTAAAGCGCGTCGGCGGCAATGACCGGCTGGTTGTAGTAGCGGTCGGCGGCGGTGGCATAGGCCTTCACCGCGTCGGGATAATCCTTCTGCTTCTCGCGCGCCGCACCGATGCGCAATTGCGCATGCGGCGCAACGTCGCTGAAAGGCCCGTTGGTGACAATGGTGCTGAACAGCTTGGCCGTTTCATCCATCGAGCGGTAAAGCGGGATGGTGCCCCACAGCCTGAAAAATTCACCGCCAAGAAAACGGTTGGCAATTTCATACTGACGCCACAGCACGTCTTCGTAACTTTCGCTGTGCGGATACTTGTTGATGATGGCCTCATAGGCTTTGAACGCCGCCTCGTCCTTGCCCGATGTTTCGAGGCAGCGGCCGATGAGATATTCGGCGCGCGGCGCATAATCCGAAAGCGGCCACACCCGCACGATGCGATGCGCCGCATGGAGCGTCACATTGTAATTTTTGTTGGTAAACGCCTGCTCCGCCACCTCCAGCTGCTCCTTGGCGCGCGGTCGCTGCCAGTTCGCCTTCTGGCCGTAAGGCTCATAATACCAGCCCTCGCCCGGAGTGTAATACAACGGTGCCGGCGAGCGGAACGGCAGCAGCATCGCGCCCGCAATCAACAACAGCAAAAAAACGAACCGGCGGTTCATGCGGCGAAAGTAACGGGCTGGAATCGGCAAGTCAAGACGGGCAAATTGAAATCAGCCCCGGTAAATGATCACCAGCCCGTAATCCGTCATCACTTTCTGGGTTTGCACGTCAAAGTGCTCGTAACTGATGGTGTGGACGCTGATGATGTTGTGCTCGCCGACCTCCGCCAGACTTTTTGAGACGATCTCGTCAAACTTGTCATGACCGGCGTCAATGCACTTGTCATGGCGCACGGTCCGCACGCGAATCTGCTTGTCCGCGCCCTTGGCGACGGCTTCGAGCGGCACGGCCGCTTTTTTGATGAGACTTTCGCCGGACGTGGCCCGCACCGGCACCTTGAGATGGAATTCCACCTTGGCGGCGGCGGACGACGCCATGGCGCTGGGCGCGAGGCTCGGCGCGCTGACTTCCTCGGACGCGGCTGGAGCGGGTTTCCCGTTTTTTTCGGGAATGGTGATGTTTTCACCGCAAGTGGGGCATGGGATTTCCGAACCGGCGCCTGCGGCATCCACGGACAGTTCCTGACTGCAATTGGGGCAGTTGAAGATGATTTCCATAAGTGTGATTTGGGTTGACTATGCCCACAGATTATCACCAAAGAGTTTTGAAACCAGTAAAAAAATCGCGGAAATTGCAAATTCCCACCGGTCAAGGAAATCACAACGCCCGCTCACTGCATTCGATTTTCCGGCCGGAACTGTGGCATCGGAGACTGGGGAGAATCGCCCTTCGCCGTCCAAACAATCCAACCCGGCTGGAACAAATGAAAAGCCGCTTTCCTTATCGAAAGACAAGAAAAACGGCTTTCAGTTCAGATCGAAACTTTCAGGAACAACAATCAACGCCCGCCCTTTTCATCATTCTTCCTCGGGGCAGACTTTGCCGGCCCGCCATGCCCAACCGGCTGGACATGACCCCGGGCATCTTTTCGGAAACGATCATTGCGGATGGCGTGCTCCCGCCAATCAGCATGCCCCCTTTCCCATCCATGGAAACGCTCCAACCGGAAGGGTTCACAGACCAGCCACACATCACCGGGTCCCAAGTAGAAATACTGGTCGCCAACGACACCGACGAATTCGTCACCATCCCAGACATAAGTGTCAGGAACCATCACTGGTTCTTCCAGCACCACCGGCGCCGGAGCGACATATACCGGCTGCGGTGCGACATACACCACCGGCCGGAACACCACCCGTCCATCCGGCTCAACGACACAGCCCGACATCAGCACACCAATCCCGCCTGCCGCCACCGACAGGACACACATACGCAAACATTTTGATTTCATTGTTTAATTCTTTTTCAATTCTCGTTTTTGAGCCTGCCGACTCCGTGTTTGAAATTTTCACGGCACAGATGTCACGGGAACGACATTGTCTGGCAGGCCGATCCCGCTTTACCGAGGAAGAACACAGCCGGACGACCGTCATTCAGACGGCCGTTTTGAAGATACTGTTTCCGCCATACCGGAAGATCATCCTTTAATCCCAGGAATCCGTCAACTCCAATCCTGCAAACCGAACATACGAACGGTCAAATCGCCGGCATAGGATGCGCGGCAGGTGTCAGTTCGCCGCGTCGCGTGAATTTCCGGAGTTGGTGTCAGCCTCTTGATTCACGACCAAACCAAAGGGGCATGGAAGCCATTTTGAAAAACGACACCTTCCAGTTTTTCAAGGCGTCTTCAAACGGCAGGCTGCTTTTGGTTGCGTCACCGGCCTTGGCGGTTTTTGACATGGGAAAATGCCGATAAACGCCGCTCAAAAAGTCCAGCCTAAAGTCGAAACGCCCCGCATCAGCCACAAATTACGCGGATTGCACCGATTCCGAACAAAATAAGCCAATACAAAGACGTAAGGATGTGGAGGCGTTTATTTCGGCACCGGTGGGTTTAAGCCTCGGCCAATTTTGTCCAAAAACCCATTTGCCATTGACTGCAAGAAATCAGATGACATTTGCCTCCATGTAGGACTACCATTGTTGAAATCGGCAAAATAACTTATCAGATCAAGATTAATAGTAGTTGTATTGTCAGCATTTTGCTCTACAAATATTAAATACTGGTTAGCGTGCAGACTAAGTATCAATATCGAATGTTGAGTGGAGGTGGTCGTAATAATTCCCGTTTCAGCGTTTGAATGAATTGATTCTTCTTTTTGTTGCGTTAGAATATTGAGCGTCGAATTCCACACTTTATTGAATGGAGCAGAGTATGTTCTTGTGTAATTAGGAAAAAGTCTCGCATTTTGAGTCGAAGCAATTAGATGTTGAAACCGCTTTTCATTCGCCTGCCGTTTTTCGGACGCTGCTTGTTGTTCAGACTGTAAGCGAGCCTTTTCCGCAGCCTGTTCAGCTTCTCCGATTGTTGCTTGCAATTTAACTGCGGCGGGATCATCAGGGTCAACAGCCAATGCTTTGGCAATGGCTGCTTTCGCGTCGACAAGTTGTCCAGAATCAAGGGCTTCTTGTGCTTGCCCCATCGCTTGAAGATACTGTTCGCTGGTCAACTTTACTGAAAAGTTCGTTACCGCATTTTCGACTGCGGAAATAATCAAATTCGTTGCCACATAACCATTGAGATTCAGTCCCACGCTTGAATTCCCCACTGGAACGCGATTAAGAGTCAGAGGCGTCTTGCCGATTTCTTTTTCTTTGCGAATAACAGTCGCGCCTGCTGGCACGCTCATTAACTGAATCATGCCATAGCGAAAAACAAAAGGTTGTTTCACATTTTCCTTCGGGCTGACGCCGACATCTGCCATGAGGTCGTTGTCGCCGTCGGAAACGGTCAAATTATATGTTGCTGGCTTCAATTCTTGTAGCGTGATTGGCGTCTTTCCAATTTCTACGCCATTTTTTAAGACAACCAATCCAGTCGGTTCGCTCGTGACTTCAATTGAACCGTAGGAAAATTCCATTTTCTTCGTTGTGACACTCCCGCGAACTGCCGAGACAACCGAATCCAATTCCCAATCGCGCCTCGTGATAGACAGGGAATAATTTCCAACCGGCACATCTTCAATGTGTGCGGGTAGTTTCCCTTGCCAACGGTGTCCACCGCCAGACATCTCGTATTCCGCATCGGCGGGAACAGAGGACAATTCTACCTTGCCCAAATTCAACTCGACGGTTTCATTCGTTGTCTGCTGGCGCTGGACGTCAACGGTGCGAGTTTCCTGATAATCTCCGCGCTTGACAACCAGTGTGTAATTTCCGACCGGCAATTTTTCCACGTCCAACGGCGCTGCGCCTTGATTTACAGTTTCACCGCCACGCTGCACAAGCACTGTGGCGGGCGACGGATTGACTATTACAACCAAATTCCCCTTGCTTGTCTCCAAAGGCAGATTCCCCAAATCTTTTATCCCGTAAAAAACCCAGAAATGCTGTTCATACGGTTCAACGTTTTGCATGGCGACGGAAATATCATGCCGGCCGGGTTTGAGATGATCACCGCTTCCGAAAAGCTGTCCGTCCACCGTTATTTCAGGCATTTGTCCTTTGGACATTTCCTTTCCATCTAGGACAAATCCGTATGTCAACGCCGTTCTCGCGGCGATTGATTTGTAAAGAACTGTCCCGCCATAAATGAGCGCACCGATGATTGCCAGCACAACCAATGCTGGTGGAATCGAAGTTTTACCTGTTCCAGCATTTATAGGTTGGGTTGGCACAGGGTCAGCGGGTGCCGCAACAACTTCGCGGCACGGTGTCCATTTTTCAGAATCAGTGGGACGCACTGGTGTGTCGTCATTCAATACTCCGGCAAACCGCAACTGCGCCAAAGTGGTCAAATCGAGCGGACCAATTTCTTTGCCTGAATTGTCGTAATAAAAATAGTTTTGCATAGTTCAAGGGAGGACGTGTCCAGGAATACTGCAAGTCACTTGTGGATATGAACCGACCGGGTGGAGTGTGTATGTGCCACCCGAAGGACAAGACGGAACTTCCCCATTGGCGTTGAGTTTAATGTATGGCTTTACGTCTGTCATAGTAGGAATAGTGCCAACTGATTTTCCAGTTTCCAATGCCCATTCACTGATGGCTCCATCAATCTGCCGAAGATTGTTGATGCAGGTGTTAGCCCTTGATACAGCCTCCTCCGTTTTTACATTTGTTTCAATTTCTGACATTCGTTGTGGCGAGACTTGCATAACAGAACCATCTGTTAATACCACGACGTGATGAGTGGGGCAGATCGCCAAAACTTCACGGGGATTTGAATCGTTTACAATTAAACCGGAATGTATCAAGTAACTTACATTTTCTGGGCGTAAATGAGCAAAATCTATTGCTGGCCTTTTTGAATCAGAAGGACACAGTAAAACTTTTGTTGCGGCCAACTCATTGGACATAACCTGAAGATGAAGAAAAGTATTTTTATCGAATCCATCCAATGTTCTATCGCAATACTCCATCGTTCCTCCCGATGCAATTCCGACATTAAATGGATATTTATCTCCATGGTCTCCTTCCCATATTCTAAAAGCCAAACCGATCTGCTTTAGATTATTAACACAAGCATTAGCCTGTGATAAAGTTTCGTCATTTTCTGCTTGAGAAAGTAGTAAAGGATTAGAAGCACTCAATATATGCAATTCGTAAGGAGCCCCAAACCTCCATCCGCCTTCAGTTTTTACGCCAATCATTTTGCCCGCATATCTTTCATGATCTCCAGAATGACTCGTAACGCCTCTGATTGTTACATCTCGCTCAAATTCGATTTCCGCCTCAAAATCAATCTCATAGTTTTGAGTGGTTGATAAGTCTGAAGAATTTGTTTCCATAAACGACCGCCCGCTCGTTTCTTTAAAATTAACAAGATTGATTCCGTCATTGAGTAAATTTATCTGTTTGTAGTATGATCGTTTAGCTTCGGCTTCGTGGGGTGGCGCAGCATAATATTTTGCAAAAAATACGATCGCAACGGCAACCAATAGGCAAACCCATGTCCACCTAATGGATATATTGGAAAATTTTGGCGAGGCTTGTTGCAAAGGTGATGACGGCAGAAATTCACGCAAAGATTTCCATTCTGTAGAATTTTCAAGGCGTGCCGGAGTATTGTTATTTAACATTCCGACAGCGTGCAGTTTGGCTAGCGCAGCCAAATCAAGCGGACCAATTTCCTTGCCGGAATTATCGCGATAAAAATAAGTAGCGCTCATTGCATTAAGGCTCCTTTGAACAATGCACCCTTTAATTCATCTGACATTCCTTGAGCCATTTGATCTGCATACACAGCCATAAAGATAATTTTAGAAAGCCAGCAGGCTGCAACGATCACGACTGGCACCATAAATGTTCCCATGCGCTCATCAAGTCCCGAAATACGCGTGAGCCCGACGAACACCTGAAGCACTATTATACAGATTGAAACGAGAAAGATTATTGCCAAAACCTCAATATTGCCAAAACCAAGAATATTACACAGAAGAAGGTCAACCGCCCAAACGAGCGATATGGCTCCCGCGACAAAGACTTCGCCTCCAATATCACCTTCGCGGCGGTTAATTAAGCGCATGATAAACATCGCCGCCGCCCAAGTTAGGCAACAGGCCAAAATGGTGAAAAAAAGTTTTAGAAAACCTCCAAAATCGCCGGGGCGTATTATGCCAAAAGTTTTGGTCATATAAACCAGGAGCAGCGCTATGATTGCATAAACTGCAATAAATACAGCACCAACACCGCCCGCTTGCTTCGAACCTAGTTGCTGGTATGCAGGAAACATTCCACCAACTGGATTGGTTAGCAAATTTACCCAGACACTTCTGGCGTGTTGCACCGCTTCGGAAACTTTGGCCATCGTAGGGGATTGCGAAGGCACATTGGACGTTTCCACTTTTCCAACCACTGATACACAGGTGACCCACGCCCCACCGCTTTCTGGACGCACCAACGTGTGATCTTTTATTACACCGGCAAGCCGAAATGATTTTAAGTTTTCCAAGGAAACCGGTCCGATCTCCTGATTCTTTTCGTCCATGTAATGGTAGTTCATAGTATTTTTGGCCTTCGAATCTTGACTGTGTTCGATTTCTTTCGTGTGATGTTTAGACTGTTATCCTTTTGCTCGAATTTTACAACTCATCTTTCAAGCAAACAGCGAGATTTCACTTCCGTCCTTCGCAAGGAGTTGTTCACGCATTCAATGGTTGCGTTGGTGGCAGATCGAATTTCTTTCTCATGCCGGCGCTGGCGGGGTCGGTGTAGGGGAATTCACCGTCGGCGGCGTGCTGCAATTGGCGGCGGCGCAGGGTCAGGCTCACCACCATATTCGTCAGCTTCGTCCGCAAATCCTTGGCATCGCCCTTGCCGCCCACTTGCGTCACCTTGGTTGCCTTGTAGGTGTCGGACGCGGTCTTGAGATCTGTGGCGTGTTGCGCGGCAATTTTCGGCAGGGTGTCGGTCTTGAGCTTGTTCAAAATGTTGTCGGCGGCGGTTTCCAGCGCGGGACGGCTGATGTCTATGTTGGTGCCAATGCCGTATTCGGCAAGGGCGTTGCTGTTGCCGATGTATTTGACTTTGGCCTTGCTCTGGATGTAATGGACTTTGGCCAGCAGCACCTTTTTGGCGGTGGTCTCGGCGCCGGTTTCCTGCTTGGCGTCGGTGACGGCTTCGGACGCGCCGCCGGTGTATTGGCTCATTGTCTGCAAATCAGTCCCCAGCTTGGTCATGAAATCGGCCGTGATGATCTGGTCGTCCTGGATTTTGGCAAAGGTCGCGGGATCGCCGGCCACGCCGTAAATGGTGTTGGTGTGGCTGATTTCGGCGAGCTGGTGTTTGTCGAGGAGACCGTGGTGTTTTGGGGTTTTGGCGGCGGGTGTGGGTGCGGGTGTCGGATTATCGCTCATAGTTTTTATTGGGAGTTTGGAGTTGGGAGTTGGAAGCTTGGAATGGCTGCGAAAGGTCTGGAGCGCGCGGACATGTCCGCGCCCGGAAAGCGGCGACATGTCGCCGCAGTCCATGCAAGCACCGGCTTACGCTGCAAATCGGTGGATTTCGCGGATTTTAAGGCAAATCCGCCGGTTTTCCGGGGAACTCCGCGCATTGGAAGGCTCACTCCACTGAAACGGAACCGCACTCCACTGGTTTGGATTGGATCTCCGCTGTCCCGCTTTGTTATTCCGCTGTTTCGGAAAGGCGCTCCGCTGAAACGGATGTCTGCTCCTCCGCTGCGGATTGTCACTCCACCGGATTTGGCGGGCACTCCGCTGCCGCAGGTTGCAACTCCACCGCTCCGGGAATCCACTCCGCTGGTTTGAAATGCGAATGAAGCGCCGTCCGGCCAGACGCCATTGGGCAACAAAAAATCCCTCCCGGAAAGCGAATGCGTCTTGCTCTCGTGATTTGCAAACGACACCACATGCCATTTGTAACCCATATCCACTGACGTGTGCTTGCCGAGGACTATAAGCAAATTCCAAAATCAATGGCAAGAAAAAAGATTTTAAAAATAACAAACCGGTTTCCTATGCCTCCGCCCGGCTCAAAACTTCGCCATCAGCCAGTCGAGTCTTCAATTTCTGACCGGCCTTCACCTTCGCCGCCTCGCGCAGCACCCTGCCCGTCGCCGCGTCCATCGTGATGGAATAGCCGCGCGACAACACCTGCTCCGGGCCGAGCAATTGCAATCGCGATTCCGCCGCCGCCAGGCCACTCTTCAAATCCCTGAACCGGACGCGCGCCAGTTCGCGCAGACGATGCTGCGTCACTGCCAACAGCTCGCGCCGCTGCTTCAGCAGTTGTTTCGGGCGGACCTGACGCAAACGCGCCGCCAGATTTTGGCAGGTGACTTGACGCTCGCTCACACCTTGACGTCCGCAGCGCAGCAAGCTCGTCTGCAAATCGTCCATCCGCTGAAACAATTCATCCAACCGCTTGCGCGGATGCGCCTGCGTCATCCGGCGCGCAAGACTTTCCACCAATTGCCGGCTCGCGAACACGCCTTCGGTGATGATTTCCGCCGCCGCGCTCGGCGTGGCCGCGCGCACGTCCGCCACGAAATCCGCGATGGTGAAATCTATCTCATGCCCGACGGCGGAGACGACGGGAATGGCCGATTCAAAAATCGCCCGCGCCACAATTTCCTCGTTGAACGCCCACAAATCCTCCAGCGAACCGCCGCCGCGAGTGACCAAAATCAGGTCAAGGCTGAAGGCTGAAGGCTGAAGGCTGAAATCGTTGAGCAGCCGGATTGCACTCGCAATTTCCTCCGAAGCGCCGTCGCCCTGGACGCGGCAGGGCGCGAGGATGATTTCCAGCCCCGGATTTCGCCGGCGCACGACATGCAGCACGTCACGGATGGCCGCGCCGGTCGGCGACGTGACCAGGCCGATGCGCTGCGGATATTTCGGCAGCGGCCGTTTCCGTTCCGGCGCGAACAAGCCTTCCGCCGCGAGCTTTTGTTTCAGTTTCTCGAACGCGATTTGCAGCGCGCCGACGCCCTGCAATTCCACCGCGCGCACGATGAGCTGGTATTGCCCGCGCGCCTCGTAGACCGTCACATCGCCTTGCAGCAAAACCTTCTGGCCGTCCGCGAGCAGTTCGCGGTGCGGAATCTTCTCGCGGCTGAACAGGACGCAGCTCAACTGCGACGCCGCGTCCTTGAGCGTGAAATAAATGTGGCCGGAGGATTGCGCCCGGAAATTCGTGATTTCACCGCCCACCCAGACGGAGCCGACCTGTTTTTCGAGCAATGCGCGAACCTGCGCCGTCAGTTCCGAGACGGACAGAACCTTGCGGGTCTGTTCCACCGGAAACAGCTCGCCAAAATCCCACTGTGATTTGGATTGCTTGCTCATCGAATTCCAAACCCATTTAGCCATGCCCGCCGCGCCGAGGCAAGCGCAGGAGGAAATTAACACGGAAATTGACTCTCGTCCGGCGCTGCTTGATGCTGTCGCCATGAACCACAAGCCGCAATCAGCGCATTTTCTGCCATTGGGCGGACTCCTCATCGGGCTGGCGATTGCCAGCGGCTGCACCGGCCTCCGGCCGGCGGCGCCACGAACGCTCCCTGCCGTCGCCGATTTGCCCGTCCAGACAAACATGCCCAGCCCGCTCGTCACCGACGACGGCAAAATCATCACGACGCCGAGGCAGTGGCAGGCGCATCGCGCGGAGATGAAGCAGATCATCGAGCATTACGCCATCGGTCACGCGCCGCCGCCGCCCGGCAATGTGACTGGACGCGAACTGGAGTCCAGAACGCTCGCCGATGGCAGGACATCCTATCGCCTCGTGCATCTGGCGTTTGGCCCCGGGGAAAAACTGGGATTAGACATTTCCATTTTTCTGCCCATTGAAACCAACGGAATCAAAGCACCGTTTCCCGTGATTGTTCAACCGTCATTTTTTGCAATTTCGGAAAATGCGCCGCCGCCGGCTCCGGCGACGAACGCCGTTGCCAGCGGCACAAATTCCGCGCCCGTGAAAAAACCACCGGGCTATCACACCTTCATCACGCCCGAAGAGGCGGCGGCGCAATATTCACAGGCGTTGGATCGCGGTTATGCCGTCGTCACTTTTTTTTACCAGGATTGCGGCCAGGACGGCGGGGATTATCGGAAGACCGGATTTTTCCCGGCCTACCCGGATTACGACTGGGCGGATCTCGCCGCATGGGCGTGGGGCATGTCGCGCTGTGTGGATTATCTGGAGCATCAAAGCTTCGCGGACAAATCCAAATTCATCGCCGTCGGCCATTCACGGCTCGGCAAGGCCACGCTCGTTGCCGGCGCGTTTGACGAACGCTTCGCGCTAGTTGCGCCCTGCGGCTCCGGCTGCGGCGGCACCGGCGCGTATCGTTTCAATGGCAAGGGTCGCGGCGGCAGGGAAGGTCTGGAGGACATCGTGAATCATTTTCCACAATGGACGATTCCGCGCCTCGCGGAATTTTCCAACCGCGTTGAAAGACTGCCGTTCGACCAGCACTGGCTCATTGATCTCGTCGCGCCGCGCTTGTTCATCGCACCCGACGGCTTGAACGACACCGCCGCCAGCGTCAACGCGCTCGTCCAGTCTTATCTCGCCGCCAAGCCGGTGTATGCGCTGCTCGGCGTGCCGGACCATCTGGGCATCAATTTCCGTCCGGGCAAGCACATGCTCGCTCCGGAGGACTGGACGGCCATTTTGGATTTATCCGATCAGCAGCTTCGCAAGCGGGACGTGAAACGCCGCTTCGATCAACTGCCGCCGCCGGAACCGGCGCTTTAACCAGCAAATCATCCGGCAAAATTCCGTTGTCACCCGGCTTGGGCGGCGCGGTTTTGCCGGATCATTTCGCCAACACGGCCTCATCGGATTCTTCAGGCTGCGGGGCGGCGGCTTCCGTGCCATCGGTCTTGTGGAATTTCACGCTGACGATCTTGCTCACGCCGTGTTCCTGCATCGTCACGCCGTAAAGGATGTCCGCCATCCCGATGGTCCGCTTGTTGTGGGTGATGATGACAAATTGCGAACGTCCCAGGAACCGCTGCAAAATTTTCACGAAGCGGATGACGTTCGCCTCGTCGAGCGGCGCATCCAGCTCGTCCAGCACGCAGAACGGACTCGGCTTGACTTGGTAAATCGAGAACAGCAGCGACACGGCGGTCATCGTCTGTTCGCCGCCGGACAGGAGCGTGATGCTCTGGAGCTGCTTGCCGGGCGGGCGCGCGACAATTTCGATGCCGCTTTCCAGCACGTCATTTTCGTCCGAGAGAATCAAGTCGGCCTTGCCGCCGCCAAAAACCTCGGTGAACATGGTCCGGAAGTTGTCGCGGATTTGTGTGAAGGTTTCCACGAACATCTGCCGGGTCTGGACGTTGATGCGGTTGATAACTTCGAGCAACTGCGTCTTGGCATTGACCAGGTCGTCGTGCTGCTTGGTCAAAAACTGGTAACGCTGCTCGGTCTCCTCGTATTCCTCAATCGCCACCAGGTTGACCGGTCCAATTTCATCAAGGCGTTTTTGGAGCGTTTCGATCTGCTGCGCCACCGCGCTCCAATCCGTCGCCGCGCCCGCCGCCGCCATTTCCTCCGGCGTCAGCGTCTGCACCTTCGCCGGACCCTCGTCGGCAAACGTGATGGTGATGCACTCGCTGCGGATGTCGTCAAGATTCAGGTGGTATTTCTGCCCGACGCGCTCCCGCAGGTTTTGGACGGCCATGTTTTTCTGCGCCAGCTCAACGTCAATCGTTCCGCGCTGGCTCTGAAATTCCGCCAGCCGATTCCGCTGGCCGCGCAAATTCTCCTCGCGCGACGAAATGTCCGCCTCCAGCGAGCTTTTCCGCCCGGCCAGTTCAGCGGCCTGCGCGCCGACCTGTTCGCGCTCGTGCCGCAATTTTTCAACCTGCGCGCGCGAGTCCAGAATCTCGGATTCCGCCTGTTCCTTGCGGCCGACAAACGACGAAACCTCGCCGCGCCGCTGCTCCAGCGCCTGCGCCAGCTCGCGGATGCGCCGTTCCAACGCCTGCTGCTGCTGGCGGAATGACGCCGCGAGCTGCTCCTCCGCCGCCAGCCCAACCTTGCTCTCGGTGAGCGCGGTGTTGGCGGTGTCGCGCTGCTGCCGGAGATGTTCCAGTTCCGCCGTGAGCGCGGCGACTTTTTCCTGGCCGGCGCGTTCGCGCGATTCCAGTTCGGCCAGTTGCGCCGCCAGCCCGCTCCGCTTCTGCACCCCTTCCTGTTCATGCGCGGCGAGGCTCTGGATTTCAAAGACGACCGTCTCGATTTTCTGGTGGAGCAGCCGGTTGGAATTCTGGAGCGCGTTGAACTCGCCCTCGCGCGTGGCGATGGCCACCTCCCGCTCGCGCAATTCCGTCTGCGCCTGCTGCAGGCCCGCCTGCAATTCCGTCTGCTCGCCCAGCAACACGCCGCGCTGACGGCTCATTTCGGCCACGCGATTCTGAACTTCCGTCAATTCGGCCTGCAGCTCGGTGATCTGATTTTTACGGCCGAGAATGGAACCCGGCGCCTTGGAACTGCCGTGGCCGTTCAAATAGCCGCCGGTGTAGATGCCGTGCCGGCTCAACAAATCGCCGGTCAACGTGACAAAATCGCAGCCTGCGTGGCCGTTCTGGATTTGCGCCGTCGCCGTCGTGAGATCGGACGCGATGAACGTGCGGCCCAGAAGCGCCTTCAAAAGTTTGTCCACGGACGGATCCGTTTGAACCACGTCCAGCGCGCGGACAAACTGGCCCGGTTTCAAACCGCTTTGCGCGGCGGTCTTGTTCTCGTCGGGCGACAATACCCCTCCGAACACGAGTTGCTTGTCGTCGGGAATGGAAATGGAAAGCGCCGCAACGCTCGCGCGGCCCGCCTTGTTCGCGCTCAAGTCCGCGAGAATGGCCTGCGCGGATTCCGGCTGCTCGGTCAAAACCAGTTGCAGGTGGTGGCCCAGCGCGTTTTCCACCGCCACGACGAACTGGTCCGGAACGCGGATGCGGTCCGCCAGCGAGCCGATGACCGAACGCGACTGGCGCAGCGCGGCGACCGCGCCGGCGTCGAAACCCTCGCGCGAGCCTTCAAGCTGTTCGAGCACGTTCAGGCGCGAACGCTTCTCCGCCTGCGCCTGCAAAAACCGGTCCTGCTCGGCGGACGATTTCTGCAACTCGACCTGCAATTCGTGCAGCCGCCCCTGCCGCTGCTCCACCGAGCCGCGCGTGGTCTGCGCGTTCAGCTTTTCCACCTCGACGCTCGCGGTGAATTCCTGCAAACGCGTTTCCAGCCGCGCGCGCTCCTCCTCAAGCTGGATTTTCTCGGCGGAAAGTTTTTCGAGCCGGATGGAGTTGCCCTGCTTCTGCAAATCCAGCGCGGTGATCTCGTTGCGGATGCGCGTCAGATCCTGCGCGGCGGCAAAGGCGGCGGACTGCGCCTGGCGCAGCGATTCCTGCCGGCTTTTCAAATCCTCCTCGACCTTGTTCAACGCCGACTGCTTGGCCCCCAAATCGAGGCGGTGCTGCGCCAGCGCGGCCTCGGAGGCGGACAATTTTTCCGCCACGGCCTTCAATTCCTCCTGCGCGGCGCGGCAGCGTTCCTCGGCCTGCGTGATGTCCGCCAGCGCCTTGGCGTTTTGCGCCGCCAGCTCGCGCAGGCGCTCCTCGTTGAACTGAATCCGGCTTTCGTGCCGGTCCGACTCGCCCTTCAATTCCAGTCCGCGCTGCTGCATCGCGGCGACTTCGTGCTCCAGCTCCGAAAGCCGTTCGCGCAACTGCTTGATTTCATCCTCGCAGCGCAGCAAATCGGCGGAACCGGTTTCAATTTCACCGCGCAATTTTTCAGCGGCGGCATTTTTCTCCGCAATCTCCGCCTGCAGCACGTCGAACTGGTGCCGCGCGAGCTGGGTGTCGAGGTGCTGGAGTTCCTGGGAAATCTGTTTGAATCGGCGCGCCTTGCCGGCCTGCCGCTGGAGCGAGCCGATCTGCCGCTTCACTTCGCGGATCAAATCCGCGACTCGCAGAAGATTCTGCTCGGTGTATTCCAATTTGCGGAGCGACTCTTTTTTCTGGCTCTTGTATTTCGTGATGCCGGCGGCCTCCTCAAAAATCATCCGGCGGTCTTCCGGTTTGCTCGAGAGAATTTGCGTGATCTGCCCCTGCGCCAGGACGCTGTAGCTCGTCCGCCCGACGCCCGTGCCCATGAAAAGCTGCTGGATGTCCTTGAGCCGGCACGGCGTGCGGTTCAGGAAATACTCGCTGTTGCCGTCGCGGAAAATCCGGCGCGTCAGCGTGACCTCGTCATAAGTCACCTCGACGCCCGCCGCGCGCAAATTCTCCCCGTCCACATCGCCCAGCGTGAGCGAGACTTCGCCCATGCCCATCGGCTTGCGGCTGTCGGTGCCGTTGAAAATCACGTCCGCCATTTCGCCGCCGCGCAGCGCCTTGGCCGACTGCTCGCCGAGCACCCAGCGGATGGCATCAGAAACATTGGATTTGCCGCAGCCGTTCGGGCCGACAATCGCCGTGACTCCGGGCTGAAAATTCAGCGCGGTTTTGTCCGCAAAGGACTTGAACCCAAACAGGGTTAAATTTTTTAGATACATGACCTAGCTTTCGGTTAAATCAACCAAATCCACCGGTTAAAGTCCAGCAAAAAACCACAATATAAAGCACACAACCACCCTTGCGACACAACTAATTGGTGAGGAACCGTGATTGGCGTCGTGTCACAAAACCACCCCTTTATCCATCAATATGCCATGTTTATACGCCTGTGGAAGGCTTTCGTCAAGTGGTTTTTGACTCGGAAAATCCTGTCGCAAATCAGCGTTTAATATCAGCCGGCCGGGGCAACAGAACGTAAAAGCGGAGGCGGTTGAAATCGGCGGAATTAACGGTTGATTTGGTTGCGAAAACAAACCGGCATGGAGACCGTTTCGCGCCGGTTTTGCTTCCTGAAAAACTATTTCCTTCGCAGCCGCTTGACCCTGAGCTGAGTCGTGGCATGGGCGAGCGCCGCTTGAATGTGTGCAGACTCCTCGTTGGTGATTTTTTGGGCGAGCCGGGACTCGGCCAGACGGCGGGCTTCCTCGGCCTTGGCCTCGTCAATGTCATCGGCCTTGATCGCCATGTCGGTCAGGATGGCCACGCGGTCGGCAGTGACCTGCACAAATCCGTCGCCGACGGCGAGGAAAATCGTGTCCTTCCCCTTTTGCGCGATGACCTCGCCGGCAACAAGCTGGGTCATCAGCGGCATGTGCAGCGGCAGAATTCCCATCTCGCCTTCCGTGCCGGTGAGCGTGACCATGTCCACGTCGTCGGAGAAAATCTTCGCCTCCGGCGTGACGATTTCGAGTTTGATGGTTGCAGCCATTGGGTTCGTTAAATCGTTACATTGTTGAATCGTGAATCGGGCACCGTTTTAACGATGCAACGATTCAAGGGATCACGCTTCTCTAATTTCCTCGATTCCGCCCTTCATGTAAAAATTCTGCTCGGCCACGTCGTCGTGTTTGCCTTCAAGAATTTCCTTGAACCCGCGGACAGTGTCGGCCACCGGAACCTGCTTGCCCGGACGTCCGGTGAACACTTCCGCGACCGAGAACGGCTGGCTCAGGAAGCGCTGGATTTTGCGGGCGCGATAGACGGAAAGCTTGTCGTCGGGCGAAAGCTCGTCCATGCCGAGAATCGAGATGATGTCCTGCAAATCCTTGTAACGCTGCAACACTTTCTGCACGCCGCGCGCCACGTCGTAATGTTCCTGGCCGACAATTTCCGGCGAAAGGGCGCGGGAGTTTGAAGCCAGCGGATCCACGGCGGGATAAATGCCGAGTTCGGCGATGGAGCGTTCCAGCACAATGGTCGCGTCCAAATGCGCGAACGTCGTCGCCGGCGCCGGGTCGGTCAAGTCGTCGGCAGGGACGTAAACAGCCTGGAAACTGGTGATGGAACCTTTCTTGGTCGAGGTGATGCGTTCCTGCAAATCGCCCATTTCGGCGGCGAGCGTCGGCTGATAACCGACCGCACTCGGTGTGCGGCCCAGCAGCGCGGACACTTCGGAGCCGGCCTGCGAGAAACGGAAAATGTTGTCAATGAACAGCAGCACGTCCTGGTTTTTCTCGTCGCGGAAATACTCGGTGACGGCCAGAGCGGACAGCGCCACGCGGAGACGCGCGCCGGGTGGTTCATTCATCTGGCCATAGACGAGGCCGATTTTTGAACCCGGCGCGATGATCGGCAAACCAAATTCATTTTTCTTCGTATGACCTTGCGCGTCCTTTTCGACCTTGATGACGCCGGCCTCGATCATTTCGTTATAAAGGTCATTGCCCTCGCGCGTGCGTTCGCCGACACCCGCGAACATGGAAATGCCGCCGTGCAGCTTGGCGATGTTGTTGATGAGCTCCATGATGACGACGGTCTTGCCGACGCCGGCGCCGCCGAACGCGCCGACCTTGCCGCCTTTCAAAAACGGACACATCAGGTCAATGACCTTGATGCCGGTCATCAACACCTGCGGCGACGTGGATTGATCCAGCAACGTCGGCGCGGCGCGATGGATCGGGCAAAACTTGTCGGCCTTCACCGGGCCTTGTTCGTCCACGGCGTCGCCGGTGACGTTGAACACGCGGCCCATGACGGCCTCGCCGACGGGCATGGAAATCGGCGCTCCGGCGTCCACGACCTCGTAGCCGCGCTTGAGCCCCTCGGTGGTGGACATGGCGACGGCGCGCACCCAGTTGTCGCCGAGATGCTGCTGCACCTCGAGCGTCAGCCGGGTCTTGGTCCCGCCGGGCAGGGCGTATTCGGCGGTCAGCGCGTTGTAAATGGCGGGAAGCCCTTCCGGAAATTCCACGTCCACGACCGGGCCGATGATTTGAACGATTTTGCCTTTGTTCATAAAAATTAATTTCAGCCGACCGCCATTTGCGCGGTGGCGATTTCCAACAATTCCTTGGTGATGTTCGACTGGCGCAGCTTGTTGTATTCGAGCGTCAGGTCCTTGATGAGCTGCTGCGCGTTGTCGGTGGCGTTCTTCATCGCCACCATGCGCGCGCTGTGCTCGCTGGCCTTCGCCTCCAGCAAAACCTGGTGCATCTGGAAATTCAGGCTGTGCGGCAGCAGCTCGCCCAGCACGGTCTTTTCGTCCGGCTCAAATTCAAACGTGTCCACCGGTGTTTGCGCCGCGGGCAATTCCCGCGCAGGCGCGTTCACGCCCGCCGTGGCGGCCATGATTTTGCCGATCGGCAGAAACGGCACGACTTTCGGCTGCTGCACCAAGGTCGAAATGTAGTTCGTGAACAAAATGTCCACCGCGTCCACCTCGCCCTTCAAAAACAAATCCTGCGCGAACTTGGAAATGGCCCGCGCCTCGGCGAACTGCGGCGTGTCCTTGTAGGTGAATTCCGCCGCGAGCTGCCGTTTCGTCCGTGCGATGAATTGCGACGCCTTGCGCCCGGCGGTGATGAACGTCACCGTGTTGGTTTTATCCAGCTTCGTCACTTCGCGGAACAAATTGCCGTTCAGGCCGCCGCACAGGCCGCGGTCGGTGCTCACCAAAATCACGGCGCGCTTTTTGACCGGGCGCGATTGCATGAGCGGATGCTCGAAGGCCGCCGTGCGGCGCGAGGCCTGCGCGAGCACCTGGTTCAGCAGGTCCGCATAAGGCCGGCCGACAAGCGCGGCCTGCTGCGCCTTGCGCATCTTGGCCGCCGCCACCATCTGCATCGCCTTGGTGATTTGGGCGGTGTTCCTGACCGACCGGATGCGTCGGCGTATGTCTCGCGTGCTGGGCATGGATTAGTGATACGTCGGCTTGAATTCCGTCACCGCCGCCTTCAATTCCGCCGCCAGCGCGTCGCTGATGGCTTTTTCGTTGCGAACCTTCGCCAGCAAATCCGCCTTCCGCGTGGCAAAGAAATCCGCGAGCTTGGCCTGGAAATCCTTGATCTTCTCCACCGGCACGTCGTCCATGAAATTGTTTTGCGCCGCCCACAGAACGACGATCTGCACCTCCAGCGGCGACGGGTTGTATTGAATCTGCTTGAACAATTCGACGATGCGCTTGCCGCGTTCGAGCAGCGCCTGCGTCTTGGCGTCAAGGTCGGAGCCGAACTGCGCGAACGCCGCCAGCTCGCGGAATTGCGCGAGATCGCCCTTGATGCGGCCGGCGACCTGCTTCATCGCCTTGACCTGCGCCGCCGAACCGACGCGCGAGACGGACAAACCGACGGAAATCGCTGGGCGCACGCCTTGATAAAACAAATCCGTTTCCAGATAAATCTGCCCGTCGGTGATCGAAATCACGTTCGTCGGAATGTAAGCCGAAACGTCGCCCGCCTGCGTCTCGATGATGGGCAGCGCCGTGAGCGAGCCGTTGCCGTATTTTTCGCCCACGCGCGCACTGCGCTCCAGCAAACGGCTGTGGAGATAAAACACGTCGCCGGGATACGCTTCGCGACCTGACGGACGCTTCAAAATCAGCGACACCTGGCGATACGCCACCGCGTGCTTGGACAAATCGTCGTAAATGATCAGCGCGTCCATGGCGTTGTCCATGAACCATTCGCCGATTGCCGCGCCCGCGAACGGCGCGAGATACTGGTTCGAGGCGGAGTCGGACGCCGAAGCCGCGAGGATGATTGTGTAAGGCAGCGCACCGGCTTCCTCCAAAACGCCGACGACGCGCGCAATGTTCGACTGCTTCTGGCCAATCGCGACGTAAATGCTGTAAATCGGGCGGAAATTCTTGTCGCCGGCTTCCTCGGCGGCCTTGTTGATGCGCGCCTGATTGATCATCGTGTCCACGCAAATGGTCGTCTTGCCGGTGGAACGGTCACCGATGATCAGCTCGCGCTGGCCGCGGCCGATCGGAATCATCGCGTCAATCGCCATGATGCCCGTCTGCACCGGCTGGCTGACCGAACGGCGTTTGATGATGCCCGGCGCGATTTTTTCCACCGGATAAAATGCGGATTCCTTGATCGGTCCCTTGCCGTCGAGCGGCTGGCCGAGGACGTTGACAACGCGGCCCAGCAAGCCTTTGCCGACCGGCACCTGCAACAGCCGGCCCGTCGTGCGGACTTCGTCGCCTTCCTTGATTTCGGTGTAATCGCCGAGAATGATCGCACCGACCTCGGTCTCTTCGAGGTTGAGCGCGATGCCCGTGATGCCGTGGCCGAAATCCAGCATCTCGTTGAGCATGGCGTCGGTGAGGCCCTCGATCTTGGCCACGCCGTCGCCGATTTCGCGGACGGTGCCGACGTTCTGTTTGGCTGTCGCGAGCTTCACGCCCGCGATTTGGGCTTCAATTTCCTGCAATAAGTTGCTCATAAAATTCCGTCAAAAACTCTGTTCCAATTGTTCCAGGCGCGTCTTCACGCTGCCATCGTAAAGGTCGCTGCCCACCTGAATCCGCAACCCGCCAATCAGCGCCGGATTCTCGCGGAACGAAATGTCCAGGCCGGCGCCGTAAATTTTCTTCATCCGGTCCACCACATCGGCCTGCAAACCGGCGGCCAGCGGCGTCGCGCTTTCCACGCGCGCGGCGTGCTGCTCCACATCCAGTTGCACCAGCCGGAGCAGCCGCGACAAAATCGCAACGTAGCCGCGCGGCTTCCGGGCCACCAGCAGCGACACCGCCTGCCGGACGCGGTTTTCGTCCAGCAAGCCATTGACCTGGCAACTGCGGAACAGTTGCCGGGCTTCGCGCTGCTCTAGCTTGGAAATTTTCATTTCGAAATTAACGCAAAGTCGCGAAGACGCGGAGGACGCAAAGCAAAGAAAGATTGTGTCTCATTGCGTCTTTGAATCTTTGCGCCTTGGCGTTGAAAATCATGCCGTCAGTTGTTTTTCGGTTTCCTCGGCGAGCCGTTTCTGGTCATCAGCGGTCAGCACCTTGCCGGTGACGGTGGCAGTGGTCTGCACGACCAGCCGTCCGACTTCGCGTTTCAACTCGGCGAGCATCCGCGCATGATCCTGCGCGGAGGCTTCGCGAGCCTTGGCCACGATTTGCTCGGCGGCGGCGATGGCTTTTTGCGTCTCAACCTCGCGCACGCGCGCGGCGGCGGTTCGCGCCTCCTCGATCAAAACATTCGCCTGATCGCCGGCCTGGGCCATAACCGCCTTGCGGTCGGCCTGGGTTTTGGCGAGTTCGGCCTTGATCTTGTCGGCGTTGGCCATGGCCTCGGCGATTTTCTGCCGGCGTGCTTCAAGCATGTTGAAGACGGGCCGGTAGGCGAACCGCCACAGGATGAACAGCACGAAGGAAAAGCTGATCGTCTGCGCGAGCAAAATCCGCCACTGGATTCCTAAAGCGTCCATGGCCGGATTATTTGACGACAAGCCACGCGATGACCGCCCAGCCTTCGGCGAGCGCCATGCCGACGAACATGAACGTCAGGATTTTGCCGAACATTCCGGGGTTGCGGCTCATGGCGATGACGCCACCGGCGGTGGCGATGCCGATGCCGATGGCCGCGCCGCCAAAGGCGAGGCCGATGTGGACGTTGCCCTGAATCACAGGGGCGACTGCTTGTGCTAACATCATAACTTTTCTTTCTTTTTTTTGGTTGTCGCCACGGCAAACAAAACCGCGGCAAATTCAATATTTTTCAGTGGCCGTGCTCCTCATCGTTGTGTGTGCACATCGTGCCGACAAACGCCACGACCAGCATCGCAAACACAAATGCCTGCACCAGGCAGACGAACGTCTCGTAACAATAGGTGAACATCGAAAGGGCCAGGCCGGCTAAAAAGGACGGGCTGTGAAACGTCATGTCCAGGATGGTTTCGCCGGCAAAAATGTTGCCATAAAGACGCATGGCCAGCGCCACCGGCCGCGCAAAGCCGATGGACAGCAATTCCATCGCGCCAATGAAAACGAACAGGAGGAAAAACAGCGGATAGGCCCATTTGCTCGTGTCCATTTTTACGCCGAAGATGTGTTTGATCAGCCCCCAAAAACCATTGTAGCGCACCGCCCAGAAAAGGCTCATCGCCAGAAAAATTCCCGCCATCGCCACCGTCAGGTTCGCGTCGGTCGTCGGCGGACGGAAAAACGGCTTGTGAACTTCCTCAATGGCAAACGGAAGAAAGCTGCCCTTGGCAGGCGTCCCGACGCCGATGCTGCCGACGCCCGGAATCAAATCCACAAAATTCGACATGACAATGAATATGAAGAACGTCGTCGCAAACGGAAAAACCCAGCGCGCGACCCGCTTGTCCAGAATGTCGGCAATCAAGCCTTTCCACCCCTCGATGAGCGCCTCCATCACGTTTTGCCCTTTTGACGGGATTTCCCTGATGCTTTTCCATGTCGTCAGGCGAACGATGACAACAATGAGCGCCGCGACGATCCAAGTGCAGATCATCGAGTTGGTCACCGGCAAACCGAGGACGGTGAAAATCGCGGGAGGAGCGGCGGAAACCAGTTCCGCAGCCGGTTCAGCCGTTTGCGCCGTCGCGATGGCCGGGCTTGCGGCGGCTCCTGCCGATGGATTGCCGGCCACCGACGGTAGCGACGACTGCGCATTCACGCTCACCGCGAATACCGCGGCAAGGAGCGCGCAGACAAAAATGATGGTGCTGAATCGCTTCACGCAAAAACGTCTTTCGGACGACGCAAATCATCCGTCTGCCAGACCGTTTGCCGGTCTGAAAGACCGCAGAGCTTGCCTTGCGGTGAAAAAATTCACAAGAACTTTTTGGAAATTTCTGGCCTAATGGCGGGAATTAAAGCCAGTTTTGGCGCAGCGATTCCGGCGTTGCCCCGCGGGCGCGCAACGTCCTCAAACTCAAGGCGTCGTGGCGCTTGGCCAGCCGCACACCGGCCTCGTCCAGCCAGAGCGGGCAATGATAAAACGCCGGCGGCGCCAGCCCCAGCGCGCGGTAAATCAAAATCTGCCGCGCGGTGCTCACCAGCAAATCCGCGCCGCGCACGACCTCGGTGATCCGCATCGCCGCGTCATCCGCCGCACACGCCAGTTGATACGCCGGAACGCCGTCGCCGCGCCAGACCACAAAATCGCCAAAATCCCTTCCCGCCACGAACCGCTGCTCGCCGCAATTTCCGTCCGCGAAGGCAATCGTCTCGCCGTCGGGAACGTGGAAGCGCCAGGCGAATTTTGAGTTTTGAGTTTTTAATTTTGAGTTGCCCCGGCAGGTGCCCGGGTAAATCACCTCGTCGTCCTCCGCGTGCGGCGCGCGTGCGGCCGACCGGATGTCCTTGCGCGAACAAGTGCAGGGATAAATGAAGCCGCCGGCGCGGAGCTTTTCCAACGCGGCGCGATAAACCTCCATCCGCCCGCTTTGATTGTAGGGCGCGAACGGCCCGCCGCAGTCCGGGCCTTCCTGCCATTCAAAACCAAACCAGCGCAGGTCCTCGATCATCGCAGGGACGAATTCCATTTTGAAGCGGGTGGAATCCAGATCCTCATTCCGCAAGACCAGCGTGCCGCCATTGGCCCGCGCCCGCCGCTGCGCCAGCCAGAACGTCCGCGCATGGCCCAGATGCAGATAGCCCGTCGGCGACGGCGCGAGCCGTCCGCGATAGTCTGGCGTTGCCGGAAAATTCACGACAGCAATTAACCACCAAGACGCAAAGGCACAAAGCTTTCTTTTTGGCACAGCGCCGGAAATTAGGATGGACATTTGCCGGGGTTGAATTCTATTTTGCCGCCATGCAACATATTCATTTCTTCAGAAAGCATTTGTCCACGCTGACCGGTCTTTTGCTGGCCGTGCTCGGCGCCGCCGCAACTTCCCTGCCCGCACAGACGACCAACGCGGAGAGAACGGACACCCTGTCCGTCTTGCCGGAGGCGGTGCCCGTCCTGCAAATCAAGGCCGACCAGGTGACCGCGCAGGTCAACCCGATGCTTTACGGGTTGATGACGGAGGAGATCAATTTCTCCTACGAAGGCGGGCTTTACGGCGAGCTGGTGCGCAACCGGACGTTCAAGGCGAACCCGACGAACGCGGTTTATTGGAGCGCCATCAACGGCTCCATCTCGCTGGACACGAACCAGCCGCTCAATGCCGCGTTGAACGTGAGCCTGAAGCTGGACACGAGCAAGGCGTCGAAAGATTCGCCCGTGGGCATCGCCAACGGCGGCTACTGGGGAATTCCCGTCCGGCCCAACACGACTTACCGCGCGTCGTTTTATGCAAAGGGCGAACATTTCAACGGGCCGCTGACGGTCAGCTTGGTCCATGTCGTTGATTCAAACAACGTGACCGTCAAATCGCCGCCGGGCAGCCAGGTTTTTCTCGGTGAGACGACCGAGCCTGTTGCCAGCGCGACAATTCCGAAGATTTCCGGTGACTGGCAGAAATATGAAGTGACGCTGACAACGGGAAACGTTGAAACGTCCAAGGACAACCGGCTTGAAATTTCAACGACGAAGCCGGGGACGTTTTTCAATCATCACGGCACGGTCTGTTTCCAGCAGGTGTCGCTGTTTCCGCCGACGTTCAACAATCGCCCGAACGGCAATCGGTCCGACATCATGCAGTTGCTCGCGGACATGAACCCGAAGTTTTTGCGACTGCCCGGCGGCAATTATCTGGAGGGCGATTACTTCAACGAGCGTTTTGACTGGAAGAAGACCGTCGGCGACATCTCGCAGCGGCCCGGCCACCGCAGCCCGTGGAATTACTGGTCCACGGACGGTTTCGGCCTGCTGGAATATCTCAACTGGTGCGAAGACCTGAAGATGGAGCCGTTGCTCGCGGTGTTCGCCGGCTACACGTTGCGGCATGACTATGTCAAACCCGGCCCCGACCTGGAACCTTACGTCCAAGACGCGCTCGACGAGATTGAATATGTCACCGGCGGCACGAACACGACCTGGGGCGCGCAGCGCGCGAAGGACGGCCATCCCGCGGCGTTCCCGCTGCATTACGTCGAGGTGGGCAACGAAGACTGGTTCGACCGCTCCGGCAGCTACGACGGACGGTTCGCGCAATTTTTCAACGCCATCAAGGCGAAGTATCCCGATCTGAAGGTCATCGCCACCACGCCGGTCAAGGGCGTCACGCCGGATCTGGTGGACGAACATTATTACAAATCGCAGGAGCAGATGGAGGCGCAGTCGCACATGTATGACACGCGCAGCCACACCAATCAAACCAAGGTCTTCGTCGGCGAATGGGCCACGCGCGTCGGCTCGCCAACGCCCAACATGGCGGGCGCGCTCGGCGACGCCGCTTGGATGTGCTGCATGGAACGCAACTCCGACATCGTTTTGCTGGAATCCTATGCGCCGCTCTTCGTCAACGTCAGCGACCTCAAGCGGGGCGGTTCAATGCAATGGCCCAGCGACCTGATCGGTTACGACGCGCTCACCAGCTACGGTTCGCCGTCGTATTACGCGCAGGTCATGTTCAGCACGCATCACGGCGACAACGTGCTCGCCACCGATTCGCAGGACATTCCGACCCACCCGTGGCAGCCGCCGCAACGCACCCGCAACGGAGTTCCACAAGGCGCAGCCCCGGCGCCACAAGAGATGCCGTCGCTTTTCTACGACGCCACGCGCGACAGCCGGACCGGAACGGTTTATCTGAAGGTCGTCAACCGCCAGAGCACATCGCAGCCGGTGCGTGTCCAGATCAGCGGCGTCTCCGCCGTCGAAGCCGGGGGCCAGGCTCTGGTTTTGAAGGCGGGCAGCCCCGACGACACAAATTCCATTCAAGAGCCGAAGAAGATTATTCCCGTCGCGGAAAAAGTGGCCGGACTCGGAACGGATTTCACGCGCGACTTCCCGCCGTATTCCATCACGATTCTGGAATTGAAGGCGAAGTGATTGAAGATGTAGCAGCGGACGTAAGTCCGCTCTAACTAAAAATTGAGCCGACTTACGTCGGCTGCTACAAATCAAATTGGCTCGTCCGGATTAGCCGCCAGCCACGCGCCCAGTCTGGGCAGCGGCGCGGACAAGACCGCCTGCACCTTGGAAATGTCCAGAGACGTGTCCGGCGCGCGCGCCGGGCCGGGGAAATCCTTCACCGAACCCGGCTGGATTTCGGTCGTGATTTCCGGCCAGCGTTTGACCAGGAGCCGGCCGATCTCCCAACGCGACAGCTTTTCCGCGCCGGCGACGTGATAAATGCCGGCGCAATTTTTTCCCGCCAGCTCCCAGACCGCCCTCGCCGTTTCCACCGCCGGAATCGGACAGCGAAATTCGTCCGTGAACAATTTCATCCCCTGCCCCGCCTGTTGCAACGAACGTCGCAACTGCTCATTGAACGCACGGTCACCCGACGGGGAAACGCCGCCGTTGATGGACGTGCGCACGACCAGATGGCGCGGATTTTTTAGAACAATCTCCTCGGCGGCAACCTTGGTCTCGCCATAAACGTGCAGCGGATTCGGCGCATCCTTCTCGACGTAATCGCCCTTGCGCCCGTCGAAGACCAGATCCGTGGAGAAAAAAACAAATTGATTCTCCGCCGCCAGTTCCGCGAGAAATCGGGTGGCCTCGACGTTCACGCGACGTGCGAGTCCGGGATTTTTCTGCGCCTGGTCGGCGCGTGTGACGGCGGCGCAATGGATGACCAGCCCCGGCCGGTCCTTTTCAAACTCGCGGCGGACGGCGGCGAAATCCAGCAGGTCGAGCCGGTCGCGTGTCAACGCGCGCAGGCGCCGGTGCGGGGCAAATCTCGGCGCGGTCTGGACAAGATAATTGCCGATCAGTCCGCCCGCGCCGGTGATCCAGACGAGTTTATTTTGTTCCATCGGCGGAAGCGTTGGTTTGCGGCAGCCGGCCAATCCACAGGCCGCTGGTGGCGTAATGCCATTCCAATTCAGGAATGCCTGGCGGGTTGCCGCCGGAGGCGCGGAGAAGCATCCGGTCGGCGGGGCGCATCTTCTTCACCCACGGCTCGTAGGCGGCAAACGCCGCGCCACGGTTCCACTGGATTCTGCGGAGCGTCTCCAAATCGTCCGGCCGCATCAAACCGGATTCAAAACCGAGGACGTATTTCCAGTCGGCGGCCGGGTTTTTGAAAAAAGTCTGGAAGAACACGTCCATGTCGGAGTTGTAAATGACGCCGCCGGCATCGGGCAGCCAGCCGGCGATGCCGGGCGTTTCGGGCGTGACGTATTCCGTCGTGAGGTTCGCCGTCCAACGGCCGTCGCGGTCGCTGGTGAATCCGAGAAAAGCGCCGGCGGCAATCGCCAGCGTGACGAGCAGGCGCCGGGCGGAATCGAACGAAAAATGATTTTCAAAATGCTCCTGCAATTCCAGCGCCACCCAGACCATGAACGCCGGCGTGCCGAAATCCCACCAGAACCGGCGCATTTTTAATCCGAGCAGCCAACCCAAAACCATCATCACAAAAACCGGATTGAACAGCGCGCGTGGATTCCGGCCGGGGAAGATTTTGCGGCAGAAAATCAAGGCGACAACCGCGAGCACGGCGGCGGTTTCGCCGTCGGACGGATACATTTCCGGTTCAAGCTGGTGGATGACGGCAATATTTCCGAACACGCCGAACATGTGCCGCACGGATTGGAATAAAAATTCCCACGGATGGCCGGTGAGCGCGCAGCCGAGAAAACTCCCGGCGAGCCAGCAGCCGGAATACCAAATCGCCGGGCGCCAGAATCCGGCGAACAAAATTGCCGCGCCCGGCAGGCACAGCAAATACCACGAGCCGTGAACCCACGCGGATGCCGCGACGAGCAGCGGCGTTAAAACCAGGGCCAGCCGCCGGGGCCGGTCTTCCGATGGGCGCGACCACAGGAATAAAATCGTGATGAGAACGGCGTCGGTCAAAATGTATGGCCGTCCGCGCGCGAAGCGGGTGGTGCAGGCCGGAATAAAAACCGCCGCCGCAAACAACGCCGCCAGCCACGCTTCGGGCCGACGCAGCCACGGCAACGCGCTCAACGTCACCAGCAGCATCAGCGCGATGACCGAAAAGACAACCAGCGCATCGGCGCTGCAATTTTGCCAGTTGTGAACCCATGCCAGAATCGCCTGCCAGCCGGGGCTGGGATCAATCTGAAAATCGTCCCGCATGATGAGGATTTGCTGCCACGATTTGCCGGACACCGCCTTGGCCGCGTGCCGCAGCGCGTCGTCCATCGGCAAAAACCCGTAGCCGATGATTTTCAGCGGAATGACGATGATGGTGGAGATGACGACAATCCAGACGGACAAGGGAATGTAGCGTTTGAGAGAATTCATGGCAGGTCAATCCACAAACCGCTTCGTCAGGTTTCCATAGGCGTCAATCCGTCGGTCGCGCAGGAACGGCCAGTGCGTTCGCGTCGCGTCCACCTGGCCGAGATTCACCGGCACAATCAAAATATCTTCCTTGGCTGCCGAAGCTTTGGCAAGGATTTCACCGGACGTTCCGGCGACGAAACTTTGTCCCCAGAATTCAATGCCGTCGCCGCTCACGCCGGAAATTCTTTCGTGGCCGACGCGATTGACAGCCGCGACGTAGCAGCCGTTGGCGACGGCGTGCGAACGCTGGATGGTTTCCCAGGCGTCGTGTTGAATTGCACCGAGCTGTTCCTTTTCGCGGGGATGCCAGCCGATGGCGGTGGGGCAAAAAAGGATTTCCGCGCCCTGCAACGCGGTCAGCCGCGCGGCTTCGGGATACCACTGGTCCCAGCAAATCAGCACGCCGATTTTTCCATATCGGGTCGGCCATGCCTTGAAGCCAGTGTCGCCGGGCGTGAAATAAAATTTCTCGTAGTAAAGCGGGTCGTCCGGAATGTGCATCTTGCGATAGATGCCGAGCAGCGAGCCGTCGGCGTCAATCACGGCGGCGGTGTTATGATAAACGCCTGCGGTGCGTTTCTCAAAAAGCGATGCGATGATGACGACCTTGTTTTTTTTGGCGAGCCGGCAAAAGGCGTCGGTGGTCGGACCGGGGATTTTTTCAGCAAGCTTGAAATTCCTGAAGTCTTCGCTCTGGCAGAAGTATTGCGAGCGGAAAAGTTCCTGCGTGCAGATGATTTGCGCGCCTTGCCGGGCGGCGCGTTCGGCGAGAGCCAGCGTTTTCTTCAGATTTGCTCCGGGGTTGGCGGAACAGACGCTTTGAATCAGTCCGAGGCAGACGGTTTGGGCGGCGGAGCGTTTCATCGTCAAGCCTTGGGGTTGATGCGGATGGTTTGTTCCATCAAATCCGTGCCGCTGCCGGCAGCGGGAGCGGCCGGGACGTTCTGTCCGAACAGCTCGCGGGTGAATTTGCCGAGCGTCTCGTTCGTCGGACCGTAACCGCCGTGGTAGATGTGGTATTCAAGGTCATACAGCAACTGGTCGGCGCTGGCGTAACGCTGGGCCGGATCGCGCGCGAGGCAGCGCTGGAGGATTTCATTGAGCGGGCCGTCAATGCGGGAATCGAACTTGCGGAAATCGGGGACGTCCATGTTCAAAATCCGCGAGCGCGATTCCTCGGCGTTTTCACCCTTGAAAACGTTTCTGCCGAGCAGCAGGTGCGCCAGCACCACCCCGGCGGAAAACAAGTCGGAACGCTTGTCGGTGATCTGGAAGTCCGCCTGCTCCGGACTCATAAAATCGGCCTTGCCGGCGACGACTTCGCCCTCCTGGTCGGTGAGAAAACCCTTCGCCTTGGCAATGCCAAAATCCGTCAGCTTCACGTCGCCCTCGAACGCGATCATGATGTTCTTGAAGCTCACGTCGCGGTGGACGATGCCCAGCGGCCTGCCGTCCTTGTCGGTCTTGGCATGCGCGTAGGCCAGCCCGCGCGCGACGCGGCTGGTGATGAACACGGCCAGCTCCTTCGGCAACTGGCGTTTCTTGTCGGCGAGCTGGTGCGTGAACTGCTCCAGATTCACCCCGCGGATCAATTCCATGCAGATGAAGCAAACGCCCTTGGCCTCGCCGAGGTGGTAGGTCTGGACGATGTTCGTGTGGATCAGATCGGCGACCAGCTTGGCCTCGCCGATGAAGTTCTCGATGAACATCTTCTGGCTGGCGAAATTCGGCCGGATGATTTTGATGGCGACGCGCTTGACGAAATCGCGCGCGCCGTGCTGCTCGGCCTCGAAGACGATGCCCATGCCGCCTTCAAAAATCTTGCGGACAATCTCGTATCGAAAGTCGCTCTCGATGGTGAAAAGCGCCACGCGCGGATGGTCGGAAATTGCGCCGCGAAGTCAAGCCCGGCGCTTTTGGGTGGAAGAGCTGTAAATTTTTTATTCTTTTTTGCTTGCACGATTCGGGCGAAATCCTTTAATTCGAGCCAAGTCGCATGACTTTTGGACCAAAATAACAACATAACAACCAATAGGAAGGACACCAACATTATGGCTAAAGCATTATCGAAATCTCAACTCGTCACCGCAATTGCCGAAAAGGCTGAAATCTCCAAGAAACAGGCCGGCGAAATTCTCGAACATCTCGCCGCGCTCGCCTACAAGCACGCGAAGGACACCTTCACGCTGCCTGGCATCGGCAAACTCGTCCTCAAGGACCGCGCCGCCCGCATGGGCCGCAACCCCAAGACCGGCGAAGCCATCCAGATCAAGGCCAAGCGCGTCGTGAAGTTCCGCGTCGCCAAGGCCGCGAAGGACGCGATCCTCGGCACCAAGTAATTTTAATTACTTTCACAAGAGCGCTCCGGCAACGGGGCGCTCTTTTTATTTTGTTTTTAATCTGCGCCCATCTGTGAAAACCTGTGGCTAAATTTAATGACCATGAAAACTCGCGTTCGATTCGCCCCATCGCCCACCGGCTACCTCCACATCGGCGGCGCGCGCACCGCGCTCTTCAACTGGCTTTACGCCCGCCACACCGGCGGCACGTTCATCCTCCGCATCGAGGACACCGACGCCGCGCGCAATTCGCAGGAAGCCGTGGACGTCATCCTCAACGGCCTCCGCTGGCTCGGCCTGAACTGGGACGAGGGTCCGCTCACTGGCAACGCCACCGGACCGTGCAAGGGCGCTTGCGGCCCCTATTTCCAAAGCCAGCGGAAGGAAAATTACCAGCGCCGCGTCGAGGCACTGCTTTCCCGCGACCTGGCTTACGAGAAAGACGGCGCGATCCATTTCCGCATGACGCGCGAGCCGATTACCATTCACGACCTCGTCGTTGGCGATGTTGTCCGCAAATTGACCGACCGCGAGGAGGTTGATCCCGATTTTGTCATCATGCGTTCGGACGGCCAGCCCGTGTTCCATCTCGTCAACGTCATTGATGATTTGGAGATGAACATCACCCACGTCATCCGCGGTGAGGACCATTTGAGCAACACCGCCAAGCACATCGCGCTCTTCAACGCATTCGGCGTCAAGCCGCCGCATTACGCGCACATCCCGCTCATCCTGAACGGCGACGGCTCCAAGATGAGCAAGCGCGACATGGGCGCGTCGCTCACCAGCTACCTCGACGACGGGTTCTTGCCCGAGGCCGTGGTGAATTTCCTCTGCCTCCTCGGCTGGTCGCCCAAGGAAAACCGCGAGAAGCTGACGCTCGCCGAAACCATCGAACGCTTCGACCTGCCGCAGATTCTCCGGCACAATGCCAAGTTCGATTACGAAAAGCTCCTCTGGCTCCAAGGTGAATACGCTCGCGAGCTGACGGACGACCGCCTTTACGAACTGGCCGTCCACACCTTCGCCAAGGCCGGCCTCAACCCAGACGCCTATCCCCTGCCCTACGTCAAGGCCGCGCTCGACACCTGCAAGGGCAAGTTCAAGCTCTTCAGCGAACTGCCCGCCTACGCCGGTTTTTATTTCACCGACAAGATCGAATACGACGCCGAGGCCGCCAAAAAAGATTTCGTGCCGGAGAACAAGCCGCGACTGGAAAAGCTCCGCGACGCCTTTGCCGCCGCGCCCGCGTTCGATGCCGACACCCTCCAGGCCGCGCTCAAGGAAACCGCCAAGACGCTGGGCGTGAAGGCCGGCGTGCTGGTGCATCCCTGCCGCCTGGCCGTGACCGGCAAAACCTCCGGGCCGAGTCTCTACCATTTGCTCCAAGTCCTCGGCAAGGAACGTGTGATGGCGAGGATTGAAAAGGCGCTGACAGGTTTTTAGCCACGGATGAAACGCGTGTTGAATACCAGTCCTGCTGAATCGGCTGCCGTAGCGCCGTAGGCGCGACATCTTTGTAGCCCCGGCACAGAAAAAGATTTCCCAGCTCCGTCAGGAGCGACATATTCGGGGCATGGCCAACACCTACACCCAGATTTACATCCATGTCGTGTTTGCCGTGGAAGGACGGCAAAACCTGATTTCGCCGGAGCATAACGACGAATTGCAAAAATTCATCACCGGCATCGTGTCCGGCCTGCGGCAGAAATTGATCGCCATCAACAATATGCCGGATCATCTGCACCTGCTCGTCGGGCTGCGACCGGATTCGTCCCTCTCTGATTTGGTGCGCGACATCAAGACGGGTTCATCCAAATTCATCAAAGAAAAACGGTGGGTGGCGGGGAGATTCTCGTGGCAGGAAGGATTCGGGGCGTTTTCGTATTCCCGCTCGCAATTGGGAACCGTCATCCGCTACATTCAAAACCAGCAACGGCATCACGCGAAGAAATCATTTCGCGAGGAATATGTTGAATTGTTGGAACGGTTCGGCGTGGTTTACAACGCAAAATTCATTTTCAAAACCGGCGATGAATGATTCCGGAATATGTCGCCCCTACGGGGCTTGGGATTCTGGGTTGGCGGTTTCTACAAAGATGTCGCTCCTAACGGAGCTTGAAGCGACCGGCAAACCCGCCGGCCCCAGCCTCTACCACCTGCTCCAAGTCCTCGGCAAGGAACGCGTGATGGCGAGGATTGAGAAGGCGCTGGCAACAATGAATTGAAACAACAGGGAAAGGAAATCCATTATGACAAAGCGCTCCGATCTAAAACCGAAGAAAAAAGAAAGAGTGTGCGTGTTACTGGAACGAGCTGGAATTAAGGTTGTAAGAAACCAATATTTTCTGTCTGAATGGGCTTATGTTGAATCAGGGAGGGTTGCTGTCCTAAATTTTTGGTTCGCGCAAATGAAGCAACGAGGTCAGGACATTGTTTTTAATAAGAATTTCCTTGAAGCCTACGACGCGAGAGGGAAGAGGAATCAAGCCAGAGTAAAACAAGCGATTAGAGAAAAACTTCCAATTCGCATTATTGTTCTGGATGGAAAGATGGGCAGTCCCAAGGGAAGCATTGTTTCCAAAAGGCAATTGGATCCAGCCATTTGGCGTGTGACTGCTGTTGACCAAAAAACTGGTGATTACACTTTGACGCGAGTAGCAGAAATGGAGAATGCCATTGATGACCTGTCGGCTCCTCCAGAGGGAAATCAGTTTCCAGATAGGGCAAGCGTCGTTGTCCAAGCCATAAAACGTGATAATCGAGTAAGGGCACACGCGATTAAACGTGCGAGAGGAAAATGCGAATATTGCAATGTTCAGGGTTTTGCTACAACAAACGGTCGCTTCTATGTGGAAGCCCATCACATTATTGCGCTATGCGATGCGGGACGCGACACGGTTGACAATGTGATTGCGCTTTGTCCACAGCACCACCGGCAAGCACATTACGGTAAAGATGCGGAATCTCTGGAGTCGGAATTCATCAAGATTTTAGAGAAGTTGAACAAGAAATAATAGGTGTCCCGCCTTGCGCCCGCCCCTTTCCGTGGTGCTGCGCTTCCGCCTGCGTTTCACTTCCGCCTTCATCCGGTTTCGACGAGACGTTTTGGGGAGCACATGCCTCGCGCGTGTCGTTTTCGGCGTCGCGCCGAAAACCTCGTCCGGCAAACTTGCCGCTGCATTTCAAACAAAACTGGCTTTTGTTCAGAATAACCGATTTTGGGGGATTCTTACATAAATCCATGACGAAGGAACATTGATGTTCCATAGATTAACATCAATCCATGTCAGGTTAATGTTCATTCGTTGTAAAAGAATGTTCCTTTGCCACGGATTAATCTTCTTTCGCTTAAGAGGATATTCGTTCGTCACGGTTTAACATTCGGATGCGATAAATGAATGTTCTTCCATCGTAAAAGAACATTCTCCCGTGACGGATTGATGTTCTCCTGTCATGGATTTACGTGATTTTTGGTTCGCGGATGATCCTCCAACCACGGCTTTTCCTGATTTTCTAAAACCGGGTCACGGGTTTCTCCCTTTCCGTGGTGCTGCGCCGTGCCTTCGCCTTCGTCCGCGTGCGCCGCAGGCTTGTCAATTCCAACCATCGGACAGGCTGTGGAGGGATTTTGCTCCGGTAAAAACCCTTGAGGGAAATTCGCAAATCTGCTTTTATGCGCGCTTTGAATTCCATGAACAGTCGTTGGGCGGCCATCGTCACAGCAACCCTTCTTGCTTTTGCCAGCCTTGTCATCGCATGGCAGTTTCGGCATTACAATGATACTGGCGTGGAGAATTGGTTTTCGTCCCTGGGACACACCTATCTTCGAGGGAAACAATTGTCGGCGATTACCGACATAGTGGAGCGGGAAAGACAAATCACACCGGCGGCCGCAGGGGTCAGACAAATTGATTTAATGTATCCAAAGGATGCGCGCATTTTCATGATGGACATGATCGGCCCCACCAACTACGACAAGATTGGATATTATTTTTGGGCAACCTATTACCTCTTCCCGCGTGAAATCGGGACAAGTCTGGATCACGTAACCCGGCAAACCAAGGACGGCTTTGTCGGCACAACATCCGACTCCATTCAGGAAATTCTTTCCAACGGATATGATGTCAGGATGATGGTGCTGGACAAGAACACGAGCGGTTTTCAGCCACTTCGGAACATGCCCATTGGACAGCCGGCCAACCCGGACTGGTTTGGCTCGAAACACGACCTGGTCGTCGCGTTTTTGCTTCCATTGCTGACGGCGTTTGCGGGAATATGGTTGTTCCGTTTTTTCTTTTCCACATTGGACGGGCGGATGGCGTTTTTCGAACAACTGGCCTGCGGCCTGGGTTTGGGAATGATGGCTGTGGCGGCGCTTACATTGGGCATCAAACTTTGTGGTTTTCACGGACGCGGGCTGATTCTCGTTGTCACCGCCCTTGGCGCAACTGCCGAAATATGGCGCGATCGCAGAGTGCTTTTGACAAAGATAACCGACAGTTTCAGGGCGCTGTTTCGCAATCCCATTACGGCAGCCTGCGTGATAATCGGCCTGTTTGTGTTTGCGATCCTGTTCCATATCGCCGGTCTGCAGGGACTTACCGACCCCGACGCGATGAGGTGGATGCTCAAGGCGAAGATGATTCATCTCTACACCGGGCATGAACTGGTGCAGTGGTTTTCCAACCCCGCGCTGGCACATGCGCACCTCGACTATCCGACGCTCGTGCCTTCGCTGCATTCAGCCACGTATGATTCCATCGGTCATGTGGATGAGTTCGTCACAAAGTTCTGGCCCACCTGGATGCTGCTGTTTCTTCTGATCGCCCTGGCTTCGGCGATCCGCATCGGGAACGGCTGGTTTCATGCCGCGCCATTTGCGCTCCTGGGGTTTCTGCTGTTGCCGGCCACGCAGCAATATGTCCAGTGGGAAGGCAGCACCATGCCGATGATTTTCTTTACGATCATGGGCTTCATGCAATGCGCCATCTATCTGGCCGGAAAAGACCGCGCCCGGCTTGGACTTGGGCTGACGCTATTGTTCGGGGCGGCCATGACAAAGTTCGAGGGCAGTATATTTCTGGCGCTGGTGGGAGGCTGGATTTTGCTGCTGCCGTCGGCCCGACCCTCGTTGAAACTGTCGCCACGCCTCTGGCTGGCGGTGGTGTTCTGTTTTCTGGCGGCCCTGCCTTTTGTCTGCCTGCGTTTTCAAATACCCACATTGAACTACGAATCGAGTTCGGTTGGCGACGTGCTGCACCACCCGGCCACGTTCTTTTCAACCCTTGCGGATTTGCCCCGCCTCTTGCTGATTGAGTTTGCGCGATTGTTTGTGAATCCCGACTTTGCAAACTGGAATGGTGAAGGCGGTCAGCTTCATTGGATCGGCAAATGGGCCGGCCTTTCTTCGCTGTATAATCCTTCCACGCTTGGGGTGGCGTGGCTGTGCCTGTTGATGACGATCACACTTTGGTTTTCCGTTCCATCACGACGCCAGGTGATCGCATGGACACTCGCAATGTTTGTCGGCGCCACGTTTGCGTTATGCGGTGTTTTCACAACCTTTGTCAGCATCCACAGCTTGAGCGATGTGATTGGTTATACCAACGATGGAGCGGGTGGACGATATCTTCTCCCGGTGTTGCTGGCATGGTTTACGACAATGACCATGCTTTTTTCCGAGGCGGAAAGGGCTGCTCAGAAACCCGCCACCGCCACCGCCCGCATCGTGGGAAAAAAGCGCAAACGCCGGTAGAATGTTTCATCTGCAATCCTGCGATGACGAGTTTTGGTCTGAAGCGGCCCGGTTTTCACCGATGGGCAGAGCTCGCACGCATCAAAACATTCTGAACGGAAACGCTCAAACTGCCGATTCAACCGTCGCGGCGGGTGCTGCGCCGCGCCTTCGCCTCCAGTGTCGGTCCGACAACCGGTTTCAATTTTCATTCGTCATTGACAAGGCCGGATTCAGGTGGAAAATCGGAATCCTATTTGACTATGAAAGCTGTTGCCATCAATGGAAGTCCGCGAAAGGGCGGAAACACTGAAATTCTTTTGAAACAGGTGCTGGCGCCGCTGGCCGCCGCCGGCTGGGAAACCGAGTTCGTCCAGATCGGCGGCGCGAACATCCGCGGCTGCCAGGCCTGTTATTCGTGCTTCAAAAAGAAAAACGTCCAGTGCAGCCAGAAGGACGATGCGTTCAACCCGTGCTTCAAGAAAATGGCCGCGGCGGACGCGATCATCCTCGGCTCGCCAACCTATTTCACGGACGTGAGCGCGGAAATGAAGGCGCTGCTGGATCGCGCCGGGCTGGTGGCGCTGGCCAACGGCGGGTTGTTCCAGGGGAAAATCGGCGCGGCGGTGGTGGCGGTGCGGCGCGGCGGCGGCACGCACGCATTTGACTCGATGAACCACATGTTCCTCATGTCTGGCGCGATTGTGCCGGGGTCAACATATTGGAATCTCGGCTATGGCCGGGAAAAGGGCGAGGTGTCCAAGGACGACGAGGCGGCGCGCAACATGAAGGATCTGGGCCAGACCATCGCCTGGCTGGGCGCGGCGCTCCAACACGCCGGGAGCCGCCCCGCGATGCCGTCCCGCGAATAATCCGCCGCCGCTGGCCGCGTTTATTTGACCGCCTGCGGGAAGGGTTGCCCGCCGAAAAAATTCGCGCTGAAAATTCTTTTCGCTAAACTTTGCGTGTGGCAAACCCGTTCATCCATTGGATTGAGGCCCGGGGACCTTATGCGCCGTGGCTGTTTCTGGCGGTGTTCCTCGCGGCGTCGTTTCTGATGCTCTGGCGGCTGGAGGTTTTGAGCGCCAAGGGTTTTGAGGGCACGGTGCTCGGCACGCTGGTGATGCCGTATTGCACGGGCATGGGCAACCTCATCTTCGCCTTCATCCTCGGCCGCAACGGCGGCTCCGGCGCGGACGTGATGACGAACTCGCTGGTCAACAACGTCACGAACATGACGCTGGTGCTGGGCCTGCCGGGGGTTTTCTGGCTGACCAAGGCGCTGCTGTCGAAGGGCAAGTCCGACGGGAAAAGTCCGGCCAGAAAGAAATCCGGCGCCGCCGTCAAGACGCAGCAGTTGAACCGGCTGGCGCTGCTGCTGACGCTGACGGCCATCCTGTTTTTCACCGGCGCGGTCTGGGCGATGGGGCGCAAGGGCCGGCTGACCTTTGATGACGGGCTGGTGCTGGTGGGGCTGTTTTTGTTCTGGCAATGCTTCCACATTTTCGAAGTCCTGAAATCGAACGTGCGCCAGGGAAAGTCGTTGAGCTGGACGCTGCCGTTTGACCTGGCGCTGCTGGCCATCGGCGCGTATGCGATTTACGTCAGCACGGACCGGCTGGTGATCTGGATTTCGCACATCCACACCGGATTCATCAGCGCCCGATACATGGGCTGGTTGAGCGGCTGGCTGATGGTGCTGCCGAATGCGATCCTGGCGGTTTATTACACCTGGCGCGGCCAGCCGGAAACGGTTTATGCCTCGCAGGTTGGCGACTGTCACGTCTCAATTCCGCTGTGCCTCGGCGTCTATGCGCTCTATCACACGATGGCGATGCCGCCGGTTTTCCATGTGGCGATGTTCATCCTGCTGGGCGCGACGCTGGTGCATTTTTTCTTCGTGACGGTTCTGGGACGGCTGCCGTGGTTCGCGGGCGTGGCGCTGGTCATCGCCTACGGCTATTTTCTGTGGAAGGGATTGCTGGGGTGATGGCGTTAAATCGTTTATGCGCGCACGCCAAATGCCGATTCAACGATGTAACGTTCAGCCTTTCTTAAAAGACTTCGTGTCGTCGCCGGTGCCGGTGATCGGATTGGCGCGGAACTTGTCGCCCAATCCGGCAAAAGGCTCCTGCGCCATGAGCCAGCGCGGATTTTTGGCGATGGTGTCCATGCTTTCGCGCGTATTGTTGCAAATCAGATAAAGCGCCCGCCCCAGAACCATGAACGATTCAAAGCCGGTGCCGGTGCCGTGACGGGCAAATTCAAAATCGCCAGTGCCATAATCCGCGTTGAGCAGTCCCGCGCGCAGGGTGCCGAGATCCTTTGCGAAGTTTGCCATGAAGTCGTCATGACGAGGGCCGACGTAGGCCAGCACGCGCGCCTTGTTGTCCAGCAGCGAGATCACCGCCCACTCGTCGAAGACGATCCGCCCGTAGCGCGCGTCCATTTGAGCGGCGCATGCCTTGATCTGAACGATGGCTTCTTCAAGCGTCACGGTTCTTTTTTTGGCCGCGCAGAGCAAAGCAGCAAAGCGCGGCGGATACAAGGCAATTTAATTTGCTGCACCGACGGCGGAAAATCCATAGGATGCCGCCGCCGGTTTTCGCCCATGCCATTTGAATCAAACACGGACAGCATCGCCGCCCGAAAACTGGCGCGGTGGGAGCGCCGCCTTTTCAACATCCTGTTTCTCGCTGCCTACGCGCTGGTGCTGGCGCAACTCTGGCGGACGATTCATCTGCCCGGCAAATCCGGCTGGCCGGAGGCAGTGCTGCTGTTGCTGGCGACCGCGAGCACCCTCGCGGCGCTGGCGCGGCATCTGCCGCTGCAAAATGTCCTCTCCACGGCATTGTTCATCGGGCTTGCCGGCGGCGCGGCGACCCGGCTCGATTTGAAAACCGGCATTCCGTTCGGCCAGCTCACCCCCGGCGGCAACGCCGGGCCGGCATTTGGCCAAACGCTGCCGTGGGCGGTGCCGCTGATCTGGGTCGTGGCGATTTTTAACTCGCGTGGCACGGCGCGGCTCATTCTGCGTCCCTGGCGCAAAACTCGCGCCTACGGCTTCTGGCTCATCGGCCTCACAACCGGACTGACAGTGCTGTTCGACCTGGCGTTCGAGCCGTTCGCGTCGCGGGTGAAACATTACTGGTTTTGGGAACCGACAAAATTTCCGCTCGACTGGCAGGGCGTGCCGCTGGTGAACTTCCTGGGCTGGGCGGTCGTGACGCTGCTGATCCTCGCGTTCGCCACGCCGATGCTGATCAACAAGCAGCCGCACAAAAGGCTTCCGCCGGATTTCCATCCGCTCCGGGTCTGGCTCGGCGGGATTCTGCTTTTCGCCGTCGCCACCGCGTTGAACCGGCTTTGGGCGGCGGCGGCGGTGGACGCGGCCATCGGAATTGTCACGGCGGTTTTTGCGGTTCGCGGCGCGCGGTGGTGAGGCAACCGCTAAATCTCCGGCCCCGGCGGCTCGGCTTGTTTGGTGATTTTCAGCCGCGCCACGCGCGGGCCGTCCATTTCCTCGACGTGCAATTCGCAATTCCCCACCGTCAATGAATCGCCGGTCTTCGGAAACCCGCCGAGCCTCTGCGTGACCCAGCCGCTCGCGGTCGCGACGCTTTCATCGTGGTGCATTTCGCCGATGATTTTTCCAAGCTCGTGAACCGGCAGCGTGCCGGCGGCTTCCCAGACATTTTCCCCGGTGCGGGCCAGCTCCGGCTTTTCCTCGTCAAACTCGTCCTGAATCTGGCCGACGAGTTCCTCGAGCACATTTTCGAGCGTCACAATGCCGACCGTGCCGCCGTATTCGTCCACGACGAGGGCGAAATGCAGTTTCCGTTCGAGGAATAATTGCAGCAATTTTTCCAGACGCGCCGTCTCCGGCACATAAATCAGCGGACGCGCCGCCGGCAGCAAATCCGCCGCCGTCCGCGCCGTGCCGCGCAAGGCATACAAGTCCTTGATGTGAATGATGCCGCGCGTCCTGTCCAGATCGCCGCCGTCGCACAACGGAAAGCGCGAGTAGCGCGTCCGCTCCGCGAGCGCAAGGCAGTCGGCCATCGTCGCGCCGGTGTTGATGGCGGTGATTTCGTGGCGCGGGCGCATGATTTCGCGCGCCACGCGCTGGCGCAGATCGAGCGCGTTCAAAATCAGGTTGCGTCCGCCCGCCGTCGCGCCCTGCGGCGCCGCCGCGAGCACGAGGCGCAGTTCGTCCTCCGACGGCGCGCGGTCGCCGGGGCCGTCCAGCACGATGCCCATCCGGCGCACGAGCCAGCGCGCCGAGACGTTCAACAACCAGTTGAAGGGATAGAAGGCGAAGTAAAACCAGTGCAGCGGCCGCGCCGCCCAAAGCGCGACCGGCAGGGTCTTTTGAATGGTCAGCCATTTGGGAACGAGTTCACCCACCACGATGTTCAAAAAGGTGAGCACGCCGAAACCGACGGCGAAGGAAATGGAATGCTGCCAGAGAACGGACGTGACCCCCAGCGGCTCCAGCAGCGGCTCCAGCAGGGCCGTGAACACCGGCTCGCCCAGATAACCCAAACCCAGGCTGGCCATCGTCACGCCGAGCTGCGTCGCGCTCAAATACGAGTTGAGATGCCGGACGATGTGCCGTGCCATCGCCGCGCGCTTCCAGCCCCGGGCCACCAGCGCGTCGAGCTGCGTCTCCCGGATGCGGATGAGCGCGAACTCGGCGGCGACAAAAAATCCGTTCACCAGCACCAGCACCAGCACGGTGAGGATTTTCAGGGCGATCAGAATGGCATCATGCGAGTTCACAATTTCATTTCGCCGAACATGACCTTCAAGATGTCTTCCAAGCTCACGACGCCCGTTTCCGCGCCGTCGCTGGCCAGCACGATGGCCAGCCGGTGACCGGCGCGCTGCATCAGGCGCAGCGCGACTTCCAGCCGCATCGTTTCATCCACAAAAAGCGCCGGCGTCATGTGTGCCGCGGCGGGTTTTTGCAGGTCCAGATCGTCGCGGAACAGCAGCGGGCCGAGCGGCAGCAGCCCGGCGATGCGCGGGCGGCCGTCGCGCATTTCCCGCACCGGCAGGCGCCAGAACCGTCGTTCGCGTCCCAGCCGGAACGCCTCGCCGAGCGGCGTCTGCGCCTCGACGCCCACCACCTGCGCCAGCGGCGTGGTGATTTGCCGCACGGTGAAATTTTGCAGGTCAAGCACGCGGTTGATCATCACGCGCTCATCGCTGGTAAGCACCTGGGCGGATTCCTGCATGACCGAGCGCATTTCCTCGCGGCTGCCGAAGACCCGGCCCGTGAACGCCCGGCCGCCCGTCAGACGCAGCATCATTTTGGAAATGCCTTCCACCATCGCCACGAGCGGGCTTAACGCGGTGTGCAAAAGGCGGAACACCGGCGCCGCCAGCAGGCACAACTGGTTCGGATACGCGCGGAAAAACATTTTCGGCAGCAGGTCGAACAACGCGTAGAACAGAAACACGGCGGCGGCAAAGGCCGCGGCAATCCAGACGTGATGGCCCGACAGCGCCTCGTGCAATTGGAGCAGCGTCCAGCCCAGGATCAAAAAGTTGGCGAGCGTGTTGCCGACGAGGATCGTCCACAGGAAATTTTCCGGCCGTTCGAGAAAGCCGTGCAGCAGTTTCGCCGAGGGCTTGCCCGCGCGCGCCAGCCGCCGCACGCGCAGCCGGCTCAACGCAAACACGCCCGCCTCCATGCCCGACAGCAGAAATGACAGCAGCAGGCACAGGCACAGCACAATCCAGTTGATGATGTTTGCGTCCATCTTATTTCAGCTTTTGGACCAGCAACTCCCGCACACGGCGCTCGTCCACCGAGTGCGCCGTGAGTTTCAATCCTCGAAACGCCGCCGATTCTCCGGCCACGGGCACGACGCCGCACAAATGCGCCAGCAATCCGCCCATCGTCTCGACCTCCGGCACTTCGCCCAGCGCCGGAAATTCCCGCCGGAAATCGTCCAGCCGCATCGTCCCGCTCACGCGCCAGCGGTCAGGCGGGATTTTTTCCATGACAAAACCCTCCGGCTGCGCCGCCGCGCGGATTTTGCCGATGAGCCGGCCCAAAATATCCTCCATCGTCACCAGCCCCGCCGTGCCGCCGAACTCATCCAGCACAATCGCCAGCCCGCGCTGCTGCTTTTGCAGGCTCTGGAACAGTTGCAACAGGTTCATCGTCTCCGGCACGAACGACGGAAACTCGATCGCGTCCGCCAGGTCAACCTTCGGGTCCAGCAGCAGCGCCCGCGTGTTCAAAATGCCGACGATGGTGTCCGGCGTCTCGTCGTAAATCGGCAGTCGGCGGTGCTGGAATTTTTTTGCGGCGGCAATCATCTCCTCCACCGGCGTGTCGTCGGAGATGGCCGCCATGCCGGCGCGCGGCCGCATCACGTCGCGGGCCGTCCGCTGGTCGAGGCTGATGATTTGGAGGATGATTTCCTTTTCGGACTCGGCGAGTGTGCCCTGCTGGTAGGCCATTTCGAGAAGCTCGAAATACTCCGAGTCCGTCAACGCCGGCACCGTGGACATCTGCGGCGCGGTCTTTTTCAAAATCGCCACGTTCAGCCACCGCGCGACCCGGTGCAGCGGCGCGGTCGCCTTCTGGAACACCAGCAGCGGCCAGCTCACGCGCAGCGCCCAGCGTTCCGGCCGGCGGACGGCCAGCGTTTTTGGAAAAACCTCGCAACCCAGCAGCGTCAGCGCCAGCAGCGTCAGCAGCGTCAGCGCCAGCATCCAGTGCGCGTTGAAAACCATCCGCAGCGCGACGGCGAGCATCGCGGCGTTGGCAAAGGTGTTGCCGAGCGCGAGCGTCGCCAGCAAATCCTGCGGGTGTTCGAGCAGCGCCGCGACGATTTTGCCCGCGCGCGGATTTTTTTCCGCGAGCTGCGCCGCCTGCCATTTGCCGAGGGAAAACAAGGCCGTTTCCGCCAGCGCGAAAAAGAAACTCGCGCCGGCGAAAATCAAAATCGCCACGACGGCCCAGTCCATGCGCACATTGTGCGGGAAAAAGCGGGCTGAAAAAAGGAGAAAGCGTTGGCGCAGATTTCGTTTCAATCCGCGCCGCCCGCAAAACCCGCGGTCTATCCCTCCAGAACCGCCGTCGCCGCCGCGTAATTCTCCGTGTGGCTCAAGCTGACGAGCAGCCGCTGCGCCTGGCGCGATTCAAACAGCGTTTTCCCGTTGCCGTGCAGAATCACAAACGGCTCGCCGGATTCCTTCCTGCGGATTTCCATGTCGCGCCAGCCGAGTGCCGCGCCGATGCCGGTGCCGAACGCCTTGGAAATCGCCTCCTTCGCCGCAAACCGCACCGCGAGGAACGGCGCGGGATTTTTGTGCGACAGGCAGTAGGCGATTTCATCCGGCAGCAAAATCCGGTTCGCAAACCGCTCGCCGAATTTTTCATGCGACGCCTTGATGCGCGCCACCTCGATGATGTCAATGCCGATGCCAAGAATCATTTTCGATTTGCGGATGACGCCCAATCTTCAACCGCGATATTTCTTCATCAACGCCAGTATTTCCTTCACGGCCTGCCGCATTCCCACGAACACCGCGCGGCTGATGATGCTGTGACCGATGTTCAATTCCACCAGATGCGGCACGGGGAAAAGCGCCGCCAGGTTTTTGTAATTCAAGCCGTGGCCGGCGTTCACCTTCAAGCCGAGCGCATGCGCCTGCTCCGCGCCGGATACCAGCCGCCTTAGCTCAAAATTCGTAGCAGCCGACGTAAGTCGGCTCTGATTAGCTTTTGATTGTTTAGAGTGAGCCAACTCACGTTGGCTGCCACGAGTAAACGCCTCCGCAAACGCGCCGGTGTGCAGCTCGATGAATTGCGCGCCGGTCCGCGCGCTGGCTTCAATCTGTTTTTCGTCCGGCGCGATGAACAGGCTCACCTCGATGCCAGCGTCGTTCATTTTCCGGCGCGTCTCGGCCAGCGATTTTTCGGCGGCGACCACGTCCAGCCCGCCTTCGGTCGTCACCTCCAGCCGGCGTTCCGGCACGATGCAGACGATGTCCGGTTTTAATTTCAGCGCGATGACGATGATTTCCGGCACGTTGGCCATTTCGAGGTTCAGCCGCGTCTTGACGACTTCGCGCAGTTTCCAGATGTCGCGGTCCTGCATGTGCCGGCGGTCTTCGCGCAAATGCGCGGTGATGCCGTGACAGCCCGCCGCCTCGCAAATTTTTGCGGCCTCGATGGGATCCGGCTCGCCAAATCCGCGTCCGCGAAAGCGCGCCTCGCGGATCGTCGCGACATGGTCAATGTTGACTCCCAGTTTTAGCATAATCATGGATGCACCGGCGCGGCGGACGGCATCATGGCCGGCAGCCCGAGCGGTTTCTGGCCGGGCCGGATGCGCGGCGGCGGCATGCGCAGATCGAGCGCCGGAAATTGCGGCGCGTCAAGCCAGTTTGCAAAGGCGAGCAGTTCAATCGCCGTCAGCCCGCCGGGCGCCGTGCGTTTGAAGGCCAGCTCGTTCGGAGCAATTTGCGTGGCCTCGGTGATGCTGATGCCGAGCGCCGGACTGATGCGGTTGAGCCATTTGCCGGCGGCGGATTCTCCGTCAAGCTGCCGGTGCCGCGTGAGCATGAGCATCAACTGGCTCATTTGCGGCAATTCCCCCAGCCGCTCGGCGGTGACTTCCCAATGATAATAAATCAGGTTCGGCTGGTTCAACGCGGCGACCAGTCCCGGCGGCAGCGGCGCGGATCTGGGGGCATTGGAAAAAAATCCGCCGACCAGAAAATCGCCCGCCGGTTCGCGCACGGCCTGCACGAATGGCGTGATGAACGGCATGCCGTGCCAGGAAATTTCATTGTTCGTCATCGTCACCGTGAACGGGCTGATGAACTGCCGCTGCCAGTTCGTGTTGGCGGACAACCGCCGGTCCAGTTGGGCGAGCGCGGCCCGGGCGTCCGGCACCGGCTCGGCGGCGAACGTCTGGAACGGAACCCGCGCCAGCGCCCAGATGAAGAGCTGCTCCGGCTGCGGCTGGATTTCCAGCGGCTGCATCCAGGGCTGCCTCGACAGCCACGGCGCGACGCCGCGCGCGGCGGTGAAGCTGACGATCTGCTGGCGGATGGTGGCCGCGGGCAGCCGCCAGTTGTCGAGCGGCGGCAGCGGCTGCGCGAGCGCGAGCCGTCCGGTCAATTGCAAATTGCCGCCGCGTCCGACGGCCTGCATCTGGATTTTCGGGAAATCAAACCCGTTCAGCGCCGGGAAAATCCGCGCCAGCCGCGGCCAGTCCAGATCGGCGGAAAGCCAGTTGGTTTCCGCATCAAGCGGTTTGGTAGGAATCGGCAGAATTTGTCCGCGCAACGACAAATTGTTCTGGCCGCAATCAATCACGACCCAGTCGCCATGACGCTCGAAGCTCAACAAATCCGGTGGGTTGTGCTTTTGCAACTGCCAGACGCCAAGTTCCTTTTGCATGACGGCAACGCCCGTCCAGCTTTGCAAAACCGCCGCCAGATTTTTACTCCAAAGCTGCGCGCGCTCGTCGTCCAGCCGGATCGCCAGCGCGTATTCCGGAGAACCGTTTGTCGCGTCGCGCATCTCAAAAATCCATTCCGACTTGAGCAAATCGTCCAGCAGCGGACGCAATTGCACCGCGCCGTCGTCCGCGCCGACGGCGAGTTTCGATTTGAACCACACGCCCGGCGCGCGGGAAAGCTTGTCGAGCGTCCGGCTTTCCAGCGCCCGCGCCTCGGCGGAGCAAAATTCATTTGAGAACGCGGCGGAATTGGTGTCGGCGGCAATCCGGTCCGCGCCGGCGAAATGGATTCGCGCGATCAAATCCGGCTGCGTCTGCGCTCCGGCGGTCGCCGCAAAAAGCAGCGCCGCAAAAATCAATGGCATTTTCTTCATCAGGAGGCTTTGGTGTGCCAGATGCGCGGGAGAGTTTCAAGTTTTCAGTTTCCGGCCTTCGAATCTGAAAACTTGAACTTGAAACTGAAAACGACATCGGCTTTCATCCGGTGTGCCAAAGCTCCGCGCCTTTTTGAAATACTGGCTGCCGCCGCTGGTCTGGATGGCATTGATTTTCACCGCCTCGAGCGACGCCAAGTCCTATCAGCACTCTGCGGGGCTTGTCGAACCCTTCCTGCGCTGGCTGTTCCCGCACCTTTCGCCGGCGCACGTCGAGTGGATTCACCATCTCATCCGCAAATGCGCGCACCTGACCGAATACGCCGTGCTCGCGCTGCTGCTCTGGCGCGCGATCCGGCAGGCGGATGGGAAAAATCCGCCTCCGCGCGGCGCGGCGGAGCGCAGCGCAGGCGGATGGAGCCGGCGCGCAACCGGTCTTGTTCTTTGCATTGTTTTCCTTTACGCCGCCAGTGACGAATTTCATCAGCGCTTCGTGCCCACGCGAACGCCGTTGGTGTCGGACGTGTTCATTGACACCGCCGGCGGCGCGGCAGGCTTGATGGCGCTCTGGATTTTTGGCCGCTGGCGAAAACGCTGGTAAAAAACAATATGAAACGCCCGCTGGTAGCTGTCGTTTCCTGTTATGCAATCGGATTGCTGCTCGCCATAATTTTCCAGCCGCCGCTCGCCGCGCTGTTTGCCATTTCATTCCTCGTCCTCGTCCTTGCCCTCGTCTTTGAAAAAATCCGCCCGTTTCTGATCTGGCCGCTCCTCGCGCTCATTGGCTGGACCAACCTCGCCAGCCGGACCGCCGTCATTTCGCCAAATGATTTGCGCACCTTGATTGGCAATGACGCCGCCATCGTCGCCGTGCGCGGCACCTTGATTGAAACGCCGCACCTGAAAATTGTCGAACGCGACGAGCAGGAAACCGAGCATTCGCTTGCCAAGGTCCGGGTCGCAGAAATCCGGCGCGGAGAAAACTGGCAGCCGGCCTCTGGCACAATCATTGTCACGACGCCAAATCCGCTCGCAGAAACTTGTTTCGCCGGCCAGCCGGTTGAGATTTCCGGCGTCATCGCCCGTCCGCCGCCGCCGCTGGCCGACGGGCTTTTCGATTATCGCGATTACCTCCAAACGCGCGGCATTTATTACCAGCTCAAAACAAGTTCCACGAATGACTGGAAGATTCTTGAGCCGCAGCTGGATTCGCCGCCGTTGACCGACCGGTTTTTGAGATGGTCAAAGCAGACGCTCGCGCTCGGTCTGCCGGTCGAGGATGAGCCGCTGCGCCTTCTCTGGGCGATGACGCTGGGCTGGCGCACGGCGTTCACCGGCGACATCGGCGAACCGTTTCTCCGTGCGGGCACGATGCACCTCTTTGCGATTGACGGGCTTCGGATCGCGCTGATTTCTGCGATGCTTGTCGCGCTGCTGCGCGTGCTGCGGGTCTCTCGCGCCTGGTGCGGCCTCATCGCCATCCCGGCCATCTGGTTTTACACCGCCGCGACCGGCTGGGAACCGTCCGCCATCCGCGCCTCGGTGATGATGACCGTTGTCCTCGGCGGCTGGGCGTTGAAACGGCCCGGCGACACGGTGAACTCGCTCGCCGCTGCCGCGTTAATCATTTTGCTCTGGGAACCGCGCCAGCTTTTCGAGGCCAGCTTCCAACTTTCGTTTTTCGTCGTGCTCGTCATCGCGCTGATGCTCCCGCCGCTGAACAAAATCGCCGACCGGCTGCTGCGGCACGATCCTCTGCTGCCCGACGAACTGCTGCCGCGCTGGCGTCGCGCGCTCAATTTCTTCCTGCGAATCTTTCTGCGTTATTGCGCGCTCTCGCTCGCTGCGTGGATCGGCTCCATTCCGCTGGCGGCGAAGTATTTTCATTTGTTCAGCCCGGTTTCGACGCCAGCCAACATCGTCGCCGTGCCGCTCGGCACGCTGGCGCTGATGAGCAACCTCGGCGCGCTCGTGTGCGGAACCTGGCTGCCATGGGCAACGGTCTTGTTCAACCACGCCGCGTGGTTTTTCATGGTGGCGATGACGGACGTGAGCGAATGGGCCACGAAAATTCCCGGCGCCTACTTCTACGTCGCCGCACCGTCGTGGCTGGAAATCGGGATTTATTATGCCGTCATCCTCGGCGGGTTGAGCGGCTGGATTTTTGCACCACGCCGGCGGATTTGGAGTGCGGCGGTTTTGATTTTGATCGCCGCAGCGTATTTCTGCCGCTGGGAATCGTCGCGCGACGAAACCGATTTGACCGTGCTGCCGCTCAACGGCGGCCACGCGGTCTGGGTGGATGCCGCCGGGCAAAAAAACGACTGGCTCGTGAATTGCGGCGATGAAAACGCCGTCCAGTTCACGCTCAAACCATTTCTCCACGCGCAGGGCGTCAACCGTGTCCAGCACCTTGTGTTGACGCACGGCGACGCGCGCGACTGTGGCGGCGCAGAATCGCTCAACGAACTTTTCGGCATCGGCGAATTATGGACCAGCAACACAAAATTCCGTTCGGCGGCCTACCGCGACGCCGTTTCTGAATTTGAAAAATCGTCGCGCCACAAAATTTTCAACTGCGGCGACACCGCCGGGTGCTGGCAGGTTTTGCATCCCGGCTTGACAGATGGTTTCTCCCAGGCCGACGATGGCGCTCTGGTTTTGCTTGGCACCTTTCGCAGCGCGCGGATTTTACTGCTGTCGGATTTGAGCCGCGCCGGACAGGGCGAATTGCTTGCGCGCACGAACGATTTGCGCGCTGACATCGTGATTGCCGGCCTGCCGAACGAAGGCGAGCCGCTTTGCGACGCGCTGATTGACGCCATCCAGCCGAAGGTAATCGTGATTGCGGATTCCGAATTTCCCGCGACGCGGCGCGCGGGCCGCGCCTTGAAAGACAGGCTGGAGCAAAAGACAATCCCGGTGATTTACACGCGCAGCTCTGGCGCTGTTGAAATCGCGACGGACAAACGCGGCTGGAAATTGCAGACGATGGACGGGCCAATAATCAGTTCCGAGCCTTCGTCAAACTAACCGAAACGTGCCGCGCCTGCGGGATGACAAATTTCTTCACTTCGACGGTGACGCTTTGCGGTTTGAACTCGGATAAAATTGCGCCGGCGATGTCGGCGGCGAGTTTTTCAATCAGCCTCCAGCTCCGGCCCTCGCCGAATTTCAGCAGGCGCTGCGTGACGGCGAAATAATCAATCGTGTCGGCGATGCCGTCACTTTTCGCGGCGGCGGAAAAATTGGATTCCATCTCCACCGTCAACAGCAGGCGCTGCGGCTGCGCGCGTTCCACGTCCGGCACGCCGACGCGGTAAAACACTTCGAGGTCAATGATGGAAATTTTAGCCACGGCGTTTTTTGACTGCAGATTGGCGGTTGCGAATCGCGGATTTTTTCAAAACGGCCTTGAGCAGAATCTTTGTCGGCGTGTTGAGCGGCAGTTTTTTGGCGGCGGCAAGCGTCAGCCAGCGGAACTCGCGGCCTTCCTCGTTCAGCACCACGTCCGGTTTTTTGCCGGTGCAGCGGCAGGTGTAGTTCAGCAGCACGAAATGCGCTTCGCGGTAAAACTCCTTTGAGCGGATGCAATCCTGCACGAGCACGAACTCGATGTCCGTCACGCCAAGATTGGTTTCCTCCTTGATTTCGCGCCGGAGCGCGGCCTCGGAGGTTTCGCCCCACTTGATTTTGCCGCCGGGAATGCCCCACAGCCCCGACCATTTGTGCGTGCGGATCATCAGCACCTCGCCGGCGCGGTTGAAAATCAGCGCGCCGACCGTCGCCAGCGGCGGCTCGGCATCCTCCGCGGATTCAACGGGCTTGAGGTTGAAATGATTCTTCAGCAGCATGCGCTTCAATTCACCGAGATGCTCGACGATCAAATCCGGTTTGGCCGCGCGCAACTGGTCCACCGTGTTGTAGCCGGTCAGCACCGCGCAGGAATGGATGCCGCCGTGCCGGGCCGTCTCGATGTCGTGTTCCATGTCGCCGATGAACAGCGTCTCGTCCGGCTGGAGGCTGTTTTCGGCGAGGATGTCGCGGATTTTCTCCCGCTTGTCCCAAACGTCAGTGTAGGGCTTGTCGAGAAAGGCGTCGAAGCCGGTGACGCGGCACTGCACCTTGAAATGGTCGGTGTGGACGGAGCTTAACAGAAACGTGCGGAACTGTTTCGCGCGGCAGAATTCCAGAAACTCCCGCGCGTGCGGCAGTTCGCAGACGGAATCCTGCGACCGCTTGAACTCGGCGTGAAACCAGCCCTCCAGCTTCTCCATCGGCACGTCCGGCGTGTGGCGGCTGTAAAAATTCGTGAACGGCAGGGAAAATTCCGCGCGGAATTCGGCGAGGGACATCTCCGGCCTGCCGGACTGCGTGAGAACGAAGTTGGACGCCTTCAGGACGGCGGGCAAATCGTCCACCAGCGTGCCCGACCAGTCGAAAATGATGTTGCGGATCACGCGGGGAAATTAACCACCAAGACACGAAGACACAAAGTTTTTGTTTCCCTTTGTGCCTTGGCGCCTTTGCGGTTAAAAATTGGACGTCGTGCTCATCGCATTCCACAAACCGTTCGGCGTCCTGTCGCAATTCACCGGCGACGGCTCGCCCAACCGCACGCTGGCGGAATTCGGCTTTCCGAAAAATGTTTATGCCATCGGGCGGCTTGACGCGGATTCGGAGGGCCTGCTGCTCTTGAGCGACGAGCCGGCTTGGAACGAAAGGCTGCTGCATCCGCGCCACGCGCACGAACGCGAGTATTGGGCGCAGGTCGAAAGAATCCCCACGCGCGAGTTGCTGGACAAATTGCAGCAGGGCGTTTTGGTTCAAGGCCGGAAAACGCTGCCGTGCCGCGCGTGGATTCTGGAGCCGCAGCCTGAAATTTCATCGGTAGCAGCCGACGTGAGTCGGCTCCAAAATCCGAATGATCAGAGCGGACTCACGTCCGCTGCTACAAACATAATAATTCCCCCGCGCAACCCGCCCATCCGTTTCCGCAAGAGCGTGCCGGATTGCTGGATTGGCTTGGAGCTGATTGAGGGCAAGAACCGTCAGGTCCGGCGGATGACGGCGGCCATCGGCCATCCGACATTGCGGCTCGTGCGTGTCCGCATCGGAAATTTCCGGCTGGGCAATCTGCCGCCGGGACAGTGGAAGATTCTCGACGAACAGGATCGCAGGCTAATTGACGACGCCGGTCCGCAGCGGTAAATTTCCCACATGATTGAAGTTGCAGAGATTCATCCACGGGGCGCGATGACCAGGGAAAAGTTCGAGCCGCTGGCGAAGGAAATCTTCACGCTGAAAAAGCAGCTTAACGCCGTCATCCTCGCGCACAATTACCAGGTGCCGGAAATACAGGACGTGGCGGATTTCGTGGGCGATTCGCTCGGTCTGGCACAACAAGCGGCCAAAACAGGCGCGGATGTTATCGTTTTCTGCGGCGTGCATTTCATGGCGGAGACGGCGAAGATTTTGAACCCCAACAAAATCGTGGTGCTGCCGGACAAGGACGCGGGCTGTTCGCTGGAAGAAAGCTGTCCGGCGGAAAAATTGGCGGCGTTGCAGGCGACCAATCCCAATTTCTGGACGATTGCCTACATCAACTGCAGCGCGGCGGTGAAGGCGCTGTCCGACGTCATCGTGACGAGCGGCAACGCGGAGAAAATCGTCAACGCCGCGCCGAAGGATCGTGATCTGCTTTTTGTGCCGGACGAAAATCTCGGCCAATGGGTGACGGAGCAGACGGGCCGGCCGATGACGTTGTGGAAGGGCAATTGCTACGCCCACGTCGAGTTCCAATGCGAGCAGGTGCTGGCGGCCAAGCGGCAGTTTCCCGACGCGAAAATCGTGGTTCATCCGGAAAGCCTGCGCGCGGTGCGCGACCTGGCGGACGCGGTCTGCTCTACGGAGAAAATGATTTCATTCTGCAAAACGGACCCGGCGCGGCGGTTCGTCATCGTGACGGAATCGGGCATCATCCACCGGATGCAGAAGGAATGCCCGGGCAAGGAATTCTTGTGCGCGCCGACATTTGACGCGATGCGCGCGCCGACCGACCCCTGCCGGTGCAGCGAGTGCAAATTCATGAAAATGAACACGCTGGAAAAGGTGCGCGACTGCATGAGGAACCTCGCGCCGCGAATCGAGCTGCCGCCGGAAATTTTGCAGCGGGCGCGGCTGCCGATTGAGCGGATGCTGAAGATATCGGCAAAGCCTGTTGAAAACGCGGGGTAGAATACACCCGACAGGCTTTTGAGTGAATGGGGAGGACGCCGGGATGTGGCACTCAAAAAACTTCAGTGGGGCGTTCCATACTTGTGAACCGGTCTGTCGTGCAAAACTCCTTCTGGCAATTCCTCGGTGGCAGCAGGACGGCGAATGCGCGATAAACTTTCCGGCATTATGGAACGCTGCTGCGATAAAGTTTTTTCTGCCGGTGCGGCTTTAGGCGCTGTGGCCAGCCACGGCTCGACGTTGATTCCCAGCCCGCGCAATTCTTCTTCAAAATAACGCACCACTGCCGCAACAACATCAGGGGAAACCCTGCCGCTGCCGGTCTCAAGGCGCGAAAGATAAAACTGCGAAATCTCCAGCTTGCCTGCCAGCTCCTGCTGAGTCATCTCCGCATCTTCGCGCAATTTCCGAACCGCCGCGCCGATCAACACCACGTCGCCAATGGCGTCGTAAGCCTTGCGATACGCAGGCTTTTGCGAGAGCCGCTGGTGCAATTCAGACAGGTTCATAACATTTCCCGTTGCCCGCTAAAATACATCTCCTTGCGCCGCTTTGCGAGTGTAGCGGGCGCGGCGAATGTTTCTCCCTCTCCTTGGAGGAGAGGGCCGGGGTGAGGTCGAGTGTTGAACTAACTTTTGTTTTCCGCCTTCATCGGCCTCGTATATTCCGGCAGCGGATGCGGCGCGCGGGACTGCAATTCGTTGAAAACGGTGTCGCGGATGCTTTGGGCATTGCGACGCAGATGCGAATTCCAAAAACGCAGCGTCTTGATGCCGCGCGATTGCAGAAATTTTTCCCGTTCCGAGTCGTGTTTCCGCTGGTCGGGAAAACCGTGCTGGCTGCCATCCAGTTCCACATTCAACTCCGCCTCCTCGCAAAAGAAATCCAGGTAATAATCGCCGAGCGGATGCTGGCGGCGGAATTTGTAGCCGCTGAACCGCCGGTCACGCAGCCAGCGCCACATCAGTTTTTCCGCCCAGGTTTCATCCTTGCGAAGCTGGCGGGCGCGGGCGATGTCGGCCATGACGGGAATTTAGGAAATGACAATTGATCTGAAAAGTTTGTTTTGACGCTCGCCCTCACCTAAATCCTCTCCCCCGGGGAGAGGACTTCAGCAATCACGCTCTTGGTGATTCGATGAAGCTCCGGCCAGTCCCGCCGCTCGTATTTCCAAAGACGCGGCGAATGTTCCTCCCTCTCCTCGGAGGAGAGGGCCGGGGTGAGGTCGGTTGTAAAATCCAGTTTATCTTGGTGGACGCCCGCCCTCACCTTTTATCCTCTCCCCCAGGAGAGGAAATCACCATTGGACGTTTCTGGTTTTGCGGATGACCGTCCGGCCAATCCCGACGCTGGTTTTGCCAAAGACGCGGCGCGCGTGGCTCCTTCTCCTTGGGGAGAAGGCCGGGTTGAGGGAGAACGTAAAACTAATTTTGAAGTTTGTGTTTGACGCCCGCCCTCAAACGTGGCGCGGGCGTTTGGCCATGACGCGGCAGGCGGTGGGCGAAATATCAACGCCAATCCTGCCATTTGACAAAACATACCCCATTTCAGAAAATGCGGAATGGTCAAAAATTGGTTTCAACGGAAAGAGAACCAGCCCGCGCTTATCACTTCTACGGGGGCGATTATCGCTGCCATCATTGCGGGATTGTTTCTATGGGGAAACGGGTGCTTTTCCAAAACGCCCCCGCCCGCCCCCGCCAACACGAATGCCATTAAGGCAGATGGACAGGCAACAGTGAACGTATCAAATCGGAACGATGACCATTCGCAACACATCAATAATTTTTACATTTCGGGAACTGGTTATGTTGTCGTGTCTTTGGGGATTGTAGCAGTTTTGTTTTTTGTCGTTCGCTCCCGTTCTCAGTCCAAAACAGAAAAGTCCGAACCCCCAAAAGAAACCCCCGCCCCAAGGGAGCTAGCGCCTAGTGAAATTAGAACGCAATCATTAATGGATTGCTTTTCCAAACTCGTGGGAGTCACCACGGCGTTTAAAAATTATGTCTGCTATATGCCTGACGAAGAAGAACGGGCCAAAAATAGAGACAACTATGCAAAAAAATTTCGAGGATTTGAAAACGACCTTAAAACAAATTTGTTCGTTCCAGCGCCTATCAAAAGCCAAATCAAATCTCTTTTAGACGAAATCGAGCGTCAAGTTTCGCACTACATTACCAGCATAGAAACAACTGCACGACCAATCAGCAACAAGAATTACCGTGAATCTTTGGAAATTTCAGACTTCGCAAAAGAAGCGTGCCCGCTCCGATTGAAAGCAATCGAGAAAGAATTTCATATCCTATTGCATCCATCGGGAAACATCCCAAGCATTGATACGGTTAATACCGTCAAAGCTCTATATCCAAAGTTGATCGCGTTAAGGGCCGCATACGACAATTATCGGCAAATGATGGAGCCACCATCACGAGATAAGAACTTTAAGGAATTGAAGAAATGCTTTGACGACGCTTACAATTCCTTTTCTGATAACCGCCTATACCTTAACGAGACGACCACCGAAAACGTTAATAAAGTATTGACGTTCGTGAACGCCTCTACCACGCAGTTCAGAATGGCCCTAACGGAAGCTGAATCAGATTACAGAAACGAAAATGAAAGAGGCACGCTTTTTACCACACACTTTCAAACCGATAATAGCATTCCTACCCTTTACGCGATTATGGAAAGAGATTTTAAGCGGGTGTTAGGCATAACGTGAACTAAAAAGGTGCGCGGCATAGTCGCAGTGATAATAAAAGCTGCCGGTCTTTTTGAGGACGCGCGCCAGTTGTTCGCAGCGCGGGCGCATGTAGTCAATGTAAGCCGTGGTGGATTCGTGGCGGTCGTCAAACCGCCGCTTCTCGCTCGTCTCCGGCCAGAAGATTTCGTAGTTGCGGTTGGAATTGAACGGCGGGTCAATGTAAATCAAATCCACGCAGCCGTCGGGCAGCTTCTTGAGCTGGTCCAGATTGTCGCCGCAGTAGATGACGCGGGTGTCGAGGAGGGGGCTGGGCTTCGCGATTGTTTTGCCCGCCCTCACCCCGGCCCTCTCCCCCGGGGAGAGGGTGTCCGCAGGACGGGTGAGGGGTTCTGCGTCTGCTTTCTTTGCCATGCGCGAAGATTAGGCAACAGCGGGGGCGGCGTCAACGGGGCGGCTCATAAGTTTTTTCTTGCGCGACGGGACAGGCAGGATTAGAACCCTTTTCACACCACGCCGGATGACGGGGTGTAGCGGGTAAAAATATAATCAGTTTTCCGGCACGGGCTTTTGCCTGCGGGTTCTGGCCGGATGGAGAATTGAAAAATGAGCTATATTGACCCTGATCTATTACACGGTGCCCTGACGGACGTGGGAACCTTCATCACCAACAATTCGGCGGCCATCACGGCGGGCGGCGTGACGGTGGCCTCGCTCTCCACCAAGGCGACGGCCATCCAGACGAGCCTTTCCGGCACGAAAGGCATCCGCGATCAGCAGAAGGCGGCGCTGGCCGTGGCGCAGCAAAACTTTGCCGCCAGCGCGGCCACGAATTACACGGCGTTCAGCGATTTGATTGACACGCTGGCGGGCGCGGTGGGCAAACACACCCCGGCGGGCCAACAGGTGCTGGGCTATCGCACCCATGTGACGGGCGGCAGCCACCATGCCAAGGCCACGCCCGCCACCGCTGCCGCCACGGCAAAATAAGACGTCTAAAGCGTCTGACCCTCACCCCGTCCCTCTCCCATCCGATGGGAGAGGGTGGCCGAAGGCCGGGTGAGGGTTTTTCTCGTAAGTGCCTCATCCTCAAGCAGAAGCGCGGGGGCTATTTTCAACTCCCCCCTCGCTTTTTGCAAAGTCCCCGGCGCTTTTTGGACAGGCGGCGGGAGAGCTGGCATCGGCGTGGGGGACTTTGGCAAAGGAAACGGGGGAGCTGGCACCGGCGGGGTCGCCTTTGGCACCGGCGACGGGGGCTTTCGGAAAGGCGCGGTCGCCGACGGCAGGGGCGAGGGGAAAGTTCGCGCCGGCGCGGGGGCTTTTTCAAAAGGCCGGGTCGCCTGCGCGGACGGCACGGGGGAGAATTTGGACTGCGGCGACACGTCGCCGCTTTCCCCGACGCGACATGTCGCGTCGAACCAAAGCGCGGACTTGTCCGCGCCTTCCAGATTACAAATTCACAATCGCCGGGTCGCCGTAAAGGGTGAATGAACCGGCGCGGGTGATTTTCACGTCCATGAGCCGGCCGCGATGGCGGTCGGCGCCGTCGAACAGGACGATTTTGTTGCAGCGCGTCCGGCCGGTCATCCGCGCCGCATTTTTCCGGCTCGGCCCCTCCACCAAGATCTGCACCCGCCGCCCGATGAATTTTGCGTATTTCCGCGCGGCGATTTCGTTGACGAGTTCGAGCAGCCGGCGGTTGCGCTCCTCGCGGATTCTTTGCGGGACCTGATCGGGCATTTCGGCGGCGGGCGTGTCGCGGCGCGGCGAGTATTTGAAGATGTAGGCGTTGTCGAATTCCACCTCGCGCGCGAGCGAAAGGGTTTGCTCAAAATCCTCCTCCGTCTCGCCGGGAAAGCCGACGATGATGTCCGTCGTGATGCCGATTTCCGGCCTGGCCCGGCGCAATTTTTTGATAATGCCAAGGAAGCGTTCGCGGGTGTAGCCGCGGTGCATCAGTTTCAAAACGCGGTCGCTGCCGCTCTGCACGGGCAGATGCGCGCTCTCGACAAGTTTCGGCAGGCGCGCGTAGGCGTCAATCAAATCGTCGCCGTAGCCTTTCGGATGCGGCGAGGCGAAGCGGATCCGTTCCAGCCCGCCAATCTCGTGGACGGCGTCGAGGAGCTGGACGAAGGGGGATTTGGCGAGACGACCCTCACCCCGTCCCTCTCCCATCGGATGGGAGAGGGTGTCCGAAGGACGGGTGAGGGTTTGTCGTTTGCCGTAGCTGGTGACAATCTGGCCGAGCAAGGTGATTTCCCTGACGCCGCGCGAAACGAGTTCGCGGCATTCGACGACGATGTCGGGAATCGTGCGGCTGCGTTCCCCGCCGCGCGTGGCCGGCACGATGCAGAAGGTGCAATGCTGGTTGCAGCCCTGCATGATGCTGACGAAGGCGGACACGGAGGTCTTCGCGCTGCCGTTGAGGAGATGCTCGCGGATCGCCGCTTCGCTCCCCTGCTCCTCCGCCACGTCCACGATTTTTTCGCGCGCGCCGGAAATGATTTCGTCCAGGTAATCCGCCGCGCGATGGAATTTCTGCGTGCCAAGAATCAAATCCACGTCCGGCAATTTATCAATCAGCTCCCGTCCGCGGCTTTGCGCCATGCAGCCCATGAAACCCAGGATGACCTCCGGCCGGTTCTTGCGCACGTCCGCCGCGAGGTTCTGCATTTTGCCGATGGCCTTTTGCTCCGCGAAATCGCGCACGCTGCAGGTGTTGAGCAAAATCACATCGGCGGCGCCGGCCGATGGCGCGAGCGACCAGCCCTTGGCGACGAGCTGCGCGGCGACGGCCTCGCTGTCGCGCTCGTTCATCTGGCATCCATAGGTTTTGATGAAAACGCTTGGCATGATCTTACGGATAAAAAGGATACTTTGAGCCGGTGTTGTTGGGAAGCCGAATTCCAGCGCCGCCGCTTGCGGACGCGCCGCAATTCGGTATGTTCACATCGGTTGGATGGTTTGACCCGGCGCGCGAGGTGCCGGCTTGCTTATGGAAAATGCATCGTTAAACATTTTGCTGATCGGGAAAAACGGGCCGCTTGCGCGCCGCTTGGCCGATCTGCTGCGCGAAGGCGGCGGGAAAAATCAGGTCGCGACCGCGCCGACGATCAACGCCGGGCTGGCGCAGCTTGGACAAAAGGCCTTTGACGCCCTGCTGCTGGAGCTTCCCGCCGCGGATCAGGATGGTTTGTCGCAAATCACCCTGCTGGCGGTGCAGGCGCCGCGCCTGCCGGTCATCGTTCTCGGCCCGGCGGATGACGGGCGGTTCGCCGCCGAGGCTGTCCGCGCTGGCGCGCAGGATTGTCTGCCGGTGGAAAAACTCGACGGCGCCGTTTTGAGACGCGTCGTTCTCTGCGCGATGGAACGCCAGCAGGAGAACGTCGCGTTGATCGAGGAAAAGGACAATTACTGCGGCGTGTTCGATCATCTGGTGGAAGGCATTTTTCGCACGACGCCCGAAGGGCACTACCTGCTGGCAAACGTGGCGCTGGCGCGCATCTACGGTTACGATTCGCCGGCGGAACTGATGGCCAGCATCCGGGACATCGCGCGCAAGCTCTACGTCGAGCCGGGCCGGCGCGACGAGTTTATCCGCCAGATGCAGGAGCACGACACGTTGAGCGGCTTTGAATCGAAAATCTACCGCAAGGACGAGACGATCATCTGGATTTCGGAAAACTGCCGCGCCGTGCGCGACGCGGCGGGCAGGCTGCTTTATTACGAAGGCACGGTCGAGGACATCACCGAACGCAAGCGCGCCGAGGAGCAAATCCGCCGCGCCACCGGCGAATTGTCGCGGAGCCGGGAGGAATTGCGCGCGAAGAACCTGATCATGGAGGAGAACCTGCGGATGGCGCGCGAAATCCAGGCCGCGATGCTGCCGCAGCAATACCCGATTTTTCCAAAAGACGTTCCGCCGGGGCAAAGCGCGTTTCAATTCGTCCACCGCTACGAGCCGGCCGAGTCGGTGAGCGGCGATTTTTTCAGCGTCTCCGCGCTGTCCGAAAACGAGGCCTCGGTGTTCATCTGCGACGTGACCGGCCACGGCGTCCGCGCCGCGCTCGTCACCGCGATGATTCGCGCGCTGGCCGAGGAACTCAAGCCGCTGGCGCGCGACCCCGGAATCTTCCTCCGCAAGCTCAATTCCGATTTGTGCAGCATCCTCAAAAGCTCCGGCTCGCCGATGCTGACCACGGCGTTTTACCTGGTTGCCGACTGGACGACCGGCGTCATGCGTTTCGCCAACGCCGGCCATCCGAAGCCGCTGCTCATCCGCCGCTCGACCGGTCGCGTCGAACCGCTGATGAACGTCACCGGCCAGAGCCAGCCCGCGCTCGGCCTGTTTGACGACCCGCCGTATCAAACCACGGAAGTCGCCCTCACACCCGGCGACTTCGTGATGCTGTTCACCGACGGCCTTTACGAAGTGCAGGGGCTGAACGAGGAACTGTATTCGCAGGCGCGGATGATGACGGACGTGCAGAACCTGCTCTCCCATTCCAACCAGAAGCTGTTCGACGAACTGCTCGAAGCCATCCGCACTTTTTCCGCGAGCCACGAATTTGACGACGATGTTTGTCTGGTTGGAATGGAATTTGCTGGAAGACAGACGGCGAAATGTTAAACCGGATTATGGGGAAGTTTGCGGCCGGCCGGCGGGGATAATGCGCAATTCCTGCACCCACCGCGCAAATTCCGCGCGGAGAAAGTTTACACCGCAGTTCCGAAAGCACGCCGGGCATAAATATTTTCCAAAGAATTGCAACCATGACAAACCGTTTCAAACAACCGATCTGGATGGTCCCGCTGGCCATCGCGGGATTGGTGGCGCTGGTTGGCTGGTGGGGAAACCACCAGTTGCGCCGGACCATCGAGCAGCAGCTTCAATCCCAGTTGACCTCGACGCTGAACGCGAACGTAACCGCGCTGGAAATCTGGACCACCAACCAGACCCGGCTGGCCACCGCGCTGGCCAGCGAACCGGAAGTGCGCGCCCCCGCCATCAGGATTCTGGACCGGCCCGAGCCGGAACCCGGCGTCCCCGAAAGCCGCACCAACGCCTCGGACATCGAACAGTTGATCCGCTATCTCCGCCCGCGCCTCACCCAGTTGGGCTACGAAACCGCGCAACTGGTGAACACCAATTTCTCCATCGTCGCCGGCTCGATGCGCCCGCCGCCCGGCCCGCCGCCGAAGGTTTCCGAGTCGCATACCAACAAGTTCGCCGAACTTTTTTCCTCCGGCGAGCCGGTCATCATCACGCCCTTCAAACCGGAACCGCCCGCCCCGCGGCGGGCACCCGGGTTCTTCGGCGACCGCGGACCAGAAGGCGGCAACATGACGAACACCACCAGATGGCGCATGCCCGGATTTTTCGGCGACCGGGGAACACCGCCGCCATCCGCTCCACCGCCATCGGACCGGCGCGATCCCGGATTCTTCGGCAACCCGGGAACCAATGCGCCCGGCCGTTTTTTTCAGGCCAATGCCGCACGCGGACGCCGCGGCAACGCGTCCTTGATGCAGGTGGCCGCGCCGCTGGCCGAGGATGGCGTCGTCCGCGGCGCGCTGGCATTGATCATCAACCCGGACCAGGAGTTCACGAAAATTCTCTCCGTGGCACGATCGGGCGAATCCGGCGAAACTTACGCGTTTGACCAGACCGGTCTGCTGATTTCCAGGAGCCGTTTCGACACCCAGCTCAAACAGCTCGGCCTGCTCGACATGACCAACTCCAGTTCCGCGCTCAATCTCCGCCTGCGCGACCCCGGCGGCGATTTGACAGAGGGCTACAAAACGGAAAATACCAACTCGGCGGCGGAGTCGCTGACCCGTCTTGTCACAGCCGCCATTGACGGCGGGGACGGCGTTGATGTGGTTCCGTCGCGCGATTATCGCGGCGTGCCGGTCATCGGCGCGTGGCGCTGGCTGCCGCAACTCGGCATCGGCGTGGTGACGCAGGTGGACGCCACCGAGGCATACCAGTCGCTGCGCGTGCTCCAGTTCATCTTCATCGCGCTCTTTCTGCTGCTCGTGCTTTGCGCGGTCGTCCTGTTTGTTTTTTCCTACGCCAACCTCGCCTGGCGCCGGCGATTGGGCGAAGCCGAGTTGAAATTGAAACAGCTCGGCCAATACACGCTGGAGGAAAAAATCGGCGAAGGCGGCATGGGCGTCGTTTATCGCGCGCGCCACGCGCTTATGCGGCGCGACACGGCCGTGAAACTGCTCCTGCCCGACCGCGCGGACGCCGCCGCCATCCGGCGTTTCGAGCGCGAAGTCTGCCTCACCTGCCAGCTCACCCATCCAAACACCATCCAGGTCTATGATTACGGCCGCACGCCCGACGGGATTTTTTATTACGCAATGGAACTGCTGGCCGGACTGAACCTCCATGATTTGGTGGCCCGCTTCGGCCCGCAGCCGGAAGGCCGCGTCATCCAGATTCTCACGCAGGTATGCGAATCGCTTGCCGAGGCGCACGCGCGCGGGCTGGTCCATCGCGACATCAAGCCTTCCAACATTTTCCTTTGCGACCGCGGCGGCGTGCTCGACTGGGTGAAGGTGCTGGATTTCGGGCTGGTGCGCGAATTTCGCGGACGTTCTGACGGTGGCAATGAAGAGCAGGAATTTGCCGGCACGCCGTCCTTCATGCCGCCGGAGGCGATAAAAAATTCCGCCGCCACCGACCCGCGCAGCGATCTCTACGCCGTCGGAGCCATCGGCTATTTTCTGCTGACTGGCAAAAGCGCATTTGAGGATGAAGACATTTTGAAGCCGGAACAACCGTCCGCCGCGCCGGTGCCGCCCAGCCGGCGCACGACCAATAAAATTAGTGCCGAACTCGATCAGGCCGTCCTGCGCTGCCTCGAACGCGGGCCGGAGCGGCGCCCGCAATCCGCCCTTGAGCTGCGCAACCTGCTCCTCGCCAGCCCGCGAGCGGCGGACTTCACGCCGGAAGCCCGCGCCGCCTGGTGGGCGGAATTTCACAGACAGGAACAGTGCACCGCAGTGGTCGGAACCGCGACGCCAAGCCCGGTGCCCACGGTGAAGATAGATTTTGCAGGCCGGACCGGGTGAACCGCCCCGCCCGGCGGATGATTTCCGCCGGGCAGCTGGACACGGCCAAAACCTGACCGTTAATTATCCACGAACTTCATCACGCGCGATTTCTCGGAACGTTTGCGCGCGGTTTCGTTGAGGATTTTTTTCCGCAGCCGGAGGTTTTTCGGAGTCGCTTCGACGTATTCGTCCACGTCAATGTATTCCAGCGCGCGCTCGAGGCTCAAGCGCAGCGGCGGATTGAGCTGGATGCCCTTGCCGTCGCCCTGCGAGCGCATGTTCGTGAGGCGCTTTTCCTTCACCGGATTCACCGGGATGTCATTTTCGCGGGCGTTTTCGCCCACAATCATGCCGACGTAAATGTTGTCGCCCGGCTCCACCATCAGGCGTCCGCGTTCCTGCACCATGTTGAGCGCGTAGCTGGTCGCATCGCCGGAATCCATCGAGACGAGCGAGCCATTTTTGCGCGCCGCGATTTCCCCGCAGTCCGGGCCGTATTCGTGAAAGAGATGGCTCATCACGCCCATGCCCTTGGTCATGTTGACCAGGTCGGTTTCAAATCCAATCAGTCCGCGCATCGGCACGAGCGCCTCGACGGAGACCTGGTTGCCGACGTGGTTCATGTTGGTGATCTGCGCCTTGCGGCTGGAAAGATTTTCCATGACGCTGCCAAGGCAGTCGTTGGGGATTTCAATGAATAGTTTTTCAATCGGCTCCAGCGGATTGCCGGCGGCGTCCTTTTTCCAAAGCACCTCTGGGCGCGACACCAGAACCTCGTAACCTTCGCGGCGCATCTGCTCGACGAGGATGGCGATCTGCATTTCGCCGCGTCCGCTCACGGCGAAAATCTTCGGGTCGCTGGTCTGCGCGATGCGCAGGGCGACGTTCGTGCGGATTTCCTTCACCAGCCGGTCCCAGATGTGGCGAGCGGTGACGAGCTTGCCGTCCTTGCCGGCGAGCGGGCCGTCGTTCACGGCGAATTCCATCTGGATGGTCGGCGGGTCAATCGGGATGTAAGGCAGCGCCGGACGCTCCTCGGAATCGCAAATCGTCTCGCCGATGAAGACCTCCTCAAATCCGGTCAGCCCGACGATGTCGCCCGCCGAGGCGTGCTTGACTTCAATTCGCTTCATGCCCTCGAATTGAAAAACCGCGGTGATTTTGCCCTTGGAAATTCTCCCGTCGCCGTGACGGCAGATCGCCGCGTCGCCGAGCTTCACCTTGCCCAGATGAATTTTCCCAAAGGCGATACGGCCGAGGTAATCGCTGTAATCCAGATTCGCCACGAGCAGTTGGAAGCCCTCGCCCGCCTCCGCGCGCGGCGGCGGAATGTGCTTCACGATGGCCTCGAACAGCGGCTCCATCGTGCTGCTGGGGTGATCGAGATCCGTCTTGGCATAGCCGCCCTTTGCGGAGCAATAAATAAATGGAAAATCAAGCTGCGCGTCTGTCGCGTTGAGCGACATGAACAGTTCAAAAACCTGGTCGAGCACTTTTTTGGGATTCGCGTTCTCGCGGTCAATCTTGTTGATGACGACAATCGGCTTGGCGCCGGCCTCCAGCGCCTTGCGGAGGACGAAGCGCGTCTGCGCCTGCGGTCCGTCGGCGGCGTCCACCACCAGCAGCACGCCGTCAATCATGTTCATGATGCGCTCCACCTCGCCGCCAAAATCGGCGTGGCCGGGAGTGTCCACGATGTTGATGTGGTATTTCTTGTATTTGAACGCGGCGTTCTTGGCGCGGATGGTGATGCCCTTTTCCTTTTCCAGATCCATGGAATCCATCAGGCGCTCCTCCTGGGTTTCCTGCTGGTTGGCCCGGAACGTGCCGGACTGCTTGAGCAGACAGTCCACGAGCGTGGTCTTGCCGTGGTCCACGTGCGCGATAATCGCAAGGTTTCGAATTTGCTGCATAAAATTTAATCGTTGAACAATATGGCTGCGAACCCCCGCTCGCGTGAAAACACAATCCGAAGACTGCGGCCACATCCCCGTTTCAAACAGAGCTGGACAGCTTGCCAGTTGTGCGGGAAAGGTCAAGCTTTTGCCGGCACCAATCGGGGGCATGGATTCCTTCGCCGGCTTCGCGGCCTTTTGCGCGACAAAAATTCTTTTCTTTCGCGCCCAGCAGCTTAACTTGTGCGCAGCACATGGGCTTGAAACTGTTCAACACGCTCTCGCGCTCGGTTCAGGAATTCGCGCCGCTCGACCCCGCCGGAAAAAAGGTCGGCATGTATTGCTGCGGACCGACCGTCTATGACTTCGCGCACATCGGCAACTGGCGCACCTTTGTCTTCGGCGACCTCGTCCGCCGCACGCTCGAATTCAAGGGCTTCGCCGTCACGCACGTGATGAACATCACGGACGTCGAGGACAAAATCATCCGGCGCGTCCGCGAAACCAAAACCCCCCTGCGCGACTTCACCGGCCGGTTTGAGGCGGCATTCCTCGACGATTTGCAGACGCTCGGCTGCCGGCTGCCGCACCAGATGCCGCACGCCACGGAGCACATCCCCGAAATCATTTCGCTCATCGAAAAACTGATCCAGCGCGGCGTCGCCTACCGGGCCGCCGACGGCTCGGTCTATTTCAGCATCGAAAAATACCGGGGCTGCGGCTGCAATTACGGCCAGCTCCTCAAACTGAATTTCGATGAAATGCGCGCCGGCGAACGGGTCAAGAGCGACGAATACGCCAAGGAATCCGTCGCCGATTTCGCGCTCTGGAAGGCGCGCGCGCCGGAGGACGGCGACATTTTCTGGCCCAGCCCGTTTGGCGAGGGCCGGCCCGGCTGGCACATCGAGTGTTCGGCGATGAGCATGAAAATCCTCGGCGCGAGCTTTGATCTGCACCTCGGCGGCGAGGATTTGATTTTCCCGCATCACGAGGACGAAATTGCCCAGAGCGAGGGCGCGACCGGCCGGCCGTTTGTCAGGCACTGGCTGCACGGCGCGCACCTGCTCGTCGAGGGCAAGAAAATGAGCAAGAGCCTCGGCAACTTTTTCACACTGCGCGACCTGCTGGCGAAGGGCTTCACCGGGCGCGAAATCCGCTACCTGCTGCTTTCGGCGCACTATCGCGAGACGTTTAATTTCACAATCGAGGGTTTGCAAGGTGCGCGGACGGCGCTGGCGCGGATTGATGAGTGCGTGGGCAAGCTGCGGGAAATCGCTGGCGGACGAGTCGGACAACCAAGTCCCGATTCATTCCTGATAGCGCGTTTTTCCAATGCACTGGAAAAGGATCTGAATATCTCGGGTGCTTGGGCTGCGGTATTTGAATGGGTCACTTCAATGAATAACTGGTGCAGCGAAGTGCAAAAACGAGAACTAACCGAACTAGGTTTTAATGAGTTAGCTGCTAAAGAAGAAGCGGCAGCCTATGTTGCTGAATGGGAAAAAGTTGATTCCGTCCTCGGCATCGGCACGAAATCAGAGACGGAAATTCCCGCCGAAATTCTCGCCCTGGCCGGGGCGCGGACGGCGGCGAAAAAAGCGCGGGATTTCAAACGCGCCGACGCAATCCGGGACGATTTGAAGGTCAAAGGCTGGATCATCGAAGACACGCCGAAAGGCCCGAAGCTGAAAAGATCGTGAACAAAGGCCTGTTCATCACATTCGAGGGCACGGAGGGCTGCGGCAAATCCACGCAGGTGGAGCTGCTGGCGCGCCGCCTGCGCGCGCTCGGCCACCGCGTCCGCACGTTGCGCGAGCCGGGCGGCACGCCCATCGGCGAGGAAATCCGCCACACGCTCAAGCACAGCAAAAACAACGCCGCGATGACCGCCGAGGCGGAATTGCTCCTGATGAACGCCAGCCGCGCGCAACTGGTTCGCGAAATCATCCGCCCCGCGCTGGCCGCCGGCGAAATCGTCGTGTGCGACCGCTTTTACGATTCCACGACGGCGTATCAGGGCCATGGCCGGCAGCTCGATTTGGAAAAGGTGAAAACGGTCATTGATTTTGCCGTCGGCGAAACGAGGCCGAACCTGACCCTGTTCCTGCACGTCCCCGCGGAAGTCAGCGCCGAGCGGCTCCACTCGCGCCAGACCAGCCTGCAATTTGTCCGCGACCGCATCGAGGAGGCCGACCAGAAATTTTTCGAACGCGTCGCGCACGGATTTGGCGTCATCGCCGCCGCGGAACCGCAGCGCGTCAAGTTCATCAATGGCGCGCAGCCGCTGGATGTCGTCTGCGAAAAAATCTGGGAAATCGTCCAGCCGGTTCTGCCAAAGATCGGACGGTGGTGAACGCGCTTGCCGAATCCGCAAAGGCGGATACTTTGAATTATGATCGAAAAAACGATTGGCGAAATTGAGGAGAAGATTCGCGGCGCGGAAACCGTGGGCGAAGAGCGCAAGCGCGAGCTGATCGAGTTGCTTGCCCGGCTCAAAACCGAGGTCGGCGCGCTCGCCAAAACGCATGGCGAGCAGGCGGAAAGCATTGCGGGCTTCGCACAGATGTCGGCGCACGAAGCCATGCGCAGGGAGCAGAATCCGCAGTTGCGCGAGCTGTCCGTGCGCGGCCTGCGGTCATCCGTCGAGGGTTTCGAGAAGTCCCATCCGCGCCTTGTCGAAATCGTCAACCGCATCAGCAACACGCTGTCCAACTTCGGAATCTGATCAAGTCACGCAAAAGCGCAAGGCTTTGCGGCTTTGGTGTGACATTCAGCCTTCGCGTGGCTCCAGTTTCGCAATCGCCGCCATGATTTCATCGGCAATCTGCTGGTAAATTTCCTTGAGCCGCGGCTTGGAGCAGCTCTTCGCCTCGGCGCGTAATTTTTCAAAGCGCATCGGCTCGCCGTATTTCACGGCCACTTTTTTCGGGCGCGGAATTTTTTGATTCCGTCCCCACGCCTCGAAAGTTCCAAACGTCCGCACCGGCACGACGGGCGCCTGCGACTTGATGACAATCAGGCCGATGCCGGAACGCGCCGGCTGCAACCGGCCATCGCGCGTGCGCGTGCCTTCGGGAAACAAAATGATGCCGCCGCCGGCGAGCAGCC
>CAZZPE010000003.1:0-135216 GCA_964655855.1 uncultured Bifidobacteriaceae bacterium
TCGGCAAGGCGCTGCGGTCGTTTTTGCGCCAGGACCCGGACATCATCATGGTGGGGGAAATGCGCGATTTGGAAACGGCGCAGATTTCCATCCAGTCGGCGCTGACGGGCCATCTGGTCTTGAGCACGCTGCACACGAACGACGCGCCCGGCGCGGTGACGCGCCTGGTGGACATGGGCGTGGAGCCGTTCCTGATTTCCTCGACGCTCATGGCCGTGCTGGGACAACGCCTGGTCCGCACCATCTGCAAGAACTGCCGGACGCCATTTGAGCCGACGGAGAAGCAGTTGGAGATGCTGAATCTTTCGCCGCATGATCTGGGCGACAAGGTTTTCCATTACGGCCGCGGCTGCTCGGCATGTAACGACACCGGTTACAAGGGACGCAAGGGCATTTTTGAACTGCTCATCATCAGTGAGGCGATCCGCACGCTTGTCAACGAGCGCGCCCCGTCGGTGGTGGTGCGGCAGAAGGCCGTCGAACTGGGCATGGTGACCTTGCGCGAAGACGGCTTGCGTGGCATTTTTGAAGGTGATACAACCATTGAAGAAGTCGTCAAATACACGTGAAAACAAAAACAGAAATTGGGAAAGCAGAAAACAGAAATTTATTTTTGTTTTCCCGATTTCTGCTTTCTGCTTTTGATTGAGTTATGCCCAGATACGATTACATAGCGCTGGACTCACGCGGCAAGGAAACCAAAGGCTCCATCGAGGTTGCCAGTCAGAACGAGGCCATTGGCCGGGTGAAGGAAATGGGTTTGTTCCCCACGAAGATTGTCGAGGCCGACCGCGCCCAGGAAAAATCCGCCGGCAAAAAAGCCAAGCCGGCCGCCAAGGCCGCCAAGACCGGCGGCAAAAAGAAGGGCGGGGCGATGAGCCTCGAAATCAAAATCCCCTTCCTCTCCGGCAAGGTCAAGCCGAAGGTGCTGACGACGTTCACGCGGCAACTGGCGACACTGGTGGACGCGGGGCTGCCGCTGTTGCGCGGCTTGCGCGTGCTCGAAAAACAGGAGCGCAATGTCACGCTCAAACGCATTCTCGGCGATCTGGCGCTGGCCATCGAAGGTGGCAGCACCTTTTCGGAGGCGCTTGCCCAGCATCCCAAGGTGTTCAACCGCCTGTTCGTCAACATGGTCAAGGCAGGCGAGCTGGGCGGCGTGCTGGAAGTGGTGCTGAAACGTCTGGCTGAATTTTCCGAAAAGGCACAAAAAATCAAGGGCAAGGTCAAGGCCGCCCTTTTCTATCCGGTGGCCGTGCTGTTCGTCGCCATGGGCATTCTGACTTTGTTGCTGGTTTGGGTGATTCCGCAGTTCAAGAGCGTTTTCGCCGGCATGGATATCAAGATGCCGGGCTTCACGCTGTTCGTGCTCGCGGTCAGCGATACCGTCAGGACGCATTTCCTGCCCGTGTTGGGCGGCGTGGCGGCGTTCGTGGTTGTTTTTCTACTTATCATCAACAAGACCAAGACGGGGCGCTATCTTTGGGACAAAGTGTTGCTCAAGATGCCGCCCATCGGACCGGTCATCAGCAAGGTCGCCATTTCCCGCTTCGCGCGCACGCTCGGCACCCTCGTCAGCAGTGGCGTTCCGATCTTGCAGGCGTTGATGATTGTGAAGGAGACCGCGGGCAATGTCATCATTGCCGAAGCCGTCAGCAGGGTGCATGAAAGCGTCAAGGAGGGCGAAACCATCACCGCGCCCCTCGAAGCCTCGCGCGTGTTTCCGCCGATGGTGGTCAGCATGGTGGACGTCGGCGAACAGACCGGTGCCATGCCCGAAATGCTCCTGAAAATTGCCGACAACTACGACGAAGAGGTGGACAACGCGGTTTCGGCCATGACCTCCCTTTTGGAGCCGATCATGATCATCTTTCTGGCTGTTATCGTCGGCAGCATCGTGATCGCCATGTTCCTGCCGTTGATTGCCATGATTAACACCATGGCCAGTGGCGGCGGTGGTGGCGGCGGCAAAGAAGAATAACCAGCCATTGCCTGAATTTAATCAAAAACACAAAAGGTGTTGACAAGCAATCACGTCCATGCGTAAATACATTGTAAACACATTGCATGGGCGTTCTATTTACAATTAACTCGTTATGGAGTTTGATTGGAACAATCAGCCCTTCGATTTGGAAAGTTCTTTGACGCAGCGGGAAATTGAAGAGTCCTTTGAAGATCCGTTTGCCGTCCGGTTGCTGCCCGACTCGGCGCGGTTTGGCGTGCAGGCGCGCTTTTTCAACCTGGGAATGTCGGCGGGCGGCATCGGAGTTTTCAGCGTGTATCGGACGAATGGCAAGCTGGTCCGGGTTCTGCACGCCCGGCCGTTTGAGGTGGAAGAACGTTTTTTTTACCAGCGGAAAATGGATCAGAATTTGAGTGCGGGAGAGAAGTGACGGGCGGTGCGGCATCGTGCCGTGATGGTTCAAGCGTCGGATTTTTATGCGCGCATTTGCAAGTTGGGAAGACGTGCCGCTCTTCGACAGCGAAGAGGCCGAGGCCGATTTCTGGTCGGAGAACCGGCCGGACTTGCGGCTGATGGAGGCGGCCACGGCGGGCGGCAGCGAGTCGTCCGAGTCCGTGACCATCACGCTCCGGATTGACCCGCGGATGCTGGCGCGCATCAAGCGGCTCGCCCGGTCACGGTATCTGAATTACCAGAGCATGATCAAACAATGGCTGAGCGAGCGGATGGAAGACGAACTGCGCGAAAAATGAAAATGAAAAATAAATTGCCGATTGCCGGTGGCCGGTTGCCGGTTGAAAAACCGGAAGGCTCCGGGCACTCGTTTCAAATCGCAAATGGATTCACGATCATCGAGCTGCTTGCGGTCATCGCCGTCATCGGCGTGCTGGCGGAGTTCACATTTTCGTCACTGGCCGTGGTCAAACGGCGCCAGCACATCAGCCACACCCAGGCCGAGCTGGGGCAGTTGACGACGGCCATTGACAACTACAAGACCACCTACGGTTTTTATCCGCCGGACAATGCGAACGGCGTGGCGAATGCCGGCGGCCAGCTTCTGGGCAACCAGCTTTATTACGAGTTGGAAGGAACCCTTTTGGACACGACGAACGGCGTTTTCAAAACGCTGGACGGCAGCGCGCAAATTGCGATCAATGATGTTTCCAACGCTTTTGGCATCAGCGGTTTCATCAATTGCAACAAGCCCGGCGCCAGCGAGGACTCGCAGCCGGCCAGAAATTTCATCCACGAATTGAATCCGCGCCAGATCGGCCGCAGCACGAACGGCACCGTGGGGATCACGATCCTTGTCGGTTCGGTCGGCGGGCCGGATCAGACTTATCAGCCGCTGGGAGTGTCCGACTTGAATCCGTGGCGCTACAAATCATCGGGAACGCTCACCAACAATCCCGGTTCGTATGAGTTGTATATGCAACTGGTGATTGGCGGGAAAACCAACCTCGTCTGCAACTGGAGCAAACAGGTGCAGATCAACAGTCCGCTGCCTTGAGTTTTTTATGCGCGCCGCCGCACAATCCGCAAACAGCCCCTGCCGCCGGCTCATTGCCGTGGACTGGCGGGACTGCGCATGGCTACCGCGCATCGAGTTGCGGAGCCGGCCGGCACCATGCCGGAGGATCGGCATGAGATCGTCGTCCCTGTTGCCGCTGGGTTTCAATTCACCACGCCAAAATTTTATTTTTCAAAACACCATGAAAACAACCCCACCTCATTTGCGCCGTCGCCGGACCGGTTTCACGATCGTCGAACTGCTCGTGGTTATCTCCGTCATCGCCATTCTCGCGTCGCTGCTGCTGCCGGTGTTGAGCGCCGTCACAAAAAAGGCGAAGGAGACCAAAGCCAAGCTGGAAGCCCGCGACATTGCCACGGCCATTCAAGGCTACGATTCGGCTTACGGCCGCTTCCCGGTTTCAGCCGCAGCCCAGGCTGCCGCGAATCCGGATTTCACTTACGGTGGCACGTTTCAAACGCCGGGCGCTCCGGTGCAAATCGGAACGGTCGTGGGCGGTTCTGTTTCGAACAATTCCGAAGTCGTCGCCATCTTGATGGACCTGACCAATTATCCGGGCACCACCACGCCGACCGTCAATGCCAACTACCAGAAAAATCCGCAGCAGACGATTTTCCTGAACGCCAAAATGTCCGGCGACACGAGTTCGCCGGGCGTGGGCACGGATCTGGTTTATCGCGACCCGTGGGGCAATCCCTACATCATCACGATGGACTTGAATTATGATGAAATGTGCAAAGACGTTTTTTATTGCACCAATGCCGTGTCCGGCGGCGGTCTCAATGGTTTGATTGACCCGACGGTTCCGGCGGGCACCGACAATAATTGGGAATATCGCGGCAAGGTCATGGTCTGGTCCGCCGGATCGGACGGGAAAATTGACGGTTCCGTCCCGGCGAATCAGGGCGCAAACAAGGACAACATTTTGAGCTGGAAGTAATATGGATTGCCAATTGCCGATTGCCGATTGCCGATTGCCCGGGAAGTTGAAACGCCCCGGGCGTCCGGCCTTGGCAATCGAAAATCGAAAATCGAAAATCAAAAATGGATTCACGCTGGTCGAGCTGCTGGTGGTGATTTCGATCCTGGGCATCCTGGCCGGGCTGACCGTGCCGGCGCTCAAGAACCTCGGCAAATCCAACGCCGCCCTCGGCGCGTCGCGCCAGATGCTCGACGCTGTCGGCCGCGCGCGGCAACTGGCCATCGCCAATCACACCACCGTTTACATGGTCTTCGTGCCAACGAATTTTTGGAATTTGCCAAATGGGACGTTCAACGACGCTTGGTGGAGCGGGCCTCCCGGCCTGACGCCGGCCCAAAAAAACGCCGCCACCAACCTTTGTGGCGAGCAGTTGAGCGGCTATACGTTCATTGCCAATGGCGCGGTGGGCGACCAGCCGGGGCGGCATGCGTGGCATTATTTCGAGCCGTGGCGGGCGTTGCCGGACGGCTCGTTCATTGCGCTGCAAAAGTTCGGCGGCACCAATACAATCGCATCGTATAAAATCACGCCGTTCAATTATACCAACAACATTCCATTTCCGACGGTGGACGCGCCGCCGACGGTGCTGCCTTTCATCGCGTTCAACTATCTCGGCCAACTGACTGATGACGGGCAGAATCCCGCCACCGCAGACGAATACATTCCGCTGGCGCGCGGCACCGTGTTTCCCGCGATGAACCCGTCCAGCAAGACGCTGCAATTCGGTCCGCCGTCCGTGTCGGAAATTCCGCCGGGCAACAGCACCAATTCCGCCTACACTTTGGTTGACATTGATCCGCTGACGGGCCGCGCCACCTTGAGATTCCAGCAAGTGCAATGAGATGAAAAGGCCAAAGTCCAAATGCTAAATTCCAAAACAATGATTGCGCGCCGGACGCGGAAAAAGGTTTCAGCCTTCAGCCTTCAGCCTCCAGCCTTTGCCCGCGCCGGTTTCACGCTGGTCGAGATCGCCATCTGCCTGGCGATCATCGGCATCGCGCTGGTGGGCATCATCGGCGCGCTGCCCCTCGGCATGCGCACGCAGCGCGACAATCGCGAGCAGACCGTCATCAACCAGGACGCGACGGTTTTCATGGAGGCCATCCGCAACGGCTCGCACGGCCTGGACGATTTGACGAATTACGTCTTTGCCATCACGAATTACTGGACGAAGTTTAATCCCAATGGCGCGGGCGTGAATGGCTACACCTACACCGCTTCCTCGGCCACGCCGTCGTTTCCAATCAACTCCGGCGCACGCATCATCGGCCTTTTGAGCACGCCGGAATACACTGATATCAATGGCACGCCGTTGCCGAACCTGTTCAATGGCGGTTACAGCAACCATATCGTCGCTTACGTCCGCTCATTGAGCGGGCCGGCGGTGGAAAAGCCGCCGCAAGACAATTCGCTGCTTCGCGAAAGTTCCTTCAGCTACCGTATTGTTTGCGCCAATGTGCCGGTTCAATCATCCGCCAACGTCTCCTCTGCATACACCACGAATTTGCAGGTGAATTTGCACGAGCTGCGGCTCATGTTCGAATGGCCGCAATTGCCCAACGGCGGCCTCGGCCTCGGACGCCAGGCATATCGCACGATGGTCGCCGGACAAATCGCATATCAGGTCACCAACAACACCGATTTGTATTTTTTCCAGTCGCAATCCTTTACCAACGCGCCATGAGAATCAAATTTCGGATTTCGGATTTCGGATTTCGGATTGACCGGCAAAACAAGGGGTCAGTTCCGCTTGGAATCCGCAATCCGCAATCCGCAGTCCGCAATCGAAGCGCTTTCACCCTCATCGAGGTGATGGTGGTGATCGTGCTGCTCGCGCTCATCGTGATGGCGCTGATGGCGGTGTTCAACAGCACGCAGACGGCGTTCCGCGCGAGCATCACGCAGACCGACGTGCTGGAATCCGGTCGCGCGGCGATGGATTTGATGACGGGTGATTTGCGGGCGATGTCGCCGTCGCTGGGCGTGAGCAACGGCGCGGTGAATTTTTCCACGATGGTTCCAGCGGGTCACGCGCCGATGGTGCAGCCGCTGGTGGCCAGCAGCCCGCCGCAGTCGCGGACCAACGGATTGAACACCGTCTTCATCTTGAGCCGCGACAATACTACTTGGACGGGTGTGGGTTATGCGGTGAACGCCTCGTCGTCATCCCCGCTGTATCCGCTCTACCGTTTTTCCATGAGCACAAACATAGCGGCGGCCAGCCCCTCGGTGCTTTACAAAATATTCACCAACGACGTTTATATTGCCGCCTGGACGAACATGAGCCATTTGATGGACGGCGTGGTGGGTCTGACCGTGCGCGCCTACGACGTCAACGGCGGGTTGATGACCAATAACCTCATTCCCTTTGTCAATGGACAGACCACCAACTACGTCTTCAACCAAAACGCGCTTTATTATCCGCCGGTCTGGGGCCAGGTCGGAGTTGTCATGTTCAGCAACACGCTGCCGGCCTCCGTCGAGGTTGAAATGGGCGTGCTGGAAGACCGCGCGCTGCAACGCGCCGAGTCGCTGGGCGGTTCGTTTCCGGCGCAGAGCAACTACCTGGCCGGGAGTGCCGGCCGGGTCCACATTTTCCGCCAGCGCGTCTCGATTCCCAACGTTGATCCCTCCGCATACCAATGAAACTGAATTTCAAAATAGAAGTCAGAAATCAGAAGTCAGAAGTCGGAAGCCGGACTTCGGGCGGCGGTTCGCCGGTTTCCGGCCTTCAACCTTCAACCTTCAACCTTCAACCTTCGCAAAGCGGCGTCGCGCTGGTCATCACGCTCATTTTGCTTTCCGTGACGCTGGTGATGGCGCTGGCGTTTCTGGCCATCAGCGGCCGCGACCGCGGCTCGGTTTCGACGCAGACCGACATGACGACGACGCGGCTGGCCGCCGATGCCGGGCTGGCCGCCGCCGAGGCGCAGATCGCCGCCAACGTCCTCTCCACCACAAATCCCTACAGCTTCGGCCTGCTCGTCTCCACGAATTATCCGCCGTTCGCCTATACCAACCCGCCGGACTTCATCAACCTGCAATACAGCCCGCGCGCGCCGGTCTGGCTGACCAACCTCGTTACGCTCAAGCCGGAAAACCGCTTCTACCTCGATCTGAACCGCAACGGCATGGATGATCCCAACGGCTGGGTGACGAACTATGACAACAACGGCAACGTGATCGGCACCAGCTTTCAAGTCGGCGATCCGGAATGGATTGGCGTGTTGGAGCGGCCCGATTTGCCTTACGGGCCGAACAACAAATTCATCGCGAGGTTCGCCTTCATCGCCCTGCCCGTCGGCAACTCGCTCGACCTGAATGCCATTCACAACCAAACTTTCAATACTGTTACCGGCAATCGCACTGTCAGCCTGCCTGACGTATATCTTCGCAACCAAGGCGTCGGCTCGTGGGAATTGAACCTTGGCGCGTTTTTAACGGACTTGAACACGAATCAATGGGATCCGTTCACCGATTCCTATAATTATCGCGAGCCCAATTATGGCAATATTGGCCGGGGCTTCGAGGACGCGCTGGCCTTGTTGAGTTACCGCTACGCGAACAATTACTCCACGCTGCTTCCCATCGGTGGAACTGCCCCCACCGGCTTATTCACAACTGCAAATGTATTTCCACCTTTTCAAAACGACATTGATGCTTACAGCGACTTGCCGCCGCAAACGACGACAGCCGGCATCAACGCGAGCGGCCAAAACGTGACGCTGCCGTGGGCCGGCGCGGACAACACGAACCATTTCTTCACGCCGGAGGAACTGTTCAACACGAATGAAACCGCCAGCTTCGGCGTTGATCTCCAGAACATCGGCACCAACACCTGGGGCGGCAGCAGGGTTTCCACCTACGACCGCTACACGTTTTACCGGATGCTGGCGCAACTGGGCACCGACACCACGCCGGAATCCGGCAGGATGAACTTGAATTACGACAATCTGGACCCTTACGTTTACACAACTGGTGGCATCACGTATACCAATCCCCCGGCCGGGACGAATTTCATGGCGTGGACGCCGCTGGGCTTTTTCACCAACGCCGCCGACCGGCTGCTGAAGGCCTACACCGCGCGCTGGGCGGTGATTTATTACACCAACTACGATGGCACGCTCCTGGTCACAAACAATCCGAGCTACGTGGCCACGTTCAACGTGACCAACGCCTTTGGCGTGACGGGCATCCCGGTTCTGGTGAGCAACCGGTTCGTCTACACGCCCGCCGTCAACCGCCTGCTCCAGCTCGCCGCCAACATTTATGACGCGACGACGACCAATCATTACCCGGACATCTTCCGCCCGGTCTTCAACGTGATTCAGACGAATGGCTTCACCGATGTCTACATCAGCGGCTACACCAACCAGACCAGCTTCATCAATCGAGCCAGCCAGACGAATGTGGGCGCGAACTTCGGCATTCTGGATCCGCCCATCGAGCCGGTCGCCCTGCCGCTCGGCACAAATATCCTGGCCAATGTCTATGGCGTGCCATGGATCATCGGCGCGAAAAAGGGGTTCCCGAACTTCAACGCATTTTCGATTGAGACCGCGTTCCAACTGGTGCGCAAGCTGGAGGTGGTGCGTGACACCAACGCCCCGACGCAGCCGGACATTACTTGGACCAACCAGATGTATCTGATGAACGTCACCAACTATTTCGGGCTGTCCTGCTGGAATTCCTACCGCTCCAATTATCCCGGCCCGGTGGACATCGTGATTCGGTTCAATACGATCACGACGCTGACGAACGACAACAACATGTTTCCCTATGTTTCCTCAAACTACTTTGCGGGCGCGGTGGAAACCGCCCCGAACTGGCCGGCATGGAATGGCACGCCCGGGCTGGCGTCGGCATCATTTCTTGTTCCGTTGAACACCAGCGTCCTGACGCTGACCAATGCGATGTATTATTACAACGAGCCGAACCCGCCAAACGGGGCGGAACTTCTCAATTACCTGGGCGACAGTCCGGCCAATTATCTGGACGTCGGCGTCCGGGAGCTGCCGCATTTCGGGATGCTGATGACGAACCGTTTGCAGGTCGCCATCATTGATTATTCCACCAATGTTTCGTCCTTGAATGCGGGCGGCCCCGTCGTTGGACAGATTGTGGATTACGTCCAGCTTGGTGGAATGGACAGCAGCCAGCTTTTGAATTCGATACTGCCGGAAAATGATGTCAATAGTTGTTGGTATACCAACTATGATTCTCAAGGCAATTTGGGGGGAGTCTGGAACCAAATCCAAATCTCGAGCACGCAGAATGGCACCGCAAATGGTGTTGCGCCAACAGGGGCCGGGGCTTGGGCTACTACTGCTATTCCCGGTGGACCGCCTGGTGGCGCTGGTGATCCTGCTGCACAACGAGCTTTCTTTAATGGTTTTTTTGCAAAAGACGGCAGCTATCCCTACGGCGGATTTATTTACACGAATACACAATCGGCCATACAAGCGCCCTACACGCCCATGGTCTTCGGCATTCGGCATACGACGTGGGAGGTGAACGATCCGCTGGTGCATTATCTCGCCAGCGATTTGGCTCCACATATCGATTATCCCAACATCATTGACTGGGGTTCGGTCAGTTTCTACGAGCCTCCGACACGCTATCAGCCGTGGGGAATGTCTCCGCCAACATATGATAATGGAACTGGAATTGATCAGAATCCCGTAAACCTTGCTTTCAAAGACCCGTTGGTGCGCGGTTCGGACGACTGGGATTTTCCGACGAACCAATTGCCAACCGTCGGCTGGCTGGGCCGTGTGCATCGCGGCACGCCGTGGCAGACGGTTTATCTCAAATCCACGAACATTCTGGCTTGGGCGAACGGCCCCGTCACGTGGGCAAGTTGGACGGGTGACGGAAACACTTTTGACCTCACCAATTCCGCGCCGGTGGAAGACCGGCTGCTGTTTGATTTGTTCACCACGGCATTCAACGACAACGCCACGCGCGGCCAGCTTTCCGTCAACATCAGCAGCAACAGCCTCGCCGCGTGGTCCGCCGTGTTCAGCGGCGTGACCGTGCTTTCCAACAACGTCTCCAATGCGAAAGCCGGTTTCCCGCTTCGTTCTCAAAAACCGACCGGCGGTTCGGCCTATGCGGCGATCAGCTATACCAATCTGGTCATTGCCCCTGCCGGCGTGAACGCGAACAATTCCGCGCTGGCGCAAATTGTTGCCGGCATTGATCAGGCGCGGGCGGTGTTCACGAATCGCGACGGCCTGACCGGCGTGTTTGAACACAAAGGCGACATCCTTGCCACGCCGCAACTGGCGGAGCAATCACCGTTCCTGAATTGGAACAATGCCGCGCAGCAGACCAACGGCATCAGCGACGAGATGTATGAATGGCTGCCACAGCAGGTGATGTCGCTGGTGCGCGTCGGCACGCCGCGTTATGTGATTTACACCTACGGCCAGGCGCTCAAGCCCGCGTCCGGCGGAACGTATCTGGGCGCCGGACCCTATTTTGGCATGGTCACGAATTACCAGGTCGTGTCGGAAATCGCCTCGCGCGCGGTGGTGCGCTTTGACACGGTGCGCACCAATGGTTTCAGCGGCACCAACAGCACGGTCATCGTGACGCCGCCGCGCGCGGTCATTGAACAATTCAACATCCTGCCGCCGGACTGATTTTGAAGATGACTGCGTGGAAAATTACAGTTGATTAAAAAATTTATGAATGCTCGAGTCGTAAAATGGTTTGTGCCGTGCCTGCTGGTCGTGGCGGGCGCGTGGCTGTTCTGGCACTCGAAGAATCCGCCAGTGGAAAAGGCCGCGCAGCAGACAGCTTCCGCCGCGGTGCATCCGGCTTCCACGGCGCCGGCCGCCCCGGCTGGCGCGACGGTTGCCACGAATGCAAATCAAACCGGCGCGGTCGAAACGAACCGGTTCGCCTACCGCCTCGCCAACACCACCAAATCCATCGGCGAGTTGGTCAACGACCGCAAGGCGGTTTTGCTGGAGAACGCGCTGATTGACACGGGCAGCCCGCTGAATTTTTCGATTCCGAAACAGTTGCAGGCGCAGGGCGATCCGGGCGCCTACATCGTGCAGGCGCGCGGGCCGATCAACGCGGCGTTTCGCGCGCTGCTGGCGCGGGCGGGCGCGGGCATTGTTGCCTACATCCCGAACGACGCGTATCTGGTGCGCGTTTCCGGCGCGGGCGCGAACCTGCTGGCCGCGCAGCCGCCGGTGCAGTCGGTGATCCGCTACGAGCCATATTACAAAATCTCCTCGACGATGTCCGTGGCGGTCCAGCCCCGGTCGTCTTCCGCCGCGTTTGTGGGAACCAACCGCGCGGCAGGGCCTTCCCTGCTGGCCTGCGCGGTGAAACAGTTGCCGCTGCCGGCGGGAACCTGCTTGACGCTCGGCCTGTTCAGCGACGGCGCGGCGGCGACGGAGGCGCAGATTGAAAAGCTCGGCGGGCTGATTATCGGGCGGGACAAATCGCCGTTCGGCCCGGTGCTTCGCGTGCAGCCGCCGGCGGACTGGGTGGCGCTGGCCGTGTTGCCCGGCGTGCAAATCGTCGAGCCGTATCGCCCGCGCGTTCACGCGAACGACTTGAGCCGCGCGACGATGGGCGTGGCGGCGGACACGCAGGTGCCGACGAATTATTTTGGCTTGAGCGGCTCGAACGTGATTGTGGCGGTGGCCGATACGGGAATTGACACCAACCATCCGGATTTTTCCGGCAGCGGAAAACTGCGCGTCATCTTTAATGATCCGGCCGACGGCGTGGACACCGACGGTCACGGCACGCACGTGGCGGGCACCATCGCGGGCGACGGGACGATGTCAACGACGGTGACGAACGCGCAGGGTTCGATCATGCCGGCGACGAACGGGCAGTTTCGCGGCATGGCGCCGCTGGCGACTTTGTTCTCGATGAATCTAAACGATCCGGACCAGCAGCTTCAGGAATCGGCGGCACAGGCGGGCGCGCTCATCCAGAACGACAGTTGGAATTATGGCGGCGACAACGCCTACGATCTGGCAGCGGCCAGTTACGACGCGGCGACGCGCGATGCGCAGGCGGCAGTCGTTGGTTCACAGCCGATGCTGTTCGTGTTTTCGGCGGGCAATGGCGGACAGTTGAACCGGGACAACGGCGGCGGCGGCGGCGGCAGCGACGACGGCACCGGCGGCAATCCCGATACGATTTTCTCGCCTGCCACGGCCAAGGACGTGATCACGGTCGGCGCGCTGGAGCAGTTGCGCAACATCACGAACATCGTCACCGACGCCAACAGCAACAAGAGCGCGGTCTGGCAGCCGGAGACGGATTCGAGTTCGCAGGTGGCGGCGTTTTCGAGCCGGGGCAACGTGGGCATCGGCACGGAAGGCCAGTTCGGGCGCTACAAGCCGGACGTGGTTGCGCCGGGGGTGTTTGTGATTTCAACGCGCTCCACCGAGTGGATCAGCAACGGCTATTACAACCCGACGAACGACGCCGTCACGACGCTGTCCGACCTGTTGAAGTCGGCTTCGCAGACCGATCCTCCGCTGCAGTTTTTTGTTTTCAACAACGCCATTGAAGTGGACATCAATGCCACGCCTGGTGCCGGAGCGCCGAATGTGCCGCTGCCGATTTCCGTTTGGGAGGGAACCGACCCGTATACGGCGAATCCGGATGTGACAGGAACCAATAACATCAACATTTACAGTCCGCTCTCGCCGGTCAACACCATCTGGCAATGCGTCGTCACCAACACCACGGCCAACAATTTGTCTTACACGCTGAGCGTGGACGTGAAGTCCACAAACAATTACGGGAATTATTACGGCGTGTTGAGCAATTTGAACGACAGCATCGGTCCTTGGTATCGCTATGAATCGGGCACGAGCATGGCGGCGGCGGGTGTGTCCGGCACGCTGGCGCTGATGGCGGATTATTTCATAAATACGCTGCAAATCACGCCAAGCCCGGCCCTGCTCAAGGCGCTGCTCATCAATGGCGCGCGGCCGACGGGCAGCTATAATTTTCAGGTTGAGAATCCCATTAACTACGAGGGCTGGGGCCAGGTCGGCCTGCCGGATTCACTGCCGGTCGGGCTGACGAATCAGTTGAACGCCGCCTGTGCCAGTTTTTTTGTGGATCAAAGCCCGACCAACGCGCTGGCCACCGGCGACAGCCATTCGTATCTCGTGACGCTGGACACCAACGCCGATGATTACGCGCAATACCTGCCGCTGCAAATCACGCTGGCATGGACGGATCCGCCGGGCGATCCCGCCGCTGCCCTCAAGCTCGTCAACAATTTGACCCTGGTCGTCAGCAACATGGACACGGGCGACACCTATTTCGGCAACGACATTCCGGCGGGCAGCGTTTACAACAACGTCTGGGACACCAATTCTCTGGCCGCGACGAACGCGTCCGATTTGGAGGATTCCATCAACAACGTCCAGCAGGTGATTTTGCCGCCGCTGCTGGCCGGGAGTTACACGGTCACGGTCATGGGCCGCGAGGTGAACGTCAACGCCGTCACCGCGCAGACGAATAGCGTGGTGCAGGATTACGCGCTGGTGATCGCCTGCGGCGAGGGCGAAGTGCCGACCGCCATCACGATGACGGACAACGGCATCGTCTCCAATCCGACCAACGACCAGGACATCACCTTCGTGATGACGACGAACAATACGCCGCTGATGAATCAAATCGTCGGGGCCAGCTCGCCGCTGCTCGGGACGAACCAGATTTCCGTCGGCACCAACACGATCTGGACCACGAACGGGCTGATCACGCTCGGCATGACGAACCAATGGCATTTCTACGTCGTGACCAATCCGGTGAGCAATCCCCCGGATTTCACCAATGCCGCGTTCATCACCTTCCTGTCGGACACGCTTTCGATTCCGCGCGAGGGCGTGTTTGCGAACTCGGAAACCAACGCCACGCGGACGGAGGCGGACATTGATCTTTACGTGGCCGGGCCGAATGATCCCAACGCCGGAGCCTTGACCAACCTCGATCCCGGCGTGATCGCCAACTGCGTCAACGGCATCAACGGCGACGCCGTGTCGCTGGGCCGTGGGGGCACAGAATTTGTCATCTACACCAATTCCAAGCCGGGCGATGTTTACGTCATCGGCGTGAAATCCGAGGACCGGATGGCGGCGGAATATGATTTCATCCCCATCTTCACCGACATCCCGTTCGGCCAGCTCAACGGCAACGGCGACCAGGTGGTCAACGGCCTGAACGTGCCGGTGCCGATTCCCAACGGCAGCCCGGCGCATCCGCAATCCGCCTACGTTTTTGCGATTGCGCCGATGGAAATGCAGATTGAGCGCGTCGTCGTGACCAACACCATTGCCCACCAGAACTTCGGCAACCTCGTCGGCGTCCTGTCGCACAACTACAACGGCGCCGGCCAGACGGGAGTCACGTTGAACCAGCACGACGAGCCGGCCAGTCCGCTGCCGCCGGGACCCTACACGATGGTTTATGACGACAGCGGGCAGAAGGATTTTCGCGGCTCGCAGACCTCCGACGGGCCGGGCAGCCTGAATAATTTTGTGGGGCAGGAAGCCCTGGGCGTCTGGATTTTGACGGAGACGGACAATGCGCTGACGCAGACGGGCAGCGTGCAAAGGCTGACGCTCCTGATCCAGCCGCACATTCCCCTGACCAGCGGTGTGACGAACACCATCCCGCCGCTGAGCTGGTCCTACAATTACATTGATGTGCCGCCGGGCTACACCAACCTGACCGTTTTCGGGACGAACCTGCCGGCGACCTCCGTGCCGCCGCTGCAGATGTATCTGAACGTCACCAATCCGCCGACTTTTTCAAATTATCTTTTCGAGGCGGACCTGACGAACAGTCCGCCCGGCCAGCCGCCTTATCCAGCCGGAGTCAATCCGGGCAACTCCATTTCCTACGGCCCGCCGTTGCAGCCGGCGCGATACTGGGTCGGCGTCTATAATCCCGATCCCGCCAATTCGCACGAGGTTTATTTGCTGGCGACGCTCGGCGGCCTGTTGTCGCCCGTGCCGCCCACGGATTTTTCCGCCTCCGGCCCCATCCTGCCCAGCGACGCGGTGGCGTCGGACACGATTGTCATTTCCAACACGGATTTGATCGCGTCGGTGAACGTCGGAATTGTTGTGGCCCATCCGCGCATTTCGGATCTGACCTTCACGTTGGTGAGTCCGCTGGGCCAGAGCATCTTGCTGATGGAAAACCGCGGCGGTGACGACACCAACGGCGCCGGCAGCACGTTTCTCTATACCAATGTCTTGAACAGCACGGCCACCGGCGGGGCGGCGGCCAACACCAATTATCTGGCGGTTGATCCAAATGGCGGAGCTGTGCCGATCACTTATAACTTCTACACGGTTCCCGACGAGATGACGGTCTATGACGGAACCAACGCGGCCGATTTCTACATCGGTTCGCCCACGTTTCTTTACGATACTGGATTTACCAGCAATTCTCCCGCCGGCCCTGGCGCGCAAAACACCATTCCGGTGACCGTCACTGTCAACTCCCAGCCGGGCTACACGAACATCGTCATCATCATGAACCAGTTTGGCAATTCTTATGCCACTAGAGGTGATGCGTGGACCTACACCGCCGGTGCAGCGGTCACCAATTACGAGTATCTGATGTTCACCGAGGACACCAATCTGACGACCCTGCCCATCAAATATGCGGTGCCGCCTTTCAGCTTTGCGGAGGTGGCGTCCAATTACACGCTCTGCGATTTCGAGCTGGCGACCAACGGAAATTATGTGGGGCCGACCAATATTTACGACGCGTTCGGCGGCTGGTTCGTGCCCACCAACCGGCCGGTCGGCACCAATCTCGTGATGTGGACCAACAACATGGTTAGCGTCGTCACCGATCCGCGTGATTCAATCGGCGACAATGTCGGGACCAATTTCCTGGCGCTGGGCGACGGCACCATCACCCGATCGATTCCCACGATTCCCGGCCGGCTATACAGCGTCACATTCTGGTATCGCGGCCCCGGCATCGCGGGCTGGTGGCGCGGCGAGGGCAACGCCGACGACAGTTCGCAGCCGGAAGGCGGCAACAACGGCTTGCTGATCGGGAGCTTTGATTTCCCGGCGGGCGAAGTTGGGCAGGCGTTTGAATTTGAAGACGCCGGGCAGGCGATGGAATTTGCCGGCACAAATACTTACGTCCAAATCCGCCAATCGCCAGCGCTGGATGTCGGCACCGGCGGCGGGTTGACGGTGGAAGGCTGGATCAACCCGACCAATTTGTCGCAGCAGATGCCGCTGGTGGAATGGCTGGCCAAGGTGCCGGTGTTCACGAATTCGGCGGACACGAATTTCAGCATCGTGGCCGGGCCGTTTTTGGATCCCGCTACCGGTCATTATTATTACATGCTCGCCGCGACGAACTGGACGACCTCGGAAATCTGGGCGACCAACCTCGGCGGCCATCTGGTCACGATTGACACGGCGAACGAGCAGAACTGGGTTTATGACACGTTCGCCAATTACGACGCCACCAACCGGAACTTGTGGATCGGCCTGACCAACAGCTATGACGGGACGAAATTCACGTTCGGTTATTCCAGCGGGCTGACGAATGTCTTTTATGCCAACTGGGCGAACGGCCAGCCGACCAACAATTGCGGCACGGCGAATTACACGTTCATGCTTGGTAGCACCAACGCGCCCGGCCTTTGGACGCTGGCCAACAACAACGAGGTGAATTGCAGCGGCGTCATCTACTCGAACATCTTTGGCGTGGTCGAGGTGGACAACCTCCAGACCAACGGTGTGCAGTTCTGGATTTCCGTCACCAACACGCCCGGAACGAACAACCCCATCCTTGATGGCGCCGGCAATCTTTACACCAACGGCTGCCTTTACGCGAACCTGGTGGACGTGAGCAATGTCACGCACGAGATTTATTCCGCGGCGGGGCTGGTCCAGTCCAATGTTTATCAGCACGTCGCGCTGACCTACGACACGAATTCGGGCGTCGCGATGCTTTATTACAATGGAACCAACGTGGCTATCACCAATCTGGGCGTGTTTGTGCCAAAGACGGGCGGCGACGTTCTGCTGGGCAAGGACATGAGCCTGGCGACGAACGGTTATTACGGCGGGGAAATGGACGAGATGAGCATCTACGGCCGCGCCCTGTCCGGGGCCGAAATCGCCGCCATCTACAATGTCTCCGCATTCAGCACCAACGGTTTTGGAAACACCAATGGGCTGGTTGGCAAGTTTGATCCGACGGTCACGCCCGCCTACGGGCTGGCCGAGGCGCAGGTCGCGTTCGGCACCACCACCAACATCATCTATGGCGTCAACAACCAGTGGGAGTTGAACAGCTTCACCTTCACGGCCACGTCCAACGCGATGCCGCTGCAAATCTCCGGGCTGGAGCCGGGCATTTTGCTGGATGACTTCGCGGTTTCCGAAATGCCGCTGACCAATCTTTATTATCTGCCGGAACAATCGCTGGACGAGCTGGACGGCAACAGCCCCTTCGGCACATGGACTTTGCAAATCTGGGACAACCGCGCGAACGCCGCCGTGACCGCCGCCGACGCGCGGCTGATCAACTGGGAGCTTCAGTTCGTCCTGGAAACCAACGTGCTGGCGACCGCGCTTCCGATGAATCCGGAGAACCCGACCACGATCACCGTGCCGCCGGGGCAGACAGTCTATCTGTCGGTGGCCGTGCCGTCGTGGGCGGGTTTCGCGACCAACGTCCTTGATTCGGCAACCGGCCCGGTGGACTTGCTTTTCAATCCGACGAATGAGCCAGCCGGCACCAATCCGGGCGACCAGACGCTGTTGACGGCTTCAACCGGCGGCATCGGCCTGCCCGTTCTGGCGGTCAATTCGCCATTCCCGCTGACGCTGCCCAATCAGGCCGGACAAAGCTATTATCTCGGCGTGAGAAATCCCGGCACGCACGCGGTCACCGCGGTCGTCGAGGCGGATTTTGACATCACGGGATTGAGCAACAGCGTCCCGGTGTGCGGCATTTTGCAGACAAACGATCAGGAGCGTTATTTCTCCTTCGATGTTTCGTCCAATGCGTTTGAGGCGACGTTCCAGCTTTTGGATTTGAGCAGCAACGCCGATCTGGTGGTCCGCAAGGGGTCGCCGCTGCCGACGCTGTTCAGCTCCGATTACGGCAGCTTCAACCCGACCAACGCGGATGAAAACATTTATGTGTTCACGAATTCGCAGCCGGTGCCGCTGTCGGCCGGCCGCTGGTATCTTGGCGTGTTCAAACGCGATGCCGGCCCGGTGTATTACACCATTCTGGCGAAGGAACTGGACGAGACGAACGGGACGCCCGGCTATGCCGTCATTGATCTGACCAACCGCGTGCCGTTCAATTTCACCGCCGGCCCGGGCGCGGCGCTGACGAATTTCTTCCGCTTCAACGTGGCGAACACGGTCTTTCTCGTGACGAATGCGGTGAATGGTATGACCAACGCGGTGAATGGTGTGACGACCAACGTTCTTGGCTCCATCCATTTCGAGCTTTACAACTTGAGCGGCAACGGCGACTTGACGGTGCAAACCGACGCGCCGCCGTTTGCGCCGCCGTTTCTTGAGAGCAGCCAGGAACCAAGCCGCGATCCGGAGTTGATCACCATCCGCACCAACGGCGTGCTGACCAATCTGGTCGCGCAATGGTTTCTGGGCGTGCCCAATCGCGAGACGAATCTGATCACTTACACGATCATCGCGGAGCTGGACACGAACATCGTTTTCCCGGCGTTTCCGGGTGCGGAAGGCGCGGGTGCCGACGCGGTTGGCGGGCGCTTCGGCAATGTCTATCACGTTACCAGCCTGGCGGATTCCGGTCCGGGCACCTTGCGCGACGCCGTCGGCGCCGCCAATCGCACCGTCGTTTTCGATTTGTCTGGCACAATCTATTTGCTGTCGCCACTGGTCATCACAAATTCATTTTTGACCATCGCCGGCCAGACCGCGCCGGGCGGCGGCATCACGGTGGCGGGCAACATGACGACCTTCCAATCGGCGCACGACGTGGTCATTCGTGTTGTGCGGTTCCGTTCAGGTGTCGCGGGGGGCGGCCAAACGAATGGTTTTGAAGGATCCATTGCAGCGGATTACACGAACGGCCAGGTTGTCGCAAATTCAGGATGGACGGTTTTGTCAAATCAGGTCAGCCTTGTGACCGATTCGTTGAATGCTTATGGCGGCAGCAATTTTCTGGCGTTGGCCAATGGCGTGATTTCCAACACACTGCCAACCGTGGCAGGAACCGCCTACACCCTCACCTTTGCTTATCGCGGGCCAGGGATCGTCGGCTGGTGGCGCGCAGAAAATAACACAAATGACAGTATTAACGGAAATAATCCAAGTGCTGTTCAGGCTATAACGTTCGCCAGCGGTGAGGTCGGTCAGGCGTTTCACTATGACGGTAGCACCAGTCTGATTGCCGTGCCTGCCAGCAGCAGCCTGCCGGTTTCAAATCTGACCGTTGAGGCTTGGGTTTACCCAACCGACGGCAGCACCGCGCGCCCGATTTTTGATCTGGGAGGGCCAGGCCAGGATTCTCCCGTGCAGCTGTGGATCAATACGACAGGAGGATTTTCAGTGAATCCGGGAGGGCTCCATGCGGTTATTCGAAACGCAACGAGTGGTGTCGGGTATGAAATAGACGACCCCAACCCGGTGGTCGTTTTGAACCAATGGAATCATGTGGTATTGACTGCCACGCCAAGCACCGGGACTTTGTATTGCAACGGCGTTCAGGTGGGAACCACTACGACAACTCCTCTCATTCCGCAAAGTTACGCTGATGTGGACATTGGTTATCGAGATACAGCCACCGGAGAAAGTTTTGTGACTGCTGGCCGCCGCTTTTTGGGCAATATTGATGAGGCGAGCATTTACAATCGTCCTCTCTCCGCCAGCGAAATCAAGGCCATTTATACCAACGGCTCCGCAGGCAAATTCGATCCTGCCATTTTTAGCAATTCTCCGGCGCTAAGTCTGGCTGAAGCGCGAATTTGTGTGGACGGTCCGGCTTCCGCCATTGTTGTTAAAGGCAGCAATACCACCTGGCAGGTTAAAACCATCACCTTCACCGCCACGAAGCACGGAACACCGGTGCAAATCTCCGGTGTCGAGCCGGGGATGCTGCTGGACTCCCTGTCGTTGGCAACCGTCGTCAATGCGGACGACGCCTTGCGGCTGACGAACGTGTCGGATATCGTTGCTGACCACATCTCCACCTCGTGGAGCACGAATAATCTTGTGTCTGTGCTGGGTTCGACAAACGTCACTGTGCAGTGGTCCATCATGGCGGACAGCCTTACCAACAACCTGCACGGCTACGGCTCGCGATTGCGCTACGGCAACGGCGCCCTGACGTTCCATCACAATCTTTACGCCGACAATTACAACGCCAGCCCGCGTCTCGGCGACGATCTCCAGCTCGATTTCGTCAACAATGTCGTTTACAACTGGGGCCTCAACGCCGGTTTTTCCACGAACGAAACCCTCTTGGATGATCCGCTCGGTTTCACCAATGAGTTGAATTACGTCGGCAATTATCTCATCGCCGGCTCAAATTCGGTGATGACGAACATCGCGTTCTGGAGCGGCACGACGAACACGTGGATTTACCAGACGAACAATTTCATGGACAGCAACACCAACGGCATCCTCGACGGCGCCGACACCGGCTGGTTCATGTTCACCAATCACTACACGCCGTTCCAGACGCCGTTCCCGCCGCTGGCGGTGGGGATTGACGAGGCATACCAGGCGTATGAGCGCGTGCTGGATTTTGCCGGGCCGGCGATGGACAAACGCGATGCGGCGGATACGAATATTGTTTCCAAAGTCCGCACGCAGACCGGCACTCTTGTCGCCAGCGCCGGAATGTTGCCAGCGCTGAATTCCACCCTGCCCTACTTGGACACCGATCAGGACGGCATCCCGGATTTCTGGGAAATCACCTTTGGCACCGATCCGTTCACGCCGAGCAACAACAACCTTGCCAGCGACGGCAGCGGTTACACCGACCTGGAGGAATACGACAACTGGCTGGCCGGGCCGCACGCGCTCACCGTCACCAACACGCCCGCTGGTGTGGATTTGATGCAGCTTTTCGGCAAGACGGGCAAATTGAGCTTCTCCGTGACCAATGCCGTCAATGGCTCGGTGTATCTCACCAATGTCCTGAATTATACGAATGTCCTGGGTGCCGTAAGTGCCGTGACCAATACCGGCACCTTCAGCAACAGCTTCGCCATTTTCACGCCGACGAATGACTTCGGCGGCGGCACCAATTATGGTTATGCGTCGTTCGACGTGTATGTCACGAACAATGACACGATTGCCTACTTCGGCCCGGTGACCGTCAGTGTCGTGGTCAGCAAAGTCCCCGTTGCCGTCAACAGCAACTTCCCGCCGGTCATCATCAATCTGACGAACGGGATTTCTTATTCCAATGCGAATGTGGGCGGCTCGGATTTTTATCATTACTCGGATTACACGGTGCCCACCAATGGTGGCACCGTCGGCGTCCTGTTTGAGGTGACAAATGCCAGCGGTCCGGTCACGCTGATCGCGCGTTACGGCCTGCCGCTGCCATCGCTGTCCAGCTACGATTACATCAGCGCCAATCCCGGCACCGCCGACGAACACATTCTTGTGCTGACAAATTCTACACCGGTGTTTTTGACCAACGGCGACTGGTATCTGGCCGTCGTCAACGTTTCGGGCGGCCCCGTCACTTATTCGGTTATCGCCACAAATTTGTCGAGCATCTTGGCGCCGTTGTTTGTTTTCCCGACAAACTCAACGGTAACAAACATTGTAGAAACTTTTCCGTTCACCGTCAGTTGCTTGGCGACGGATCTGAACTCCCCGCCGCTGCCGCTGACATTTGCGCTGGTAAATGGACCGACGAACATGACCGTCACCGCTGGCGGTTTGATCAGTTGGACGCCGACCCCGGCGCAGAGTCCGTCTGCCAACCTGGTTTCAGTCAGCGTGTCGAACGGCGCCCTTACTACCACGAACACTTTCAAGATTTTCGTCTCGCCGATCCCTTCCATCACCCAGGTCTCGGTGACCGCCACGAACGTGGTTTTGCAGTGGTCCGCGCCGACCAACGACCTCTTCGAAGTGGATTGGGCGACCAATCTCACGCCGGTCGTCAACTGGTTTCCGTTCACGCCGCCCATCACCTCGACCGATGGCACGTTCACCTTCACGGACACCAACTTGCCGCTGCTCATCAAGTTTTACCGCTTGCGGCTGCTGCCGTAGCAAAAGATGGACTTGGTGTTATGAATTTCCATTGTTTGCTCAAATATCCGGGGCTGTGGCGAGAATGTTCTCTCGCCACGCCATCTCAATTATTAATCATTGGGAGCGGAATTCATTGGTAAATGAAGCTTGGAAAGATATATTTTGGAAGGAATAATTTTTATGAAAAGTGGAACAGCCCTAACATTGGAATTGATAAAGCAGAAATCCGATCCGGCGGAAATGGTTGTCAAGCTGGCCTTGCGCAAGGCATTGTTGGGATGCGAAAGCGTTCTTGATGTGGGGTGTGGGGTTTCTCCTGCAATACGCCAGTTGGGGGTTTCTCGTGCTGTGGGCATTGACGGATATCAGCCATCGGTTGACCGGGCAAAACAGCTTAATACGCACGATGAGATGATTCATGGTGATGTGCGGGAACTTGATCGCTATTTTCACAAAAAGCAGTTTGATGCGTGTGTTGCCCTTGATGTTATCGAGCATCTAATCAAGCCGGATGGAGTCAGGCTGATGGAGAACATGGAAAAAATTGCAGCCAAGAAAGTCATTTTCTTCACCCCTTGTGGTTTTCTGCCGCAGCGACAATCGGCCAATGACGATTTGCAGGAGCATCTTTCCGGATGGGAGCCGGCCGAAATGAGAAAAAATGGATATGATGTTATAGGCTTGCTGGGGCCGAAAAAGCTGCGCGGTGAATATCATGCCATCAAGGGCCACCCGCGCGTATTTTGGGGAATCGTTTCATTGTCTGGGCATTTCCTGTGGACTCGCAATCATCCCGAAAAGGCGGCGGCGATTTTGTGTGTGAAGCAGTTGACGGGTGGCTGAATTGTCCGCCGGATTTTTAATCCATAAGACCATGTCTGAATTCAAATTCTTCTGCCCGCGATGCGGCCAGCAAATCCAATGCGATGCCGGCTATTCGGAAACGCAAATCAATTGTCCGGCCTGTAAACAAGCCATCGTCGTGCCTCAAGCGTCGAGTTCCACCGCCCAACCCTTGATTCCGGCCAAGTCGCGCAAATGGCAAAATGTTTTGACCGTCGCAGCTTCGGTGATTGTTCTTGCTGGGCTCGTCATGGCAGGCTGGTTTGGTTACTCAAAATACAAACGCGGACATCTGCCGGCTGGTTTGGTGGGTTTCTGGTCGGGCGAAGACGGCGGCAACGATTTGGAGGGGGGGATAAAGCAATGCTGACGGACATTACTTTTGCGGAAGGCAAAGTTGGGAGAGCTTTTGTCTTCAATGGCAAAACCAGCCTGATCACCGTGCCTGCCTCCGAAAGTCTGGCGGTTTCAAATCTGACACTGGCGGCGTGGATTTTTCCGACAGATTTACATTTGGCGCGTCCGATCATTGATTATGGTGGAGCGGGGCAGGCATCAAATATTCATCTCTGGATTAACACGACCGGCGGATATTCAGTGAATCCCGGCGGGATCCATGCGCTCGTCCGTAACGCGAGCGGTGGGGGGATTGAGGTTGATGATGCGGATCCGGTTGTTAAGTTGAATAAATGGAATTATGTGGTGTTCACGTTCAATCTCACGACGGGCACCGGTATTTTATATTGTAATGGAACTCCTGTAATGACCAATGCGACTCCAAATCCTATAAACTGTATATCTTTTCAAGATGTGAATTTTGGATATAGAAATTCAGACAGCGTGGAAATACTTGGTGGCCGGCATTTTGTTGGAAAATTGGACCAAATCAGCATTTACAACCGCCCTTTGTCAGCCAGCGAAATAGAATCTATTTACAGTTCACATTGATTGGAGAAGAACTCAAGAGCATTGCACTGGTAAGAAGTCCAGAGACATCCCGCTTTCCTTCCGCCGTAATTTTGAATAGAATCACCGATTCTCTCAATTGAGGAATTCGGTGCATGAGCAAGGAATTTATAAGGATCGGCGGCGCGCGTGAGCACAATCTGAAGAACCTCACGTTGAACATCCCGCGCGACAAGCTGGTGGTCATCACCGGCTTGAGCGGAAGCGGCAAATCGTCGCTCGCGTTCGACACCATCTACGCCGAGGGCCAGCGCAAATATGTCGAAAGCCTCTCCGCCTACGCCCGCCAGTTTCTGGATCAGATGCAAAAGCCGGAGGTGGATTTTATCGAGGGGCTATCGCCGGCCATTGCCATCGAACAGCGCAGCTCCGGCTCCAGCCCGCGCTCCATCATCGCCACCACCACCGAGATTTACGATTACCTCCGCCTGCTTTACGCGCACATCGGCAAAGCCCATTGCCCGGAAACCGGCGTGCCCATCGTCGCCCAGACCACCAGTGACATCGTGGACAAGATTCTTGCGCTGCCGCCCAAATCGCGCGTGATGCTGCTGGCGCCGGTCGTGCGCCGGCAGAAGGGCGAATTCCGCGACGTGATCGAGCGGCTGGCGCGCGAAGGCTTCGTTCGCGCCCGCGTGGACGGCCAATTCGTCGAGCTTGCCGCCGACACGCGCGTCAAGCTCGACAAAAAGAAATTTCACAATATCGAGGTCGTCGTGGACCGGCTGGTGATTGACGACAAAATCCGCGTGCGGCTTGGTGATTCGGTCGAAACCGCGCTGCGCTGGGGCGAAGGCGTGATGTTCACGCTGCACCAATGGTCCGAGAAATCCAAAGTCCAAACTCCAAAGTCCAAAGTCGGTGAATCGGCGGCCAATCCGCAATCCGATGGTTGGATCGAAACACTGCACTCGAACAAAATGTGTTCGCCGGCGACGGGCAAAAGCTACGACCCGCCGACGCCGAAACATTTTTCATTCAACGCGCCCGCCGGCGCCTGCCCGGTCTGTCACGGCCTCGGCCAGAAGATGATTTTTGACGAAAACCTCGTTGTGCCGGATCCGGAGCAGCCGCTGGAAAGCGCGGTTCAGCCGTGGCGGCGCGCGGGCAAGCGGATGAACATTTATTACAAGGCCATGCTGCGCTCCATCGCCGCGCATTTTGGCATCAGCCTGGAAACGCCCTGGAAGAAGCTGCCGGACGATTTCAAAAAAGTTTTGCTGCACGGTTCGGGCGAGACCCCGGTGGACTTCAATTTCTGGCGCGCGGGGAAAATGAGCACCATCAGCCGACCGTTCGAGGGCGTCCTGCCGAACCTGGAGCGGATGATCACCGACAGCGAAAGCGAATTCGTCCGCAACCGCATCAAGCCCTACATGAGCCCGCAATTCTGCGACGTCTGCAAGGGCCGGCGGCTCAAACCGGAAATCCTGGCGGTGACGCTCGGCGGCGACGAGTTTTCTCAGGAATTCAAAATTAAAAACTCAAAATTAAAAATTCCAGGTTTGTCCATCATGGATGTGTGCGCGTTGTCGGTGGAAAAGGCGGATGAATTTTTCGCCGGCCTCAAGCTCACGGAATTCGAGGAGAAAATCGCGCACGAGGTCATTAAGGAAATCCGCGCCCGGCTCGGCTTTTTGAAGAACGTCGGCCTCGGCTATCTCACGCTCGACCGCGAAAGCAGCACGTTGAGCGGTGGCGAGGCGCAGCGCATCCGGCTCGCCACGCAAATCGGCGCCGGCCTCGTCGGCGTGCTTTACATTCTGGACGAGCCGAGCATCGGCCTGCACCAGCGCGACAACGACCGGCTGCTCGCCACGCTCAAGGGCCTGCGCGACCTCGGCAACACCGTGCTTGTGGTCGAGCATGACGCCGACACGATCCGGCAGGCGGATTACATTGTTGACCTCGGTCCGGGTGCGGGCGTTCGCGGCGGCGAACTCGTGGCGGCGGGCACGTTGCCGGAAATTCTGGCGAGCAAAAAATCCCTTACGGCGCAGTATCTGAACGGCGAGCTTTCAATTCCCATTCCGAAAAAACGCCTGGCGCCGACGGAGGAGCGCGGCTGGCTCGAAGTGCTTGGCGCGAAGGAAAACAATCTGCACAACATTGACGCGCGGATTCCGCTCGGCACGTTCACGTGCGTCACCGGCGTGAGCGGCTCCGGCAAGAGCACGCTCGTGGACGACATTTTGCGCCGGGCGCTGTTCCGCAGGTTTTACGGTTCCAAGGAAACGCCCGGCGCGCATCGCGCGCTGACGGGGTTTGAAATGATTGACAAGGTCATCGTGATTGACCAGTCGCCGATCGGCCGCACGCCGCGCTCGAATCCGGCCACCTACACCGGCATGTTCAATCACATCCGCGATTTGTTCGCAAAACTGCCGGCGGCAAAAATCCGCGGCTACGCGCCGGGCCGGTTCAGCTTTAACGTCAAGGGCGGCCGCTGCGAAAAATGCGAAGGCGACGGCGTGTTGAAAATTGAAATGAATTTCCTGCCGCCGGTTTATGTGACGTGCGAAGTCTGCGGCGGCAAACGCTACAACCGCGAAACGCTCGAAATCAACTACAAGGGCAAAAACATCGCCGACGTGCTGGCGATGACGGTTGAGGAGGCGGTGACGTTTTTCCGCGCCGTGCCGCAGATTTACGATCCGTTGCTGACGCTGGCCGAGGTCGGCCTCGGCTACATCGGGCTGGGGCAGGCGGCGACGACCTTGAGCGGCGGCGAGGCGCAGCGGGTGAAGCTGGCGGCGGAATTGAGCCGCAGGGCGACCGGGCGCACGTTTTACATTTTGGACGAGCCGACGACCGGCCTGCACTTCCACGACGTGGCCAAGCTGCTCGAAGTCTTGTTCCGGCTGCGCGACGCCGGCAATACCCTTGTCGTCATCGAACACAATCTGGACGTCATCAAAACGGCGGATTGGATCATTGACCTCGGCCCGGAGGGCGGCGATGCCGGCGGGCGCATCGTCGCCGAGGGGCCGCCGGAAGCCGTGGCCCGCTGTGCCGGGAGTTTCACCGGGCAGTATTTGAAGAGTGTCCTGTCGGTCTGAATGCAAATGTGAAAAACAAAGACGCAAAGTCGCAGGGCTTTGGCGTCGTTTGCGCCTTTGCGGCTTGGTCATTCAGGCAAAACTTCTGGATTTCCGGCTTTTGTCGCCGTGCGTCGTTGTTTAGATTCGGGCGCATGGCTTTTCATCGGCGATGGCTTCTGGTTTTGTTCGCGCTCGTTTTGGGCGGCGGGCAGGTTGTTGCCGCCGGCACAAGGGAGCAAAGCGCCTATGCCGCCGCCGTCGCCGCGTTTCAGACCGAAATGTGGAGTCGTGCGGAAACGGAATTTGCGCAGTTCATTGAAAAATATCCCAAATCCACAAACGCACCGGAAGCCGTGCTGCTGGAAGCGCAGGCGAAATTCAAACAAAATCAATTCACGAACGCCATCGGGCTTTTGGAAAGTCGCAGTTCCGCGGCCGGCGCATTGGCCGACCAATACGCCTACTGGATCGGCGAGGCGCAATTTCAGAACACGAACCTGGTGGACGCGGCGGAGACGTTTGCCTCGCTGGCGCAAAATTTTTCCGATTCCCCCCTGCGTTTGCGCGCCATCGTCGAGGCGGCGGCGGCCCGCGCGCGGCTCCGCGACTGGAAACGGCACGACGAGTTGCTTGAAAACACGAACGGGGTTTTTCATCAGGCGGTGCAATTGGATCCCGGCAGCGGGCTGGTCGTGGACGGTTTGTTGTCGCTGGAAAATTCCAAGCATGAGCAGCGCGATTTTTCGGGCGTGGTGGCGGTATATGAATTGCTGACGAACCAATGGCCGGCGCTCAACCCGAATCAGCGGTGTCAGTGCACCTATCTTTTTTGTCAGGCCAAAAGGGGGCTGGGTGATTTTGCCGGGGCGCTGGCGGCCGCGACCAATCTGGTGCAGCTCGCCGGTTCGCCGGCCAATGCGGACTGGCTGGCCGCGGCCTGGGCGTCGCAAGGCGCGACGCTGGAACAACTGGACCACCTGCCGGACGCGGTTCAGGCATGGCGGAACAATCTGACCAACGCGCCGGTGGAGCAGGAGCGCGAGGCGATTCTGAGAATTGCGGAACTGGAGATTGTGCAGGGTCAACTGACCAATGCCGGTGAAACACTCACCAATTTCCTGACGCAATTCAAAGAATCCGATTCGGCGGACATCGCGTTGCTGACGGCGGGCGAACTGCATCTGAAGAATTTCGCGGCACAGCCGGAGGCGACGAACCACTTGTCGGCGGCGCGCGGCTGTTTTGATCAGTTCTTCCGCGTATTCACCAACAGCCCGCTCACCAACAAGGCGTATCTGGATCGCGGCTGGTGCGAGTGGCTTGCGAAAGACACGACCAACAGCCTGGCTGATTTTGAAGCTGCCGCGCAATCGGCCAGCCTGCCGCCGCAGGATCTGGCCGTGGCGTGGTTCAAGACGGGCGACGCACAATTTGCGCTGACAAATTATGCGGCCGCACTGACAAATTACCGGGTGGTGCTGGATGATTTCACCAATTTTCCCAACGTCATGCAGACGCTTGGCGCCCGTGCGCTTTATCAAACGCTGCGGGCGAACCTGGAGCTGGCAAACCTGGACGGCGCCAGCAACGCGCTGGTGCAAATTTTGGAAAAATTTCCGGTGAGCAGCCTGGCATCCGACAGCGCGCTGCTTTATGGCGAAGGCCTGGCGGCGGCGACAAACGAGGTGCCGGCCCGCGCGGTGCTTCAGCAATTTCTTGTGCAATTCCCCGGTTCGCCGCTGCGCGCGGAGGTGGAATTCGCCATCGCCCGCTCTTACGGGCTGGAACAAAACTGGCCCGCCGCCATCGCCGGATACCAGGGCTGGCTGAAGGATTTTCCGACGAACAGTCAGCGGCCGCAGGTGGAATACGCGCTGGTGCTGGCCGGTTCACAGGCCGGAAACGAAACGGACACGTTCGGGCTGTTCACCAATTTTGTCGCGCAGTTCCCGACGAACGAGCTGGCTCCGCAGGCGCAATTGTGGGTGGCCGATTATTTCTTCAACCTGGGCGGGACCAATTACGTGGATGCGGAAAGGAATTACCAGGCGCTTTACCAAAACACCAACTGGCAGGAATTTCCCTTGGTCTACACTAACCTGGCTTATCGGGCGCGCCTGATGGCCGGGCGCGCGGCGATGGGCCGGCAGGGTTACAACGACGCCATCAATCATTTCAAGGAGCTGACGAGCGACACGAATTGTCCGCCGGATCTGAACGGGCAGGCGCTGTTTGCCTACGGCGGCGCATTGATGTTTTTGGATGCGCCGGACACGAACGCGCTGGCTAATTTTCAACTGGCCACCAACGTCTTCAGCCAGATTTGCCCGACCAACGAACTCGGCGCGCTGGCGGGACTGGAAATCGGCGACTGCAATTTGCAGATGGGCGCCCTCGCCGCAGCCACGAATGCCTACGCCCGGGTCCTCAATTCGTCGTTCGCGGACATTTCGGCGCGCTGCCAGGCGCAAATTCGCATCGGGGTCGTGCTGGAAAAAATGGCGGTGCAGGCCGGCGGCACGAATCAAACCGCGCTGCTCCAGGCCGCGCTGGGCAATTACCTCGACGTGCTCGACACCAGCTTCGGAAACAATCTGCGCCCCGGCGAGACGGCGAATGCCTTCTGGGTGAAAAAGGCCGGCTTGCAGGCGCTGCCGCTGATTGAAACTCTCGGCGCGGCCAACCCGACAAATTATATTGATCGAATGGAAATGCTGTTTCCGCAGGCGAAGAATTCGCTGGAGAAAATCCGCGCCGCCCTGCCGCCGCCGAAAGACTGACGCGCCGTTTGACAGACGCCCGGACCGGGCCTAGTTTAGGCCGGGCAGTCACTGCCGGCCGGTTGTGGTTGCGCTGGAATAAATAATTTGGGGCTTGAGCGGACGCGATCAACCCGCGCAGGCCGAACAACGCCGTTCCGTGTGATGCGGGACGGCTTTTGTTTTTCGCGATTACACCCAAGATTTGCGGATGAGCCAGGTTTTGATGAGCTGAGTCAGGGTGACGTAGCAAACCAGCGTGACGGCCAGGAACGGCCAGAACTGCCACGGCAGCGGCACAAATCCCAGGAACTGCGCGACCGGCGAAAACGGCAGCCATGCGCCGACGCCCATGACGGCGACGGTGGTCATCGTCAATTGCCAGCTCGCCCGCGACTGGACGAACGGAATGAGGTTCGTGCGGATGACGTGGACGATGAGCGTCTGCGTCATCAGCGACTCGACGAACCAGCCGGTGCTGAACAGCGCGGCGGCGTAGGTGTGGTCGGCATCGGCGGCATGGGCAAATCGCGCGGACAACCCCGGCGGCGGCACCAGCGCCAGGCTGCTGCATTTGAAGAAAAACCACATCAGGCAATAGGTCGTGTAATCGAAAATCGAGCTGATGGGGCCGATGAACATGATGAACTTGGCGATTTCGCCCATCGCCCACGGGCGCGGCTTGTTGATTTGCTGTCCGCCGACGTTGTCGGTGGGAATTGGCACCTGCGAAAAGTCGTAGAGCAGGTTGTTCGTCAGCACTTGGATGGGCTGCATCGGCAAAAATGGCAGCCACGCGCTGGCGCCGAGCACGCTGAACATGTTGCCGAAGTTGGAGCTGGCGCCCATGCGGATGTATTTCAGGATGTTGACGAACACCTTGCGGCCTTCGAGCACGCCTTCCTCCAGCACCATCAGGTTTTTTTCCAGTAGGATCATGTCGGCGGATTCCTTGGCGATGTCCACCGCGTTGTCCACGGAAATGCCCACGTCCGCCGCGCGCAGCGCGGGCGCGTCGTTGATGCCGTCGCCCATGAAACCGACGACGTGCTTGTTGCGCTGGAGCGCCTGCACGACGCGTTTTTTGTGCGCGGGCGAAAGGCGCGCGAAAACATCCGTGGTTTCCACTTCCTTGGCGAGCTGTTCGTCGGTCAGGTTTTCGACCTGGTTGCCGAGCAGGATTTTTTCGGCGGGAATGCCGACCTCGCTGCACACCTTGCGCGTGACAAGGTCGTTGTCGCCGGTCAGGACCTTGACGGTGATGCCGTTTTGCCGCAGCGCGGTGATGGCTTTGGCGGCGGTGTCCTTCGGCGGATCGAGGAACGCGAGATAGCCGGTCAGGACCAGATCGCATTCGTCGGCCTTGGTGAAGGTGGTCTGCTTGCCCAGCTTTTTGGTGGCCACGGCCAGCACGCGGAAACCGTCCTCGCTCAATTCATTGACCTGCTGCACCAGGTCGCCGACGAGAACCGGTTCCATCGGGAACACCTCGCCGTCGCTCTCGAAGTGCGTGCATTTGGCGAAGACCGCCTCCGGCGCGCCCTTGGTCAGAAGTTGCCGCTCGCCATCCGGCCCTTCGACGGCCACGGACATCATCCGGCGCGAGAAGTCGAACGGAATTTCGTCCACCATCCGGTATTTGTCGACGGACAACTCGCTTTGAAATTCCTTGTATTGCAGCACGGCGCGGTCGAGGAGGTTTTTCAGGCCGGTCTGGAAATGGCTGATGAGGTAGGCGTCGTGCAGGACGGTTTCGCTTTCGTTTTTGAACACGTCGCAGTGCAGTTCAAGGATGACGCGGTCCAGCGTCAGCGTGCCGGTCTTGTCGGTGCAGAGCACGTCCATCGCGCCGAAGTTCTGGATGGAATTGAGTTTCTTGACGATGACCTTCTTTTTCGACATGGCCACCGCGCCTTTGGAAAGGCAGACGGAGACGATCATTGGGAGCATTTCCGGCGTGAGGCCGACGGCCACGGCGAGCGCGAATTTAAGGGCCTCCCACCATGCGTGCTTGGTGAACCCGTTGATGAGAAAAACCGTGGGCACCATGATCAGCATGAAGGTGAGCATCAGCCAGACGAATTTCTTCACGCCCCGGTCGAAGGCCGTCTCGATTTGCTGGCCGGTGAGGCTGGTGGCCATTTTGCCGAAATAAGTCTGCGCGCCGGTGGCGACGATGACGGCCGTGGCCGCGCCGCTTTCCACGCTCGTGCCGAGGAAGCAGAGGTTGGTGTGCTCGATCGGCTGGAAACTGGTCTGCGGATCGCAGGCGTCGGTTTTTTCCACCGGCAACGACTCGCCGGTGAGCGTGGCCTGGATGATGAACAAATCCTTGGCGGCAATGAGCCGCACGTCGCCGGGAATCATGTCGCCGGCGGACAGTTTCACCACGTCGCCGGGAACGAGCTGTTGCAGCGGGATTTCCTTCTGCTGGCCGTCGCGCACCACGGTGGCGGTGACCTTGATCATGGCCTTGAGCTTGGCCGCCGCGTTGCCGGCGCGCGTTTCCTGCACGAACCGCAGCGACACGCCCAGAAGCACCATGACCAGCATCACCACGCCGCCGGCGTAGTCGCTGCTGCTTTCGGCCGTCGCAAAGGTCACAATGGCCAGGACGGTCAGCAGAATCACCAGCGGGTTGCGGACGGCGACCCACAGGCGGTGCAGCCATTCGTGCCGTCGCTCGTGCGCGACCTCGTTGGGGCCGAAAATTTCCAGCCGCTCTGCCGCTTCGGCCTCGCTCAAGCCGTTGGCCGAGGTGTTGAGCCGTTGCAGGATTTCGGCGCTTTCATGCGTGGCCGCGTCGCGCAGCAGGTCATTCGCGCGCTGGCCGCCGGATTTTGTGTCAACAGGCATAAACAAAAAGGTTAAACGGCGTATCGCTCCAAAATGGTGAGCAATGAGCGCAGATTGTGGCGGCCCTCCGCCCGGCTCGCCGTGTTTTCGAGGCAGGCGCGCATGTGGGATTCGAGAACTTTTTCGCTGAATGATTTCAGGGCCTGGCGCGCGGAGACAACCTGCATCAGCACATCCGAACAATCCGCGTCGGCCTCCACCATTTTTTCAATGCCTTCAACCTGGCCCTTGATCCTTCGCAGACGGACGACGAGCGCCCGTTTTTCCAGGCCGGGACGGACATGTTTCACGCGCATGGAAAAATCTTAATCGCATTTTGCCGGACGCGCCAATAATATTTTCGTTTGACGCGATATGGGTGGTGGGGGTATACGGATGTGCGTTTTGGCCGGTCGTCCGCGGATCCGGGAGCCCGTTGCCCGCAAAACCCGTTTCCGTTCTTTTGACGCTGCTGCCGCCTGCGCGATAATTTCCTGCCGCCGGTTCCCGCCGGTTCCGCCGTTGGCCGTGACAGCCCCGGCCTGGCCGGCTATTTGGGGTTTTCCTGGACGTTTTAATTTGCGGTTTAATGCCGGTCGCCCGCTTGACCTTCCGGCCAAACCGCCCTATTTTGAACGACGTTCGGGGAGCCAACCTGTTCCGCATGGCGGGGCAAAGGCTGAGAGGGCGACGCCGGAGCGCCGCCGACCCACTGAACCTGATCCAGATAATGCTGGCGAAGGGATTTTGAACCTTCCAAGGTCTTTTCTGACTGGCAGAACCCGAATGCGCGTTGCCGGCTTGTTTGCCGTTAACGCTCAACCGTCAATCAAGTATGATCGCGACCAAAGAATCACTCGAGCCGCACAGCAGCGAGCAACTGCCCGCTTCCAGACGCATTTATGTTGCGGGTCAACTCCATGCCGATGTGCGCGTGCCGATGCGCGAGATCGCGGTCACGCCGACGAAGTCCCACACCGGCGCGATTGAGCCGAATGCGCCGGTGCGCGTTTATGATTGCTCCGGGCCGTGGGGCGACCCCGATTTTGCCGGCACCTCCGAGGAAGGCCTGCCCGCACTGCGCCGCGACTGGATTTTGAAACGCGGAGATGTCGAGGAGCACGCCGGTCGCGAAGTGAAGCCGATGGACAATGGCTATCTCTCCGGCAAACACGCCGAGTTCGCGAGCGCGGCGGAGAAAAACCGGCTCGTGGAATTTCCCGGTCTCAAGAGCCAGCGCCGCAAGCCGCTGCGCGCCAAGGCCGGCAAGGTCGTCACGCAGTTGCAATACGCCCGCGCCGGCATCATCACGCCGGAAATGGAATTCATCGCCATCCGCGAGAACATGGGCCGCGCCCGCATCTCGGACCTGGCGAACGACATCGTCCGCAATCAGCTCGACAAGCAGCACGCCGGTTCGCAGCAGCTGGCCAGCAGCGAATTCACGCCGTCGGTCTTCCGCAAGTTTCCGCAGCGCATTCCGAAGGAAATTACGCCGGAGTTCGTGCGTGATGAAGTGGCCGCTGGTCGCGCCATCATCCCGCTGAACATCAATCATCCCGAAGCCGAGCCGATGATCATCGGCCGCAACTTTCTGGTGAAAATAAATTCCAACATCGGCAATTCCGCCGTCGCGTCGAGCATCGAGGAGGAAGTCGAGAAGATGCGCTGGTCCATCAAGTGGGGCGCGGACACGGTGATGGATCTCTCCACCGGCAAAAACATCCACGCCACACGCGAATGGATTTTGCGCAATTCGCCCGTGCCCATCGGCACCGTGCCGATCTATCAGGCGCTCGAAAAAGTCAACGGGCGCGCTGAGGACCTGACGTGGGAACTTTTCCGCGACACGCTCATCGAGCAAGCCGAGCAAGGCGTGGATTATTTCACCATTCACGCCGGCGTGCTGCTGCGCTTCGTGCCGATGACCGCGAGCCGTATGACCGGCATCGTTTCGCGCGGCGGCAGCATCATGGCCAAGTGGTGCCTCGCGCATCACAAAGAAAATTTCCTCTACACGCACTGGGACGACATCTGCGATATCATGGCCGCGTATGACGTTTCATTTTCCATCGGCGACGGCTTGCGCCCCGGCTCGATTGCCGATGCGAACGACAAGGCGCAGTTCGGCGAACTCGAAACGCAGGGCGAACTCACCAAGCGCGCGTGGGCCAAGGGCGTGCAAGTCATGAACGAAGGCCCGGGCCATGTGCCCCTCCACATGATCGAGGAGAACATGGTGAAGCAGCTCGAATGGTGCGGCGAGGCGCCTTTCTACACCCTCGGGCCGCTCACCACCGACATTGCGCCCGGCTACGACCACATCACCAGCGGCATCGGCGCGGCGATGATCGGCTGGTATGGCTGCGCGATGCTCTGCTACGTCACGCCCAAGGAACACCTCGGCCTGCCGAACAAGAAGGACGTGAAAGACGGCGTCATCACCTACAAGATCGCCGCGCACGCCGCCGACCTGGCCAAAGGCCATCCCGGCGCACAATACCGCGACAACGCCATCTCCAAGGCGCGCTTCGAATTCCGCTGGGAAGATCAGTTCAATCTCGCGCTCGACCCCGTGACCGCGCGCGAGTTCCACGACGAAACCCTCCCGCAGGACGGCGCCAAGACCGCGCACTTCTGCTCCATGTGCGGCCCGCACTTCTGCTCGATGAAGATCACCGAAGACGTCCGCAAATACGCCGCCGAACAAGGCATCGCCGAAGAAGAGGCGTTGAAGAAGGGCATGGAAGAAAAGTCGAAGGAGTTCGTGGAAAAAGGCGCGGAGGTTTACGCGAAGGTGTGAAATACCTTGGTGTGTCTTGCCGGAGGTTACATCGCCAGGAACACCGTGAGTAAATGTCGTGCCTTGGCGTCCGCATCTGCTATCCTCCGTCTTTATGTCATTTAGTGTTCTTGGCCTTGACGCCAAAATATTGCATGCGGTGCAGGACGCGGGTTACACCGAGCCGACACCAATCCAGACCGCCGCCATCCCGCCGATCATCGCGGGGCACGACCTCATCGGCATCGCGCAGACGGGCACGGGCAAGACGGCGGCGTTCACGCTGCCCATCCTCACCCGGCTGGCGGCGCAACCGGCCGGGCCGCGCCGCGGCACGCGGGTGCTGGTGCTGGCGCCGACGCGGGAACTGGCGTTGCAGATTGATGAAAACATCCGCGCCTACGCGAAGCACATGCCGCTGACGGTCGCCACGGTTTTTGGCGGCGTGGGGGAACAGCCGCAGATTCGCGCGCTGCGCGCGGGCACGGACGTCATCATCGCGTGTCCGGGGCGGCTGATGGACCTGATGGACCGGCGATGCGCGGATTTTTCGCAGTTGAAATTCCTCGTGCTGGACGAGGCCGACCGGATGCTGGACATGGGTTTTCTGCCGAGCATCCGGCGCATTGTGCAGCAGTTGCCGAAGCAGCGGCAGACGCTGATGTTCTCCGCGACGCTCTCCAGGGAGATCGAGTTGCTGACGCACGAATTCCAGCGCGCGCCGAAAATCATCCAGATCGGCCGCCGCGCGAATCCCGCCGACACGGTCACGCAACTGGTCTATGAAGTGCCGAAGCATTTGAAGCCGGCGTTGCTGCTGCACCTGCTGAACGATCCGCAGATGGACATGGTGCTGGTCTTCTCGCGCATGAAGCACGCCGCCGACCGCATCGCGCGCAACCTGGAGCAGAAGGGAATCAAGACCGCCGCGCTCCATTCCAACCGCTCGCAGAACCAGCGGCTGAAGGCGTTGAAGGATTTCAAGTCCGGCACGGTGCGCGTGCTGGTGGCGACGGACATCGCGGCGCGCGGCATTGACGTGGACGGCATCTCGCACGTGGTGAACTACGACTTCCCGATGCATTCGGAGGATTACGTGCACCGGATCGGCCGCACGGGGCGCGCACACGCGGTGGGTTCCGCGATCAGTTTTGTGACGCCGGAAGATTACGGCGAGTTGAAGGCGCTGGAAAAATTCATCGGGCGCGGCATTGTGCGGAAGAAGGCGGAGGGATTCAATTATTCGGCGGCCGCTCCGGCGTTCAATCCGGCCGATGCAGAAAAGCGTTTTCCGCGCGGGCAAAACCAGAATCGCGCACAGCGCGCGGGGCAGTCGCAACGTCCCGGCCAGCCTTCACAAGCGCCGCATCACGGCGGTCAACCGCAGCAGCAGCCGCGCGGTTCGCGCTGGCGGCGTTGACCGGGAAGCGGATTTTACTCCCGACGACAGAGCGCCGGGCTTACGCTTTACGCACATGGCAATTCTCGGCAAACGCAATCTTCTCCCCATCGTGAGGGAGTCCGCTCCCGGCCTTTACCTCGACGGCGGGGGGTTGGGCGAGATTCTGTTGCCCGGCCGTTACATTCCGGCGGGCCTCAAGCCCAAGGACAAGCTGGATGTGTTCGTTTATCGCGATTCCGAGGACCGGCTGGTGGCCACCACCGAGACGCCGCTCGCCATGGTCGGCGAGTTTGCCTGCCTGAAGGTCATCAGCGTGAACCAGAACATCGGGGCGTTCCTCGACTGGGGACTGGCCAAGGATTTGCTGCTGCCGTTCCGCGAAATGGAAACCCCGCTGCGCGCGGGCGACCAGGTGGTTGTTTATGTCTGTCTCGACGTGAAGACGAACCGCATCCTGGCGACGGCGCGGCTGAACCGCCATCTGAATCGCGATACGCCGGCCTACCGCGCCGGACAGCCGGTCAGCTTCCTCATCACGAGCCGGACGCCGCTGGGTTACAACGCCATCATCGAGAACGCGCATCGCGGCCTGCTTTACCACGAACATCTCGCCGCGCCGCTCGCCGTCGGCCAGAAGCTGAAGGGTTTTGTCCGCACCGTCCGCTCCGGCGGGAAGATTGACTTGAGCCTCGACGCGGCGGGTTACAAGCGCGTGGCGCCGCTCACGGATCAAATCGTCAAATCGCTGGAACAGAACGGCGGGAAGCTGGCTTTCGATGACGACAGTTCGCCCGCGGCGATCCGGGAAACGTTCGGCGTCAGCAAGAAGGCCTTCAAACAGGCGCTCGGCAAACTTTACAAATCACGCCGCATCCGTTTTCAGAATCCGGGCATTCAATTGCTCGACAACTCGTCGTGGTCGCCCGGTAAATGAAAATACGTTAAGCCGCCCGTCGCGCCCAACGGAGCTTGGCCGGCGCGGAGCGCGGGTTGGAATTGCGTTCCGCCGGTGAGGGGCGGAGGACTTCGCGGGCGATGTCGGAGAAAATTCCAGCGTTAAAACCGGCCCCGAAAGATTTCTTCACGCGCCGGTCTTCGCCGGAATGAAATGTCAGAATCGCCACGCGCCCGCCGGAATTCAGGCACGCGGGCAGGTTGCGCAGAAAAGTGTCGAGCGCGGAAAATTCATCGTTCACCGCGATGCGCAACGCCTGGAAGACGCGGCGGATGGAGAGGTCGCAATCATCCTTGTTCAAACGCGGCAGCACGGCGCGAATGGCCGAGGCGAGGGATTTGGTGGAGGCGAAAGTTTTTCCGGCGAGGGCCGGAGCGAGCGCGGCGGCGTGCGGCTCGTCGGCATATTCGACAAGCAACGCGGCGAGCGCACCGGAGCTGGTTTTTGCCAGAAAGGCCGACGCCGGCTGGCCGCGCTGCGGGTTCATCCTCATGTCGAGAGGGCCGTCGAATTTCACGGAAAAGCCGCGCGCCGGGTCGTCAATCTGCATGGAGGAAACGCCGAGGTCGGCAAGAATCAAATCCGCGCCGGCGGTTTCATTCGCGGCGAGCACCTGCGGCAAGCCGGCGAAGTTGCTGCGGTGCGCGGTGAAAATTTCCGGGCCGAAACCAAGTGCGCGAAGACGAGCCTCGGTTTTGGGAAGTTCAATCGGGTCGGTGTCGAGGCCGAGCAGTTTGCCGTCCGGTGCGAGGCGCGGGAGAATTTCCTGTGCGTGTCCGCCGTAGCCGAGGGTGCAATCCACCGCCACTTCGCCGGGCTTGGGCGCGAGCAGTTCAAGAATCTCCGCAACCATGATGGGCCGGTGCGTGCCGGCGGGAGTTTTGCCGGACGCGAGGACTTTTTGCACCGTCTCCGCGTAACGCGCGGGATTGTGTTCCTTGTATTTGTCCTCAAAGCGGCGCGGATTTTTGCCGCTGTAACGCGGACGGCGCTTGTGTGGTGCTGGCGCAGGAGTGTCGGACATGTGGGACAAGATGCGCGAATGGCGCCCGCGCCGCGAGAAAGTTCCGCTACGGCGCCGGCGTTTCCGGGTTTTTGGCCGGCTGGAGCTGGTGGGCGCCCTTGAGCAGGCGGCAGAAATCCTTTTTGCTGGTGACGATTTTGGTGCCGGCCTTGCTGGCGAGGCTGGGCATGGATTTGTATTCCACCTCGAGCCGCTCCAGCCGCACGATGCGGATGTATTCGCCGCCCTGTTTCCAGACCTGGCCCTGGCACAGTTTCATGGTTGTGTGATTTTGGATCTGCCTCTCCTGATTCAGGCTCAAGAGAGACAGCAGGGATGGCGGCTATTTTTTGCCGCCGGTTTTTTTGTCGGCCACGGCCTGTTTTTTCTTCTGGTCGGCGCTGCTGGCCTTGGCCTGTTTCTGGTTTGATTTTTTCTGGTTCGACTTCGGTGATCTATCGCCCATGGTGTTTGACTTTCCTTTGCCGGGTTGACTGGGCTGCGGCATGGCAGTTTCTCCACAGCAATGAACATCCTGCCCGCCGGACCGGCCGTTGTAAATGACGGACGTGAAATGGTTTTGGCGCCGGCGGGACGGCAAAAGATAGTTGCCGATTGTTGTTGCCATTGCGCCGGAATCAGCGATAGTGAACCCGTCTGTTAGATAGCTTGTCTCTTTCAAGGCATGGTGAATCTTCAAGTGAACTTGGTTCAGTGATGATTTTAGACCCGGTTTTCGGGAACAGTCTGTGGAAAGCTAAGTTTGTCGGACAGTAAACATCACATGAATAATAAATTGTTTGTAGGAAATCTTTCCTTCGAAACCACTGAAAACGACCTGCAGGACGCCTTTGCGGCGCACGGCACGGTCACCGAGACCAACCTGATGATGGACCGCGTCAGCGGTCGTCCCCGCGGTTTTGGCTTCGTCACCATGAGCACGCCCGAAGAGGCCGAGAAGGCCATTGCGGCGCTGAACGGCTCCCAGTTGGGCGGTCGCGCGCTGACAGTCAACGTGGCCAAGCCGCGTGAAGAACGCGCGCCCGGCGGCGGCGGTGGTGGTCGTCGCGAATACGGCGGCAGCAGCGGCGGCGGTCGTGGCCGTTATTAAGCGGTTGGGATTTCAGGGCGGGGTTCGGGTGAACCGGACTCCGCCCTTTTTCTTTGGCAAAGTCTGTTTGCCATCTGGCAGATTTTCGTTTTTATCGCAGGCTGGCTTTGCGTGATCAGCGCATGAAAGAAGAACATATTCAAGTCGAAGGCTGCGTCCAGACCGTGCTGCCAGGCACGATGTTCCGGGTCGAGCTCGACAACAAGCATCTGGTGCTGGCGACCATTTGCGGCAAGATGCGCAAGCGCTGGGTGCGCCTCACCGTCGGCGACCGCGTGAAGATGGAAATGTCGCCCTACGATTTGAACAAGGCCCGAATTACCTGGCGGATGCGGTAGAATTTTCCCACGCGGCGTTTCCTCAAGGCCGCAAGACCGTCCCCGGCGTGGTCACAATGCGCCTGTTTCTTTCCACTTGTTGCGGCACGCGGAGACTGCTACAAAAATCCACATGCGATGCAAATATGCTCCGTTCCCGGAATTGGCGGCTGGGTCCGGCACAAACCTGTTCCGGACGCAACCCGTGTTCGACGAGACCGGTGGTTTGCAATCTTGACCAATAATATGATGAAATCCAAAGAACGCCCGGTCGCCTGGCAGATCCGCTGCTTGAAGTGCGATCACACCGCGCCGTTGAAAAAATCCGTTGTGCGAACCAAGGCCGCCGGACGCAAATACATCTTCGGTCGCTGCCCGCAGTGCAAACGCATCCACATCCGCGTCATTGAACAAATCCCCAATCCGACCGTGAAGGAGCCGTGACCGCCGCCAAGTCCGGCGGGTGTCAATGCTGGAAAACTCGCAGCTACAATCCGATGTGTTTGATCCCCCGCCGCCACAAATCGAAATAACACAGCGCGACGACGACCAGCGAATGCCCGATTTTTTCATCGGCGACGAGTTTCGGAACCTCCTCCACCGGCACGAGCCGCGTCGCCAGATCCTCGCCTTGATCCCATTCCACCTCGTGTTTCAGCCGGCAGTTTTCAACCAGGATGGTGTGGGTTTTGTTGCTTAAAATCGCCGGGTTCGACCAGATGCGTCCCAGCAGTCGCGCGTTTTCGCCCTCGTAGCCGGTCTCCTCGCGCAATTCGCGCACGGCGGCCGCCACGGGATCGGTTTCGCCCGCGTCCATCATGCCGCCGGGAATCTCCAGCTCCACGGTGTTCGAGCCGTGGCGGAACTGCTCAATCATCACCAGCTTTTGGTCGGGCGTGACGGCAATGACATTGACCCAGTGGACGCTGTCGAGGACGTAGAAATCGTGTTCCTTGCCGGTGCGCGGCGAGAGCTTCACGTCGGACCGCAGCTTGAAGATGCGGAAATCGCCGACGGGCGTCGAACGAACTTTTTTCCAAGGTCTGATCATTTACGATTGATGATTTACGATTTGCGATAGGCGTCAATAAAAACTCTTCCGCCTGGTTCAATCTCCAACCATCAATCGTAAATCATAAATCTTTGGGTGCCGCCCAGCCTTGCTTCATCAAGGCCAGCAAATGTGCGAGCGCCTCTTCGTGGGTCCGGCCCTTCTGTTCGGCGAGCTGGCGGGCGCGCTTGTCCAGTTGCGCCGCCATTTCGCTGGATTTTCCAGCGGGACAACCGAGCGCGGTCAACATTTCGGCGAGTTTGGAAATTTCCATGGACAACTTCAGCCACGGATTTTCACGGATGAAGCGCGGACAAACAGCGCGCCTTCAATGCCACTGGAAAATCTGCGTTCACCTGCGTCCCAAATTCACTTTGCCGCGTCGGAGGCGGCAATCTTGACGCTGATAACGCCGACGCGCTTCTGCGGCTTGCTCCGCTCGCCGGAGCCTCCGGAGCCGACGGGTGTGCCGGCGATTTTCGCGAGCACGTCGTCACCCTTGACCAATTTGCCGAACGCCGTGTATTGACGGTCGAGAAACGACGCGTCGCCGTCGCAGATGAAAAACTGGCTGCCGGCGGAATCGGGATGCTGCGAGCGCGCCATGGAGATGACGCCGCGCTGGTGCGAGCGGTCATTGAACTCGGCCTTGATTTGATAGCCCGGCCCGCCCGTGCCCCAGTGACTTTCCTTGCCCGCATCCTTGGTGAGCGGATCGCCGCCCTGGATCATGAAGCCCTTGATGATGCGGTGGAAGCAGGTGCCGTCGTAAAACCCCTTTTGGGCCAGCGCCTTAAAATTTTCGACGGTCTTCGGCGCGACATCGGGCCAGAATTCAATGACCAACTCGCCTTCGGTGGTGGTGATGTATGCAACTTCGCTCATAAAATTTTGTGCGTTGAATTATTTCACGCTGTCGGCGGGAACAATCTTGATGCTGATGACTCCAATGCGTTTGTCCGGGCGATCCGGCGGATGCGTTGGCGTCGTGGCGATTTTTTCCAGCACGTCGTCGCCTTTGATCAATTTGCCGAACGCGGTGTATTGGTGGTCAAGAAACGTCGGGTTGCCGTGGCAGATGAAAAATTGCGAGCCGGCGGAATCCGGATCCTGCGAGCGTGCCATGGAAATGACGCCGCGCGTGTGCGAGCGGTCGTTGAACTCGGCCTTGATCTGATAGCCGGGGCCACCCGTGCCCCACATGGCTTCCTTGCTTGGATCCTTGGTCAGCGGATCGCCGCCTTGAATCATGAAATCCTTGATGACGCGATGAAAGCAGGTGCCGTCGTAAAATCCCTGACTGGCGAGTTTCTTGAAATTGGCGACGGTGTTCGGCGCGACATCGGGCCAGAATTCGACGACCATGGTGCCTTCGGTGGTGGTGATGACGGCCACTTCACCGCTGCTGTTTGTGTTTGCCGTTTGACTGCCGGCAACAGTGTTAGTTTGATCAGCCTTGCTCGATGCCAGCGCGATGCCGGCAAACAGGCCAATGGCGCAGAGTAAATTGATTGTTTTCATGGCCGCAAATTTTCCACGCGCGCGGCCAAAAGTCACGCCGGATTTCAATCTTTTCGCATCGCGCGCGAAATGAGGCTGCCGCGGTCGGCCCGGCGGCCGCGGAAAAAGGCCAGCGCTGCCAGCGCCCCGGCGGCAATCAGCAGGGCGCCGATGGCAAGCGCGCCCTTGTGGGCCGGACTGGAATTTTCCGGCGACGCCGCGACCGGATTGGCGGCTGCCGTCGGTTTGGGCGGCGGAACGGGAACAAGTTTTGCCGGCGTCATCGGCGCGGGATTGGCTGGTGGCGCCGGGGTGGCGACTGGAGCGGGAGCGGCGTTCGTTTGAATCTCCGGCGCGGGACTGGTCGGCGGCGGCGCGACCAGGGTTGCGGGTGCGGCGGGAACAACGGGAACAATGTTCGTCGGCGTCACCGGCGCGGGATTCGTCGGCAGCGTCGGCGCGGGCGCGGGCGGCCAGTTGGTTTCCACTTTGGTGCCGATGATGATCAGCGGCGGCCCGGTTGGCGGTGGCGGATTGACAACCGGCGCGGGCGGCGGGGCCGGCGGCGGCGTTTGGACTGGCGCGGGCAGCGGCGGGAATTCGGGGACATTCACCATGCCGGGCGGAAAATTCACCGTGCAGCCGACGTATTGTCCGAGCTGCGTGCGCAACACGAGGACGAACGGCTGCTTCGTCTTTTTTTGCTCGGCCAGCCGTTGTTGAACAACCTGGTTGATGCCGGCGTTGAATGGCGTCCACTGGATCTGATCCTCGCCGTCGGAAAAAATCAGCACCGTCAGCCGTTCGGAACCCTTGATCACCTCGTTCAGCAGCGGTTGCAGCGCGTCGAAGCGGGTGCCGTTGGCGAAGCGCTGTTTGCCGACGAATTGGTTGATGTCGGACGCGATGGTCACGGCATCCTCCGGCAGCCAGTGTTGCAGCGGAAACTGCCCGGACCTCAAATTCTGGTCGAACGTCCACACGCCGATGCTGTCGCTCGCGCGCAACTGGCCGCTCAAGCTGGTCGCCAGCAGTTGGTTCACCTCCGTCTGCACCGCCGGCAGCCGCTTCTTCATGTCCGCCGAGGTGTCAAAAATGAAAAGGAAACGGCTCTCGCCGGTTTGCGCCGGCTGCTGGGCGCGCGCCGCCGGAACCAGCAATAATCCCGCGCACAGCGCGAACGCGGCCTGCGCGCGCCGGATGAAAAATTTCGGAGGCTTCATTTCAACGGGGATCGGGCCGGCGCTTGAACCGGTTCCGTTCCATGCGATTGTGGTTTCTCAATTCGTCCTGCAATTCCGTCAGCGCGTCCTCGACCGTGCGGATGAAATTCGCGCAGCCCGACACCGAGCCGCCGAAACCGTTGACCGTGTCGCGCTCCGCGTGGTCGTCCGTCACCACCAGCACCTCGCCGTGCGGTTGGAACCGGTGCGCCGCGCGCTCGATCATTTGGTCGGCGGTCTGCCCCGCGCGCGAAAACAAAACCTCCACCGCCCGGCTCGATTCGTTCTTCGGCGTGCCCGGGGGCGCGCCCGCGCCGTCAAAAAAAATCGTGACCGGCTCGCCCGTCGCGTCGTGATAGCGCGTCAGGACGTGAACCAGCTCCTCCCGCGCCCGCGCCGAATGCCGCGCCGCGCCGGGAGCCAGTTCCGGCCAGTTGTGCAACAGGCTGTAGCCGTCCACCAAGATGCGCGCCAGCGCCATGAACGAAGTCTAAAGTCCAAAGTCCCAAGTCTAAAGACCAAAATGCGACGCTGGCCGGCTTGACTTTAGCCTTTAGCCCCGGGCCTTTAGCCTTTAACCTCTTCCCGATGGCCGCCGCCGAATCCATTTTCCAGAAATCCAACCGCCGCATTGCCACGCTGGCGCTGGGGATTCTCGCGCTCGACCAGTTCACCAAATGGCTCGTGCTGCATTCGCTGGCCGAGGGCGATGAAAAAATAGTCATCAGCGGCTTTTTCAAATTCGTCCACTGGGGCAACACCGGCGCGGCGTGGAGCCTGTTCAGCGGCAACAACGCCACGCTCGCCTTCGTCGCCTGCCTCGCCTTCGTCGCGCTGTTCCTCACGCGGCATCATTTCGACTCCCACACGCTGCCCGGCCAGATCGCCTTCGGCCTGATTTTCGGCGGCATCGCCGGCAATCTCACCGACCGCCTCCTGCCCAGCCGCCACGCCGTCGTGGATTTCATCTATTTCTATCTCCAGCAACGCGGCGGCGGCGAAGTCGGCTTTCCCGCCTTCAATGTCGCCGACACCGCCATCTGCACCGGCGTCGGGCTGATTTTCCTCATCACTTGGAAAAACGAGCACGCGCCGAAACCCGCGGCAAACTGATTCACCATGCCCACACGCGCGGAAAATTTCACCGTCGAGAAATCGCTGCCCGGCGGGCGGCTCGACACGTTTTTGCGGACAAGATTTCCCGCCGTCTCGCGCGGCGCGATGCAGCGGCTCATCGAGCAGGGCCACATCCGCGTCAACGGCCAGGCCACCAAGCCCACCCACACGCCACGCGCCGGCGACCAGGTTGAAATCCACTGGCCGGACGCCCGGCCCGCCGAGGCGCAACCGGAGGAAATGCCGCTCGACATTTTATTCGAGGACAAATCGCTGCTCGTGCTGAACAAGCCCGCCGGACTCGTCGTGCATCCCGCCGCCGGACACGAGGAACACACGCTCGTCAACGCGCTGCTGCACCATTGCGCCGGGCAGTTGAGCGGCATCGGCGGCGTCGCCCGGCCCGGCATCGTCCACCGGCTCGACAAGGAAACCAGCGGCTGCCTCGTCATCGCCAAGAATGACGCAACGCACCTCGCGCTCTCGAGGCAATTTGCCGAACGGCAGGTGAAAAAGATTTACAACGCCATCGTCTGCGGCGAACCGGCGCGCGACTCCGGCGAAATCCGCGCCGCCATCGCCCGGCACCCGACGCATCGCAAGCGCATGGCCGTGCGCGACGACGGTTCCGGCCGCGCCGCGCACACGAGCTGGCGCGTTCTGGAGAAATTAAACGCCGCCACGTTTGTCGAGGCGCAGATTCACACGGGCCGGACGCACCAGATTCGCGTGCATTTCCAGTTTCTCGGCCACCCGCTGGTGGGCGACGAGACTTACGGCGCGAAGCAAAACAAGAAGCTCGCGGAACTGACCGGTTATGCCGCGCCGCGCGTGATGCTGCATTCGCGGGAGCTTTCGTTCATCCATCCGCGCACGGAAAAGGAGATGAGCTTTGAATCGCCGCCGCCCAAGGATTTCCAGGAGGCATTGAAACGGTTGCGCGTTTAGAAGCGTGGCCAAAATTTATTCGCCTGCGGCGGGGGATTTTTGCATATTGCGCCGGATGAAATCCATGACGGGCTACGGACGCGGCGAGTGCGCGCGGGACGGCTTCAAAATCTCCGTGGAGTTGAGCGCGGTCAACCGGCGCCAGCCGGAAATCTCCGTGAACCTGCCGCACGAGCTGGAAATGCTCGAATCGCCGGTGCGCGACGCCATCAACGCGCAGGTCGCGCGCGGGCGCGTCACGGCGCGCATCGGCATCCACGCGGCGGACGGCAAGTTGTCGGCACGGGCGCATCTCGATCTGCCATTGGCAAAGGCTTATGCGGCGGAACTGGCGCGGCTGGCGAAGTCGCTCAAAATTTCCGGTGCGGTGACGCTGGATCAAATCCTCCGCGCGCCGGGCGTTTTCCAGACGGACGAGGAACTGGTGGACGCGGAAAAAATCTGGTCGGTGGTGGAGAAGGCGCTCAAGCAGGCGCTGGCGGCGCTGGTGAAGATGCGCGAGCGCGAGGGCGCGCACCTGGCGGAGGACCTGGCGCTGCGCATCGGCGTGATGCGCCAGAGCGCGGCCAAGGTCCAGAAGCAGTCCCCGCTGACGGCGGAGAATTACCGGCAGCATTTGCTGGAACGGATCCGGAGCGCGGGCCTTGAATCCATCGCGGCGGATGACGAGCGGCTGTTGAGGGAGATTGTCCTGTTCGCCGACCGCTCGGACATCACGGAGGAATTGACGCGGCTGCAAAGCCATTTCCAGCAGTTCGAGGATTGCCGGAAATCGAAGGACCCGGTCGGGCGCACACTGGATTTTCTGGCGCAGGAAATGAACCGCGAAATCAACACCATCGGCTCGAAGGCGAACGACGCGCTGATTTCGCGCGAAGTGGTGACGCTGAAGGCGGAGCTGGAACGGTTCCGCGAGCAGGCGCAGAATGTCGAGTGATGAAAAGTTCAAAGTCCAAGGTTCAAAGTTCAAAGTCATCGGCGGCGGAAAGTCCCGCGCCGCTGATGATTTTGATTTCCGCGCCGTCGGGCGCGGGCAAGACGACGTTGTGCCATCAACTGGTCGCGTCGCGGCCGGGCATGGCGCGCGCCATCACCTGCACCACGCGCGGGCCGCGGCCGGGCGAGAAGGACGGCGTGGATTATTATTTTTTCAGCGTGGCTGAGTTTCAGCGGCGGGAGCAGGCGGATGAATTCATCGAGCACGCGACGGTCTATGGCAACCGCTACGGCATCCTGAAGTCCGAGCTGCTCGGCAAGCTGCGTTCGGGCCGGGACGTGCTGCTGAACGTGGACGTGCAGGGCGCGGCGACGATCCGCAGCCGCGTGCAGGCGGAGCCGGAATTGAGGCGCGCGCTGGTGACGGTGTTTCTCACGCCGCCGTCCATCGCGGAGCTGGAGGCGCGGCTGACAAACCGCGCGGCGGATTCCGCGGCGGTCATCCAAAAACGGCTCGCGGTGGCGCGGCAGGAGATCGCGGAGTGGAGGCATTTTGATTATCTGCTGACCAGCACCACGAAGCCGGAGGATTTGCGGCGGATGCTGGCGATTGTGGAGGCGGAAAAAATGCGCGCGGCGCGGGCGGCGGCGCCGGGGTTTTGAATTGCAGATTTTCGGTTGCGGATTGCGGATTTGGGTTAAGATTCAGGCATGAGCGTTTCAAAGAAAATTATTCTCGGCGTGACCGGCTCCATCGCCGCGCACAAGGCGGCGGATTTGGCGTCGCTGCTGACGAAGGCGAAGTGCGACGTGCGTGTGGTGATGACGGTGGACGCGCAGCGGTTCATCACGCCGCTGCCGTTCAAGACGCTGACGCGCCATCCGGTCGTGACCGGTCTTTACGACGAGGACGAAGGCTGGAAGCCAACGCACATCGAGCTGGCGGACGAGGCGGATTTGCTTTTGATCGCGCCCGCGACGGCGAACGTGATCGCGAAGCTGGCGCACGGCATCGCCGATGACGCGCTGACGTGCATCGCGCTGGCGCTGAATCCGAAGGCAAAAATTTTGATTGCGCCGGCCATGAACGGGAAGATGTGGCGGCACCCGGCGACGCGGGAAAACGTAAAAATCCTTAAATCGCGCGGCGCGGAATTCATCGGGCCGGACGAGGGAATGCTGTCGTGCGGTTATGAGGGCATCGGACGGCTGTGGCCGGTGGAAAAAATCGCGGAGCGCGCGTTGAAAATGTGAGACCGAGGCGCCGCTCCCGCCGGGCGCGGCCTGTTTGCCCATGAAACTTATTGATTGGGAACGCTTCAAAGGGCTGCGCCGGATGCTGGCGACGGACCGGCCGGAGCCGACGCGGCAGGCGGAGCGCATCGTGGCGATGCAACGCGACGTGGTGCTGCCGTCGAAAGTGGGCGTGATTTTGGTGGTGCTTTACTACCTGTTTCTGTCGGACTGGCTTTACGATATGCCGTCGCCGCGGGCGGTGGTGCAGGACACGCTCAAAGACTATTTTCTGGTCTATATCCTCTGCAATTGTCTGGGCGCCCTTTTTTTTTACTCCTGGCGGCGGCTGCCGCCGGGCCTATTCCAATGGCTGGCGTTCACAATGGGGTTGCTGGACGGGCTGTTTATCGCGGGGCTGATGATTGTCACGGGCGGTTTTGACAGCATTGTGTTCTGGGTGTTTCCCTGCCTGATTGTGCTCAACGCCTTGAGCATTCCGCTGGCGGTGCCGCAGATTGTGCTCAATCTGCTGTTGAGCCTGTTTTATTTGAGCGCGGGATTGGTCGTGCCGGGCATCGGCGAGGGCACGACCATGCCCGCACCGCCACCCGCCCTTCATGCCACGAACCAGGTTTCCCACGGGGTCAGCGAAACCGCCCTCAAACTGCGAATGCCACTCTGGTCGGACGATGCAACCGTGGATAATTCGCAGGCGGAAATCTCCACCGAACCTTTTTTGCTCCGCGTGTCGGTGCTCTGGTTGCTCACGCTCTGCTGCTACGGCGCGCAGGTGTTGATTGAACGCCAGCGCAGCGCGCTGGAGGAGGCGGGCGAATTTGCCGCGCGCGAAAACCAGCTGCACTCTGCCGGCCGGCTCGCCGCCGAGTTCGCCCATCAAATTAAAAATCCGCTGGCCGTCATCAACAACGCCGCGTTCTCGCTGCAACGCTCGCTGCGAACCGGAAAAACAGACGTGGCGGCGCAACAAATCGAAATCATCCAGGAGGAGGTCGCGCGCGCCGACCGCGTCATCACGCAGATCATGGGTTACGCCCAGTTGAGCGAGGGCCGCGTCGAGAAACTGGATGTTGTCGCCGAGCTGGACCGGGCCATCGCGCAGGTGTTTCCGCCTGCAGTGCCGACCCAGATCAAAATCCACCGCGACTATGCCGGGCATTTTCCGCCGATGCTGATGCAGCGCGGCCATTTGTCGGAAATCCTCGTGAACCTTCTGCAAAACGCGCGTGAAGCGCTCGGCCACGAGGGGAATGTGTTTGTCACCGCCGGCTGCCGCCGCGATCATTCCATCGAAATATCCGTGCGCGACGACGGGCCGGGCGTTCCGCCGGACAAAATCGAGCGCATCTTTGAGGCGTATTACACCACCAAGGAAAAAGGCACCGGCCTCGGCCTCGCCATCGTCAAACACAATGCCGAGCTTTACGGCGGCACGGTTCGCCTCGAATCCAAGTCTGGCCAAGGCGCGGCCTTCGTTCTATTCTTCCCCGCCAAAGCATTGATGAAATTATCCAAGCCATGAGCGTGCCGCTGCCACCCGTGCTCGTCGTGGATGACGAGAAGAACATGCGCCAGTCGTTGCAGACGGTGCTGAACGACGAGGGTTATGCCGCGCGCGCCGTCGAATCCGCCGAGGAGGCGCTGGAGCTGCTCGCGCGCGAGGAATTCTTCATGGTCATCACCGACGCGCGGCTCGGCGGGATGAGCGGCTACGAATTTCTGTCCCGAACGCGCAACCAGTGGCCGGATTTGCCCGTGCTCATGATCACCGCCTACGCGACGCCCAGGCTCGCCGTCGAAGCCATCCAGTCCGGCGCGATTGACTACGTTGCAAAGCCGTTTGCCCCCGAGGAATTGCTCCATGCCGTGGCGCGGTGCGCCGAGCGCCATCGGCTGTTGCAGGAAAACGCCGCGCTGCGCTCGCGCGCCGGCGAAATTATCACTCTCGACCAGATTGTCGGCGAATCGCCGCAGATGCGGGAGCTGCGGAAATTGATCCAGACCGTCGCGCAGACCGACGCGCGCGTGTTGATTCTCGGCGAGAGCGGCACGGGCAAGGAGCTGGTCGCCGGCGCGCTGCACCATTTGAGCCGGCGGCGCCAGGCGGATTACATCCGCATCAACTGCGCCGCCATTCCCGAGACGCTGCTCGAAAGCGAATTGTTCGGCCACGAAAAAGGCGCGTTCACCGGCGCTTTGAAGCAAAAGCTCGGGCGGGTCGAGGAGGCCGACGGCGGAACGATTTTCCTCGACGAAATCGCCGACATGAGCAAGCCACTCCAGGCCAAGCTGCTCCGCTTTCTCGAAGACGGCACGTTCACGCGCGTCGGCGGCACGCAGGAATTGCGCGTCAACGTCCGGCTCGTCGCCGCGACCAACCGCGACCTTGCGCAGGCCATCGCCGACGGCCAGTTCCGCGAGGATTTGTTTCACCGGCTGAACGTCGTGCAAATCCAGCTGCCGCCCTTGCGCGAACGCGGTGACGACGTGCTGCTGCTGGCGGAGCATTTCCTGAAAACATTCCGGGCCACAATGAACAAAAACGTGGAGGGTCTCGCGCCCGCCGCCCGGCAGAAAATGCTGCTGCACCGCTGGCCCGGCAACGTCCGCGAGTTGCGCAACGCCATCGAGCGCGCGCTGATCTTGGAAACCGCGCACGAAATCCAGCCGGCCAGCCTGCCGGATTTTCAAATCGAGGCGCGGCTGGCCCGGAATGTGCCGGTTCAGCCGGCACCGGACGAGTCACTCGACGACGCGCTGAACCGGACCGAGCGGGATTTGATTGCCGGTGCACTGGAGCAAAACGATTTCAACATGGCCCGCGCCGCCGAACAGCTCAAGCTCACCCGCCATTCGCTCCGTTACCGGATGCAGCGGCTGGACATGCAGGTCGGCGACGGCGCGGCAAACGAAGCCTGATCATCTTATGGACACAGATTCAATACCCGTTGGCAATCCGATGAGCCCGGGGGTCGTGGATATTTTCATCATGCTTGGCGTCCTTGCGCTGGTGTCGCTGGTTGTATTTTTCTGGGCATTGGTGGTTCGCAGAAGGAAAGACCGCATTCGCAAACACCACCATCATCACCATCGGAAGAGTTACCGGGAACAGCTCCAGCAAAATGTCGGCGGCATCAAGGAGATGTTCCAGCAACGCCGGCACCATCATCGCCAACACCGTTCCATCAACCCCACGCTCGCCCAGACCGGCGGCCTGCCGCCCATCCGCGAAACCGGCAAACCGCCGTCGCCTCCGCCGCCGATGCCGTGATGCAACACAGCCGCGCCATCACCAAAAAAAGCGCCTCCAACCTCGCGCTGGCCTTCGTTCTCCTGCCGCGTCCCAAACGCGACGCGATGACCGCGTTCTACGCCTTTTGCCGCGAAGTGGACGACGTGGCCGACGACGAAACGGCTCCGGCGGAGCAGCGCCGCGAACAGCTCGCCGCGTGGCGCGCCGACGTGAAACGCGCCTGCGAAAATCAACCGCCGCAGTTTCCCGTCAACCGCGAACTCCAGCCCGTCATCCGGCAGTTCAAGCTGCGCTTCGAGCTGTTCGACGATTTGATCCAGGGCTGTGAAATGGATTTGGACACCCGGCGCTACGAGACCTTTGATGCGCTGGAAAAGTATTGCTACCACGTCGCCTCGGCCGTCGGCCTGTTGAGCATTGAAATTTTCGGGTATAAAAACCCGGCGAGCCGCGATTACGCCGTTTATCTCGGCAAGGCGCTGCAACTGACGAACATTTTGCGCGACGTGAAGACCGACGCCGAACGCGGACGGATTTACCTGCCGCTGTCCGAGCTGAAAAAATTTGGCGTCACCGAGGATGAAATTTTGAATTCCAGATATTCCGACCGCTATTTCGCGCTTGCCGGCAGCGTTGCGGCACGGGCCAAAAACTTTTATCGGCTCGCCCGCGAAACCCTGCCCGCCGAGGACCGCCGGGCGATGGTCGCCGCCGAATTGATGGGATCGGTTTATTGGCGGCTGCTGCAAAAAATCGAGCGCGGAAAATTCGACGTCTTTGGCCCGCGCCCGCTGAAATTGAGCAAGCCGGGCAAGCTGGCGCTGATTTTTCAATCCTGGCTGCGCTGTGCGCTCGGCGCAAAAACCTCAAATTACGGGAGTCCGTAAAATTCGGCGATGCCCGCCAATCCGCAATTCGCAATTCGCAATCCGCAATCCGGTCGCCGGCTGATTGTCAACGCCGACGACTTTGGCCGTTCGCATTCCATCAACGCCGCCGTCATCCGCGCCCACCGCGACGGCATTCTGACCACCACGAGCCTGATGGTCAACGAGCCGGATTGCGGCGAAGCTGTGGAGCTGGCCAGGCAAAATCCGGGGCTCGGCGTCGGCCTGCACCTCGTTTTTTTGCACGGCCATTCCGCGCTGCCGCCGGAAAAAATTCCCGGGCTTGTCAACGCGCGCGGCGAATTTTCAAACAACCCGGTCGGCGCCGGCATGGATTATTTTTTCAAGCGCGGCCTGCGCGGACAGCTTCGCGCCGAAATTCACGCCCAGTTTGAAAAATTCCGCGCCACCGGACTGCCGCTCGACCACGTCAACGGCCATTTGCACCTGCATTTGCATCCGGTCATTTTCAAAATCCTGATGGACGACGCGGATCAGCTTGGCATCCGGCATTTTCGTCTGACACGCGACTGTCTGGCGCGCAGCCGGCGCATGGCGCGCGGACAATGGTTCTACCGCCTGTCGCACGCGGCTATTTTTGGATGGCTTTCCCGCCGCGCCCGCGGGCCGCTGCGCCGCCGCGGCATCCGCCATGCGCAAATCACCTTTGGCCTGCTGCAAAACGCCCGCGTGGACGAGGATTACATTTTGAAGCTGCTGCCGGAACTGCCGCCCGGCGATTCCGAGCTTTACTCCCATCCGTCGCTGGACGAATTTAAGGCTGAATTCGACGCCCTCGTCAGCCCGCGCGTGAAGGAGCTGGCGGACAAACTCGGCGTCGAACGGATTCGTTACCAGGATTTGTGATATGACAAAATTGATTACCATACTTTTGATCGGTCTCATGCTCGAAGCGGTGGGCGTTGTTTTTTTGAGCCAGGGTTTGCACGAAATCGGCGAGGTGAAAACCGTTTCCGCCGGCGAGATCGCGCGCATCATCGGACGCGGCGTGTGCAACCGGAACATCCTTCTGGGCGTGCTGTTCGAGGCGATGTTCTTTGGCGTGCTGCTGTATCTGCTCTCGCAACGGGACGTGAGCCTGATCTGGCCGCTGACATCGCTGGGCTTTGTCATCACCGCGCTGGCGGCGCGGCTGGTCCGGCATGAGGAAGTCAGCGCGTTGCGCTGGACGGGCGTGGCCGTCATCGTGATCGGCGCCGCGCTCGTCGCGTGGAGCGAACAGGCCAAGGAAAAATCCGCCCCGCCGCCGGTGACAGTGAAAGCTTCCGTCAATCAGTCATGACGCGCGCCAGCACGGCGGCCAGTTGTTTGGCGGCGAAGTTCGTTTTCTTTTGCAGCTCCATCAGCGCGCCGATTTTTCCCGGCGACCGGGCGATGGCCCAGGCCAGCTTGCCGTAATCCAGACTCTTGTCCGGCCTGGCCAGCGCATTGAAATCCAGCGGCAAATCCTCGCCGGCCGTGTCGGAAATTACCCGGACGGTGGCGCAGGGAATCCCGCGCTCCGCGCAAACGGCGTGAATCGCCGCCGATTCCATTTCCACCGCATCCGCGCCGGTTTCGTCGTGCAACTTTTTCTTTTCGGCGGCGGTGGTGGCGACGCGGTCGGCGCAGAAGAATTTCACGGGCTTTGCTCCTGCGGCAACCAATTTTTCGTAGCAGCCGACGTTAGTCGGCTCTAAACCCTCGCCAGATTTAGTTTGAGCCGACTCACGTCGGCTGCCACCGGAACGGATTTCAAAAACCACGTCGCCGAGTTTCAAATCGGGGTTCAGGCCACCGGCGAAACCGCAGGTCAAAACCAAATCCGGTGGGGCGAGCGTCCCGCCCGCCAGAAATTCGCGCACGGATTTTCCCGCGTTTGCGCGTCCGATGCCGGTGGTCAGTGTGATGACGCCGGGACGCCGCGTTGCAACCTTGCGAAACGGCGCGGCTTCTTCTTTCAGGGCAAAGCAAATAAGTGTGGACATGGGCCAGACGCAGCCAGTGTGGCATCCGGCAAGCCGGGCGGCAACCACTCTCGCGCTGGCCGTTGCCGATTGCGTCTGCTGCATGGAAAACCTGCCGCTGGGGATGCAAACCCAGTCATTGGGGGCGCAGCCCCGGCCATTACTTTACCAAACCCGACGGCTGGGGCGTCGAACCCAACGGTTGGGGCATCAAACCCAATGGCTGGGGCATCAAACCCAATGGCTGGGGCATCAAACCCAATGGCTGGGGCATCAAACCCAACCGCTACTTTTGCGTCCCCAATGATTGGGTTTGCACCCCAAACGGCTGGGGGCGCACCCCCAACCATTGGGTTTTCGCCCCTTTTCATCAAAAACGGGCCATTTTCGCCTAAAACCGCGCTTTCAGCCCCTTCAACTCCCCTTTGGCCTCCTGGGTGCTTTCCCGAAACGGCGCGACTTCTTCCTTCAGGGCAAAGCAAATAAGTGTAGGCATGAATCAGCGCTTGGAAATCCGGTTCTCACCCTTCCTTTTGAAAGAGAATTACTCTGTTGGTGTTGGTGCCTTTCTTCAGATTGTCAATGCCCCAACAATTGGAAGTCTTTGTAAAGAGTTGATCATTGATCAAAACAAGGACGGGGCGCAACCCTGCTTCAATGCCACACTTCAACACCGAAGTTTCCAGTTTGATTTTGCCATTCCGAATCTCCCCCACCTCAAAAGCCACCCAGCCGTCTGGTTGCAGGACGCGATGGATTTCGGAAAACACACTGGTCATGGCCACTTCCCATTCGTTTAAATTCTTGATCCGCCAGATTGCCACCTTTGAAATGTCTATGCCACAAAACCAAGCCCGCAGCCAGTTGTCCTGTCCGTAATTCACAACATCCAGAAATGGCGGCGACGTGACAACCAGCGCCACTGAATTCGGCTTGATTTCTGGAGTTTCATGGGCACTGCGCGTCACGAGCAACGCCCCCCCCGCACTGGATGACAATTGACGGCGATGAACATCATCAATGCCAGCCAGCAACTGCCGGCTTTTTCGCAAAATCAATTCGGCCACATGACGCCGCGGAGGCGTTTGGCGGCGTTTTTTATTGATTTTTGCCTGCGATTCGATGGAAACGGCCTGGTTTGGCGGCAGCGTATAGACGGAAAAAAATCCCGGTGAGTGACCGGTAAGCCGGTTGGTGGCAACCATCCAAATCCAATCATCAATATTGTCGAGTTCGCCTTTGTTTTTTCTGCCGAGAAGATATTTTTTCAGCGCGCAAATCTCCATCAAAGTTTCCGGATGATAAAACACCAGAAGTTCTTCGGGGCACTCGTCGGCGAGCTTGAAATTAATCTGTTGAAGTCTTGCCTCCACATCCAGAAGGAGGGGCGGGTTTAATCTGGAACGGACAAAAATGTGGCTCAACGGATTGATGTCGCAACCGCATGGAATTCTGCCGAGCAGTGCCGATTCAATCAAGGTTGTGCCACGTCCCATGAACGGGTCGTAAACCACATCGCCCGGCCGGGTAAGCCTCTCAATGAAAAAACGGGGGAGTTGCGGCTTGAAACAAGCCCGGTAAGAAACCTCATGCAAACTGGAAGCGGCGCGTTGTTTGGCCGTCCAAAACTCGTTGATGAAGACGGGAACTTTTCCGAAACCATTCGCCGGCAAAAATTCTCTTTTCGTCTGTTTTCCGAAACAATTGAACCGGGCCAATTCCTTTTCCAGAACGTGATCGTCCGCTGCCCGCAAAACAGGCCGCGCAGCGTTTGGGAAAAGGATTTCTTTGACTGCACTCATCAGCAGGACTCTAATAATTTTAACGCAACGGTGCGAGAAATCTTCGTGCTGGTTCCAAGTTTTCCACCGAGCCACCAACATTCAACGGTTGTTTTCGGCAAAATCCAAAATGGCACATTGGGAAACGACTCAACATCGGAAACGATATACCCTTCGATTTCCTTGAGCTTCGCCAAGAAGCCGGGTTCATTGAACGAACGGCCTGATCCCACCATATAACTGGGACAAAAGTAAATGCCACCCTTTGTGACACTGCGCACCTCCCATTTCCGCCCCTGTGAATCCAGCAAGTCATAGCCTGCGCCCTCGCTTGGCGCCAATTTTCCCTTGACCACTTCGTATGCCAGACGCCGCTCCAAAATAAAGCTGACACGCCTTCCATCCGTGAAATACTCGCGGACATCGGATTCTCCAATTTTCAGGGCATTTGCAATTTCATTGATGTTCCAAGTCAACAGGCCATTTGGTTTTGCACTCATAAAATTTCACTTTATCCCCGCCAGCCTTTCCTTCCAGATTTTGTAAAGCTCCACGGTGGCGCGGACGTCGCGCAGGCAGTATTCGGCAATCTCGCGGAATTTCTTTTCGGCCATCAGCGTTGTCACGTCGCTGCCGGTCACGCCGTGGCTCTTGGGCGATTCGATGCCGAAGGCCTTGCAGTAAAAATCCAGGTTGAACCGCCGCGCCGCGCCGTCGCGCCCGCTCACGCTGTAAAACGTCAGTTGCTCCGCGAGGTCGCAGTGCGGCTCGGTGGCAAACCGGTAGCCGAGCCAGTTCTTTTTCGAGATGGGCACGTTGAGCTGCGCCGAGCGGAGATAAATGAACGGCACGTCGAAACCGCGTCCGTTGAAGGTGACGATGGAATCGTATTTCTTCGCCACGTCCCAGAATTGCGCGAGCAGTTCCGTCTCATCGGCGCAGGGAATGAATTTGACGGGCGCGTTTTCCTCTTCCACTTCCTCAAAATCCTCCGCGACGAACAACGTCTGGCCGCGCTGGGTCTCGGCGTTGAGCATGGCGATGCAGACGACCTGCGACGTGAACGGCCACAGGCTCATGAACCGCGTGATTTCCTCGCGCTTGGCGGTCTTGGCGACGGCGTCGCCAATTTTCTCCGTCTCCCGGAAGAGGTATTCCTGCTGCGCCTCGTCGAACAGTTCGAGCGGCAGCGCGGAGGTTTCAATGTCGAAAACGAGAGTGGCCATGCGGGAACATTAACCGCCAAGACGCCAAGGACGCCAAGTTTTATTTTAATTGCGCCGCGGCACTTGAAGCTTGCGCTCACCGTGGCACGGATGACAATTTATATTCTCAACCCGAAAACCGTGCCGCATGGAAACGAACCAGCAACCTGAATCGGACGAAGTCAAGCTGCGCGAGCGACTGGAGGAATTGTTGCGCCAGGCCGGCGCGCTGGAGGAGGTCACGAAGGCGCCGGCCAACCTGCCGCGCGTCACCACGCCGCGCCCGGCGCTGCCGTCGCACGAAACCTTCCTGCCCGGCTCGATTCTCACCACGCTGTTCCGCAACCCGAAGACCGGCCGCACCGTGTCGTTCAAGCGCGAGGACCTCGGCGAGCTGGACGGCATGACGACGAATTATCTGCTGACGTATTACCAGTCGCAATCGCTGTTCACGCCGGACGACGCGACGCGCCTGCGCAGCTGCATCGAGCTGCATTCGCGGCGTTACAGCCAGTTGCTGCGCAACAGCGACTGGCGCGGGCAGGTGTTCGGTTATGAAATCGCGAAGGAGGAGGCCATCCTGCGCAGCCTCACGCAACTGCGCCTGCTGGTGGAATGCGTGCAGATCCTCACGCCGCCGCTGATGACGGTGAAGCGCATCGGCGACGAGGAATTCGATTTGATTGACGACCTGCACGGTTTCATCCGGCTGCTGACGCTGGCGTTGTGGCAGCGGCTGGCCACCGATGGATCGGACTTGCAGGCCTACGGCGCGCTGTCCCTTTGCATCGCGGGACTGGCAGCGAAGCCGGACGACGCGCTGGCGCTGCTGGAATCCGGCTACGCCGCCGCCAACGGCAACGCCGACGCGTTCATCAAATGGTTCGAAAAGGGCGGCGGCAAGGCGATGGAGCGCGTGGAAACCATGTTGCAGCCGGCGGACAAACTCGGTCTGGACGAAATTTTCGGGATGCTCACGCGCCACACGCTGGACCTCGGTTTGCAGCCGGTGACGATTGAGTTTTTGCGCCAGGCATTGCAGACGCTCGTGACGACTTTGTCGAACATGGATCGCGAACCGTCCGACGCCAGCCGCCGCCGGTCAGCGGTCATTTCCGCGCAATTCACCGAGGTCTCGCGGCAATACGCCGTGGATTTCACGGCGCGCGCCGCCGATCCGGGCGTCAGCGAGGAGGACCTCACCGCCATTTTCAAGGAACTGGACGCGCTGGTCGGCATGGAGCCGGTGAAGAGCGAGGTTCATCGCGCCACCAATTTCGCGCGGATGCAGGTGCTGCGCCGGCAGCAGGGGTTGCCCGTGGTGCAGGCAAGTTTGCACAGCGTTTTCTTCGGCAACCCCGGCACCGGCAAGACCACCGTCGCGCGGCTGATGGGCCGCATTTACAAATCGCTCGGTCTTCTCCGGCGCGGACACGTCGTCGAGGTGGACCGCGGCCGGCTCGTGGCCGAATACGTCGGGCAGACGGCGGTGCGCACACACGCGGCGATTGACTCGGCGCTCGACGGCATTCTGTTCATTGACGAGGCGTATTCGCTCGCCGGGCGCGGCGCGGAGGATTTCGGCAGCGAAGCCGTCGAGACGCTGCTCAAGCGCATGGAGGACGACCGCGAACGGCTCATCGTCATCGTGGCCGGCTACAACGAGCCGATGAAACAATTTATCGCGTCGAATCCCGGCCTCGAATCGCGCTTCACGAACTACCTCAATTTCCCGGATTACGCGCCGGAGGAACTGGCGGAAATTTTCCATCGCATGGCCGCGCAAAGCGGGCTGGTCGGCTCGCCGGAAACGGAGAGGAAGGTGCTAACCCTCTGCGCCGGCCTGCACGCCGCGCGCAACGCGCAGTTCGGCAACGCGCGCGAAATGCGGAACCTGTTCGAGTCCGCCGTGCGCAATCAAAGCACGCGGCTCGTCGCCAGCGGCCAGTGCGACCGCGACGCGCTCACCACGCTGCTGCCGGAAGACGTGCCGGACCATTTTGAGACCGGAATGCCCGCGCCGACAGCGAGTCCGTCTGCGCCTTCGCGGATCGCGGCCCGGCCGGGCTGAATGATTTGAACCCCGTCTGGATTTGCGGACGATGCCGCTCCCGACGGAACTTGGGATTCGGGCGGAACGGAGACTGCAAATATGTCAAAATGCCAGCCGATGGTGGAGATTTGATGAATGGCGACTATTGACAACTAATGTTACCGGCCTAGATTGATTCCATGAACGTCGCCTTGAGCAAATACTACGAAGACATGGTCGGGGATTTGGTTGAAAGCGGGCGTTATGGCAATTCGAGTGAAGTGGTCCGCGCCGGCTTGCGCGCATTGGAAAGGGCCGAACAACAGGCCGCCCTGAACATTCCCGATCTCGACAACAAGCTTCTTGCCGGCGTCCGCAGTCCGGCCAAGCCGCTGACCGACGCCGACTTTGACCGCATCCGCACCCGCACGCATCGCAAGCTCAAGGAACTTGAAACCGCTTAAAATCATCCGTGGTGAAGAGGCGATTCGCGACATCGCAGACATCCATTTGTTCATTGCGGTGGAGAATCCTGAAGCTGCCGGAAGATTTCTCGCCGCGTTGCGATTAAGTTTCCGCACGCTGGCGCAATGGCCTGAAGTCGGCCCGCGCTACCAAACCAATCGCGCCGGATTGTCCGGGATGCGATTCTGGCCGGTGCGGCGGTTTGCGAATTACCTGATTTTCTACCGCGTCACCGCCGCGCCGCGCCGCCTGCACATCATCCGCATTCTCCACGGTGCGCGTGACGTTCCGCAGATGCTGGATTGAAAACAGACGATTAGCATTTCAATTTCAGTTGCGTAATCGAACAATATTACTCCCTGAAATTTTACTCCCTGAAATTCACAAACTGCACGGCCACGGGGAATTCATGGGTGCGCACGGCGGCGATGACGGCCTGCAATTCGTCGCGGCTCTTGCTGTTCACGCGCACGGCGTCGCCCTGAATCTGCGTCGTCACCTTGAACTTGCCGTCGCGGATGAATCCGGTGATTTCCTTGCCCACTGCTGTCTCGATGCCCTGCTTGATCTTGATGACCTGCCGCGCGTGGCCCAGCGGTGAGACGTCCGGATCGCATTGCTCCACGCTCTTGAGGCTGATGCCGCGCTTGGCGAGCCGGCCGATGACCATTTCGTTGAGCGTGCGCACCTTGAAATCGTCCTCGGCGGAAAGCTTGATCTCGTTTTTCTCCAAAACGATCTCGGCCTTGCTTCCCTTGAAGTCGAAGCGGTTGGCCAGCTCCTTTTTGGCCTGGTGGACGGCGTTTTCAACTTCCATCGAGTTGACCTGCGAAACAATGTCGAATGTGGGCATAATTCAATTTGCGGTTTTCGGTCTGCCATTGTGTTCGCGCGCCGCCAGCGGCGCAAATCAAAATCCGCCGGTTTTGCCGGAAGCCGTCGCGTGATGGCTGCGAAAGCGGCTGCGGCGTCAATCCCGGCTCTGGTAAAGCGCCAGCAGCGCGGCGCCGATGGCCTGCGACAATTCGCCCAGGACGGCGGGAATGATTTTGATGCCGGCGCGTTGCGCGGGCCAGAGATACGGCGCGGCAGTTTCATGGATGGTGCGCAGGTAACGCTCGCGGAATTCCGGCGTGGTCACTTCGTGGTCCATCAGCCCGCCGCCGATGACGACGATGCCCGGATCGAGCAGCGTCACCAGGTTCGCCACGTGAAATCCCATTGCGCGGGCCTGAAACTCGAAAATTTCCACTGCCAGCGCGTCGCCCTTTTGCGCGCGGCTGCGCAGCGACAAAACTTTTTCCCGCTCCGGCGCAGTGGATTTGGCGAGTTCGTGGCCGGGGAACTTTTTCAATTTTTCCGCCAGCAGGCGCGGCAGGCCGGCGATGGTGGTGTAAGGCTCGACGCAGCCCCAGTTTTTGCCGCAACCGCACGGAATCGGCTCGCCGCCGAGGCCAAACAAATGCAGCGGCGCGGCCATGTGCGCGGTTTCCATGGCGGTGAGCGTCTGGCCGGTGAGCGGCAGGCCGTCCTGACCCACAAACGCGCTGCCGAGGCCGGAACCGGGCATGAGCATCAGGACGGAAATCTTTTTATCAGCGCGGGCGATGCGCGCCTCGGCCACGCCACCGCAATGGCCGTCGTTGCCCACGATCAACGGTAGTGGACGACCGGCGGCCCCGGCGAGCGCTGTGCTGTAATCGGCATGGACATTCCAGCCCACAAAACTCGCCGGAAGATTCGCAGCCTTGCCGAGGACGCCATAGCGTTCGTAGGGTCCGGGAATCGCGAGGCCGACGCCCGCGACCTGCGGCCATTGCAAATGGTTCTGCGCCAGAAATTCGTTGATGGCTGAAATCCAGGCGGCAATGACGGCGTCTGTGCCGTTCTGCGAATTGGTGGGCCGCTGGAGCAGCTTGGTGGTGACGGCCTCGCCGTTTTCGCGGACGGCGGCGATTTTGGAAGTGGTCGCGCCGCTGTCCGTGCCGATGAAAATTTTTCCGCTCATGTCTGCCCGTCAAGTTGCGGACGCCGGCGGCAAAGGCAAGAATTATTCGCCTTTCGCGGCCAATCCCGTTTAACCTCGCGCGTGGCTCCGTCCGAAACATTCTTGAAATTGCTCCGCGCTGATGCGCCCATCCTGGCTCTCGCGCCGATGCAGGATGTAACGACGTTGCAATTCATGCGCGTTGTCGCGCGCTACGGCGGGCCGGAGGTTTATTGGACGGAATACTTCCGTGTCCACGGCGATTCGCGCCCGGAGAAATGGATTCTCGAATCCATCACCAAAAATCCGACCGGCAGACCCGTCGTCGCGCAGCTCATCGGCAACGACATCCCCGCGCTCATCCGCACGGCGCGCGAATTGCAGAAATATCCCATCGCGGCGATTGACCTGAACCTCGGCTGCCCCGCGCCCGTCGTCTACCGCAAATGCGCCGGCGGCGGACTGCTGCGCGACCCGGATAAGATTGACGCCATCCTCGGCGCGCTGCGCGACGCGGTGACGATTCCGTTCACGGTCAAAACGCGCGTCGGCTTCGAGTCGGCGGAGGAATTCGACGAGCTGCTGCCGGTTTTCGCAAGGCACCCGATTGATTTGCTCACCGTCCACGCGCGGACGGTGAAGCAAATGTATCGGCCTGGCGTGCGCTATGATTTGATCGCGCTGGCGGCGCGCGAATTGCGCTGTCCGGTGCTGCTCAACGGCAATGTTTTCAGCGCGGCGCAGGCGCAGGCGTTGCTGGCGGAAACCGGCGCGCGCGGATTGATGATCGGCCGCGGCGCGATCCGCAATCCGTGGCTGTTCGACCAGATCCGGCAGCAGCTTCGCAGCGAAAAAATCAGGCTGCCGATCGGCCGCGACATACTGGCTTACATCCGAGACTTGTGGGAAAACGAAATCACACCGGGCGTGCCCGAACCGGCGCAGGTGATGCGGATGAAGAAATTCATGAATTTCATCGGCGAGGGCGTGGGCGAGGAATTCCTGTTTGCAATCCGCCGCGTGACGGCGGCGGCGGATTTTTGGCGCGTGTGCGAGGACCATTTGAACCACGACCGGCCGCTCATGCTGGAGCCGGCTTCCGCCGAGTCCGCCGTTTGAAGCGAGGCATGCGCGATATGTTTCGCTCGACAATCGCGGTTCAACGCTGGTTTCATGGTCGCCAGGCCGTCTATTGAACATGACCATTCAGGAATTTTTGGCGAAGGGCGAGGAGCTGGGAAGCAAGGCCGGGGTGCTCGGCGGCATCCAGGATTATTTCCGAAGCCATGCCCCGCGCCTGCACCAAAGCTGCGAACGTTTCGGATTGTTTTCGGAGCGGCTGGGTGACGTTCTCGAAATCGGCCCGTTTTACGGCTACACGCCCTTTCTGCTGCGGCCAAACAGTTTTTCCTACACCGTTTTGGAAGGCGACGATCCGGTGGTGCGTCCGCTGGAGCCGCTTTACCGGGAGCACGCCATCGCGCTGCGCTATGTTGATTTTTTTGAAATGTTCGGCCCGACCCGTTCCGCCACCCACAAGCTGCCGCTGCCGGATGCGCGGTTCGACACGATTTTATGCTGGGAGACGATGGAACACTTCAATTTCAATCCGGTCGGGTTCGTGCGGGAGCTTCGTCGCGTGCTCAAGCCGGGCGGCCGGGTGTGCATCACGGTGCCCAACAAGGCTTCATTTCAAAATGTCGCCGCCTTGCTGACCGGGCGCGGGGAAAAGGCGCTGATTGAAAATTTTTACCATTTTGAAAATACCATGTTGGGCGGCAAGAAGGCGTTTTACGGTTTTCACTGGCGCGAATACTCGGCTCCCGAACTGTCGCGCCTGTTTTCCAATGCCGGCTTCCAGGTGCAATCCTGCGGAACGTTCAACGCCTTTCAGGGCCGCAGGCGGATTGGCGCGGGCCGCCGGATGTTGAGGCTTCTGTTGAGGATCGCGGCTCCGATTTTTCCGAGGCACCGGACGCATGTGTATCTCGTGGCGACCCGGTGAATGTTCGCCGGCTTCCGGCTTCGCCGCACGGGAAACGCTCATTTTACTTTCACGCGAAATTCGCTGGCGTTCGTGATTTTCCCCAAATCGCCCTTGTAGAATTCCTTGCGGTAATCCTCGGTTTCGAGCAGGTGCTGGGTCAGCTCCTTTTTGTCGCGCTTGATGATGAATTTCAGCTCGTCCATGTCGCCCGACCAGCGGAAGCCGTTGAAAAATTCCGCGCCGGCGAACTGCGTCTTGTAAAGCGCCGTGTGCGAGTAGCAGGTGCCGAGGTAGAGATGTTTCACGCCGCGTTCGGCGAACAGCTCCACCGCCGAGGTCATCATGAACATGCCGAGGTTGCGCGCGTAATAATTCAGGTCGTAAAACGCGTAGTAATAAAACGCCAGCTCGCGGCCTTCGAGATACACCGTCGCCACGCCGACGTCCGCGCCGGTCTTGGTGTCGGTGAACACGAGCAGGTGCGAGATGATGGGCGAGGCGAACAGCGCGTCGAGCCGCTCAAACGTCATCACGTCCTTACCGAACTTGATGTCGGCGTAGGTCTTGAAAAACTGGCGGCGCTCCGGCGTGTAATCATATTTCTCGCGCGGCACGAGCTTCACCTCGATGCCCGCGCCCTTGCGCAGGATGCGGCGGTTTTCGGACGATGGCCTGAACTTCACCAGACTGACACGGATCTGGCGGCAGAGGTAAAAGCGGTCGAGCTGGCGCGAGGACGGCAGGAAGCCGGCGTTGAAAATGTCCGACGGCGCCTCGCCGTCCTCCGGCACGGCCCAGATGGCATACGGAAACTGGTAGTGCTCGTAGTCGGAATTTTGTTCGGAGAAAAGGAGTTTCATACTTTTTCAAGCCACGAATGAAAGAAGACAGTCATTTTTTGCCGAAGTATTTCATATAAACAACCCCAATTGCGATGCCGACAATAAGCCAGAGAATAGACCAATTGAATTCGATGCTCATTTTTGAATCAGTGTTTCATCCGTGTTCAATCTGTGGCTAAAATGATTCTGACCATTCACCGATTTCCGCCGCAACCGCAGCCGCCAGTTCGTCAGCACGTCGTAGGTCACGGATTTTTTCAGCGTGGCGATGTCGCGCACGGTGATTTCGTCGTGACCTTGTTTGCCCATGATGACGGCTTCATCCCACATTTGCGCCTGCGGAATGTCCGTGATGTCCACCATCAGCGCATCCATCGCAATGCCGCCGATGAGCGGCGCACGTTTGCCGTGGATGAGCGCGCCGCCCTCGTTGCGCACACGCGGAAAACCATCGCCATAGCCGATGGGAAGGATGGCGATGCGCCGTTCCGTCTTTGCACTGTAGCGCATTCCGTAGCCGACGACTTCGCCGGGCTTCAATTTCTGGATCGCCGCGATTTTGGCCTTCACCGACATCACCGGTTCGATGCCGGGAATTTGCCGGCAGACCTGCGACGGGAAAACGCCGTAAAGCAGGATGCCCGGCCGCACCATGTCGAGGTGACATTTCGGCAGATCGAGGAAACCGCCGCTGTTGCAGCAATGGCGCAGCTTCAGGTGGATGCTTTTCCGCTCCAGCGCGTCCAGCACTTCCTTGAACCGCGAAAACTGGAGGTTCGCAAACGTCTTGTCCACCTCGTCCGACTGCGCGAAATGCGTCATGGCACCCTGAAGCTCCAGCGATTTCTCGGCGAGGATTTTTTCCACCAGCGGCAGCGCCTCGTCCCAGCGCACGCCGTAGCGGCTCATGCCGGTGTTGACCTTCAAATGCACCGGCACACGCTTGTCAAATTTCGCCGCGGTTTTGGCCAGCGCGCGGACGGTGTGCGGCTCGTTGACACAAATGGTCAGGTCATGCGCCACGCACCATTCGAGTTCGGCCTCCTGCCGTTCGCCGAGCAAAATCAGCGGTGCCTTGATGCCGGCGTCGCGCAGCGACAAGCCTTCCTCCAGGTTGCTCAAGCCAAAGCCCCACGCGCCTTCTTCGAGCGCGATGCGCGCCACGTCGAGCGCGCCGTGGCCGTAAGCCTCGTCCTTCACCACGGCCAGCAGCTTGACGTGTTTGGGCAGATCGGCGCGGATGAGTTGCAGATTGCGGCGCAGCTTGCCGAGGTCAATCTCGGTCCACGCCGGCCGCAGCGGAAAATCTTCGGAATTTAGTTTCATCGAAACATCGGGAAATGGTTTACCACAAAATGGGGGTTCGTCGAATCGTTAAATTGTTGCATCGTTGAATCGGGAACCGATTCACGGTTCAACGATTCACGTTTCGCCCGGCGGCCAGAGGCTTTGGCCGACGTCTGTGCGGAAATAGCTGCCCACGACGCGGATTTTGCGGATGTTCGCGTAGGCTTTCGCAATCGCGGTGTCGAGCGCCGGCGCGAGCGCAATCACGTCCGCAATCCGGTGGCCGGTGGTGGCCAGCTTTCCGTCCGCGCTGCGCGCCACTTCGTTCCAGCAGACATCGCAATCAACCTTGCCGTCCACTTCCAGCGGCAACTGCGGTCCGCGCACCTGTGTGAACGGATAGCCGTAGCCCGCCAGCGTGAGCGAGCAGCCGAAATCCAACTGGTCGTTGAACTCCAGTTTCAATTTTTCATTCCGCGCCGTCGCCAGAACCGTTTCCGCCGGATGCTTCAGCATCCGCAAAATCATCGGGCCGGACGTGACGCCAATGCGGATGTTATATTCGATGACGTGCCACCGATGGTCGTGCTTGATTGCCGTCACCTGAATCGGCCCCTGGTAATTCACTTTCCGAAACCATGGCAGCAGCGGATGCAACAGCTCGCATGCCAGACCGTATTTGTCATTCTCGTCGCGCTCGACCAGTCCGCCGAGCGGCGCGCCGGCGACGATGCCCATGTTTCCGTTGAAGGCGTATTTGTATTCCTGATTGGTGACGAGCGAATGGATCTCGCCGCCGCTCACCAGCGCAATATGGCCCGCCTCGGCGCGACCGAGGTATTCCTGCAAAAAAACGCCCTCGGCATAATTCACCTGCCGCAGCCACGCCCGAGTGTCGGCGACCGTCTCGCACAAAATCGTGTGAACCGGGCTGGTCGGCGAGCAGAGCGGGTTTTTGATGACGAACGGCTGCGGATTTTGCGCCAGAATCTTTTCCGCCTCGATGCGGTTCGACGCCACGAACGATTTCGGAAACGGAATCTTGAACTGCGCGCACAGCTCCCCGGCAAAATCGCGCTCGCGCTCAATCCGCATCGCCTCACCGGTTGGACTGAAAATGCCGGTGCCTGATTTCATCAAATCTTCCGCCCACGGTTGCGTCGCCCAGTCAATGGACTGCGGAATGACGACGTCAATCTTCCGGTCGTGAATCAGCGGCACCGGACTGGGAAAGGCCTCGTGCGAAAAGGTTTTGCCGGCGAGCGTCGGCGGGAAATGACCGTAATTGCGCGTCAGATACGTCGAGACATCCGCCCCGGTGTCCGCGAGCGCCCTGCCGATGCTGTGCGCGAACGACCCGACGCCGAGAATCATCACGGCGACCGGCGGCTTGGACATTTTTTTGGCCATAAAGGGCGTGGAGAAGCTTTCACGAACGGCGCGCGTTCGCAATGGAAAACTGCTTACCCACGCTCCACCGTTTTCAGCCCGGCGCGCAAAAAACCGAGCGCGAAGGCCATGCCAGCGTGCCACGGCGCGGCGCAGCTCATCTGCGGCGCGTGGTCGGGAATGATGACGCCGGTGAAATTGTTTTTCTTCAAAATCCGCAGCACGCGCAGCACGTCCAAGTCGCCGTCGTCAATGAAAGTTTCCTCGTAGAACGGCGCCTTGCCGCGGATGTTGCGCAGGTGGACGTAGGCGATTTTGTTTTGGCGGCTGTAAGTTTCCACGGCGTCATAAACATTTCCATCCTTCATCTCAGCCACCGTGCCGGCGCAAAATTCCAGCGCGTTGCGCGGGCTGGGTTTCAAATCAATCAATTTCTGGTAAAGCTGCGGCTGCCAGACGAGCCGCGGCTGCGCCCGGACGGTCGGCAGCGGCGGATCGTCGGGATGCGCGGCGAGCGTGACGCCGGCCGCCTCGGCAACCGGGATCAGCTCATCGAGGAAAAATTTCAGGCGCGACCAGAGCTGTTCCGGCGTGGCGGACGGCACCACGCCCGGCGCGGCGTTTTTGTCGTGAACCATGTTCCAGACCATGCCCTTGGGCAGCGGCGTGTCCACCGGGCCGTTCATGCCGACGACCTCCGCGCCGCCGCGCGTGAATTTTCCCTTCACGCGGCCCGTGACGCCGGCGATGGAAAAGTTGTAGCCGAAAATGGGAATGCCCGCCCGCCCGACATTGCGGATGATGGTTTTGAGGTTTTCGATTTGCGCCAGTTTCTTTGGGCCGTCCAGCAGCACGTCGTGCCAGTGCGCCGGGTCGAAATTTTCAACCGCCTCCAGTTCGAGGCCGTGGGCTTTGATTTCCTTTTTGATGCCGGCAAGTTCCTCGAATGTCCACAGCCGGTTCGGATCGCCGGCCAGGCCCCAGCCGGTGTCGTCGCCGACGGGCTGGTCGCCGGGCTGATTGCTGCGCGACGAGCGGAAATAATCCACGAGATGGATGACCAGATGCGTGCAGCCGCATTGCTTCGCGAAGCGATAATGCTCCGCGTTCAGTTGATGCCGATACAATCCAAGGCCGAGTTTCATGCGCATAACCATCGGCGAAAAGGGGGGACAAATTCAACATCGAAACATCACCGCCTCGACTTCGCCTGCCGCTCTGCTAACTTGTTTGCGTGAGTTTTGTCTCTGAATTCAATTCGTTGCCGCTCCCGGCGCTGGCGAAACAGTCGCTGGACGCCCGCGCCGGTTTGGTTCGTGAAAGTCTGGCGAAATCGAAGTTGTCGCTCGCCGATTTTGCCACGCTGATTTCGCCGGCGGCCTCGGAGTTTCTGGAGCACATGGGCCGGCGGTCGCACGCGATGACGCAGCAGCGATTCGGCAAGGTCATCCGGCTGTTCGCGCCGCTCTACCTTTCCAACGAGTGCGTCAACAACTGCTCCTACTGCGGCTTTTCCCGCGACAACCCGATTTTGCGCGTCACGCTGTCGCTGGACGAAGTGCGGCAGGAGGCGCGGGAGCTGAAGAAGCAGGGCTTCCGCAACATCCTGCTCGTCGCGGGCGAACATCCGAAATTTGTTTCCAATGGCTACATGCGCGACTGCATCGCCGCGCTGCACGCCGACTGGCCGGGCATTTCGCTCGAAATCGGGCCGATGGAAACGGCGGATTATCTTCCGCTCGTCGCTGCGGGCGCGGACGGGCTGGTGGTTTATCAGGAAACTTACAACCGCAAAATTTACGCGGATATGCACACTGCCGGGCCGAAGCGGAATTTTGACTGGCGGCTCGAAACGCCGGAGCGCGCCTATGCCGCCGGTTTCCGCCGGCTGGGCATCAGCCCGCTTTACGGACTGGCGGACTGGCGTTACGAGGCGATTTGCGCGGCGGCGCACGCGGATTATCTGCTGCGGAACTGCTGGAAGGCGGCGCTGACCATTTCCACCGTGCGGCTGCGCCCGTGCGCCGGCGAATTCCAGCCGCTCACGCACATTACCGACCGCGAACTGGCGCAACTCGTCTGCGCACTGCGCATCATGTTTCCGGACGTGGGCATCGTGCTCTCGACGCGCGAATCGGCGAAGCTGCGCGACGGCCTAGTGCCGTTGGGCGTGACGCTGATGAGCGCGGGCAGCCACACCGAACCGGGAGGCTACACCGGCGCGGGCAAGGAAAAATTGCATCAAACCGTGCGCGGCAAGATCGTGGAACTGGCCTCCGGTGCCAGCGAATGGGCGCCGCAGCCGAACCGCGCGACGAACGCAACGGGACAATTCAACATCGCCGACGAGCGTTCCGCCGGCGAAGTGGCGGAATTGATTCGTAAGCTCGGTTACGAACCGGTCTGGAAGGATTGGGACGCGGCGTTGACAATATAAAATTATGAGAACCAGTCAAAAAAACTTAATCACCGCTGGCATCGTTTTTTGTTTAAGCCCGCTATTTTCTGTCATCAATCTTTTTGGACAAACCAATATTGATATGGAGCAAGTGCTGCCAATATTAATTGGAGCTGGCTCTTTTAGCGACTTTGAGCGCACCAATGTTATGCCGATGTCATCGGGTGCGCTAGACGACAGCAAAACCAACATTAGCTTTATAGTTAATACACCCGAGCCTTGTCCGGCGAAATATACCAATGTTATTTCCAATACAAATTTGTTCTCTCCTGCCGAACAAAAGTTATTGATAGAGCTTCCAATAAAATATGAAAGCGTGACGACAAATCTTCCTCCGTTGGGTAGCAAATTTGTTGGAATGGAATCGGGCAATTTTTGGTCAGAAGGTTATACAATCGGGCGATTTCAACAAACCAATTCAGAAACACAGACTAAAGTGTTTTTCGACAAACACAGCAATGGCAGGGCGGCATTGGCTAGTTTTAGAACGAAATCCGGTGATGGATATGATTTATCTTTTTCAAATGATGGCTTGATACAAGGATTTCGACAATTTAAGCACGGAAAACTGGATGGCCTTTGGGCTGATTTTGAAAGCAACCATTGTGCGGGTTGGATGCACTTCACCGATGGAAAAGCTGTTGGCAAGTGGCTCGTCTGGAATCGCACGGGGAGTTTGTTTATGGAAGCCGAATTCAAAGAACCCTATGACTTTATAGGTCACTTAAATTCTGCTGGTATGTAATCCTATGGAAATTATGTCCGTCACCGCCAACGGCAAGCCAATCGCCGCGCAACTGCCCTGCTCGATTGAGGAATTTCTGGTCGTGCAGAAGCTGCTGCCGCGCAGCGTCGTGGTGGAGCACAACGGCGAGGCGGTTGCACCGTCGGAGTTTTCCCGGCGGCAGTTGAACGCGGGCGACCGGCTGGAAATTGTCAAAATCGTCGCCGGCGGTTGAACGAAATTGCAGCCGCAGAGTCACAGAGTCACGGAGATGAAACACATTTTCAAAATTTTACCGGGTTGTTTGATGGCGTTTGCCCTGTTTGCGCCGGTTGCGCGCGCGGACGGGACGAATTTGATGGCGGCGCAGGCGTGGGCGGCGCTGACGAATTTCTCGCTGCCGACGCCGCCGATGGAGTGGCAGACGAATCCGCCGAGCGAGGCGCAACTGGCGGTGTTCGACGACCAGCAGGCCGTGCAGGCCGGCGTGCTGGCGGACCGGGCGCGGGATTTTTACTCGCGGTTTCCCGGCGACCCGAACGTGACGCGGGCGCGTGTGACGGAAATTCAGGCGCTGAAGCTGGCGACGCATTTCGGCGCGACCAACCGGCTGGCCGATCTGGACGCTCGCGAGCAGTCGGTGCTCGGCGACACGAATGCGCCGGAGGAGCTGCGTTACGAATTGCGGCTGGATTTGCTCGGCCGCGATTTGCAGGCCAAGTCGGCGGCGGGCGCGGACATGAAGGCGGAATTGGAAAAGGCCGGGCGCGCGATGGTGAAGGAATTTCCCGGCGGCCCGGAGGGCTACCAGATTTTAATGGATCTGGCGATGGACGCCGACCTGATGAAAATGCACGAGTTCGGCGAGTTGATGGCCAACAGCGGCGGGCCGGCGGAATTGACGGACTTGGGCAAGGGACTGCTGCGCCGGCTCGACGCCGTGGGCAGGCCGCTGCCGATCGAGTTCAAGTCCGTGGACGGCCGCGCGGTGAACCTGACGACGCTGTCCAACAAGGTGGTGCTGGTGGATTTCTGGGCGACGTGGTGTCCGGGCTGCGTGGCGCTGTCGCCGCAGATCAAAAAGCTTTACGACCAGTTTCATACGAACGGCTTTGAGGTGGTCGGCATCAACTTTGACGACGACACGAATCAGGCGCAGCGGTTCATTCACGAGGAGGGACTGGCCTGGCCGCAGTATTTTGGCGGGCGCGGTCCCGAAAACAAGTTCGGCATGGAATATGCCATTGACGCCATCCCCGCCGTGTGGCTGGCGGACCGGAAGGGCATCGTCCGCGACATCCACGGCGCGACAGATTTGGAGGCGAAGGTGGCCAAGCTGATGGCGGAGTGAAAATGTTTCATGGACCCGGCGGCGTTGATTTCGCTTTCAGAAAGGCCCGCGTGTCGTTTAACCTGCCGGGATGGACTGGCTGACCAATTTTATCTGGCACGACGGCAAGCTGTTCGGCATTGACTGGAGCGCTTGGAAGATCGTCGGCTGGCTCGGCAATGCGGTTTTTTCCTCGCGTTTCCTGGTGCAGTGGTATGTGACGGAGAAAAAAAAGCAGGTTGTCGTTCCGCAGGCGTTCTGGTGGTTGAGCCTGGCCGGCTCGCTGACATTTCTCGTTTACTCCATCCACCAGCGCGATTCAGTTTTTATTTTCGCCTACGCCTTCACCTGGATTCCCTACATCCGGAATCTCATCATCCATCGGCGGCACAGCGAGGCGCACAAGGATTGCGCGGGTTGCGGAAAAAAAATTCCGCCGCAGTCGAATTTTTGTCCGAACTGCGGCGTGAAGGCGGCGTAGATTCTTACTTCTTCGGCGCGGCGGGCGCGGGCTTGGCCGGCGCGTTGGCGGCGGCGGCGGGAGCTGCCGCGACGACGCCGTTTTTCACGAGAATGGGCCGGAAATCCGGGTGCGCCTGACCGAAGGCGATGATCTGGCTGACAAAACTTTCAATGGCCGGCAACTTCTGCTTGTAAGGCTGGACAACCTGGGTGTTGATGGCTTTGATGTCCTTGTTCAGGTGGTATGATTCGTAGCCCAGATAAGCCACGAGGGTGCCGCTGACGACGAGGAGCGCCAGCAACAGTGTGAACACCTGACGTTGCAGCGCGGCCACCTGGCCGGCCAGATCACTCGGGGGATTGATTTCAGTGTCGCTCATAAAAGGGGCTATTAATGGGTGGCTTGCAGGATGCGCGTCAGATCCGGGCTTGGGTTTTTTTGATTGTAGGCGTTCACATCGGCCGCCAGCGCCTGAAGCCGCATGTAATTGGCGTTGATGTTGGTCATCTGGATTTGCAGGGAGCGGATTTGACGTGTGTGGAAAATCGTCTGCAACGCAAAAATCACGCCAAGCACGACGAACGCGCCCAGCACGAATGTCAGCACCGAATTCATGGTTTCACATTTCATAATTTCGGGGAATTTAGCGGAATCACGCCGGATGTCCACTGCCTTTTTGTGCGAAAAAAGGACATCGTCCGGCGCGAATGGCATCCACTGCCGGCCTTTTTCCGGACGCCGCGGTCGGAAGCGATGATTGCGGCCCCCGGCCGGACGCGCATCGCGCGTTTGCAAGTGCGGGATTCGTCAAATCACTTGCCCCCTCCGGCCCGACAATCCCACGATTTGGAAAAAATCTGTGTTCAACTCCGCCCATCTGTGGCTAAATTCTGGCGCATGAAATTTCACTTCCTCGGCGCGACCCGCACCACCACCGGCTCCATGTATCTCATCGAGGTGAACGGCAAACGGCTCCTGCTCGAATGCGGCCTTTACCAGGGCCACCGCGATGAAACCACCCGGCGCAACTGCTGCTTCCCCTTTGACCCGCGGCAGATTGACGCCGCCGTCTTGAGCCACGCGCACATTGACCACGCCGGCAATCTGCCGAACCTCGTCAAGCAGGGCTACGACGGTCCCATCCATTGCACCGAGGCCACGCGCGATCTCTGCGGCATCATGCTCATTGACTCCGCGCACATTCAGGAACAGGACGCGCTCTTCGTTTCCAAATGGCGCGCGAAAAAACACCAGCCGCCCGTCGAGCCGCTCTACCGCGTTCCCGATGCCGAAAAGGCCGTGAAACAACTGGTCGGCCACGGCTACGAACAGACCTTTCCGGTGGTGGACGGCGTGAACGTCACCTTCCGCGACGCCGGGCACATCCTGGGTTCGGCGCAGATCATTTTGGATTTTCAGGAAAAGGGCCGGAAGTTCCGCTGGCTTTTCAGCGGTGACGTGGGCCGCGGCGGCGATGAAATTCTCCGCGATCCGGTTCCGGTTGAAAACGTGGATTACCTCCAGATCGAATCCACTTACGGCGGACGCGAGCACGCCATCCGCACCGATGCCGATGCGACCGTCGGCAGGCTCGTCGGCCAGACGCTCGCGCAAAAGGGCCGGGTCATCATCCCGTCATTTTCCGTCGGGCGCACACAGCAGATTGTTTATGTGCTCCACCAGCTCACGCTGGAGGGCAAGCTCGTCGCCTCGCCGATTTTTGTGGACAGCCCGTTGAGCGTGAACGCGACGGAGGTTTATCGGAAGCACGCCGAATGTTACAACGAAACCATCTCGAAATTTCTGCATGAGAATGCAAACCCCTTCGGCATGGGCAACCTCACCTACATCAGCAGCGCCGACGATTCCAAGAAGCTGAATGACCGAAAGGAGCCGATGATCATCATCAGCGCATCGGGCATGTGCGAAGCCGGCCGCATCCGGCATCACCTGAAGAACAACATTAGTGATGCGAAGAATCTCGTTCTTTTCATCGGCTATTGCGCCGAGGGCACGCTCGGCGACCAGATCACCAAAGGCAAAACGCCCGTCAACATCTTTGGCGAGCCGCACGACGTCCGTGCCAGGGTCGTTTCCTTCGACACCTATTCCGGCCACGCGGATAAAAATGAACTGAAGGGCTACGTCCAAAAGCTTTCTGGCAACATCAAAAAAATCTTCTGCGTCCACGGTGAGGAATCCCAATGCCTTGCCCACGCCGAGACCCTGCGCGCGATGAAACCGAAGGCCGATGTTCTCGTGCCGGAATACCAGCAGACGGTGGAGATTTGATTCCGTGTCATAATTTCGATTGTCATCGCAGTCCTTTGCCTTGAACGATTGTGATTTGGAGCTGGATTCAGGTTGTGTTGTGGCTGAACCCCAAAGGGGCCTTCCCGCCACGCTGTTCCAAACCCACGACGTCAAGGCGGTGTGGCGTTCTGGGTGTTCTGATAATGGACAGAGGGTGATCGAATTTGGAACACTTGTCCGAACCGTGGCTGGAAAGGCATGATGACAAAACGACCGTTTCCAGCGGTTTTGCTCAGCTCCATCCGGCGAAACGGGATTATGCGGGTGCCTGCCTTGACTCGGCATTGTAAATGCTGGAGACTTCCTTGATTGCGGTTGTAGCAGGCAATAAGTGGACGCAAAGTGCAATAATAAATAATAGCAACCAGCCTGCTGCGTCGTTCACGCCGCAAAGTGAAACGAAAGTAAACATCATGAAAACAAATAAAACCTCACGCAAGGCGGGCTTCACCCTGGTGGAGATTATGATTGTCGTGGCCATTATCGGTTTGTTGGCGGCCATTGCCATTCCGAACTTCATCAAGGCCCGCGCCACCTCGCAGCAAAATGCCTGCATCAACAACCTCCGCCAGATTGACGGAGCCATCAGTGAATGGGCGCTGGAAACCGGTCAGTCAACCGGTGCCACCCCCACCGCTGCGCTTGTCCTGCCTTACATCAAGGCAAACTCTGGCAACAGCATTCCTGGCTGCCCGGCGAATGGCACCTATACCTATGCTACTGTGGGCGCCACGCCGCAAATTAGTTGCTCGTTGAGCACGTTGTCCACACCTCACGCGCTGCCGTAAGCGTTTCTATGTGACGGCGGATCCTGTCCGGGTCTGGTTATGTCGGGATCCGCCGTCTTAAAACCCGGCGGGGGATGGTTTGCAGTGCTTGAAGACGGTTTGATTGTTTTTCCAGCAGTCAATTGGTGTCCCAGAGCATGCAATGGGATCCCCGCTTGTTTTGTCACTCACGTTCCAACGTGATACAACCGACAAACAAGGTATGAAAACGATCAATATCTCGCGCAAAGCGGGCTTCACCTTGGTGGAGATTATGATTGTGGTAGCCATCATCGGCCTGCTGGCCGCGATTGCCATCCCCAACTTCATCAAGGCCCGTGCCACCTCGCAGCAAACCGCCTGCCTCAACAACCTCCGACAGTTTGATGCAGCCATTGATATGTGGGCGCTGGGGACCGGCCAGTCAACCGGTGCTCCCATTGACGTGGCTGCCGCGCTTTCCTCAAATTACCTGAAGATGAACATCAACAACTCCGTTCCTGCCTGCCCCGCCAGTGGCACTTACTCGGTTGGAAATGTGGGGGACGCTCCACAGGTGAGCTGCTCGTTAAGCACGCTGGTATTGTCGCCTCACAAGCCGCAATAAACGGCCGCTGCCAATTGGTTCGAGGCTGGGAGCCGTGTGTTTTGGATTTAATACCCGAAACGCGGCTCCCTGTTTGTGTCTGGTCCGGCGGAATTCGTCGCGTTGAATTCCGGCGGGGAAAAGGTTAGTCTGAACCCCATGTTTCTGGCGACATCGAACAAGGCAAAGCAGTTGCTGTGCATGAGCTATATCCAACGGGTGCGGTCGGAGGAGGTGGGACGCGGGCGGGAAGACGTGAAACTGCTGCTGGCAGACATGCCGCCGGGCTTCCGCCTGCTGGTGGATGTGAGCCGGTTGGAGACAATGGACCTCGATTGCATGAAGGAAATTGGCCGGACGATGGAATGGATTGACAAGAGCGGCGTGGGAACGGTGGTGCGGGTGATGCCCGACCCGGACAAGGACATGGGGTTCAACATCCTCACCATTTTCCATTATCGTCATCACCCGAAGATTGTCACCTGCAAGACCATGACAGAGGCGGCGGAACTGCTGGGGCTTTGAACATTTTGACTGCGGCGGTGCGTGCCGGCCGGGCCGCCAAGGGGGCGGCAGGTTGGATTAAATGAACGAATTGTTAAAATAAGTCTTGCAGAGCTTGGAATTTGAAGGAGAATGCAGCATAGCAAAAAGGATCTGATCGAATTCAGGCGGGGGTGTCGGGCTGTCCGGGTGCCTTTCTTCAACAGTTTTCCAAAGACAAAATCATTATGACCATGTTTCTTTTCTGGTGCGCCATTGGCGCCGTCGCCGGAACCGTTTTTGGCTCGTTTTTTGAATGGGCCTTGCACCGCTATGTCATGCACAGCCCGTTCCGGTGGTTCCGGTTTCCATATGAAAAACACACGCTGATTCACCATCGGATTTTCAAGGCGGATTACACCTACCATCTCGTGAACGAACCGGACAGGAAAACGATTCCGATGGCATGGTGGGCCGGGCCGGCCATCGTGGCCGCGTGCCAGTTGCCGTTTTTAATCTCGGCGTTGTTCTCGCACAAGTGGGGAATTTTATGCGGCGCGGCGGCGGCCTGCACGGTATATTTTACGGCCTACGAATACATGCACTGGTGCATGCACCTGCCGAGGAAGCGGCATGTGGAACGGTCGGGGATTTTCTTCCGGTTGAACGGACATCACCTGCTGCATCACCGGTATATGCGCCAAAATTTCAACGTGGTGCTGCCGCTTGCCGATTTGTGCCTGGGCACGCTGCTGCTGCGTTCAGGGGTGGTCTTCGCGCAGGCGCAGGGCCCGGCAGTGCCGGACGTGCAGCCGCGGCTGCCAGACCGGAAGTTCGCATCGGAGGTGGGCTGAAAGGCCGGGAGTGGACCTGTTTTTCATCGGTTTGGCGCCTCAAGAGCGGACTGGGAATGCAGCCGCTCGTTTTTGAAAAAACAGGCATTGACAGCCCGGCGCATTTCTGGTTTCATTCCCAACCCTTTGTGGGAAAATTTATGTATGCCGTTTTAGAAACAGGTAGCAAACAATATCGCGTCGCCGCCGGCGACACGCTTGAAATCGAACGCCTTGAAACCGAGGCGGGCAAGCCATTCACGTTTGACCGTGTGTTGCTCGTCAACAACGACGGCAAGTTGAGCGTGGGCACGCCCACCGTGGAAGGCGCCAAGGTCGTGGCCGACGTGGTCGCGCACAAACGCGGCGAGAAGAAACTCACGTTCAAGATGAAACGCCGCAAGGGCTACCACAAAACCATCGGCCATCGTCAGGAACTGACTGTTGTTAAAATCACGGCAATCAACGCTTAAAATTTTATGGCACATAAAAAAGGTCAGGGCAGCGTTCGCAACGGCCGCGACAGCGTCAGCAAGCGGCTTGGTGTGAAGGAATTTGGCGGCACATTCGTCACCGCCGGCAGCATCATCATCCGCCAGCGCGGCAGCAAGTTCATTGCCGGCACGAATGTCGGAGTCGGCCGCGACTGGACACTTTTTGCGCTCGCGGACGGCAAGGTGCTGTTCGACAAGGACAGCCGCCGCGTGAACGTCGTGGCCGGAGCCGCCGCCGCGAAGAATTAAATTTCGGAAACCCATTTCAAGGCGGGGCTTCGGCTCCGCCTTTTTTGTTGGAGTTCCAGCTTTTGCTTGCCGCGATATTTGCCTACCTTCCAGACAGGCTGGAAATTAAATTTCAACTTTCATGTTCATTGACGAAATAAAAATTTACGCGAAGGCGGGACACGGCGGCAAAGGCTGCGTCGCGTTCCACCGTGAGGCCTTCGTGCCCAAGGGCGGCCCCAGCGGCGGCAACGGCGGGCGCGGCGGCAGCGTCATCCTCCAGGCCGACCACGACCTCAACAACCTCATCCAGCAGTATTATCAGCCGCGCCTCATCGCCAAGGACGGCGGACACGGCCTGGGCAAGGGCATGGACGGCCATGCTGGCGACGATTTGATCGTCAAGGTCCCCTGCGGCACGCTTGTCTGGCGGATCAAGGACACCACGCCGGCCATCGAAACGAAAATGACCGAGGATGGGGACGAAGACGAAGATGAAAAACCCACTTTTAAAACCAGCGCAAGCAAACGACCGTTGATTCGCAGTGTGGGCGGCATGATCGCGCAGGAAATTGATTTGAGCAAGGAAGCCTCGGAAGAAGCCTCCTCCGACGACTTGCAAAAGGGCGAAATCGTCGCCGACATGACCACGCACGGACAACAGTTCATTCTGTGCAAGGGCGGGCGCGGCGGTCTGGGCAATCGCAATTTTGCCACCCCGCGCCGGCAGACGCCGCGTTTTGCGCAGCCGGGCGAGCCGGGCACGGAGGGGGAATATCTTTTTGAACTGCGCATCATGGCCGAGGTCGGCCTCGTCGGTTATCCGAACGCCGGCAAATCCACCCTGCTCACCGCCATTTCCAAGGCGCGGCCGAAGGTGGCGCCGTATCCGTTCACCACGCTGCATCCGCAGATTGGCATCATCGAATACGCCGGCGATTTCAGGCGGCTCACGGTCTGCGACGTGCCGGGACTGATCGAGGGCGCGCACCAAAACGTCGGTCTCGGCCACGAATTTCTCCGGCACATCGAGCGCTGCAAAGTTCTCGTGCTGCTGCTGGACATGGCTGGCACCGACGGCCGCGAGCCGTGGAACGATTACAAGCAACTGCTCAAGGAGCTGGAGCTTTACGATCCGGCGCTGCTCAAAAAATCGCGCCTCGTCGTGGCGAACAAAATGGACGAGGCCGTCGCCGAGAACAATTTGAAGCAGTTCAAAAAGAAAATCAAAAAAGTCCCGCTGCTGCCCATTTCCGCCGCGTTCGATCAGGGCATGGACAAGTTTCTGGCCACCATTCGCGCGGAAGTCGAAGAGGCGGAAGAAAAGTAAGAGGTCGAGTCGGCGCCGTGCGCCGATAAATCCGGCCACCAGCCACTCGCTACACCACCTCAAAAAACCGCATCACGGTGTCGCCGTGCTTGAGCATTTTAGCCTCCGTCCATGGCGCGACAATCTCCAGCGTGTCGCGTTTGGTGTGGCCGAGCACAAACCTTCCACCGGGCGCGAGCAGCTTCGGCAGGCTCGGGTCATCGAGCAGTTGCTGCGCGAATGAAGTGGAGCGGCGGTTCACATTTTTTTCACCATAAGGCGGGTCGGCAAGGATGAGGTCGAACTGTTTTCCGCCTTCGGCAAGTTGGTTCATCACGGGAAAAACATCCTGCGTGCGGATCTCCAGAATTTCGCCGAAGCCTGCCGCCGCCGCGTTGCCCCGGATGAATTCCGCGTGCCGGTGCGACTTCTCGACGCACATCACGGAAGCCGCGCCACGGCTCAAACATTCCAGGCTCAATGCGCCGGAGCCGGCGAACAGCTCCAACACTTTTGCGCCGACGACCCGCGCACCGAGCGAGTTGAAGACCGCCTGTTTGACGAGATCCGGCGTCGGACGGACATCAAGCCCCTTCGGAACCTTCAGAATCCGCCGTGCCGCGTTGCCACCGGTGATGCGCATGAAAATAATTTAGCCACAGATGAAACGCGGATGAAACACAGAATTGAGAAGAATTTCGGGCGGGGGGCGTTTCGGCTTTCCGCCGGGCAGAAGCGTGCTATACTGTTTTTCATGTATCGCACACAGGATTTGCGTGTCAAAGAAATCGTCCGGCTGCTGACGCCGCGCGAATTGAAGGCGCAGTCGCCAGCGTCCGATGCCGTCAATGCGGTGGTCGCGCAGAGCCGTGAGCGCATCATCCGTATTTTGCGGCAGGAAGATCCGCGCCTGCTCGTCGTCATCGGGCCGTGCTCGATCCATGACGAAAAAGGCGCGCTGGAATACGCGACGCGGTTGAGCCGGCTGCAAAGGGAATTTGCCGGCCAGATGGAAATCGTGATGCGCGTCTATTTTGAAAAGCCTCGCACGACCATTGGCTGGAAGGGTCTCATCAATGACCCGAACCTCGATGGTTCGCAGGACATTGAGACGGGGTTGAAAATTGCGCGGAAGTTGCTGCTCGCCATCACGGACATGGGGCTGCCGGCGGCGACGGAATTTCTCGACCCGATCGTGCCGCAATACATCGCGGACCTGGTTTCGTGGGCGGCGGTGGGGGCGCGGACGACGGAATCGCAGACGCACCGCGAAATGGCCAGCGGCCTTTCGATGCCCGTCGGCTTGAAAAACGGCACGGATGGCAGCCTGCAGGTGGCGATTGACGCGATCGGCGCGATGCAGCATCCGCACAGTTTTCTGGGCATCAACGAGGATGGTGTCACGGCTGTCGTGCGCACGACGGGCAATCCGCACGCGCACGTCGTGCTGCGCGGCGGGCGGTCGAAGACGAATTACGACGCGGCAAGCCTCCGCGCGGCGGAGCAGAAGTTGATTTCCGAAAAGCTGCCGCCGGTGCTGATGGTGGATTGCAGCCACGCGAATTCGGAAAAAAAATTCGCGAGGCAGGAAGATGTCTGGCGCAGCGTGATTCAACAACGGATTGCGGGCGCGCATTCGCTCATCGGCACGATGATCGAGAGCCATTTGAACGAAGGCAACCAGCCGATCCCAAAAAACCTGAAGGATTTGCGCTACGGCGTGAGCATTACCGACGCGTGCATCGGCTGGGAAACCACCGAGCGGATGCTGCGCTGGGGTTACAAAACACTGTCCAAAGCGGTGCCGGTCACGGCGGCTGCGGCGTGATTTCTTCCGCCGGTCACGGCCAGTTCCAAGCGAAGGGGAAATGCAGCCGGTAAAAATCCAGCGCCGTCACCACCACCGCTCCGCCCGGTTCGGGCAGACCGCCTGAATATGCGGGAACAATCGGCGACGTCGTGTTCGTCGCTGCCGGGGTCAGAACAAAAAAGGACGGCGTTGTGTTGGTGCTGGTGATGTTTTGCAGGGCCGTCCAACTAGTCTGCGTCAGATTCGTGGTGTTCTCCACAAAACCGCCCAACCCGGCCGGATAGTTGACCACATCCAGCCGGTTGCTGCCGTTGAACGCGGTGATCTGGCCGATTTGCACCGGGGAGATGGATTGCTGGACGACGTCGGCAATCACCTCGTGAAATTCCGCAGTGGGGTCTTGGGAATCCCAAAAGATGTAGTTGGTGCCCGGCCCATTTAGTTGGACGGCCGCAGTGGCATATAGGGCAGTCAATGCGTCAATGCTGAGTCCTTTGCTGGACAGGGCATTGGTCAAACCGTAATTGGAGGCGTTTGTCAGCACGTTGTTCAGCAGGGTGTAAAAGTCCGGGGCATAGATTGTAAGACCGGGACACAAGGCCCTTGCCTGTTTGATGGTGTTGGAGAACTGAGAATTGAAGTTGACGCATCCGGCGTGTATGGCGGGTGCCAAAGTGCCGGCGTTAAAGGCTGGAATTTCGGAAAGGTCCACGGCATTCGGCAGGATCAATGTGCGGACGCCCCTGGCATACAGATTGGTGATGATTTGCAAGTGATTGGCCTGCGACAGGCTGTTGGTGGCCTGCCATTGGGCTGCGGTCAAGGGAGTTCCGGTTGTCGCGGCATCAAAAGTATCGGCGTTGCAAACCCAGACGATGAACAGATCGTTCGCGACATCCGATGGCGCGGTGAAATTTTTGACATCTGACACCACAATGGCGCTGGTGTGGTTCCAGTAGGAATTGTTGTTGGCCGCGTTGTAAATCAGTCCCTGCCGCTGCGCCAGCACCTCAACCCAAACCCGGCCGTTGGAATCGCGCTGGCCGTAATATAAAGACGATCCGGGGAATGTCGTGTCTGCCGTGGCGGAAAGGGAGTCGCCAAAGACATAGAGCGATTTGAAGGCCGCGCGGGTCGGAAGCACGACCAAACCAAACAACAAAACTACGACTGTGGATCGGAGTAAAGTCCTCATGGGAAGAGCCTATCTTAAGCAGAGATCATAAGTCAAGATCGCAATTGGCCATTGCGGCAATTGCAAACGGCAAGATATTTGCTGGCACAGGGCAAAGAGTTGAGTAAGCTGCCGGCGAAGATACGTTGCATACTCCTGATTATGGCATTCGTTCAGAATCCGGATGCCAATGCCGGGAATCATGAACAGACACAATACATGGAGTCTGCTGGCGGTGCTGATTTTGGGCGTCCCGGTCTGGAAGGCGTCGGCGAATGGCTTTGCGCTTCCCGATCAGGATGCCTTTGCGACGGCGCGCGGCGAGGCGTTTGCCGCCACGGCAGACAATCCATCGGCCATTTATTACAACCCGGCGGGCATCACGCAGCTTGCAGGAAATAATTTTCGCGGCGGGCTGAACAGTGTCTATTACCAGCCCACCTTCCAGCCTCCCGCCGGCCAGCCCAACAGCGGACAGACTTACAACAGCTCGGACCATTTCGCATGGCTGCCGCAATTCTTCTACACCTTCACTCCGGAGAAACTTCCGGTGAGTTTGGGACTGGGCGTTTATGCGCCTTATGGCGGGAAGATGAACTGGCCGCAGGACACGGGTTTCCGTTCGGTGGCCATCGGCGGTTCGCTGAAATATATCACCATCAATCCGGTGGTGGCGGTCAAGCTGTTGCCCAGTCTTTCCATCGGTGCTGGCGCGATGGTGAATTATGGAAAGATCAGCATGAATCAAGGATTGCTTGCTTCCCCGACGCCGCTGGCCAATTTTTTCAACTTCACCGGCAACGGCTGGAGCGTGGGTTACAACGTTGGCATCCTCTGGCAGCCGCATCCAAAAATTGCGTTCGGGGCCACCTTCCGAAGCTCCGCAAGTCTGAATTTTCAGGGCAACACGGATTTCCAGTTGCAACGAAATCCCTATTATTACCCTGCCCAGCGCGGTGCATCAGCCGACTTCACCTTTCCGCTGACCGCTGTCTTCGGCGTTTCCTACCGGCCAACGCCAAAATGGAATCTCGAATTTGACGCTAACTACACCGACTGGCACAGTTTTAACACGGTCACCATCGAACAGTCGCCCCCGACCGTGGATCAACCCTTTTATCAAAACGTCCCGGTGAATTTGGACTGGCAAGCGAGCTGGATGTATGAGTTTGGCGTGACGCGGTATTTTGACAGCGGCTGGCACGTGAGCGCCGGATATGTCTTCAACGAGAATTCCGTGCCGGACACTTATTACACTCCGCTGGCGGCGGACATGGACCGGGATTTCTTCAGCCTCGGAACCGGGTTCAAGGGAAAAACTTTTAATTTTGATGTCGCCTATCAATTTGGCTACGGCCCATCGCACACGGTCACCGGCAGCACCTCGTCAACCAAACCCGGGAGCGGTTTCTCAGGAGAAAATGCAGACGGCAAATACGGCTTCACCAGCAGCGCTGTGATTGTGTCGGTGGGAATGCATTTTTAGTCCCGCCTGGATTTGTCCCATCTGAAAAGCAACCCGTCGGATGGATTGCGCCGCGCACAAATCGCACAAATGCCCAACTAACTGTTTGCGGGCGAGGCCTTTGTTGCGTAGCATCAAATGGCTGATTATTGATTATCAATGGGAAGAAATTTCTGGCATGACCAACAATGTTTCCTTTGCAAGCGTGGCCGGCGCCCAATCTCACTTCGTTTCCGTCGGCGCGGACCGGATTCATTATGTCACTGCCGGCCAGGGAAGCCGCACCATCGTTTTCATCCACTGCTGGGCGGGCAATCTCGGTTTCTGGCGCGAGCAGGTTCCGGCGCTGGCGGACAAGGCGCGGCTCATTCTCATTGATCTCCCCGGCCACGGCCGGAGCGACAAGCCGCAAACGGCTTACACAATGGATTTTTTTGCGGAAGCCGTTCTCGCGGTGCTGCGTGATGCCCGTGTGGACAATGCCGTCTTCATCGGCCACAGCATGGGCGCGGCGGTGCTCTGCCGTGTTCACTACAAGTCGCCGGAGATATTTGCCGCGCTGGTATCCGTGGACGGCCTGCTCCGCCGGCCTGCCGGCACGCCGGCGGAAGCGCGGGCGCTGGTGGGGCCGTTCGGGTCGCCGCAATATCTCGGTCACGCCAGAAAATTCATCGGCACCTTTTTTCCTGTTCCCGGCACCGACGGGTTGCGCGACCGTGTGATGTCCGAAATGCTGGCGACGCCGCAGCACGTCATGCTGGGCGCGATGCTGGGAATGTTCGGCCCGGACCAGCCCGACTGGATTTTGCGGAAGGTCAACGCGCCCGTTCTCGTCATCAACGTCCGCAGCCCGTGGTGGAACAACGCTTACGAAGCCTACGCCCGCTCGCTCTCGCCGCAATCGGATTACGTCACGATGGATGGCGTGGGACATTTTCCAATGCTGGAGAAACCGGCTGAATTCAACGCCCTGCTGATGGCCCTGCTGCGGAAGTTTGGTTTGATTGCGGAATAATCGCCGTTGTTTCGGCGCGAAAAATGTTTCATTCTGCCGTGAAATGAGCCTCGTTGCCAAAACCAGTGACGGCGGCGGCGGGCGCGGTCCGGTTCGCCCGCCCGAAAAAAAGACCGTTCCGGCGCAGGCCGCCGCGGAAAGCGAAGTCACTTTCAAGACGGCGGACGGCGTGGAATCGCGCGCCCGGCTCGCGCGGCTGACGCGGCAGGGGCTGACCTTCGAGGCCGACAATCTTGCGGCGACCCTGCAGGCTTCGGAGGTGCTGGCCAATTTCAAAATCACCACCGGCAACCGGATCATTTATTTCGGTCGCGCCGTGGTGAGCAATGTCATCAACACCGGCGGGTCGCTCGTTTGCGAGGCCAAGCTGGATGAGCCTGGCCCGGAAACGGCATTTTTTTTGCCGCCGGCGGATTCCTGTGCCAATCTACAGAAGGCCTACGATTCCTTTTTCAAGGCGTGGCAGCAAAATTATCGCATTTCAGACGAGTTCAAAGTGCTCGTCACCGATGTCGAGTCCTACCTCACCGGTGTGCGGCGCTGGCTGGAGCAGCTGGAATTCAGCATGCCAGCGTCGGGCGGCAAAGAGGAGCGGGAGCGCGCCATTCTGGAGGCCGTCGCTCCCCGGATCATCGCCGCCTTCAACGGCCGGCACGAGCGGTTTGAGGAAATGATTTACGCGCTGCCGCCGGAGGAGCGCGGCGCGCACCAGGATTTTGTCCGGCGGCACTGGCATAAATTGTTTCTCGGCTCGCCCTTCGGCCATCGCACCTATCACAAGCCCATCGGCTACGCCGGCGATTATGAGATGATGAACATGATTTACCGGAACCAGCCGGAGGGCGGAACGCTGTTCGAGAAGCTGATTCATCTGCTGCTGGTCAGCCAGTGGCCGGCAAGATCCGTCCGCAACCGCATCGCCCATCTCGGCGAGAACATCGTCAACGAAACCGCCCGCGCCGCCCGTGCCGGAAAAACCGCGCGCATCCTGAACATCGGCTGCGGCCCGGCGCGCGAAGTGCAGGATTTTCTGCGGGAAACGCAGTTGAGCGACCGGGCGGATTTCACGCTAATGGATTTCAACGAGGAGACTTTGCTCCACGCTGGTCAGAAACTGGTCGAGGCCAAACGCCAGTCTGGCCGGCGCACGGAAATCCGCACGGAGCAGGTTTCGGTGTATGAGCTTTTGAAGCGGGCGCAGCGCCGGGGCGGCGGCCTGGAAAAGTTCGACCTGATTTATTGTGCGGGGCTGTTTGATTATCTCGCGCCGGACACCTGCCGTGCGCTGATGGAGCTCTGGCACGATTCGCTCTCGCCCGGCGGGCTGATGCTGGTGGCGAACATGACCGACGCCAAGCCGTTCCGCAATTTCATCGAGTTCATTCTGGACTGGCAGTTGATTTACCGGAACAGCCGGGAATTTTTGTCGCTTGCCCCCGGAGGCTGCCGGGAAACGACCCGCGTGATCGCGGAGCCGGCGTCGGTGAATCTGTTCCTGCACATCCGCAAACCGGACTGACATGCAACCCATCCCCCAGGAATTTCGCGCCGCCTACCAGGAATACGACCGGGAATTCACCATCCGCAAAACCCGGCTGGGCTGTTTTTTCGGCATCGTGATGGTGCCGCTCTTCGGCGGTTTGGATCACTTTGTCTATCCGCAGCAGGCCGTTTCATTTTTCATTTTGCGGCTGGTTTGTTCGGCCTTGATGGCAGGGTTCTATCCCGTTCTGGGGACGAGTTTCGGGAGAAAATATTATCATTTCCAGGGCCTCGTCCTGCTGTTTTTTCCCACGGCGACCATCGCCTGGATGATTTACACGACCGAGGGAACCGCGTCGCCTTACTACGGAGGGTTGACGCTGGTGCTGATGGTGGTCGCCATGGTGCTGGACTGGAGTTTCTGGCAAAGCGTCGCCGCGGTCGTGCTGGTTTTGCTGCTTTATGTGGCCGCCTGCCTGTTTTCCCCCGCGCCGTTTGAAACGCGCCTGTTCATCGGCAGCCTGTTCTTCCTGGTTTCCTCCGGGGCCGCCATTGTCGCCGGCACCTATTTTCACAGCGGCGTGCGGATGCGGGAATTTGTCTCCCGCAGCGAACTGGACAAGAGCCGCAAGGCGCTCGAAGCCAGCCTCCAGCAGCTCAAGGAAAACGAGATGCAACTGGTGCAGTCCGAAAAGCTCGCCTCGCTGGGCCGCATGAGCGCGGGCATCATCCACGAAATCAACAACCCGCTGAACTTCGCCACGACCGGCCTGTTCACCCTGCGCAAAAAGGGCAAACACCTCGCGCCGGAGCAGCAGGCGGATTATGCCGAGGTTCTCACCGACGTTGAAAACGGCCTGAAGCGCGTGCAGGCCATCGTCTCCGATTTGCGGATGTTCACGCATCCCGGCACCGAGCAGATTGACCCGGTGCCCGTGGCCGAGGTCGTCACGCCGGCGCTGCGGTTCCTGAGCAACGAGTGGCGGGACAAGGTGCAGATCGAACAGAAGTTTGCGGAACACCAGACCATCCTGGCCAACAAAAACAGGGTCATCCATGTGATCGTGAACCTGCTGCAAAATTCCCTCGACGCGCTGAAGGCGAAATCCTTTGCCGCCGGCGAGAAGCCGACCATCTGGATTGAAGGCCGCGTTGCGAACGGCCGCAGCCTCCTGTCCATCCGCGACAACGGCACGGGTATTGATCCGAAGCATCTGGACAAGATTTTTGACCCGTTCTTCACCACCAAAGACGTGGGCGAAGGCATGGGCCTGGGCTTAAGCATTTGCTACAGCATCATGCAGGAATACGGCGGCAAAATTTCTGCAAAAACCGAACCGGGAAAATTTTGTGAATTCACGCTGGAATTCCCGGTCAAAACAAATCAGGCTGTCGGCTGAAAATCGGCCATGGAAAATCTCTACGACTACAAAAAATTCGCCATCCTTTATGTGGATGACGAGGAAAAATCGCTGAAGTATTTCGAGCGCGCCTTTGGCGACGATTTCCGCGTGCTCACCGCCGCGAACGCTCAGGACGGCTTCAAGCTGCTGCAACAGCATGCCGGCGAAATCGGCCTGCTGCTGACCGACCAGCGGATGCCCGGCGAAAAGGGCGTCTGGCTGCTCGAACGCGCCCGGCGGCTGCGCCCGCGCATCCTGCGGATTCTCGTCACCGCCTACTCGGATTTCGACGCCGCCATTGCCGCCGTCAACGCCGGCGCGATTTATAAATACATCAGCAAGCCGTGGGACCCGCCGCAGCTGGAGATGACCCTCCGGCAGGCCCTGGAATTTTTCATGGTGCAGACCGAGCGCGACCAACTCCTCCTCGAAAAAATGTCCGTGCTGCGGAACATGATGATCGCCGACCGCATCGTGAGCCTCGGCCTGATCGCCGCCGGCTTGAGCCATCAAATTCGCAACTCCCTCGTCGCGGTGAAAACTTTCCTCGACCTCGCGCCGAAAAAGATGGACGAGGAGCGGGCGAACATGAACGGCCTGCGCAACCCCGATTTCTGGAAGGACTACCACCAGAACGTCCAGTCGCAGGTTGAAAAAATCAACGGCCTTCTCAAAGACCTCTGGTCATCGTCGGAAAATTCCGCCGCGCCGTTTGCCGACGAGGTGTCCCTGCGCCGGATTGTGGACGAGACGCTGGCCGCCCTCCGCGACCCGTTCGCCGCGCGCCGGATTGAAATTGAAAACCGGATTCCCGATTCGCTGCCCAATCTGAAAGCGGACAAGCCCAAATTCCGCCGGCTGTTTGAGCTTCTGCTGAATGAGGAACTGGCCACGCTGCCCGCCGGCAGCCGCGTGCTGCTCCTGGCGGAACTGGAAGGCAGCGGCGCAAAACAGGAGATCGTCGTGCAAATCACCGACAACGGGCCGGGTCTGCCGCCGGATGCGCTGCGCGTCATCTTTGATCCGTTCGTGGTGCGCGACAGCGTGCCCTCCGAATACGGCATCAATTTGATGGCCTGCTTTTTCATCGTCCATCATCATGGCGGGAGGATTGACGCCCAAAGCCGGTCCGGGCGCGGCACGACTTTCACCCTCCGGCTGCCGCTGCAGCCCGAACGCGCCGTGGCGCCGCCCGACGAGTCTGATTTTTTGCAAAAGGCGCTGTTGAACGGCGAGCTGTGGCAGAAACTGATCTCCGGCGGCTGACGGATTTGCACGGCTTCACGCCGGAAAAACCGGCGCCGCCGTTTCAAGTTTCCATTGACCTGCGGGCAAGGGCTATGGAATGATTCCGGCGGCGATGGGTTTCGGGCAAAGCCTGGTCTTTTGAGGAATTGATGAAAACCATTTTGGTTCTGTCCGCTCATCCGGATTTCCCGGAAACGATTCGTGTCGGCCTGGATCCGGAGCTGTATCGTGTTGTCCATCGCCCCGGAGTTGAGGAAGCCGAACCGCTGCTCATCCACGGTCTTGCCGCCGTTTGCATTCTGGACATTGAGCTGATGGGCGCCGAGGGCGTGTGGGTCATCGAACGGCTCCGCCGCCGCAATGTCAGACTGCCCGTCATCGCCTACGCCGCCGCCAGCCAGTCGGAATGGGAGGAGGAAGCCTTCCTGCACGGCGTCACCCATGTGCTGACCAAGCCCGTCCGGATGCGGCTGTTGAATTCCCTGCTGGAGCGCCTGTGGAACGCGCCGTCCGGGCATGAGGCGCTGCCGGCCCCGCTGCAGCCGTTTCCATCGGGACAGGCCGCGCAATTTTTCCGCGCGATCGAGCCGCCGGCGGACCCCGCCCGCTTCGTCAACGCCGCGCAAACCCTCGACATGCTGCGCGATTTCTCGTCCATCCTGACGCATTCGCTGGACGCCGAGGCGATGTTGAAACAATTCCTCCAGTTCCTCCGCGAAACCTTGAGCGTCAACCGCGCCGCCATTTTTCTCAACCATCCCGTCACGCCGCTCGCCGAGGCGCTTTCGCCGGAAAACGGCCGCCAGCTCCACGCCGTCGCCTCCATCGGCCTTCCCTCCGGCCTGCTCGAACATTTTGAACTGTCGCTCGACGCCGGCATCGGCGGCCAGCTCGCCCGGCTCGGACGCATCCTGCGGCGCGACAGCGACGAGGCGCGCGCCGACATCGAGGCGCAAAAGGAATTTGAACTCCTGAGCGCGCAGGTTGCCGTGCCGATTCCGGATCGCGGAACCATTTCCGGCGTCGCCGTTTTTGACGGGCGCGTCACCGGCGAGCCGCTCGTGAACGTCGAGCTGGAACTCATTTTCCATCTGCTCGAACAGGTCGGACTTGCCCTCCGCAACATCTGGCTGCACAACCAGCTCGCCGAAAACAACGCGATGATGACCGACGTGCTGCGCGAATTGAGCAGCGCCTGCGTCGTCGTCGGGCGCGACCTGAAGGTGCTGCACGCCAACAAGGCCGCGCGCCGCCATTTCGGCCGCAAAAACCAGCGCACCGGCGAGCTGGAATTCAGCGACCTGCCGCAGGCGCTCGGCGCAAAAATCTACCAGGTGCTGAAAACCGGCGCGGCCATCGGGCCGTTCCGCCACGAGCCGGAAAATGCGCCCGGCACCATTTACAGCATCAGCGTCGTGCCGTTCCAGCGCGGCGACTCCACCGTGCCGGTTTCGGCGCTGCTCACCGCCGACGACCTCACGCAGACCGAGCAGTTGCAGCAGCTGGAGGTCGAGGCCGCCAACCTGCGCCTCATCAAATCCATGGCCGACCGCCTCGCGCACGAGGTCGGCAACGCCATGGTGCCGATCTCCACGCACCAGCAGTTGCTCGGCGAGAAATTCCACGACAAGGAATTCCGCGAATCCCTCGACCACGCGATGGCCGACAGCGTCAAGCGCGTCACGCGGCTGCTCAGCCAGATGCGGTTTCTCGCGCGCGACGGGCAGATGGACCGCGAGGTGTTCACCGTCGGGAAACTGGTCGAGGAGGCCTATCAGGAGGCGCGCAAATACCAGCCCGCCGAGGCGGCGCAGTTGAAATGCGAGAACGACGGCAAACCCATCGTCATTGCCGGCGACCGCGCGGCGCTCAAGCACGCGCTCGCCGAAATCATGCTCAACGCGCTCCAGGCCAATCCCAAGACGCCGGTGATCGGCGTGCGCCTGCAAACCGGGGCCGGCAGCGAGGGCGGGCAGAACGTGCAGATTGAAGTGCAGGACAACGGCGCCGGGTTCACCGCCGAGACCGCTGGGAAGGCGCCGGCGCCATTCTTCACCACGCGCAGCGTCGGGCTGGGGCTGGGGCTGACCGTCAGCCAGAAAATCATCGAGACGCACCGGGGCCGGCTGGAAATCATCCCGCCGCAGACCGGCCAGCACGGCATGGTGCGCGTCTCATTGCCGATGGAACCGGCCATCTCCACGGCGGCGTGACCGGGTTTGACGATCCACAATTCACGGGGCGACGGTCGTTGGCTCCAGCGCTATGCTAGATATCGTCATGTTTGTGCCCCAACTTTCTAAATGCTCGCCAAATCTTCATTACCAAATGCGCGAGTGTCCAGACGATAGCTGCATAAACGCAAAGTGCTGCCAATAATGACCCCCAGCACCTCAAGAAAAACTTGGATTATCTCCCAGTCACCCGAAAAAAGTGAAATCACGAAACTACCCAACAAGCCGACAAAGGCCGATCCAACCAGAAGCCGGTAATTGCCTTGCTGCCATCTTGGATCTTCTTCCCACATAAAATTTCGATGCCTAAAAGATAATTGGAGGTTGGATTTGTAGCCTATTCTGTTTCACGGCTTCGACCTTATGCCCGTCCCGGCGGGGTGGCAACTGGAAAAATCGGTGGCTGGCAGATGGCGGAAGGTTTTGGTAGGACGCATCACTCCGTGCGCGCCGGTTCTTGCGGGCGGGTGCCGTCGCACAAGCGGCGGGCAGAGGACTGCCCGCCCTACCGTTCCGGCGACGCAGCGACACGTTTGAAGAACGACACCCCAAACAAAATCAAATACGTCGCTCCTGAACGGAGCTTGGGTAAATTGGACTGCGCGACTACAAAGATTTCGCGCCTGCGGCGCTAGGCGCCGTTGTCGCCGATGGCTTCGACGGGGCAGCCTTCTTTGGCTTCCTTGCATCGGGCCTCTTCCTCCGGGCTGGCCGGCTGTTTGTAGACGTAGGAGTAGCCTCCGTCGTCATTGCGTTTGAAGTTGTCCGGGGCGGTCTCGCGGCACAGGTCGCAGTCAATGCACTGGTTGTCCACGTAGTATTTGCCCGGAACGCTTTCGGGATATTTGTTTGCAACGTCTGCCATAAATTTTGTCCGCGCAATATGCCCGCCGTGCGCGCCGATGGCAAGCGCAGATTTAAGGTTGAAGGCTGAAAGGCTGAAGCGCGCCATTTTGGACTTTAGCCTTCAGCCTTCAGCCTTTAGCCTTTGCCCATGCAACGAGGCAATCTCCGCAGGACAAAAATCATCGCCACGCTCGGCCCGGTCACGGACTCCGCCGAAATGATCGGCCGGCTGGTGGACGCGGGCGTGAACATTTTCCGCCTGAACATGTCGCACGCGCCGCATGACTGGGTGCGCCGCGTTGTCGCCGCCATCCGCGCCGAATCCGCCACGCGCCAGCTGTTCACCGGCATCATGATGGACACGCAGGGGCCGGCCATCCGCACCGGGGACATTGCGGTGCCGCTGGATTTGAAGCCTGGCGAGAAATTCGTCCTGACCGTCCGCGGCGAGCGCGACCTGGAGCAGCATTCGGTGGACGTGAATTACGAGAATTTCATCAACGACATCAACGTGGACGACGTGGTGCTCATTGACAATGGCACGATTGAAATGAAGGTGCTCGCGAAGACCGGCAACAAGGTCGAGTGCGAGGTGCTCACCGCCGGCACGCTCGGCAGCCGCCGCCACATCAACCTGCCCGGCGTCAAGGTCAGCCTGCCCGCGCTCACGGCCAAGGACATCAAGGACGTGAAGCTGGGCCTCGAATTGGAGGTGGATTTCATCGCGCTGTCGTTCGTGCGCGAGGCCCGCGACCTGATGCAGCTGAAGGAATTGTTTGAACCCGGAAAGATGCCGCCGCTGGTCATCGCCAAGATCGAGGACCAGCAGGCGTTGGAAAATCTGGAATCCATCGTGCGTGAGGCCGACGCCGTGATGGTCGCGCGCGGCGATCTGGGCATTGAAATTCCCTACGAGGAGCTGCCCATCGTGCAGCGGCGCATCGTCAAGACGTGTTTGAAGCACGGCAGGCCGGTCATCGTGGCCACGCACATGCTGGAGAGCATGATCGAAAGCCCGATGCCGACGCGCGCCGAGGTGACGGACGTGGCCAATGCGATTTACGAGGCGGCTGACGCCATCATGTTGAGCGGCGAGACGACGGTGGGCAAATATCCGCTCAAGTGCATCGAGGTGTTCGACCGCATCGCCACGCGCATCGAGCGCAGCGGCAACGCGCAGTTTCACGACCTGGCGGAATTGACCAGCGCGCGGCAGAAGCTCGTGAAGAGCGCCGTCGTGATGGCCAACGAGCTCAAGGCGGCGGCGATCCTGGCGGTTACGCGGCACGGCCACATGGCGCGCTACGCGTCGTGGATGCGGCCGCGCAGCTCGCCGGTTTATGCGCTGTGCGACAACGCCAAGACGGCCCGCCAACTGGCCGTGGGCTGGGGCATCACGGCGTTCGTCACGGAGTTCGATTTCATCAATCCGCAAAACACGGTTGAAATGGCGCTGAAGAACCTGGCGGGGCAGGGCCGTTTGAATGTTGGCGACACCGTGGTCGTCATCGGCGCGATTTCCGTCGGCGTTGAAATCGTGGACGCCGTCCAAATGCGGACAGTTTAGCCTTTTATCATGGTCGGGGGCGTTTGATGGCGAAGGTTTTCATGGCTTGGTTTCATCAATAATCGGGCAATCTATTCCAACGTCAACAATTCCGTGGCCGGTATCAACGTTGGTATCAAGCCAAAGAAATGGATAAAGCCAATCGGTGTCTCCGGCAAAATAACATGGTTTGGCTTCTTTTATCGTCACACTTTTTACGGTCGGCCAATCAATGTAACCAACATCTAATGGAACTGGTTCCTGAAGCGCTTTGCCCTGCCGCAACAATTGTATAATGGCTTGCGGTTTGAGAGTGGGAGAAGACTTATATCGGTTAAAATTATGCCATGTGATTAAAAGTTTGGAAACTTTTCCGTAGTTGCCAAAATATGCGCTACCACCGTCACAGGCAATAATAGGAATTTCATCTACTGTCCTTCTGAAATTAACTGCCCGAAAGGCGATATTGGTGATGATCGTATTGCTGACATAATACATTGTCAGGGGTTGCCAAAAATTAAATTTATCAGTTTCAAAAAACCCCGTTACGGCAGAAAGCGGGATGTTGACTTGCTTCAAAAGATTTGTCGTCAATTCCGGCAGTTGGCTCATCGGCGGCACCTCCTTCGCTAAATTCGTTGGACTTAAACGAGGTTCGGGAGTTTCGTAATGAATTTGGGCGGACGGAAAAGAGATTGACAGTTTTCGAGAACCGTCGGGACTCTGAAATGCTGTTCCATTTGTGTTTTGTTCGATTCTGTTGGTTGTCGTAAAGGAACAGAGCATGACCACATTGGAAATGGCTTCTGGCGAAAAATTGTTAGGTAAAAGCCTATAAATCCAAACCTTGCTTGGGATAGTCTTTGTTGGCGCTTCCCAGCGCACGTCGAGATCGGCGCGCGCCGGGATTAGCGTTTTATCAATCATTTGCCAGCGAGGATTTTGAGAAAAACCCGTTGCTAAACAAAGTGCTTGAACAATTAGAACGAAGATTTTTTTCTTCATGGATAAACTTGCTGGCTGTCGTAAGTCCAACTACCCGTTGGCGTGTTGTTGGTTTTCAGTAAATCATCCATACAAGCGCTATCACCTGCGACAGCGAAAGTTATTGAGCCAGAAAGTGACTTGCCGTGAAAAGCGTCTTTAGCCGCCTGATACCACGCCGCGCGAATGGTTAAAGGGTTGTAACTGCCTCGATTGGTTGCGGTGCCGAAATTCATGTATTGTGACCAATTCCAAAATAAAGAAGTGCCGGAATAACTAGACGTGTCACAGCCCAATAGCAAATGCAGATTGCCATTGTAAGGCTTGACTCCCTTATTTTGCATGCTGCTCCAATTGGCGTGGTAAAGGCTGTTGCAAGCGTAAATGACCATCCATTTCAGCCCGTTTGTTCCCATGCCGCCCAGATTCATTTCAGACAGGCGAAGCCATTGTATGTTGCCGCCGAATGTTATCGGGAAATACATTTGCTTGCAGCCATTGGCGACGTAGTCAATCGCATTTTGGCCGTTTCCATAAGCGCCATGCAACATAAGCACGCCAAGATTTACATTGTTGAACGGCGTTCCGCTACCTCTCAAACTGGAAATGCTCAATTGGTTGTCAGCTTCGTTAATGGTATTGTTCCAACCCCAATATTTCATGTTGGCAACAAAGCTGTCGGCCACCGGCTTAAAGGGCAGCAGCGGTCCAAAAGGCAATTGTTGGCCTGCCGTATAATTATTCATGGAGATATGTCCGGTGCTGGGTTGAGAACTATTGTTTAGCAAAGGAGCATTCATGTCATTCGTTCCATTCGCTGAATAAGTGTCATAAGCTATGCCAAATATGCCTACCAATCCTCTAATCGGATTATTTGGTGGTCGCAACGGAGTTACTGGCACATTTTGCGATGATGCTGATGAACCGCCGCCGGAAGCAGCAGGAGTAAAACCACTGCCGCCTCTGTCCATAGCGACGCTTGTTCGAGAACTCACCGAAGATGCCCTTAACGCCTGTATTTGAGACGGCGAAGCCGCAAAGATGGTGAAGCCGTTCGTGTCAAATCCCGGCGGATAAAGCGCAAGCGGCACGACGCTTTCCGAATCAGGAGCCACCGCCCACAATTCGGAAGAATCCGAACCGACAGCCGATGAACGAGCAAATGAAGATGAAGGCGGGCCGCTGCTGCTACCACCACTTGCGAAGTCGCTGGATTCGCCATTCGTTTGAGCATTGATGTAGTAATAATAAATTCCATTTGGAAGATTCGTGCCGTTGGAAGTGCCGTCCCAATTGTAAAGCATGGATGTTCCGCTACCCGATGCCGTTTGCACAACATTGCTGTAAACGTCAACGATGTTTAGAGTCCAATTACAATTAGCGGCAAAAACCGCGCTGACTTGTTGCGTTTGTCCTGACGACGGATCAAATGATGGCTGTGAAAAAGAAATCCTTGTGACGAGGTTGCTGAACAACACCGGAACAAACGGAGAAACTCCATGGCCCGTCATAACAGGCGGAGCGCCTACTGTATCCCCGAAGCCGGATTGACATTCAGCCGTTGCAAACAAAGTATGGGTTTCATTTCCCCATTCGCAAGTGTTGATGCTATAGGTGTCTGCTTCATAGTTTGTCACACCGTCAGTCCAATTCGTTGTGCTGTCCGGTGGACGCATTTCCTGACCGTCCACATAAAGTTTCGTTCCAGAAATGACTGGCTGGTCAGAAGCGGCAACAACCGTGATGGTCAATTCTCCGGTCGCAACGGTGTCGCTTGTCGGCGAAGTGACGGACACCGTCGGCTCATCAGAAACAAGGCTGTCTTGGCCTTCGTCAAGAATCCGATAAAACCGCAACGCCGAATTTTTTGGGTGCATGACTGCCGGAGCCAAATTGTAATTGCCGGTATCAAGCCAAAAAGTATTTGTGCCTTGAGACGGGTATCGGTCATAAAGGATTTGCCATGCCGTGCTGCCGTCGGCATTTGTTGCAAGAGCGTTGGCAAATTGAATTTGATAAACTTCATTATTGGTGCTAGCCCAAGTCAGACGAATTGCTTGCTCATCCGTTGATGTGGCTGCGGTGAATTGCAGATTGGTTTGCGCCAATCCATTTATGGCGAGTGCCAATACAAGCGCGCCCGCCATGATTATTTTCCCTTGAATAGTTTTCATGGTTCCGACTTTCTTTTTGGCCGGTTGTTTTCCCCAAAAACCTGAAAGGCGCACACCTCATGCTCCCATCAGAAGGTAACCCGCTAAGGCACCCCAAGTGAAAAACACAAGGCGGCGCCCAGTCGGGCGCGCGTCTTGGCTTCGTTCACTTGTTATGCCTTAAAAAATTTAGCGGGTTTTTCTGCGGCTTTGAATAGCGGCCAACGCTACGCAAATTGATTTGTTAAAGAACTGTCTCGTTTTTACTTCTTCCTACCATGCTTTCCAAGAATTAAATTTGCGCCCCGTCTTCGCGGAAAGGGCAGAAACGATAATTCCCTCTGGATTCACCGGCCAAACCCGGAATTCGCGGAAAAGCGCCATGCCAAAAAATGTTGAACTCTTGCCAATTCCGTTCGTGGCCAAAACCCGCCGCATTCTGATAAAGTTCCCTCAAAGTTCGGAAATACCAAAAACAAAACATCATGCACACCCTTACTGAAAAAATTGGCATCGTGAATGAAGTCGTCTCCTACATGCAGAACGCCGCCAATACGGCCACGCTGACGGCGAAAAACTTCGACGTGACGCCGCACATCGCGCAGCTGCAAGGCAAGGTGAAGGCGGTCGGCGATCTGTCCGTGGAGCAGAAAAAACTCCAGGTGCAGGCCATCAACCAAACGGCCCAAGTGCAGGCCGCCGCCTACGACGCTTACAATGACGCCAGCGGCACGATTGACGCCATGATCGGCTTGTTGGGCAAGGGCACGACGGAAGCCCAAAAGCTGCAAACCATCCGCAGCAAGGTGCGCAACCATGACAACGCCAATCCGCCCGTGCCAACACCGGCGGTAAAACCGTAAATAGCTGATTCCGAATTGATTGCGATATATTCCCGCAGGAATGGCTGCTTTTCCTGCGGGAATTTTTATTTTTCCGGCTGGAACAACGATGATTCCACCTTTCAAGCGGCTTTTGCTTCCGGCACGAAGCCGCTTCCCGCTGGAATCACAACCATTCCTGCTGGAACGGAAGCCATTCCAGCGGGAATGAGAGCAATTCCGGCTGGTCAAAGGCTGTCGGAGGTGGAAATCCAATTTTTCCTTCCAGCATCGGGACAATTCCTGTCGGAACGGGAATGATCCCTGTCGGAACAGAGTCCGTTCCCGCCGGGAGCAAGGCAGGGAGAACTGGGGAAATCATTTTTCGGGCAGGAAGCGCGGCCATTCCTTTCGGCATCGGGGCGGTTCCTGTCGGAGCAGAAATGTTTTCAGCCGGAAACAAGGCAAGGTCCGCCGGAGAAATGGCGCTCCCGAAATTCCCGATGTCTGTTTATTTCAAAACGTTCGCGGCCTCGTTGGCGAGATTCAGCACCGTGTTCGGGAACAGTCCAATCCAGAACATCCCCGCGATGCAAATCCAGACGGTCAGCTTGGCCGGGGCCGAAAGCGAAATCGGCGACAGATCCGGCGTCTCCCTGCTCCAGTAAATCGCGCGGATGACGCCGAAATAGTAGTAGAGCGAAATCACCACGCCCGCCAGCGCCGTGAACACGAGGCAGTAATAGCCGTGATTGTGCGTGGCCTGGGCGCTTTCGATCACGGATTTCAGCAGCAGAAATTTTCCGAAAAATCCGGCGAGCGGCGGAATGCCCGCCAGCGATGCCATCGCCAGCGTCATCGTCGCGGCCAGCAGCGGCGAGCGCTGGTTCAAGCCCGCCAGCGCGGGAATGTCTTCCGTGTCCGTCTGCCGCGCCACGAGGCAGATCACGGTGAATGCCGCCAGCACGGTGAACAAATAACCGGCAAGGTAATACATCACCGCCGCTTGCCCGCTGGCGTTCAGCGCCGCCACGCCGAGCAGGAGATAACCGGCGTGGGCGATGCTGGAATAGCCGAGCAGCCGCTTCAAATTGCGCTGCGGCAGCGCGCATAAATTTCCGTAAAGAATCGTGATGCCCGAAATCACGATGAGCAAATCCGTCCAGTGCGCCGTGACGGCCGGAACGGCGGTAAACAAAACGCGCAGCAGCAGAACAAACCCTGCGGCCTTCGAGCCGACTGCCAGAAACGCGGTCGTCGGCGTCGGCGCGCCCTGGTAAACATCCGGCACCCAGATTTGGAATGGAAACGCCGCGATCTTGAATCCAAGCCCGACCAGCACAAACAGCACGCCGAGCAGGAACAGTTTGTTGGCCTCAAACTGCACCGCGACTGCCGCGAGTTCGGTGAAGTTCAGCTTGCCGGTAGTTCCCCAAATCAGCGCGATGCCGAAAACTAGAAACGCCGACGACAATGCGCCGAGAATGAGGTATTTCACGCCCGCTTCGAGCGAGGCAATTTTCCCGCGCTGAAAGCTGGTGAGGACGTAAAATGTGATCGTGATGAGTTCGATGGAGACGAACAGCATCACAAAATCGTTCGCCGACGCCGCGAACAGCATTCCCGCCAGCGCGAAAACGATAAGCGAATAGTATTCGGAAATGCCGGCGGCAATCCGGTCGGAGAATTCCGCCGCCATGAACAGCACCAGAATGGCGGCAACGAGGAAAAAGCGTTTGAAAAACAGCGCAAGCCCATCCTCGACAAACGCGCCGTTGAACGCCGTGCCAAACACGCTGCAAACGCCGTTGCCGCTCAAGCTGATGAGCAACAGTCCGCCCAGCGCCGCAATCGCCGCGTAGGCCGCAAATTTTTTGCGCTCAGCGGGCATCCAAAAATCCGCCAGCATCAGCACGACGCCGAGGGCGATTACGCAGATTTCAAGCGTGATAGAGGAGGCGTTCATCAATTGCGGATTGAGGATTGCGGATTTTGAATTTCAGAAATGACAACGGCGGTTGTTTTTTCCAAACCGGGATTTGCCATCGCCACAACTTTCTGCGCGTCAGGTGTTATTTTTTCCGTGAGCAGGCGCGGCCAGACGCCGAATACGAACAGGCTCGCCAGCAACAGCGCATAAGGCAGCTTGCGCCAGACGTTCGAGGCGTCGGGAATGGAATTCCATTTTTCGGGCAGCGGCCCGTGCAAAACGTTCCGCATCGCGCGGAGCATATAAAGCGCGCCAATCAGCAGCGCGCCCCAAACCGCCAGCACCGTCACCAGCGGAAAAACTTTCCATGCGCCGAAGAACACGGTGACTTCGCCGACGAAATTCGCGAAGCCCGGCAGCCCGCAGCCGGCCATCGCCGCCATCAGCAGCGCGGTGCCGATGAACGGAATCTGTCGGCAAAGTCCGCCGAGCCGGCTCATTTCCAGCGTGCCGGTCTTTTGGTAAATGTAGCCGCTCAACGCGAACGTCAGCGCCGCGAGGAAACCGTGCGCAATCATGATCAGCACTGCGCCGGTAATGCCGATCAGATTCAGGCTGGCGATGCCGAGGAAAATGAAGCCCATGTGCGCCACGCTCGAATTGCCGATGAGCAGGTTCAAATCTTTTTGCCGCATCGCGACCCAGCCGACGTAAAGGATGTTGCCGAGGCAGAGCCACGCGAGAAAAGTCATCCAGTGGTGTGCGGCCTGCGGCATCAGCGGCAGCGCGATGCGAATCAAACCGTAGAGGCCGAATTTTTTCAGCACGCCGGCGTGGAGCATGGCGGTTGGCGATGGCGCGGCACCGTAGCCCAGTGGCGCCCACGAATGGAACGGCCAGAGCGATACCAGGATGCCGAAGCCGAACAGCAACAGCGGGAAGATGAAGTGCTGTGCATTGACCGGCAGCGGATTCGTTTTCGCGTGTTCAATCAATTTCGGGATGTCGAACGTGTTCGCGCCGGATTGCAGGTAAAGTGCGATGAGGCCGATGAGCGCGATGAGCGCGCCGATGCTCAAATAAAGCGTGATCTGGAACGTTGCGTAATTCTTCCGTTCGCCGCGGCCCCAAACGCCGATCATGATGAACGTCGGCACCAGCGCCAGTTCGTGCAGGAAATAAAAGAAGAACAAATCGAGCGACGCGAACGCGCCGAGGATGCCGCCGGTCATCACGAGCAGCAGGATGTAAAATTCTTTTTCGCGCGTCTGAATTTCCCACGAGCAAAGCGCGGCGGCGAACGCGACGATGGCGCCCATCAAAATCAGGCCGACGTTCAGGCCGTCCACACCGACGTGGTAGCTGATGCCGAGCGATTCGACCCACGGGATTTGCTGCTCGAACTGGAAGCCGTTTGCGCCGGGCACGAACTGGCAGAACATTTTCACCGCCAGCACCGCCGGGATGAGCGTGGCCAGCACCGCGATGGCGCGGATGATGACGCGGTAATTGTGCGGCACGACGACGAGCGCCAACGCCGCCAGCAGCGGCCAACCTGCGATGTAAGTCAGAATGGACATTTTATTTTCCCAAAACCAGATACAGCACTACCGCCACGCCGAGCACGAACAGGAAGGCGTAGGTCTGGAGGTTGCCGGTTTGCACGAGGCGCAGCGCGCGGCCGGAGAAATCCGTGCCGCCGCGAACCAGCCCGATGCAAAAGCCCTCCACGAACCAGCGGTCAATCACATCCATCACCGTGGCGATGAAATCGTGCGCACGGATGAAGGTGGCCTCGTAAAACTCGTCGAAGTAAAACTTGTTTTTCATCGCCGTCGCCAGGCCGCCGAGTTTGGCGGGCAGCGGGTCCGAGGCGGCGTTTTTGTAGAGCGAGAATGCAACGAAGATGCCAACCGCCGCCGCGGCAAGTCCGCAAAGCATCGGGCCGATGTTTTTCAGGGGTTCCAATGCTTGCTGCGCGACTGAAAGTGTTTCATGCCCGGCAATGAACTGCGAACCGTAGTTGTTTGTAATGCCAATGAAACCGCCGATAGCCGCGAAAAGCGCCAGTGCCAGCAGCGGCAGCGTCATCACCAATGGCGATTCATGTGCGTGCGAAGCGGCTTTGGATTTCTCCTTGCCGAAAAACACAACAAAGAACAATCGGAAGGTGTAAAAAGCCGTGAGCGCGGCGACGAAAACGGCGACGCCAAACAGCAGGTAGTTTTTCTGTTCCATCGCCTGCGCAAAAATGGAATCCTTCGAATAGAAACCGCTGAACGGCGGGATGCCGCTCAAGGCCAGCGCGCCGATGAGGAACGTCCAGAACGTGACGGGCATTTTCTTGCGCAGATTGCCCATCTGCCAGATGTCCTGCTCGTGATGCATCCCAAGAATGACCGAGCCGGCGGCCAGGAACAGCAGCGCCTTGAAAAAGGCATGCGTGGTCAAATGGAACATTGCCGGCGTCGGGCCGCTCAAGCCGACCGCCATGACCATGTAGCCAAGTTGCGACAGCGTGGAGTAGGCGATGATGCGCTTGATGTCGTTTTGCTGGACGGCGATGAGTGCGGCGAGCAGTGAAGTGAATCCGCCGATGTAGGCGACGACGTGGAGCGCATCGGCATTGAACAAAAACAACGTGCGGCAGAGCATGTAGACGCCGGCGGCCACCATCGTCGCGGCGTGGATGAGCGCGCTGACGGGCGTCGGGCCTTCCATCGCATCCGGCAGCCAGACGTGCAGCGGGAATTGCGCGGATTTGCCCATCGCGCCGCAGAAGATCAGCAGGCCGGCAAGAGTCGGAATGCCCATGAAAGCAATTGTGGTAGGCAAAGTTTCTTTCTGAATTTCAGCGAAATTGAGCGAATTAAAAATTGTCCAGACCATCAAGATGCCCAGCAGAAATCCGAAATCGCCGAGGCGGTTGGTGAAGAAGGCTTTTTTTGCCGCGTCGGCCGCGCTGGGTTTTTCAAACCAGAATCCGATGAGCAGGTAGCTGGAGACGCCGACCAGTTCCCAGAAAATGAACATCTCGATGAAATTGTTCGCCAGCACGATGCCAAGCATCGAGAAGGTGAACAGGCTCAACTCGGCGAAAAAGCGCGAGAAGCCGCTGTCCTCGCGCATGTAGCCGATGGAATAAATGTGGATCGCGCCGCCGACGCCGGTGACGATGAGCATCATCATCAGGCTCAACGCATCGAGCTTGAGGCCGAAGTCAATTTGCAGATCGCCGATGGTCAGCCAGTTGACGGCGGTCTCGTCCTGCCCGGCGGGAAGATGAAATCCATTCGCGCCGATAAAAACCAAAGTCATCACGAAGCCGGCGACAATCGCGCTGATGGAAATGAGCGCGCTGACGTTGCGATGCTTCAACGTGAACAGCGTGATGGCCGCCGCCGAGAAAATCGGCAGAAACAGCGTCAGCCACGGTAAAATTTCGTATTTCATCCGTCAGAGTTTCATCGAGGTCAAATCTTCGACGTGCGCGGTCTGGCGCTTGCGGTAGAGCGCCACGATGAGCGCCAGGCCGACCGAGACCTCCGCCGCCGCGACGGTGATGATGAAAAACACCAGCACCTGGCCGTCGAGCTTGTCATTGAACCGAGAAAAGGAAACCAGCGCGAGGTTCGCCGCGTTGAGCATCAGCTCCAGCGACATGTAAATCACCAGCAGATTGCGCCGCATGATGACGCCGAGCAGCCCCAGCGCGAACAGCAGGAAGCTCACGGTCAAATAATGTTCAAGTCCGACTTGCATATTATTTCAAATCTTTTTTGCTCAACAAAATCACGCCGACCATCGCCACGAGCAGCAACACCGAGACGACTTCAAACGGCAAAATGTATTGGGTGAACAGCAACTGGCCGAGCGCGTTGGTTCCGCCTTCGAGCTGCGGCGCGGGCAGATTCGCACCCGGATTGGACGATTTCAACGCCTTCAAGGAAATCACCACGATGGCGCCGACGGAAACCAGCCCGCCAACAATGCCGAAAAATTTAATCTTGCGCCGCGCTTCCTCCTTCAAATCCAGCAGCATGATGACGAACAGGAACAGCACGATGACCGCGCCGGCGTAGACGATGATCTGGACAGCGGCGAGGAAGAAGGCGTGCAGCAGCACGAACAATCCGGCCATCGAAATAATGGTCAGCACCAGAAACATCGCGCTCGTGACCGGGCTGCGGCTGAACGGATTGGCGACCACGAGCGCGCCGCACAACAGCGTCAGCGCCGCGAAGACGTAAAACAAAACGTCCGGCACCGCCGTTCCACCGAGCAGGTTGTTGATCGCTTCCATTGCTGGTTAAATTTTTACCGGAAAATTCTCCTGCGCCTTCGCTTCTTCCAATTTGTGTTTCCATTTCTGGATACCGCCATGCGTGCCGCCGAGGGCGAGGAGTTTTTCCTTGTTGTAAATCATCTCGTTGCGGCTCTGGCCGGTGAGCGAGTAATCCTTCAGCAGAAAAATCGCCTCTTCCGGGCAGACTTCCTGGCACAGGCCGCAGTAAATGCAGCGGAGCATGTTGATTTCAAATTCCGCTGGCATCTTCTCCGCGTTCGGCCGGTCGGCAATCCGGCCAGCCGGACCGGGCGGCGTGATGCGGATGGCCTTCGGCGGACAGACAAATTCGCAAAGCTGGCAGGAAACGCATTTGGTGTTGCCGTCCTGGTCCTTCACCAGATACGGCGCGCCGCGGTAATCCGCCGGCACGGTCCATTTCTGTTCGGGGTATTCCATCGTGACCGTTTTGCCGCCGAACAATGAGCCGAAGGCGTGCCGGAGCGTGACTTTCAACCCTCCGGCAATCGCCGGCAGGTAAAGCCGCTCCCAAAACGTCAACGGTTTGCGATTTACGATCATTTCAAATTTTCATTTGCCGCCGAGTCGCAGAGGCACAGAGCTTTCATTCCTAAATTATCTCTGTGTCTCCGTGCCTCGGTGGCTAACTCTTTATCCACAAAATCACCGCCGTCACCAGAATGTTCGCCAGCGCCAGCGGCACGAAACGCCGCCAGCCCAGATCCATCAACTGGTCATACCGGAAGCGCGGGAACATCCAGCGCACCCAGATGAACAGCGCCATGAACAAGAGCATCTTCGCCAGGAAAACCAGAACTTGCACCAGCCCCATCGCCAGGCTCGCCGCCGGATGATCCAATCCCCAGAACGGCAGCGTCCAGCCGCCGAAAAACAGCGTCACCATCATGCCCGACGACGCGATCATGTTGGAATATTCGGCGAGGAAAAACAGCGCGAATTTCATGGAGCTGTATTCCGTGTGATAGCCGCCGACCAGTTCCGTTTCCGCCTCCGGCAGATCGAACGGCAGCCGGTTCGTTTCCGCAAACGACGACACCAGGAAGATCACGAATGACACCGGAGCATACAAAATCAGCCAGCCGTGATCCGTCTGCCAGCCGATGATCCGGCTCAAATTCAAGTTGCCCGCGATCAGCAGCACCGGAATCACCGACATGCCCATCGAAATTTCGTAGGAAATCATCTGCGCGCTCGACCGGATGCCGCCGAGGAATGGATACTTTGAGTTTGCCGCGTAGCCCGCCAGCACGATGCCGTAAACGCCCAGCGACACGATGCCGAACGTGTAGAGGATGCCGACGTTCAGATCCGCAATGACCATTTTCTGCGCGCCGATTTGCGAGCCGAACGGAATCACCGCGACGACCAGCATCGCCGGGATGATGGACAACGCCGGCGCGAGCCAGAAATATACCTTTCGCACGCCCGCCGGCATGAAGTCTTCCTTCAAAAACGCTTTCAGACCGTCGGCCATCGGCTGGAAAAAACCAATCCGCGTCAGAAATGTTCCGACGAAGGGAATGTATCTGGCGAACGGTGGCGCGCAGCGGTTCGGCCCGACGCGGTCCTGAATCCACGCCGAGATTTTCCGCTCGGCCAGCACGGCATAAGCCACCATGGTCAGCACCGCGCCGATGACGACGGCGACCTTGACCACGCTGAAAATGATGAAATTCCAGTCCATTTTAGATTTGCACCGTCACGCCGGTGTCGCCCAGGGCCTGCCACGTCAGTCCGTTGAAAGCGGATACTTCCCGCGCCATTTGATTGAACAGGCCTTCAATGGTCGCCGAGCCGTTCTGGCTGGTGACATGGTGAACGAGTTCTTGCAAAAATTCCCATTCCGCGCGCGCGTCGCCGGGCGGCTCGACAGCCTTCATGAATTTCTGGACGCGGCCCTTTCCGTTCGTGAACGAGCCGCGCTTCTCGGCGTGCGCGCAGCCGGGCAGAAGGTAATGCGCCAGCTTCGTCGTCGCGTTCGGCAAAATGTCGCTGACGATGAGCGTCTCCAGCTTGCCGAGCAACTCCGCGCCGACGCCGTGCTTCGTCACGTCCTCGCCGAAGACAACCAGCGTCTTGATTTTGCCACTCGAAATTCCATTCGCGATCTGCGGCAGATTTGTCCCCACTTCCGTGAAGCAAATTCCGGTGAGCCGCGCGCCGTTTGTGTTCGGATTTTTGTCCGCATTGACGAGCAGCTTGTCGGCCTCGCCCACGCGCGGAACCGAATCGCTGACCGCACCGAGCTTGGACTTCAATTTAGAAATCAGCCAAAGCTCCTCGTTCGTCTGCCGCGCCGAAGCGACAATTGCGACGGAACCAGTCGGCGCTTTCTTCAGCTTGTCGGAGATTTCATTGAGCGCCGCCGTCCAGGTGGATTTTTGTCCGCGCACCAGAACGTCCTTCAAACGGTCGGCGCGGCCGATCCATTTGTAATTCAGCCGGCCGGCGTCGCACATCCACGGGCCGTTGACGGCGTCATTTTCGCGCGGCGTGTAGCGGTAAATCTTTTCCTCGCGCGAGCCGATGATGACATTGCAGCCCGTCGCGCAGCTTGTGCAGAGGCTTCTGGCTTCCTTGAGGAACCAGACGCGCATCTGGAACCGGAAATCCTTCGACGTGAGCGCACCGACGGGGCAGATGTCCACCGTGTTCAGCGTGTAATTATTGTCAAACGGTTTCCCCGGATACGTCGAAATCGTGTTGTAGCTGCCGCGATTGATGATGCCCAGCGCGTCATCGTGCGCGATGTCGCGTGTGAACCGGATGCAGCGCGTGCAAAGAATGCAGCGCTCCGCGTCGAACATGATGCGCGGACCGAGGTCAACGGACTTCGGCTTGTGAACCTTCGCCTCGACGAACCGGCTCGCGCTCTGGCCGTAATCCACGGAATATTCCTGGAGCTTGCATTCGCCGGCCTGATCGCAAATTGGACAATCGAGCGGATGATTGATGAGCAGCGATTCGAGCACGCCTTCGCGCATCTGCTTCACGGCGGGCGTCTGGGTGTAAATTTCCATTCCCGGTGAAACCGGCGTGGCGCAGGCGATGGCCGGACGCGGCGATTTGGCGATTTTTGTCGAGCCGTCGGGATTTGAAATCGGTTTGCGATCCGGTCCGAGCGCCGGCGTGCCGAACTCGACGAGGCACATGCGGCAGTTGCCGGCGACGGGCAAATCCTTGTGATAACAATAATGCGGCACCGTGACGCCCGCCGCGTCGGTGGCCTGGATCATGGTCGTGGGCACGAGTTTGCCCGACCAGTCGGCGGTGAGGCGCGGCACCTCGATTTCGCGACCGTCCACCCTCACCTTGATTTTTTCAATCGCCGGTGCGGCGGGCTTCATTTCAGTTGTGGCTGCTGCTGACATTATTTAATTGGCCACCGAGACACCGAGACACCGAGAGAGAAAAATTTCTCTGTGGCTCTGCGATTCTACGGCAAAAGATTTCATTTCAATGATGCGATGACGCCAATAGCTTTGGTTCGGCTGATTCAGAATTTTCCTTCATGCGGCGTTCCTCGTCGGTCTTGCCTTTGGCGACAAATTCTTCCTTGAACTTTGCGAGAAAACTCTGCACCGGCCAGGAGCAGGCCTCGCCGAACGCGCAAATCGTGCGGCCGCCGGGAATGTTGTCAGCGATCTTGCCAAGATAATCGGCATCCTGCGCGCGGCCTTCGCCATGCGTCAGGCGGTGCAGCGTCTTGCTCATCCAGAGCGAACCTTCGCGGCAGGGCGTGCATTGGCCACAGCTTTCGTGCGCGTAAAATTCGGAGATGTTCGCCAGCGCCTTGACGATGTCGGTGGAATCATCCATGACGATGATGGCGCTGGAACCGCTCATCGAACCGGCGGCGGCCAGTGAATCAAAGTCGTAAGGCAGATCGAGCATGTCGGTCTCGACCAGAATTTCTTTGCCCTCGGCGTCCTTTTTCTTGAGCTTGAATTTCTCGCCGGCCCTGAAAACTTTTGCCGAGGAGCCGCCGGGAATGACGGCTTTCAGTTTTCTCCCGTCGCGGAGGCCGCCGCCGAAGGCCGGGTCGTTGATGAGCTGGCCGATGGTCACCTTGCCGGTTTCGATTTCGTAGTAGCCGGGCCGTTTGACATGGCCGCTCAAGCTGACGATGCGCGTGCCGGTGTTGTTCGGCGTGCCGAGTTTGGCGAATTCCGCGCCGCCCATTGCGACGATGTGCTTCACATTGCAGAGGGTTTCGACGTTGTTGACGATGGTCGGGCACATCCACAGACCGAGCACCGCCGGGAAATACGGCGGCTTGATGCGCGGGTAGGGCCGTTTGCCTTCAATGGATTCAATCAGGCCGGTTTCCTCGCCGCAAATGTAGGCGCCCGCGCCGCGATGAACGTAAATCTCCAGACCGTAGCCGGTGCCGAGGATGTTTTTGCCGAGAAAATTCTTCGCGCGGGCCTCGGCCAGCGCCTTGTTCAGCAGCTTTGCGCCTTCGGGCATCTCGCCGCGGATGTAAATGTAGGCCAGCTTCACGTCATTCGCGAAGCAGGAAATGATCATGCCCTCGATGAGCTGGTGCGGATCCTTGTGGATGATCTGGCGATCCTTGAACGTGCCCGGCTCGGATTCATCGGCGTTGCAAATCAGGTAAATCGGCTTGCCGCTCTTGCGATCCACAAAGCTCCACTTCAGGCCGCAGGAAAATCCCGCGCCGCCGCGGCCGCGCAGGCCGGAGATTTTCACGTCCTCGCGGATTTGCTCCTGCGGCGAGAGTTTTTTGCCGTCGGGCAAATCCTTTGGCTGGAGGGCGAGCGCTTTTTTCAGTTCCGTGTAGCCGCCGTGGCGCAAATAGCACTCGACGTCGGGTGTGTAACCCGGTTCATCGGCGTGCTTCAAAATCAATTTGTGTTCCTGCGCCATATCAACTTGCAGCGCCATGGGCGCGACTGAAAATAGCCCGCAGTTTCAACTGCGGGATTTGTGTTCCAAAAGCAGTCAAGCCCCGGAGGGGCGACAGAAATTTTTCCCGCGCGTTTTCTTTCGCCCCTGCGGGGCTTGATACAAACGCAGTGAACCCGCGGTTGAAACCGCGGGCTATTGTCTTTTGTCCCTGCGGGACTTCGGTTTGACAACTTGACTCACCTGTAAAATTCTTTAGCCTGTTCAACGCTCCGGCTTGCCCGATGGTGTAACGGTAGCACAACAGACTCTGAATCTGTTTGTCATGGTTCAAATCCATGTCGGGCAGCCAAACGGCCAAGGTTGAAACAGATGGTTTCACTTGCAACCTCCCAAGATCTCGTCCGCTTTCGCGTGTGACACCCCTTGGAAAAATTTGTCGCCGACCATCATCACCGGCGCGGTGCCACAACTGGCGAGGCACTCGACGAATTCCACCGTGAACTTTCCGTCCTTCGTCGTCTGCGGGCCGTGCTTGTGCGCGTCCAGGCCCAGCCGCTCGCAAAAATGTTTGTGCAGTTCGTGCGAACCGCCGAGCGCGCAACTCAGCGTCCGGCAGATTTTGATCTGATACCTGCCCTGCGGCTGCTGCCGGAGCATCGGGTAGAACGTCACAATTTCATAGACGTTGATCGGCTGCAGCTCCAGCTTCTTCGCCGTCCACTCGACCGCTTCCTGCGAAATCCATCCGGACCGCTCCTGAATGGCGTGCAGCACCATCAGCGACGCGGCGCGCTTGACCGGATAGTGCGAAATCAATTCGTTCACTTCCGCTTCGAGTTCAGGTGTGACTTGGAAACTCATCGGTCACATTCTCCCATCACAAAATCGAGCGAGCCGAGAATCGCCACGGTGTCGCTGATCATGGCGCCTTGGAATATTTTCGGAATGATGCTCAAGTTCACAAAGCTGGGCGACCGGATTTTCATTCGGTAAGGCGTGCCGCCGCCCCTGCTGCAAATGTAAAATCCGAGCTCGCCCTTCGGATTTTCATGGCCGAAATAAATTTCGCCGGGCGGGCAGTTCACGCCTTCCGTGACGAGCATGAACTGGTGGATCAATTCCTCCATGCTCGACAAAACCTTCTGTTTCGGCGGCAAAACGATTTTACCGTCGGAAACATTCACCGGCTCCTTCGATTTATTTTCCGCACCGCCGGGGATTTTTCGAATGCACTGCTCCAGAATGCGGACGCTCTGGCGCATTTCCTCCATGCGGACGAGATAACGGTCGTAGCAGTCGCCAACCGTGCCGGTCGGAATCTCGAACTCCAAATCCTTGTAGCACAGATACGGCTGGTTCCTGCGCAAATCCCATTCGACGCCGCTGCCGCGCAGGTTCGGGCCGCTCAAACCGTAGTCAATCGCGTCCGACTTGGAAATCACCGCGAGGTCGCGCACGCGGTCCACCCAGATGCGATTGCGCGTGAGCAGCGTCTCAAATTCGTTGAGCGCGGGAATGAATTCGTCGCAGAATTTCTGGCACTGCTCCAGCCAGCCCGGCGGCAGATCGCGCGAGACGCCGCCGATGCGAGTGTAGCTGGTCGTGAACCGCGCGCCGCTGATCGCCTCGGCCAGGTCGTAGATTTTTTCGCGTTCGGTGAAGCTCAACAGAAAAACCGTCACCGCGCCCAGGTCCATCGCGAACGCGCCGAGACCCAGCAGATGCGCCGAAATGCGCGCCAGCTCCGCGCACATCACGCGGATGTATTGGCAGCGCGGCGGCAAATCCTTCTCGATGCCGAGCAGTTTTTCCACCGCCAGCGCGTAGGCGACGTTGTTGGCCAGCGGCGCGAGATAATCCAGCCGGTCCGTGTAAGGGATGAACTGGGTGTAGGTCATGTTCTCGGCGATTTTCTCGTCGCCGCGATGCAGATAACCCACGTCCGGGTCGGCCTTGGTGATGATTTCGCCGTCCAGCTCCAGCACGATGCGCAAGACGCCGTGCGTGGCCGGATGCGACGGCCCCATGTTCAGGACCATCTTCTCGCCGACGGCATCCTGAAGCCCGTCCGCCGCCTGTGCTGACCGCGCGGCGGAATCGGGAACTTCAATGTCTTGAACGGTGGCCATGAAAATTATTCTTTCGGCGGCCGGACTCGCGGCTCGCGTCCGGTGGCGTCGCCGCCGCCGGCGACCGTCACAAACGGCCCGCCTTCGAGCGGCGCGGTTTTCGTGAACGCCACGCCGGGCAGCTCCGTCGGCTTGCCGGCCAGCGGAAAATCCTTGCGCAGCGGAAAATACGGATAGCCTTCCCACATCAGAATCCGGCGCAAATCCGGATGGCCGCTGAAACGGAGGCCCATCATGTCGAAAATTTCGCGTTCGTGCCAGTCGGCGGTCTTCCAGACGGTCGTGACGGTCGGCAGTTCGGATTTTTCCTCGCTCACGCCGGTTTTGATGCGCAATTCGCCGCCGTGCCGGAGTCCGCGCAAATGATAAACCACCATCCAGCGTGGGTCGTCGCCATAATTATCCACGCTGCTGATGTCCATGAGGTAATCGAAGCCCAGATCGTTTTTCGCGCAGGCGCAGACTTCGGCGATTTTTTCCGCGTCGGCGAGCTGGACGGTGGTCTCGCCGCGAAACTCCGCCGGTTCGGAGATTAAATCGCCGAACTTGGCTTTGATTTTTTTGGCGGATTCGAGGGCGGTCACGGCGTTTGAAATTTTAGTGGTGTTGCAGCGCCTTGACCGCCATCAGGTTTTCCAGCACCGGCTGGGTGCTGATTTTAGCCTGCAATTTCATCAGCGCGTCGAGAACGGCCTCGGGACGCGGCGGGCAGCCGGAGATATAAATGTCCACCGGCACAATGTTGTCCACGCCCTGCAGCACGGCGTAGCTGCGATACATACCGCCGGTGGAGGCGCAGGCGCCCATGGCGATGACCCATCGGGGTTCGGGCATCTGATCGTAAATACGCTTCACGGCGCCGGCCATTTTGTAGGTGACGGTGCCGGCCACGATCATGCAGTCGGACTGGCGCGGCGAGAAGCGCATGACCTCGGAGCCGAAGCGGGAAATGTCGAACCGGCTGGCGCCGGCAGCCATCAATTCGATGGCGCAGCAGGCCAGGCCCATCGGCATCGGCCAGACGGAATTTTTGCGAAACCAGTTCAATGCGGCATCCACGCGGGTGACAATGACATCGCCCTCGATCTTCGAGTTGTAGCCGATCTCGGTTTCGGTTCGCATAAGCACAACGCGCCCGGAAAATGGCGCCGGAAAAAAGGTTAGTCGGCGTGCAAAACCGGGGCAAGTTGAATTTGTGATTTTTTTCACAAGAAAAGTTAATTCATCAAAAAAGACTTAATTCACCTGAATGTAACATCCGGACGCCGGGCGGTGTGGTATCAACTTGCGCCGCCGGCAGGGGCTTGTGTAGAATCCCCAAAACCGGTGGTGCGATTATGAAAACTTTTGCGGAACTCAATTTCCCGGGGCGGCTGATCGCCGTCGAGGGTCTCGACGGCTCCGGCAAATCCACGCAGATTTACCTGCTCAAGCGCTGGCTCGAAGCCGAGGGCATCAAGGTTTATTTCAGCAGCTGGAACTCGTCCGAGCTGGTGAAGTCCGCGACGAGCAAGGGCAAGAAGCGCGAACTGCTCACGCCGACGACCTTCAGCCTCATCCACGCGACGGATTTTGCCGACCGCTATGAGCGCCACCTGCTGCCGCTGCTGCGCGCGGGCTACATCGTGCTGTGCGACCGGTATGTATTCACCGCGTTCGCGCGCGACGTGACGCGCGGCTGCCCGCCGGACTGGGTGCGCGGCATCTACAATTTCGCCGCGAAACCCGACCTGACGATGTTTTTCAAGACGGATCTGGAGGTTTCGCTGAACCGGATTCTGGAAGGCCGGCCGAAGCTGAAATTTTTCGAGGCGGGCATGGATTTGCGGCTGTCGAGCGATCCGTATGAAAGCTTCCGCATCTTTCAGGGCCGCATCCTGGAGCAATACATGGCGATGAGCGGGGAATTTGATTTTGTGGTTATTGACGCCAACCAGCACGTTGAAAAGCAGCAGGCGTTCGTGCGCAAGCTCGTGGGCGAAAAGATTGACCTGTCGAAATTCAAGCGCCGCAGCCCGCTGCCATTGCCGCCGGCCTTTCCGCTGGATCCGGCCAAAGAAGCCGAGGAGGACATGGCCGCATGAAAACCGATTCCGCCCCAGTGAAAAAAAACCGCAAATTCCTCGGCCACGGCATTCCGCACGTCAAGCTGGACGAGCTCGCGGGCAAATTGATTGTTGTGGAAGGTGCCGACGGATCGGGCCGCTCCACGCAAATTGCGCGGCTCGTGGACTGGCTGGAAACCCGCGGCCACGCCACCGTGCCGGTGGGGCTGAAACGCTCGACGCTCGTCAGCTCCGAACTGGAAAAGGCGCAGGAGGGAAACATCTTGAGCCGGACGACGTTGAGCCTGTTTTACGCGACGGATTTCGCCGACCAGTTGGAAAACATCATTCTGCCGGCGCTCAAGGCGGGTTTCATCGTGTTGGCCGACCGCTACATTTACACGCTCATGGCGCGCGACATGGTTCGCGGCATGGACGAGGCGTGGCTGAAAAATGTTTATGGCATCGCGCTGGAACCGGACGCGGTGTTTTACCTTTCGCTGGAGCCGGAGGAGCTGGTGCAGCGCAACCTCTCCAAAAGCGCGGCGCTCGACTACTGGGAAAGCGGCATGGACCTGGGCCTGTCGCGCGACATGTTTGACAGCTTCGTGAAATATCAGGCCGCGATGCAGGCTGTGTTCCGGCGCCTGCAAAAAACCTACAACTTCACCATCGTGGACGCCAACCGGTCGGTGGAAGCGGTCACCAAACAACTGCGCAAGGAAATCCGCGTGCTGCTGGGCGAGGAATAAAATCAGGCGCCCGGGGCGTTCGTGGGAACGGCGGCGGGGGCGTTTGTCAGCGGCAAAACCGGCGGCGCGTTCGTGGAATTGAGCGGACGGCGCGGCGGTGGGCGTTTCACCAGTTCGTCAAATTGAGTCCGCTGTTCGGGCGTGAGCTGCTCGCGGATTTCCAGCCGGGCGTCCAGAATCGTCTTGTGCATCAAATTCTGGCCGTCGGTGATGATTTTTTGGATGGCCTCGCGCTGCTCCGGCGTCAGGTGCAGTTGTTCATCGAGTTGCTGCAGGAATTGTCGGTTCAGGATTTCCGGCGGGCGCGCCGGCTTGGAGGTCACCTGCCCCTGGCTGTTGGTCTGTGAAACGGAATTGGTGGGCGTCGTCGTCTCTGGATGGCGTTGGTTTCTGGAATGCGGCCGGTCAACGTGGCTGACGAGCAGACCGCCGGTCATCACGCCCGCGCCGTAGATCACAATCGTGGCCAGTATGACTTTCCAGTAGTTCACGGAGCTTGATTGCCCTGGTCAACGGAAGCCAGCAGCGTGTTCTCAAAATCCTGCGAGAGATCGGTGGAGCTCGTCGTGGCTGCGGGTGTGAAAACCGCCCACGCGCCGCACAGCAGCGCGACCGCCACGCACGACACCGCCGCGCGCCAGAACCCGCGCACCCACAAATCCATCTTTTGCGGCGCGACGCGCGACGCGAGCAGCGCCGTCACGCGCTTTTCAAAGGCATACGGCACATGATCGCCCGGCACGTTCGCGCGGGCGGCGGCGATCAGTTTTTTTTGCAGTTCAGCGAGATTCATACTTGCTCCAATTTTCAAGACGCGGCCCTGCCGCATCGGGTTACAGATACTTGTTTGTTGCCATTTTTGAAATGATTTTCCGCATCTCGGCCCGCGCGCGGAAGGCGCGGACCTTCACCAGCGGCACCGACCAGCCGGTGAGCCGGGCGATTTCCTTCACCGGCCGGTCTTCAATTTCCAGCAGCGTGATGACCAGCCGCGCCTCGGGCGAAAGCCGCTCCAGCACGCGGTTCACCAGCAGTTTGGCGGCGCTGGCGTCCTCGGCGGCATTGCCCGGTTCGGCCACAAACCGGTCCAGCCAGTCGCTTTCCGGCTCGCTCAAATCCGAAAACGACGACTCGCGGTTGCGCTGGTGGCCGCGCAAAAAATCGTAGCACGTCCGCACCGTCATCCGCATCAGCCAGTGCTCGAACGGCGCCTCGCCGCGGAAGCTCTTGAGCTTTTCAAAAGCCTTGAGCCAGACTTCCTGCGCAATGTCCTCGACCTCGCTTTCGCGGCGGGCGTAGCGGCGGGCGGTGGCGAAGACGCGCGGTGAGTATTTTTGAACCAACGGCTCGAAACTGACGCGGTCGCCTTTCAGCACCGCGGCAATCAACTCCGCTTCGGTTCGTTCCATCTCGGGCAGTCTGCCAGACATTTTTTCACGGCTAAAGCCAAAAGCCGGGTGCTGCACGGCTGGCGAACCAAATGGCGGGACCCGGAATGCGGCCCCGCTTGGGCGCGGTGGAAAATCGTCCTCCCGCCGCATCAGGGCCGCGTGATGCCCAGCATCTTTTCCAGTTCGTGCGAAAATTCTGTGACGGCATTGGCGACCTTCAACGGTTTCTCCGTCAGTCCTTTCCACATCCGCTCGGCCGACTCCGGCTTGCGGCGGATCAGCTCGACACTGGCAATCATCAACGCGAGGTCGTTGTTCACGTCGTGGCGCATATCGGAGATCCTTCTGTTCAATTCGCGAATCTGCTCGACGGTCAATGTGACGGGTTGGCTGGGCAACGGCATGGGCAAGATAATCGTTCAAGTCCTGACAAAATCAAGCGGTTTTGCCAAAACGCGGGCGGAACCGGATTGTCACTCCGCCGGATCGAGACGCCGGTCCGTCACGAGATGATAGCGGACGTAATCCGTCACCGCCTCTTCGAGCGATGTGACGGGCGCCGCGTAACCGGCGCCACGCAACCGCGAAATGTCCGCCTGCGTGAAGTATTGATACTTGGCGCGGATGGCTTCCGGCATTTCGATGAATTCGATTTTCGGCCTTTTGTCCAGCGCGGCAAAAACCGAATTCGCCAGGTCAATCCACGTTCGCGCCGCGCCGGAGCCGACGTTGAACAGGCCGCCGGCCTTTTTGTTCACCGCCAGGTGCAGCGTCATCGCCACGGCGTCCTTGACGTAAAGGAAATCGCGCTTCTGTTCGCCGTCGCGGAAATCCTTGCGATAGCTTTTGAACAGCCGGATGACGCCCTCGTTTTTCACCTGCGAAAAACTTTTATGGACGAGCGAGCGCATGTCGCCCTTGTGGTCCTCGTTTGGGCCGAAGACGTTGAAGTATTTCAGGCCGACGATTTTTTTCAAATATCCGGCGCGTCTGGCGTGCAAATCGAACAGATGCTTCGAATAGCCATACATGTTGAGCGGGCGCAGCGCGTCGAGCTTCGTGTCGTCATCCTCCATGCCCGCCGAGCCGTCGCCGTAGGTCGCCGCGGACGACGCATAGACGAACCGGATTTTTTTCGCCAGCGACCACTCGGCAAGGTCGCGGGTGAATTCAAAATTGTTGCGGAAGAGAAAACCCGCGTCGCGCTCGGTCGTGGAGGAACACGCGCCCAGGTGCAGCACCAGATCAAATTTGCCCAGCGCGCCGGTTTTCAATCGCGCCAGCAGCACATCCGCCTCGACAAATTCGGCGAAGCGCAGCGGCGCGAGATTGCGCCACTTCTCATCCGTGCCGAGCCGGTCGCAAACCACGATGTCGTCGCAGCCGCGGTGGTTGAGCGCCCAGACGAGAGCGCTGCCGATGAACCCCGCGCCGCCGGTGACGAGCACGCGCGCGCCGGAAAAATCATTGGGCTTCATAAATCGCGGCCAGCATGGCGCGAGCCGGGGGTAAATTCAAGCGCAACGGCATGCGTTTCTGCGAACCGCGCCAAAAGGCGTTGATTCTGGCGACAGTTTGGCCGAACCCGCCATTCATTTGGGATTGGATGTTTCAGTGGAAAAATTGGCAGGTTTCACATCTTCGGCATCAATCAAGACCGTGGCCGGGCGGGCGTCGGGCTTGATCAGGCTTGTCTGCACGTTTAGGAACTTTATGCCGCGGACGTGTCGGGCGTAGATGCCGTAAGCGGGCATGGTCTTCCCGAACATTTCAAATTCAGGATAGGCCTTTTCCTTTTCGGGGAGTTGGACTTTTGCGTCCTCCGCGGTTCCGCCTCCCGGCAGCGCGAGCCGGATGTTCTTCAGGGTGATCGCCTGCACCGGGAAGCCGGGAACTCCGTTGATGAGCACGCCGATCATTCCAATGTTTTTGGCGCTCACATTTTTGATCGTCACGTCGCGCAGATTGCCGGGGGCCGGCCTTGGCTGGTCGCCCTCGCGGAAGGTTTTCAGACGCGCGCCGAGGCGGATGCTGATGGGCACGATCACGCCGTCCATCGTGATGTCGCTGATGGCCACGTTGCGCAGGTCTCCGCCATCAACGGTGTAGAGGGCGATGCCGGACATCTTCGTGTTGGTGACCTGGCAATCGGACACCGAGATGTCTTCAAAGCCGCCGATGGATTCCGTCCCGAGCTTGATCGCATTGGTCCGGGTGGAGAGCTTGCAATGTTTGACAATGATGTCGCGGCTCGGCCTGGAGCGGCTGGTGGACTTGATGACCAGCGCGTCGTCCCCGCTGATGACGTCGCAATTGCGCACCCGCAAATGCTCGCTTGAATCAATGTCAATGCCGTCATTGTTGGGCATCCCCAAATCCCGGCTGCGGATGGTCACGCCCTCGATGACGGCCCCCTTTGTCTGGAAGAAATCCAGTGTCCACGCGCCCGGATTGACGAGGTGGACATCGCGCACCGTGACGTTGGTGCAGCGCACCCAGCGCACCAGAAACGGCCGCATGACGTAGGGATTTTGTTTCTTCTTCAACGCCGGGCTTTGGCCGTCCACGGTGCCCCCGCCTTCGATGCCGACATTCCTGGCGTCCACGGCGACAATCAGCGCATGGCCCAGCGGATGTCCGTTCCCATCAATGAACGGGTCGAGGTTGCGGTAATCGGCGGCATCGGTGCTGCCGAGCAATGTGGCGTCCTTCTCAAGCCGCAGTGTGACTTTGCTCTTGAGCTGGATCGTGCCGGTGAGATAGCGGCCCGCCGGAAAGGAAATCGTCCCGCCACCGGCGGCGGAACAGTCGTCTATGACCTTTTGGATGCTGGCGGTGTTCAATGTTGTGCCGTCTCCGGCCACTCCGGCGGTTGTCACATCAATCACCCTGGCTGCGGCATCCGCCGCCATCAGGGCCAGTGCTGAAAAAACACTGATCGCGGTGAGGTAGCTGAAGACAGTTGTTTTGAAATGAACCATAGGTCGGGAGATTACAGGGTTGATTGAAAAAATTCACTACAGATTGACAATGACGCACAACACAAACCACAGCGACGGATGGCCGCGCCAACGGACATTGGCTCCGGCAACTTACCGGTTCACATGAACCACCGTCGCCGGCGGGAAGCCGTTGAAATACGTCGAGGACGCGTGGCTGTAAGCGCCGATTTGTTCGCTGTAAAGCAGGTCGCCAAGCTGGAGATCGGCCGGCAGGTTTTCCGCCATCGAAACCACGTCCAGCGCGTCGCACGTCGGCCCGAACACCGAGCAAATCTCCGTCGGCCCGCGCTTGAACGATTTCAGGTGATAGTGGCAATGGTCAAAAATGACGCCGGAGAAGGTGTGATAGACGCCGTCGTTGATGTAGTAGCTCAATTTGCCGTCGCGCACGACCTTGCCGATGATTTTTGAAACGGCGGTCGCGGCGGTCGCGCACATGAACCGGCCCGGCTCGGCCAGAATCTGGACGTTTTTCGGGAACAGCCGGTCCAGCTCGCGGTTGATGACCCTGGCCAGTTCGCGGAACGGCTTGACGGTCGCGTCATACGGCGCGGGAAAACCGCCGCCGATATCGAGCAGGTTCATCTTCGTGTAACCGCGGTTCTTCGCCTCCTTGAAAATGTTCGCGGCCAGTTCGATGGCGGCGACGTAATTCCCGAAATTCGTCGTCTGGCTGCCGACGTGGAAGCTGATGCCCTCGACGGTCAATCCCAGTTTGTCCGCCTCCAGAATCAAATCCACCGCCTCGCCGGGCGGCGCGCCGAATTTGGACGACAGCTCGACCATCGCGCCGGTGTTGGGCACGCGCAGCCGCAGCGCGAGGCCGGCCTGCGGCGCGTATTTCCTGATTTTTTTGATCTCCTCGGAATTGTCGAACGTCACCAGCGGCTTGTAGGGATTCAGCTCCTGCAACGTCTCGTTGGCCTTGATGGGATTCGCGTAGATGATCTTGTCCCAAATCCAGTCCTGCCGCTGCTTGTCCGGCATGTCCTTGATGTATTCGTGGACGATGCGGAATTCCGGCATCGAGGCCACGTCAAAACTCGCGCCGGCTTCGAACAGCGTCTGGACAATGGCCGGATCGGGATTGGCCTTGACCGCGTAATAAGCCTGGACACGCGGCAGATATTTTTTGAACGTCGCGTAATTGCGGCGAATCTCGTCATGGTCCACCACGAACAGCGGCGTGCCGTGCTGCCCGGCCAGTTTTTTGAGGGTGCTTTTGGTAATCATTTTACAGGCGGAACAATTTTCCCGCTCCGGCTGCAAATAGAAATCAATTTGGCGGTCGTCCGCAAGCACTTACATCGCCTTGATGACAAACCGCAAGGTTTTCATCGTCAGTTCTGTGATACGAGTCGGACCGGCGCTTGCCGGTGGCGTAATTGGCCACCATGTGGCCAAATTTTCCACTGGCGGTTTTGCGGTGATAGACATGAACGGTCGCAAGGCCAAACCGGACTTTTCGCGGCCATTCCGCTGATTCGGCTTTGGAGCTTATTGTTTGCATGTCTGGGTGCTCCAAGTGTTGCAAAATGTTACACGACAGCAGCTAAATAATGAAAATTAGCTGTCATCCCAAAAGAGAAATGCGCACTATAATCAATAAAAATGCACACTTATGAAGATGGAGCCAGTTGTCGGATTTGCTCGGTCTTTCCCGCGCTTGCACCTCAAATATAGCTGATTTTATTGGGGTTTCAAGAGAATTCTTTTTTACCGGACATTAACATTTTTAACCCCTTTTAACTCTTTTGGTGTCCGTTTTGATGTCCAATTTTTGCTGTCCGTGCGGTCGGCAAAAAAATTATCGCTCCGTTTCTCGTGAGGCTCAAAAACCCCTGAAAATCGAGCGGTCGTCTGATGCGAACCGACCACCGGCTGGACTGTCGGTGAAGTGTCCGTCATGCGGCTTGCCGGTCGGCGGGAAAATAAGAGCGATACTTGGCGCGCGGGTCGGCGGGATGGATGGCGAACGGGTTGAAAGAGCCGCAAGGATGTTGCCAGACGCCGCGCCGCTGATTCCAGTGGAAACCCAAAGCCCAAAGCAAACTTGCCAGACCGGGTTTGCGAGCGGGTGAAACGTCCAGCCAAACCCATTTGCCGACAACTTCGGCAACTTCGTATTGCCTCGGCAACCGCGTCCGCAAGAAGTTCAAGACCGCCTCCGTGGACAGGCCCCGATTGACTTGGTGTTTTGAAACCGACGATGGCCGGACATTCGCCGGAGCTGACGCTTCAATTGTTGAGTTTGTTGTTTTCATAGCTTTTTTTTGAAACCGCTGTCCGTCACCCTGCCGTTTGCTGCTCGCTTCACGGCTTGGGGAGACAGCGAACCGCGCACGAAGTGCATTCAAGAACCCGGCGAAAGCTAAAACCGTGACAGTGGCGAAAGGCAAAGGGGAGACGCTGGCGCGGATTTTGATCTCGCTTCCAAATGTCGGCTCGGTGTCGGACCAGCGAGCAGCAAACGGTGGGGTGAGGGCGTGCGTAAAAAAGGCGAAGACAAACAACCTTGCTAACATTCAATCTGATTGAAACCCTGTCCGGAGTCTGCGGAAAATTGGCGCGGACGGGCTACGGTATTTTTCCCGGCCGTGTCAACTTTCCGCAGTCTCCGTCAAGCATGGGGCGAGCGCGAGTCTGACGGGTTTCAAGGCGTCGTCTTGGAAAGGGGAATTGAAAGCCCGGCAGTCTTGCGCGAGGGGGAGAAAAACAGCCTTGCCAATAATCCGACCGTGTGCGAATGTTTGCATTGTATGGCAACCATGACAAAAGAAGCAACCGTGTCGGTGCGGCTCACCGCGCGCGAAAAATTCGGCCTGGACGCCGACGCCCGGATGAAAGGCATTCCCTCCGGCACGGCGGCGGCAGGTTACATTGCCGAAGGCGTGCGGCGCAGCCGGTTTCCGGCGATTGAATTTCGGGACGGCCAGCCGGGCCGGGTGGCCTACCTGGTGGGCAGCCGGTGGCCGGTCTGGATGATTGTCGAGCTGGTGCGGGAACTGGATGACGACCTGGCCGAAGCCGTGAAACTCATCCGCAAGCCCGCCGCGCTGGTGCGAATGGCGCTGGCCTATGCGGATGCTTATCCGCAGGAAATCAAGGACAGCGCGGCACTGTCGTCCCGGCGCGATTACGCGGGCATGAAGCAGGAAATTCCCGAACTGGAGCAGTTGTGAAGATCAAACTGCTGCTGGACGTGCATATTTCCCCGGAAGTGGCGGCGGCGCTGCTGCGGCAGTTTCCCGGTCTGAACGTGAAAAGCATCCACGACACCGACTGGGCGGCGCTGGCGGATGAAGTGCTGCTGGAACTGCTGGATCAGGAAGGGCGGGTGCTGGTGACGCGCGACGTGAACACCGTGCCGGTCCACTGCAAGGCGCGGCTGGCGGCGGGCAAGACGTTTGCGGGGGTGATATATGCGGACAGCAAGAAGTTGCGGCAGACCGACCAGCGCGGACTCATTCGGCGGCTGGCGGAAGTGGTAAAAAAGCATGGCAACGAAGATTTCACCTGCCGTTCGGGCTGGCTGTGACAGGTCTTGACTTATCGTCATCGAAAAACTTGTCTAACGACTTTTAAGCTTACGATGGTTTATCGTGCCATGTTACGCTAACATTGCGGGGGGGATAGCCTGTCTCATCTGGATTCGGATTCGAATTTGACGCCGCTGGGTTTCCAGCGCACAATCATCCGGCAACGCGCCCGAAGAAAAAATACACGAATGGAAGCCACGCTGTTCCCGCAGACAAAGACCGCTGCAATTATTGTCCAGCAGGGCAAGATTCTTGACTTCATTGATGGCAATACCCAGCGCGATGAAACGCCGGAGGAATACGTCCGGCAGGAAATCGCCAAATCTCTGGTTCGTGAATACGGTTACGCTAAATCCCTTATCGCAGTCGAATTCACGTTGCGCCTCGGCAGCCGGAAACCCCGCGCCGACCTCGTAATTTTTCCCGAAGGCGAATCGCAGGCGCAGGAAAATGCCCATATCATTGTCGAGTGTAAAGCGCCCACGATAAAATCGTCGGACCGCAAAGAGGGTGTGGGCCAGCTCCAAAGTTATATGGCCGCGTGTCCCAACGCGCTTTTTGGCATGTGGACAAATGGGCTCGAACGCTTTTGCTATCGCCGCATCGAACGCGCCGGCAAAGTCCTATTTGAAGATAATCCTGACTTGCCTGAATTTGGCCGCGATGAAAGCGAAGCAGAACGCCCCCGATTCGATCAACTCAAGCCTGCCACCTCTGATGCGTTGCTTTTTGCTTTTCGGCGGTGTCACAACTACATTGCGGGCAACCAAGGGCTGCAAAAGCCCCAAGCTTTTTGGGAATTGCTTAAGCTCATTTTTTGCAAGATTCATGATGAGCGGCACAGCGATGAAGTTGAATTTTTCGCCGCAGCTAACGAGCGGCATGGCGTGAATGGCCCGCTCAAAGTGAAAGGCCGTCTTGAGGCTTTGTTCAAAATCGTCAAATCCGATTACCCCACCATTTTTAAACAGACTGAAACGATTGACCTGGAGCCTCGCGTTCTCGCCTATCTGGTCGGCCAGCTTCAGATGTATTCGCTGCTGGAAAGCGACATTGACGTGAAAGGCAGGGCCTACGAAGAAATCGTCGGCTCGAATCTCCGGGGCGACCGTGGTGAATTTTTCACGCCGCGCAACATCTGCCGCATGGCGGTTGCAATGCTCGACCCCGGCGAAAAAGTTTTGGTCTGCGACCCGGCTTGCGGCACTGGTGGCTTCCTTATCACGGCGATGAACCATGTCATCGAAAAAATTCGCGTCACCGAGATGCGCAAGTGGAGCAACAACATCGAGCGCGCCGAAAAGGCAGTGCGTGAGCGCGTGAAAAAGTTCGCTGAACATTCCATTGTAGGAATTGATTTCAACCCGGAGTTGGTCAAAGCCACCAAGATGAACATGGTTTTGAACAACGATGGTTCCGGTGGACTCTTTCAAGGCAACTCGCTTGAAACTCCCGCAACTTGGAACAAAGGGCTGCGCGACCGGGAACTTTACGGGAAAGTGGAAATCCTTTTCACCAACCCGCCCTTCGGCTCGAAGATTCCTGTGGCCGACCCTGCGATATTGGAGCAATACGATCTTGGTCACGCTTGGCAATACGACAAAACTACCGACCGCTGGAAGATGACCGAGGTAATTCAAAAGTCGCAGCCGCCGGAGATTATTTTCATCGAGCGTTGTGTCCGTTTCCTCAAACCCGGCTCTGGCCGCGTCGCCATTGTGCTGCCGGATGGAATTCTCGGTTCGCCGGGCTTGGGCTATGTGCGCGAATGGATTTTGAGAAATTGCCGCGTGCTGGCGAGCATTGATCTGCACCCGGACACGTTCCAGCCGTTTGTCAGCATCCAAACCAGCCTGCTGGTGCTGGAACGAAAGTCCGAACAACTCATTGCCGTGGAGAAAGCCGCCGATGCGTTGAACGACTATCCGGTTTTCATGGCGGTTGCCAACCATGTCGGGCATGACAAGCGCGGCAACACCACCTACGTTCGTGACCGCAAGGGCAACGAAATCGTGGAGGAAATCACCGAGCAGGTGAAGGAATACGAAAATGGCGTGCCCGTCTATCGTCACCAGAAGACCCGGAAGAAAGTTTTCGACGACAACACCCAGCAAATCGCCGAGGAATTTCGCGCATGGCTCTCCACGCAAGATTAGTCGCGCCGCCGCCGGAGCCACGCCATGAATGGCCGTGGCATCAGGCCAAATGGAGTGCCGTCCCCTGCAATGTTCTTTGGCAGGGCGACCGGAGAATGGAAGCTGAAACGTATTTGTCATCCGGCTATGGATTGCGTGTTGCGATTGAGGGACGCCCCGGCGGTTGGAAACGATTTGATAAATTAGCTCGCACTTGGCAGCCGTCGCGACTTAAAGGCATTCAAGTCAGCCCGGAATTCGGCACACCGTTTCTCGCTGCAACACAGGTGTTCGACATTCGACCCGTTCCGAGAAAGTGGCTTGCGTTAGAACGCACGGATGACGCAGCACAGCGTTTTGTCCAGCCCGGCAAAATTTTGGTGACATGTTCTGGCGTGGTAGGTCGCGCGACTCTTTCCCACGCACCGCACGAAAATACCCTCATCACACACGACCTACTGCGCGTCGAACCGTTTGATGATGAGATGTGGGGGTGGGTCTATGCCTATCTGCGTTCACCACAAGCGCGGGCGGTAATGATCGGCGCTCACTACGGCCATATTATCAAACATCTTGAAACCACACACCTCGACGCCTTGCCGATTCCTGTCGTGCGCTCCCAGATCGCCGCTGGATTCAAGCGCACGCTTGAAAAAATTCTCGACCTTCGCAATCGCGGATACCAACTTGCCCTCGAAGCTGAAGCCCGGTTCGAACGTCCATTCAGCCCGCTACAAGTCAAGGACTGGGGCGAGAGCGGCTTTTCAGTTCGCGCCTCAGATGCCTTTTTTGAAGGTCGCCGCCGATTCGAAGCCGCGTCGCATAACCCGGGCGTTGCTGTCATACGCCGCCACTTGACAAAGAAAAGCGAAGGCTTTGTCACCTTGCGTGATGCTGGCTATAAAATATGGCTGCCTGGTCGCTTCAAACGAATTCCCGCCGAGGATGGCATTGAGCTTGTTGAAAGCTCCTCTGTGTTTGAATGCAATCCTGATTTCGAAAAACGAATCGCAGAGGGCGATTTCGGCGATGATTATCAAGGAAGGGTCAAGGCTGGTTGGCTACTAATGGCACGCTCCGGACAAATCTATGGGCTAAATGGCAACGTCGGTTTTGCAACCGTCGCTTACGAAGGAAAGGTAGTTTCAGACGACTTGATTCGCATTGCTCCATCAACTGACTGCGCGCTGAAAGCAGGTTATCTGTTCGTAGCTCTATCGCATCCGCTTTTTGGGCGCCCTCTTGTTAAATCATTGGCTTACGGTTCGAGCATTCCCCACATTGATGTTGCAGATCTATTAACGTTTGAAGTTGTTCGATTGCCACACAGTGAAGAAGAAGCGATAGCCGACCTTGCTGAAGAATCTGCTGCCAAGCGCGCCCAAGCCGACGTGCTGGAACGTGAGCTCGCTGCCGATGCCGGGAAGTTGATTGATCGTTTCCTCGCCGGCGACATGCGTGAATTTAATTCTTAACCATGCCGCCCGCTAAATTCAACACGGTTTTCCTTTGTAACTTGAAGGAAGCAGTAGAACGGCGACTTTTGAATAATCCGGGTGGTGCAACACCTCGGGCAATTTGATTGCTTGTGCAAGCCAGGTGCGCGGTTTTCCGTTGGGCCACCAAGTTTCCTTTTCGGGGTGGGTTATTTTTTCGCCATTTCTGTAACAACGTAAAGCAACTGAAGTTGCCGGCGTGGTCGTCCCGGTTGGAATGAATCCTTTGAATGACGGATTTCGGCAACAATACTTCACCCAAAGAGGGCCTCGTCCTGGATTGTTTCCTTTCTGGTCGGTAAGAAAAACAACCGTGCATGGGACACCTTCAACCAATTCAGTGAATCTGTGGGTCGTTGCGTCAATTGACGCTTCGTAGCGGCGGCTTAACCGGTCAAATTCTTCAAAGGAAACCTGTTTCATCTGTGCCAAGTCCTCTTTGACATCTTCCAATGGCAGCAACATTTCGGAGGCGGCAATGTCGCAAAGATTTTCAAATTCCCTTTCGGGGTCTTTTGTAGAATTGGGGGCAGCATGGTGGCACGGAACGAATTCACAAAAATCAGGGAAGAGCGTGTGGGCAAATTCGTGAAATATAGTAAATCTCTGCCGTTCTGGCGACCGTCCGCTACAGTATTCGATCCAAAGCTTGCCGTCAGGATAGGGCAAAATCCGGCCATCTCCGCCGATGTCTGCGTGAACCTCCTTGCAGCGTATGTGAAAAAGGCTTGCCAGCATCTTTGGACAAAATGCAGGACCTTTCCAGCCGCGTCCTTTGGCAATGGCTATTTTCTCGCGGGCAAGCTTGCGAATAATTGCCTTAGGATCGCATTCCCCTGGAAAAGCATTCAGTAAAGCAACCACCGATTCATGTTTCCCCGGAGAATTGCCGGAGTTGTCAGCCACTGTGGACATGGCGCTGACAATAGCCGAACTGATTACGATTTGAAACTGTTTTCAATGTTCAAATACAACAGCTTCCAAGATTCGAGGTCGGCGTTTTTCGCCGCCTTGCGGTGGCGCAAGACATACATCGCGTGCAAAATATTTTGATCCGGCACGCGACCGATTCCCTTCAAATAGGAGATCAACCCTTTTTGCCATGCTGGGGGTTCGCTGAGAACAATGCGCTTCAACTGGACTTTTTCGGTTTCAAGCAGTTCCGACAGTGTAACGTCAAGGGCCTCGGCGATCTTGAACAACGTGTCAAGGGAGGGGTTTGAATCCTCGGAGTTCTCAATTTTCGACAGCAAGCCTTTAGAGAGTTTCGCCTTGTCTGCCAGGTCAGGGAGAGTGATTTGTCTCTCCGCGCGGAGAGTCCTGATTTTTCCACCGATGTTTTTCATATTAGTGTTTGTTTGAAGAAGTATTCAACATATGAAACCAAAACCCCATTCTTGTCAATATAAATCTTGATATTTCTTGGGTTTCTTTTCGACAACAATTCATTTGACAGGTTCATTATAAAGAACCATATTGGCCACACCTGCCGATGAACCGGCCAAAACGGTGCGGAGAAGGCGGGGTTTAAACTTATGCACGAGCATAAAAACGCGCCAGAAGCGCACGAGGGCCCGGCTGAAAAGCGCCACGGGCATGAACATGAGCACAACCATCACGAAGTTGAGATCAAAATCAACGGCAAACACTACAAGGTGCATGAAGGTGAAACCAGTGTGAAGCAGTTGAAGCAATTGGCAGGCATTCCCTTGGCGGATGTCCTGGCAAGAGTGGTTGACAACCATTTGCACCCGCTGCCCGACGATGGGGTTGTGTGCATCAAACAGGGTGAGGTGTTTGTCAGCCATCCCCGCGAAAGCTCATCTTCATAGGGTTATGTTCCCGACTGATCAAATTGATGAGCTCAAAGAACTGTATCCTGGCCTCGCTTTAATCGAGGAGGCCGGGAACAGTTATTTGTTGCTCCCATCGCTGGTTTTGCCAACTGGTTGCAAACCGGAAAGTGTGGACGCCCTCCTCTGCCCTGCCGGCCGTGATGGCTATCCTTCACGACTTTTCTTCGCTGATCGGATTCAGTGTCCAAAACAATTGAACTGGAATGCGTCCGGGGTCCGCATCGCGGAACGAAACTGGCACGCCTATTCTTGGAAGATACCGGGAACAAGCCTTCGATTGGTCCAAATGGTTTTTACACACTTAACCGCACTACAATGCAACTGACGCTGCGAATACCCAAGTATGTCTTGGAACAGGCGCGGCAGGATTTGGCAAGACCGCATTCGTTTGCCTTTGAACGTGTGGGGTTTTTCCGCTGCCGCCCGACAATACAACCGAAATTGGTGGTAATTTCCGGCTATGATGCCGTTCCTGACGGGGAATATATGTTTGATTCAACCGCCGGTGCCTGCATTGGCGCGACAGCAATCCAATCAGCATTACAACGGATACTGACGCACGGGTCGGGACAGGTTCATGTCCATTGGCATGAACACGACGGCCCTACAGGGCCAAGCCGGACGGATTTACGGGATCAACCCCGGCTGGTTCAAAGCTTCCAAAATGTTGATGAAACGTTGCCGCATGGGATTGTGATACTGAGCAATACCCATGCGTGGGGAGTCCTTCTGCTGCCCGGAACGAAGAGATTCCAAGAAATTAAAAAAATCAGCGTTGTATCGGGAGGTATTGAATTTTTATGAGCGACCGGTATCAACGCCAGTCATTCTTGGGCGCTGGTTCGCAGGAAAAGATTGAAAGAGCGAAAGTCGGTGTCGTCGGTCTCGGTGGTGGCGGTTCCCACATCGTCCAGCAGCTCGCCCACATCGGATTTCAAGATTACGTCCTTTATGATCCTCAAACGGTCGAGGACACGAATCTCAATAGGCTTGTCGGGGCCAAAGTGACAGACATTGGAAAAGAGAAACGGATGGTTGCGAAGAGGTTGATCAAGGGGCTGCAAACCAAAGCTAGAATTCTGACAATAGCAGATCGCTGGCAAAACGTCTCTGAACCGCTCATGTTCTGTGATTTGGTTTTTGGGTGTCTGGACACATTTCAGGACCGGGATGAAATCGAAACGTTCTGTCGCCGACATTTGATTCTTTACATAGATATCGGGATGGACATTCACGAGGCGGAGAAAGATCCACCAAGAATGGCGGGCCAAGTAATTCTGTCCGCCCCCGGAGCGCCGTGCATGAAGTGCCTCGGTTTCATCACGCCGGAGCGATTGGCGAACGAAGCGGCAAAATACGGTGCAGCCGGCCCGCATCCGCAAGTCGTTTGGCCGAATGGGGTTCTCGCGTCGTCTGCGGTAGGCTTGGCGGTAAATGCACTGACAACCTGGACGGCCAAGGTTTCTGCGCCGGCATATCTGTCGTATGATGGCAACTTGGGCTTGGTGGGGATTCATCCGAAAGCCGAATACATGGACTCCACAATATGCGAGCATTATCCACTTGGCAAAGTGGGCGCACCAATATTTCAACTAATTTAGTAATGTCGCAGGCATCGGCCAATATTTATATCCCGCCTTTTTGTGGCGTTCGTCTTATCGAATGCCGCGAGCATTTCCAGCTTGTGCCGGTGCCTGCGGTCCGCGTTTTTTTTGGTTATGGCAAAATGAAGGCAAGCGATTTTGCCACATACCCGGATGAAGATGCTCCGCCATTCCATGAGTTTTGTGAGCCGGGTGAGGAAATTTGGATAGTTCTCCAGTTGTATAAATTTGAGGATGGACACGAAGAAAGAGGCGATTGCTGTTATCTTCGATCGCCGCCGGCAACGGAAGACGATGCTCGGAAGCGAATGAGGGAAATGGAGGAATCTGAAAAGATGCCCAGGGAACAAGCTGTGGCTTTGCTCCAGTGCTATGAGGCTTCAGAAGAAGATTATGATTACGTCGAGAATAAATATCCCAATTATCAATCTGAACCGGACCCCAAAGCAACGGATGAGTATGATGTTTATCACGCGCGGTTGAAAGTGATGGAGGAATTACAGCCCAAAACGGTTGCATTGATAAAAATCGCCAATGCAACCAAGGACCCGGCACAGCGTGAGATCGTGGAACGTGAAGCGGTTCAATCCTATTTTGCCGAACTGGCGCATTATTTGACAGAAGATGAAGTTCTTGCCTGGCAAAAGAGCAACCCGGTCGGCACGGGTTGGATGTGTGAATTTGGCGAAGTCATGCACGAGCCACGTCGGCAACTCGATCCGATAAATCATGAACTTGCCTTGAACTGGCTACGCGAGAATTACAATCGCATGACCGCCAAAGAACTTTGCAATTCAATCGTCAGCAGGGTTTGGAGGTGGTTATCGCCCGGTCTCAAGCTGACGGCTGACTTCATAAAAAAACGCCGTGAGCGGCTCGGGCTGACCACTAAACGTCCAACGGGGCCACCCCCGAAACAGCCGTAGTCAATAGTTTAGGACGCCATTCTTGGCGTCTTGTCCCAATCTCCTGACAGCTTCCCGCCTTCGGCGCATAGTGCCTGCGTCGAAGGTGAACCTTCACCGTTCCAATCTGTTTCGGCAGCGGATGGAAACGCAACCTGTGCCGAACAGGAAAGCAAAACAAAATGCAGCTCAAAGTAGCAATCATATCGGACCGACCTGACGAATATGTCGGGAAACGGGGCTTGGTCAAAAGCCAGATCATCACCTGCCAGGACGTTGACCCGTCCGGCTATCGGCTGCTCATGCCGTTTGATTACACGCTGAGCGAAGACGAAAAGCCCAAATACGCCGGCAAGCTCCTCGACAAGCAGATTGTCATCGGGGTGCGCGAGCTGGTGCCCTTTGGCGGTCGTCTCCGCGCCCGGGGTGCCATCATCACCGGCCCGGACGGTAAAAACTAACATACAAACACAATGAACCCCGAATTGTTCGCCCTGTCACTCATCGAATGGCAACTGTTTCTGTCGCTCACCTTTAGGAGTGAGAACCTGGCGGACGCAGTGCGCATCAAGATGTTCTTCGCGCTCATGCGGGAGCAGGCGGACAATTTCGGGGTTCATTTCAAACAAACGATCTGGTGCCTGCGGACGGAAGCTGGAGAACTGACCGGCCGCCTGCACCTGCATGCACTCATCGCAGGATTGCCACCACACGCGCTGACGACGGCCACCTGTTTTTCCTTCATGCGAATCTGGGAAAGGCTGGGGGGCGGGATTGCCCGCGCCACACTCTACAGCCCGCTGCTTGACGGTGTGGGCTATGTCCTCAAAGGCTGCGAAGCTGAATATCAGCGGGCCGGCGGGGACTTTTATGAGGCCAAAAAGTTTGGTGGGAACTGCGACGTCATGCTTTCCGAGTCGGTCTTCCGGGTATTGGAAGGCCGGCGGCAAATAGGGAAGAGACGCCGTCAAGGACAACGCAAGGCGGAGTAAGACGAACTCCCTGTAGACGGCCACTGCGCTGGCGAAAACGGCGCACACCGTCTTTGAATCGCAGCAGGATTAGAACCAGCCCAGACGGGCCGTAAACGCTGCGGACAGGGGCGATAGAATCGTCCAGGCTGCGGCAATACTGCCAGTTGTCACATTCAAGGCAGTTCCCAGCCTGCCCCCGCGCGGAGCGCGGGGGCAGGCGGGATTGCTTGAAGATTTCCTATGCCCAGATGAAAACGACTGAACTGAAAATGCTCCTGTGGCGGGCCGTGAACGAGGCCGATGAGCTGCCGCTCTCGGAAGCGGAGCAACGGTTTTACACGACACTGCACCTGGCGGTGATGGCCTACGAGGACGAAGTCCGGCTGGGGCATCCGGCCTCGGAGCGGCGGTGCATGATTTGCCATGCACCGGTAAGCAAATGCTGCTGTTAAGAATATGCGCGACGATCAACACCAATTTCTGACGCTGCTGGGGCAGTTGCCCGCCCGCCTGACGGCGGAGCAGGCGGCGTGGGTCATCAACTGCCAGCCGCATGACGTGCCAATCCTCGTTGCCGCCCGCCTGCTCAAGCCGCTGGGCAATCCGCTACCAAATACCGTCAAGTATTTTGCCACGGTGGATTTATTGGAACAGTTGAAGGAGCGCAATTGGCTGGCGCGCGTTACCACCACCATCTACCAGCACTGGCAGAAAAAGAACAGCCGGAGACGAAACCGTGTTATCGTTGCGGTTGTTGGCGGTCAGGATGACAACGTGCAAACTTCGGAGGCGGCTTAATTCAGAGCAAGCGCGTTCACAATAATTGGCACGGCCTTCCGTTTTGCCTTTTGCTTTTCATATTCCTCCAGCGGCGGAACCACCACCTGCGCTTTTCTTGCGTAAGCCCGATGAACGGCCTTGCTGCTGTGGCCGAGGGCCTGCATTGCGAAGCGTTCAGGATAACCGGCCTCTTTCGCCCTCTCAGCCCATGAATAGCGATAAGAATGGAGGGAAACCCCGGAAATGCCCACCGTGGCCAGCCGTTTGATAAACATCTTGGCGCGGTGGCGTTCATGAATTCTCGCCAGTGCTGGAAACAACCCGCCGGAATCTGGCAACCTTTTCAAGATGGCGGCAACTTCGTCGCCGAATGAAATCAGCGACATCACGCCGGTTTTGTGCCGGCGGTAGGCAATGGTGCGGTCTTTCCAGTTTATGTCCTCGGCGGTGAGTGTTGCCACGTCGGTTTGTGCGCCGCCAAGATGCCACAGCAATTCATAATAGGCGCGGGTCGCCGGGTTGAGTTCGCGGGTGATGATTTTCTGATGTTCTTCAAACGTGATGGCGCGTTTCTCCCCATGCTTCACCGGTGGCCAGTTGGGTTTGGGCAGCACCGGCCACGGCAGCCAGTGCATGTTGACGGCGTAGTTGTGGATGCGGCGTAAATATACATTGGTCGAGACAGAACCGGCTTTCAGCACGGCCAGAAAATGTTCGGCGGTGGTTTCGAGAAGTTTGCGCTGTCGAAGCGGGCCGAGGGCTTGGTCTTTAACCGCTCCCTGCCAGCGCAATAAATTGTTGCCTGATTTGGTGGAGATCATTGTCTCCATGACATGCTGCCAGGTGCGAGCGGCTAGAGCCGGGTCGCCGTGCTGCAAATACACCTGGGCGATTTGCAGATTCATCGCGGGCTGGTGCGCGGCCTCGTTTTTAACGTGAAGCAGGCGGACAGCGTCGGCCTTGTCCTTGGTGCGCAGACTGGTCTGCCTGCCGTTGGACGTGTCCTCGCAATAGAACACCCCGGAGCGTTGAAACAGAATGAACCGATTTTTCATGTGATGCCTTTTGGTTCTGAATCGTGGCTTATTCAGGCATCACCGTGTTAGCGAGTAGTGGGCGAGTTTTGGTGAGTTCTGTCGAATTGTGGCGGATGGTCATGCCAAACGCCCTTTTACTGACAGTTTCACTGACACTCGACCTTCTTCGCGTCACAAACCACTGGAAATCTGCCACTTGGAAGTGGAGCCAGTTGTCGGATTTGAACCGACGACCGACGGTTTACAAAACCGTTGCTCTACCACTGAGCTAAACTGGCTTCCAAGGCGCCCGCAAAGGCTAATCATCACAACGCCGGAGACAAGGCAATTTCGTCGGGGTCGTCCGCCCGCCCACAGCGAAAGCTTGCAGCCATGCGCCGCGCGCGGCTAACGTTTCGCCCGTGAATCTCGAAGACCATCTTGGCGACATCATCCGCAAGGCTCGCGCGATGAGCAATGTTTCGGCTTCCGCCGCGGCCGCCGCCGCCGGCATTTCCGAAGCCGAATTGTCCGCGCTGGAAGAAACCGGCCGGCTGGCGAAGAAAATCAATTTCGCCGCGCTCGGAAACCTTGCCGGACTCGATCCGCAAAAACTCGAAGCCATCGCCGGCGGTTGGCTGCCGTCGCCAGAAGATTTGAGCCGCTGGCGCGAAATCCGCGCGTTCACCACGGCGGGCGATGGTTTCACCGTGAATTGTTATCTGGTCTGGGACGAAGTCACGCGCGACGCGGCGCTGTTTGACACCGGACTTGACTCGAAACCGGTTCTCGACACCGTTGCCGCCGAACAGCTTCAGCTCCGGCACATTTTCATTACGCACTCGCATTGGGATCACGTCCAGTCGCTGCCCAAAATCCGCGAGGCATGGCCGAAGGTCCGGCTGCATTCCGGCTCCCCAAGCGCGCCGGTGGATCAGCGCAACAAAACGGCGGAAATCATCCATCTCGGCGGACTGCGCGTGACGCATCGCGAAACGCCCGGCCACGCGGAGGACGGCGTGACATACATTGTTGGTAACTGGCAGGAGGACGCGCCGCACACGGCGTTCGTTGGCGACGCGCTTTTTGCCGGCTCCATCGGGCGCGGCAACCAGTCGTGGGATCTGGCGCGGCAAAAAGTGCGCGAGCAAATTTTATCGCTGCCGCCGGAAACCCTGCTCTGCCCCGGTCACGGCCCGCTGACGACGGTGGCGGAGGAAAAAGAACACAATCCGTTTTTTTGACCCGCGAAATCCGCGGCGGAAACTTCAGTTCGGAGCCATCATTCCCCTGCCGCTGCGGACTGGCGCGGCAATTTTCACGGGCGCCAGCGCGGCTGGCGGGCTTTCATTGCCGAGCCGGTCCACCGCCCGGATTGAAATCACATCCGGCCTGGAATTTCCGAATGTCCATGCCGTGACTCCCGCCGGCAGGATTTGCGTCGTCCAGACCTGGTTTGTCTGGAATTGCAAATTCCAGAGCCAGGCCGGTTTGGCGCCCGAAGTTTCCCAGCGCAGGCTGACGCTGGAGGGATTGCGGATGGTGGCCGCAAGGCGCGGCCGGTCCGGCGGCGAACCGGCGAGCCACGGCGATGCGGGCGCCAGCGCGGACTGGACGTATCGGGCGCGCACCATGCCGGCCAGCGCCGGATTGTCCGTGAGGTTGCGCAGGTGATAAAAAATCTCCCCGCTCGCGCCGGGTTGCGCGCGGGTGATGTCCATTTGCCGTGCGATTTCACCCGCCGGAAATTTTTCGCCGACGTTCGCCGCGCTCAATCCGGGCCAGAGATGGCGGCCCTGGACATTTTGCGCCGACCACCAGTTGAGCAGGACGGGAAAGCTGTGCGGAAAATCATCCGCCGGCCAGTAAAGCTGAGGCGCAAAATAATCGAGCCAGCCGCTGGCGAGCCACAGGCGCGAGTCGGCGTAGAGCTTCGCGTAGGCGTCGAGGCCGCGGATGGCCGGCGGATTTTGCGGGCGCCAGATGCCGAACGGGCTGACGCCGAATTGCACCCACGGTTTTGCGGCCTTGATGGATTGATAAACGCCGTGGACGAATTGGTTGATGTTTTGCCGCCGCCATTCGTCGCGGCCCAGCCCGCCGCCGTATTTCCGCCAGCTCGCGTCGTCGGGAAATTCCAGCTCGCGTCCGGCATAATCCTTTTCGGGGTAGGGATAAAAATAATCATCGAACTGCACGCCGTCCACGTCGTAGCGGCGCACGACATCCATGACCACGCGCAGGACGTATTCCCGCACGGCGGGTTCACCGGGGTCGAGCCAGACCTCGTTGCCGTATCGGCGGATGAATTCCGGGTGCGTCTTTGAAATGTGGTTGAGCGCGGCGGGAAACCGGTTCTCCGACATCAGCGCGCGGAACGGATTGAACCACGCGTGCAGTTCCAGTCCGCGCTTGTGCGCCTCGGCGACGG
>CAZZPE010000004.1:0-116234 GCA_964655855.1 uncultured Bifidobacteriaceae bacterium
CGATGGCGACGGTTCCGGCTGACAACGTGCCGCCGCTGTTGACCGTGACCGCGCCGCCGATGATGCCGGTTCCGCCAAGCTTGCCGCCGGAATTGACGGTGACCGCGCCCGAACCCGTGCCGCTGCCGGTGGAATTGTTGACGAGCAAGGTCCCGTTCGCCACCGTCGTTCCGCCGCCGTAAGTATTCGCGCTGGTGAACTTCACGATGCCGCTGTGTGAAGAGTCGCCGACTTTGACCCCGGCGGTGGTGTCGGTGCCGTTTTGCCAAATGCCGCCGGTGAAATCCACCTCGCCGCCGCCCGCCGCCGCGAGCGTCACGCCTTTGCCTTTGTTGACCGTCCAGCCGAGGATGATCGGGTTGGCGTAGGTGTTGATGCCGCTGGTGTTCTGCCCGCCAATGGTCATCGTGCCGGAATTCACAAAACCGGCGTCGCCGTCGGAGACATAATTGGTCACGTTCGCCGCGAGCGTGAGGCCGCCGTTCGGAAAGCTGGCGTCGCCGAGATAGACCGCGCAATTGTAGCTGTTGTTCGCCGAAACCAAAACCGACGCCGGCGGACTGACTCCGCTGATGCCTGAGTAAAGATTGGTTGCCGCGCCAAGAATAAACTGGCTGGAGTTCAAACCCGCTCCCGTGGTGTCGTTGATGAGCGCGCTGTTGTTGTCCACCACGAGCGTTCCGTTCGGCACATAATACCGGTAGGCGTCGCCCGCGCCGCTCTTCACGGATTGTCCCTGCAATGTCGCCGTCGTTCCGCCGTTCACAAACAAATCCACGCTGCCGTTGGAGGTGTTGGCCAGATTGCCGGTGACGGTGACATTGCCGCCGCCGGTTGCGTTGAAATAATTGCCGTAGTTGCCGGCCTTGAACGAGGCAATCACCGCGCCGAGGCCGGGAGCGACGTTGACATTCATCGCATGGTAGGGATTGTGGCTGGTGGCCGTCATGCTGATGGCACCGAGGCCGAGCGCATAACCGCCGCTGCCGGTGACATTGACGGTCTGGTCCGAGTTGTTGGCATAGGCCAGCGCGCCGGAAAGCGTGAGCGTTTTGCCCGTGGCCGGGCCGGCCGGGCCAACGTCAAAATTATTGACGTCGGAGGCGTTGTCCAACGCGACGCTGGCCGGGGCGAACGTGGTGTTGGCGTCGGCGCGCAACTGGAGCGTCGAGCCGCTGTTCAACGCGAGCGCGCCGGTGAGTCCGCTGGCATTGGCCAGCCGCAGCGCGGCACCCGAAGCCACCGTGGCGGCGGCGGTCGAACCGCTGTTGTTGCCCGACAGCGCGAGTGTGCCGCCGCTGATTGCGAGCGTGCCGCTCATGGTGTTGGCGCCGCCCAGGGTGAGCGTTCCCGCGCCGGTCTTGGAAAATCCGCTTCCGGCGACTGACGCCGAAATGGTCGGCGAACAACTGGCGGCGACGCTGACCACCGGCGTGTTGGCGATTGTCAGCGTGTAGCCGCCGGCGATGGTGTAATCGCCGCTGGCAGCGGCGTTGAAGGAGAGATTGCCAACCGTGATGGCGGTGCCCAGAGTGATGGTTCCGGCCGGGGCGTTGGCAATTCCAAACGTGGTCGTGATGGGCATCGCCAGATTATTCCAGATGACATCGGCCGTGCCGTTCCACCAGTTGGGGGAAGTGATATCCCATGAGCCGCCGCCATCCTGCGCGCCGGCGGTGGCCGGGTTCGCGTCCCAAGTGAGCGCGGCGAGCGTGGTGGACACGGTGATGTTGACCGGGTTTGAAGTCGCGGACAGCCCCGTGGAGTCGGTGGCCACGGCGGTCAGGATGTAGTTGCCTGCCGGCACATTGCTCCAAGTAATGCCATAGGGAGCGCCGGTCGCCGTGCCGAGCGGCGTTGTCCCCTGGAAAAAGGCAACCTGGCTGATGGGGTTGGTGTTGTTTACGACGACGGCCTGGATGGGCAGGTTTGTGCCTTGGGAAAATGAGTTTCCGCTGGCGATGCCCACGATGCTGACCGAAGGGACGCCGGGCAAAATCTCAACCAATTCGATGCCGTTGGTGCTTCCGATATTGCGGCTGTATTGTTTGCTGGTGGCGTTGTTCCAGTGTTCTTCCACGCCCAGGCTGCCGACATATGCGCTGCTGCCGATGGTAGGCTGATAGGCGATGCCTGAAAGCTTCGGCCCGTTCGCGCCGGGCACATACGCCGCTTCCTTCATGTAATAATCGCTGTTCTGGGTCATGCCCCATTCCGCGTTCATGAAATCAAACCCCACCGAATCAATGGCCACGCCATCCTGGGACAGGAACACGCTGCTGGGCCAGGCCCCGTTGAAGGGGCTCATGTTCCATTTGACCGGCATGACGTTGGGTTTGGGCGCGCCGTAAAGCGCGTCAACCATGAACAATAAAGTTTTCTCGCCCAATTCCTGGTGGCCCATGGGTTCGATCAGGTTGGAATAGTATGCAGTGCTGCCGTTGCCCCAGGTGGGGCCGTGGCGCTGGCCGGAAATGGCGCCGTAAAGGTTTTTGCCGCAAAGCGTCGGGCCGTCGCTGGAACCGTGACTTTTCATGATCGCCATGTTGATGAGAAATCCGGCGTTCAAAATCTGCTGGCAAATCATCAGTCCTCTCGACGTGGTTTCGCCGCTCGCGTTGATGGCGTAGGCGATGTTGTTGGTGGACGGCCAGACCGCCAGCTCGCGGCCCTGCAAACCCACGCCGTCCACGAAGCGCACGCCGGGGTAAAGCGGATGGATGTAATTGTAAATGTTGTCGCCGATGGTGCGCGGGCCGCCCCAGCCGCGGTTCAATCCCGTGGGATCGCAAACAATGATGTTGGTCTGCGCCACATTCACCGCCACCAACTGCTTGACGAGGGCGAGGATGGCGTGCGGATTTCCGGTGATGCTGTATTCATCACCCGAATTGCTTGGGTCTTCAACACCGTTGAGCGCATAATAATTATTGTTGTCGTAGTTGCAGGGATTCTGGTTGATTTTGATGGCGATGGTCTGTCGCGGCGACTGTGCGTAGCCGATGCTGCCCAAGCCGCGCCGCTGATTAAAGGTGCGGAACAGCGCATCCCAAGCATCGGCGTCGTTGGTGGTGCTGGTGAGGCTGTGCAACGCGGCGGACAGCATGGTGTCAACCCGCGCCTGAACGACCATGTTGCTGTCCCACCAGTGGGTGCCGTCCTTGTTACCGCTCCAGAGACAGGCGGCGGGATCGTAGCTCCACACCACCCGGCCGGGATTGATGCCACGCGCGATGCCGATCGGCGCGTTGGCTGTGACTGTGGCGGCCGCTTGCGCTGATGATTCGTCCTGTCGGATCACCATTGCCGCGCAGACAAATGTCAACCCGAGGCAAATGCCCGCGACCACAAACCGGTTTTGCCGCGCAAACTTTTTGAAATTGCGATAGGCGGAAACCAGGCCGAACAAACTTAAGAAATAGAACATCCCTCCAAACGCAACCGGTGCGGCGATTTTTTGGCACGGATACTCCGCCCGAGACGGCTTGGGTATGACCCTGACCAGATACCAGATCAACGCGGCCAGCCCGATGATTGGAAACAGCCATCGGAACCAGCGGGACTGGCGGTTCAGCCCGACCACGCGGCCGGTCTTCCCACAAACGAGCAGTGGACCTTTTTTTAAAGGCATATCTTGTTTTTCGTTTCTTTAGAATGGCAGTCCGCCGCCACTTTTATAAGGCATTGTTGTTCCCATGACAAATCGCAATTGCACCCGCCCGCCGCAGACAGCGCCGACGCCCCGTCACCGAACGGCGGCTTTCAGATCCGGGTTCAACGCGCCGTTCATGCTGCCGCGACGGTAGCCCTGCAAATCCAGCGTGACGTGCGCGTAGCCGATTTCCTTCAACGCCCCGGCGATTTTATCCACGACGCCGGCCGCGAGAAATTTCCCCATTTCCGCCGGACCGACTTCGATGCGGGCCAGATGCGAAACCATTGCGGATTGCGGATTGCGGATTGCGGATTTTTTCGCGGCGCCGGCTGCCGGATTTTCAGTCTGCAATCCCCGATCGCCGCTCCGCAATTCATGGTGCCGCACGCGCACGTCGTGAAAGCCGAGGTCGCGCAGCGCATATTCCGCCAGCTCGATCATCCGCAGCTTGGCCGGCGTCACCGTTTCGCCGTAAGGCACGCGCGAACTCAAACACGCCATCTGCGGCTTGTCCGCCGTCGGCAGGCCGAGCTGCGCGGACAGCTCGCGGATTTCCGCCTTCGTCAAACCGACTTCCTTGAGCGGCGCGCGCACCTGGAATTCCGCCGCCGCCTGCGCGCCCGGACGGAAATCGCCGATGTCGCTGGCGTTTTCGCCGTAGGCAATCACCGCAAAATTTTCCGCCCGTGCCAGCGGCGTCAGTCCCTCGAACAGCTCGTGCTTGCAGAAATAACAGCGGTTCGCCGGGTTGGTGGTGTAATTCGCGTTGTCAAATTCCCGCGTGCGAAGGATGCGCACGGAAAACGAGAATTTCGCCGCGATGTCGAGCGCCTCCTGCAGTTCGCGGCGCGGCAGACTCGGCGAATCGGCAATCGCCGCCAGCGCGCGTTCGCCCAGCACCTCGTGCGCGACGTGCGCGAGAAACACCGAGTCCACGCCGCCGGAATAGGCCACCAGACACGAGCCGCAGCTTTTCAGCAGCGCCCGTAATTTTTCCAGTTTGTTGTTTGCTTCGCTCATCGCTTCAAATGCTTCGCGGCCTGAACCGCCGCCTCGTAAATCGTTTTCACCGGCACTTTTTTCTGCGCCGCCAGTTTTCTGGCCGGCTCGAATTCGGGCGCGGACTGAATCACCTTACCACCAAGCCGGCCAATTTTCACGGTCACTTTGCCGAAAGCGGTTTTCACTTCGGCAAATTCCCGGCGCAGCTTGCGGCGCTCCGCGAAGGTTTTCCGCACGCCGAACGCGGTGGTTTCGCGCAAAATCAATTCGCAGAATTTGTCCGCGTCGGCGTCCGCGCACAAAACCGTGAGCAGCACGCCGGGCCGGTTTTTCTTCATCTGGATCGGCGTGTGAAAAACATCCAGCGCACCGGCAGCCAGTGCTGTTTCGACAAAGCTGCCGAGAATTTCCCCGGTGCAATCGTCCAGATTCGTTTCCAGCACGGCAATCCGGTCGGTTTCCCAATCCAAATCGCATAGAACAGGCGTCGCGCCTGTTTCAGATCTGAATTTTCCGCTGGCACGGGAGTAGAAATTGGAGACAGGCGCGACGCCTGTCCCACCCAGCACCGCCCGCAACACATTCGGCCGCGTCACATTTTCCCGCGTGCCGAGGCCAAAGCCGATTTTTTCGGCGACCAGATTTTCCATTGCGCCGAAGCTTTCGACGAATTCCGCCAGCAGCGCCGCGCCGGTGGGCGTGACGAGTTCGTGCGGCTCATCGCATTGCGTGAGGCCGATGCCGCGCGCGCCGAGAATCGCCAGCGTCGCCGGTGCGGGGACCGGAAATTTTCCATGCGCGCAATCAATCCAGCCGGTGCCCTCGATTACCGGCGAGGCGAACACGCGCGGTTTGCCGAGCAGCTCCAGCGCGATGGCCGCGCCGACGATGTCCACGATGGAATCCACCGCGCCGACTTCGTGGAAATGGACTTCGTTTGGCGGCAGCCCGTGGATTTTCCCCTCGGCTTCCGCGATGCGCGCGAACACGGCGATGGATTTCTGCTTCACCCAGGCCGACAGCTTGCTGCGCGAAATGAGCTGTTTGATCTCCGAAAAATTGCGCTGGTCGTCATGCGCATGATCCTGGCGGTGTTCGTGCGGATGCCCGTGGCCGTGGTGATGATGACCGTGATCATCCGCGTGTTCGTGGTGATGCGCATCCGTGAGATGGACGTCAAACTTCACCCCGGCGATGGCGGATTTTTGCCGGCGCGAAACATGGAGATGGTAGCCGTCAAGCTTGAGCTTCTTCAACTCGCGTTCGAGTTTGGCGGCATCCACGCCGAGATCCAGCAGCGCGCCGATGAACATGTCGCCGGCGATGCCGCTGAAAATGTCGAGGTAAAGCGTTTTCATGGAAAAATCATTTCAGCCACAGATGCATACAGATTAACACTGATGGCAATCTTGCACAGCCGGAGCATCGTGTTTCATCTGTGTAAATCTGCGGTCAAAGCATTTATTTGCGCCGCCGCATAGCCGGCGCCGAAGCCGTTGTCAATGTTCACCACCGTCACGCCGCTGGCGCAACTGTTGAGCATCGCCAGCAGCGCGGCGATGCCGCCGAAGCTCGCGCCGTAGCCGATGCTCGTCGGCACGGCAATGACCGGCTTGGAAACCAGCCCGGCGATGACGCTGGGTAGCGCGCCTTCCATGCCAGCCACCGCGACGATGACACTGGCTTTTTGAAGGGTTTCCATCCGCGCCAGCATCCGGTGGAGGCCGGCGACGCCGACGTCGTGAATTCTTTCCACGCGGTTGCCCATGATTTCGGCGGTGACGGCGGCTTCCTCGGCCACCGGCAAATCGCTCGTGCCGGCGCAAATGACGGCGATGAAGCCGGGACGCTTTGGCAGAGGTTTATTCTCGATGGTCACACAGCGGGCGAGCGGATGATGAACGGCGCGTTTGAATTTCTTCCGCAGGGCGCGGGCGTGTTCGGTCGTGATGCGCGTCACGAGAACCTGCTGTCCGTGTTCCAAAAGCTTGGCGGCGATTTTGACGGCCTGTTCCGGCGTCTTGCCGGAGCCGAAAATCACCTCGGGAAAATTCTTGCGGAGCGCGCGATGCGTGTCCACCTGCGCAAAGCCGAGGTCGGCCACCGGCGCGGACTGGAAGGCACGCAGGACTTTTTCGCGCGGGATTTTCCCGGCGCGGAATTGTTCCAGCAATCGGCGGGCCTCGGTGGTGTTCATGGCATGATTTTCCGGTCAATGACGCTGGTTTTCATGTTTTCGAGAAATGCTTTTCCACGACCCCGCAAAAACGGTTTTCCCGGCCCGCCGTTTGGGGCGGCCTTTTCAAAGACAATCACGGGTTGGTCTGGCGATGCATCCATGCCGGTTCACGGCATCCTAAACGCAGCACGATTTAAGACAACAGGAAAAACGCATCGAACCCCGGCCGCAATTGTGAATTGGCAACAGCTTCCACCCCTGTTATTTTCCCGCAGATGTCCGAAACGGCTGCCGCAGTTCCACCGCCCTCAAAGGCGCGCGTTTTTCTCCGCCGGTTGATCACCTCGGTGATTCTCTGGACGGTGATCCTCGCGGCTTTGTTCTCCAGCAACTCGCTGGTTTCCGACGGCGTGTTTCTCCTCATCATCGTGTTTCTCGCGCTGGCCGGGCTGACGGAATTTTACGGCATCGTCGCAAAGCGCGGCCTTGCCTGCTTCAAATGGTGCGGGCTGCTCGGCGGCGTGCTGCTGATGGTCGGCACTTTTCTGAACCTCATCGGCCGCATCGGCACGCAGGGTTCGCCGGCGCGCGTGAACGATTTTGAAACGGGCTTCATCATCCTGTTCGTTCTCGGCCTGTGCGTGCGGCAACTGGTTTCAAAATCCGGCGCGTCGGGAATCACGGCCATCGCCACCACGCTCCTCGGCCTCATGTATGTGCCGTGGCTCCTGAATTTCATCCAGAAGATCAATTTTTTCCCGAACGTTGACGGCAAATACTTCCTGCTTTACTTCATCCTCGTCACCAAGTTCAGCGACATGGGCGCTTATTCCGTCGGCTCGCTCATCGGGCGGCACAAGATGATTCCGCGCATCAGCCCCGGCAAGACGTGGGAGGGGTTTGCGGGCGCGGTTTTGGTCTCCACCGCCGCCAGCCTCGTCTTCGTGCATTTTTTCAGCGGCAAAATGGCCGGCATAAATTTGTTCCACGCCACGATTTTGGGAGTCATCTTGAGCGTGACGGCTGTGATCGGCGACTTGATCGAATCGCTGTTCAAGCGCGAGGCCGGCGTGAAGGATTCCGGCAGGCTGTTTCCGGGCATCGGCGGCATTCTCGACCTGCTCGACAGCCTTTTGTTCAACGCGCCGATCATGTATCTGTATCTGCGGCACATTTTGACGCACCCTTGATTGGCCACAGATGAGCACAGATGAATGCGGTGAAAGATTACTCGCTTTAGCCGGTCACAGAACAACTGATCGGTGCGGCCTTCGAGGTTCATAATGTTCTCGGCCATGGATTTCTCGAACGTGTTTATCAACGCGCAATGCAGGTTGAACTCCAATCGCGAGGCGTAAAAGCTGGACTGGAACCGATGATACAAGTCCGGTTCAAAGGCGTGATTGTTGGCGATTATGCCGCCGACCTGCTCGTCGCGGACAAAATTCTTGTTGAATTAAAGACCGATTCTGAATACCAGTCGCTGCATGAAGCGCAATGGTTGAATGAACTTCGCGGCACGGGAATCAAGGCTGGCCATCTCGTCAACTTCGGACGCGAGCGGGTTGAATACAAGCGAATGGTTTTCTAATCGTGCTTCATCTGTCTAAATCTGTGGCTGAAAATGAATCTGCTGGAAAAAATCAAGGCACGGTTCGCCGGCAAGGCGAAGCCGGAGCATTTGCGGCGCGGCGAACTGGGCGAGCGCGCGGCAAAAAAGCATTTGCAACAGCTTGGTCTGAAATTTCTCGCGGCCAACTTCCGGTCGGCGCGCGGCGAGATTGATTTGATTTTCCGCGACGACGACTGTCTCGCATTCGTCGAGGTCAAGACGCGGTCGTCGGAGGACTGGACACGCCCGGCGGCGGCGGTGGATGCGCGCAAGCGGCGGCTGATTTCCCAGACCGCGCTGGATTATCTGCGGCTGCTGAAAAATCCGCCGGTGAAAATCCGGTTCGACATCGTGGAGGTTTTGCTGGCGGACGGCGAAGTGCGCGAAATCCGGTATTTGCCCAACACGTTCGCGCTCTCGAAGCCCTATCGCTACGGCTGAAATGACGCGCGCCGGCGATGTCTGACCGGTTTGAACCGGATGGACTTTGAACGCCGCGGGGCCACACTCGTCAAAGGAGATGAAAAGGAGATGCAATTGGCCGGAATCATAAAAATCACGACGGTGGCGCTGCTGGCGGCGGGCGCTTGGGCGGTGACGCGGGATGCGGGCCGCGCGCAGCCAGCCGGTTTTGGCAGCAGTTCAACCAATCAGCCAGACGACATGAAAAATTTCAAAAAACCGGACGCGGCGGATCTGAAGAAAATGCTGACGCCCGAACAATTTGCCGTCACGCAGCAGGCGGCGACCGAGCCGGCTTTCCAGAACGAGTTTTGGAACAACCATGCGCCGGGCATTTACGTGGACGTGGTGTCGGGCGAGCCGCTGTTCAGCTCGCTCGACAAGTTTGATTCCGGCTGCGGCTGGCCGAGCTTCACCAAGCCGCTGTCCGGCGGATTGCTGGACGAACGCGCCGACGCCTCCTTCGGCATGACGCGCACGGAAGTCCGATCCAAAACCGCCGACTCGCATCTCGGCCACGTTTTTGACGACGGTCCCGGCCCGACGCATCTGCGCTATTGCATCAACTCGGCGTCGCTGCGGTTCATCCCGCTGGACAAGATGGAAGCGGCGGGCTACGGGGCGCAACTGGTGCCGTTCATCAAGGCCGGGCTTTACAAACCATCAACCACGCCGGCGCAGACGAACAGTCCCGCGGAAAAGCGGTAGCCGGCGCGAGACGGCTCGCTGCCCGGAAACAATTACTCCGATTTGGAGAAAATCAGCGAGGCGTGGTAGCCCCAAAAGCCCAGGGAGTTGGACATGAAAGCTGAAATTCGGGCCGGCCGGGCGATCAATGGCTGCGCATTGATGGAGCAAGACGGATCCGGTTCGTGACAATTTGCGGTCGGAGGAATCATCTGATGTTGCATCGCTTCAATCCCGATGACCGCTTCCAGCACCGGTGTTGCCCCCAAACAATGACCCGTAACGGGTTTTGTCGAACTACAGGGAATCGGCATGGTGCGATTACCGAACAATTCCCCAATGGCCCGGGCTTCGGCCAGATCATTCAGCTTGGTGCCGGTGCCGTGCGCATTGACGTAATCAATCGCATCCGGGTCAAGTCCCGCCATCTGCAACGCCTGCCGCATGACCAGGAGCAAACCCGCGCCGTCTTCGTTGACACTCGCGCGGCCCGAGTCATGGACATTCATGGCCCATCCGGCCAAATGCGCCAGCGGCCGGACTCCACGCCGGCTGGCGGCGCGGGCCGATTCGAGAACCAAAAATGCGCCGCCTTCGCCGAGAACCATACCGTTGCGCGTGGCGTCAAAGGGGCGGCATGTCCGCGCGGCTTCTTCATGAAAACCAAGCACGCCAGCGGAATCCAACTGGGCCAGGATGACCGATTGCAATGGGGCTTCGGATCCACCCGCCAGCATCACGTCCGCCTTGCCCAGGAGAATCTGCTCCGCCGCGAAGCCGATGGCAAAGGCCGCCGAGGCGCAGGTGGCGGAAATGGTTGCGCCCGGCCCATTCAGTTTGAAGGCCTGCACCAGCACCCCGCCCAGGGCCCCGAAGGCGCAATTAGCCGACAAGGACGGCGGATATTTCGGCTGCCCCAGGCAATTGAAGGATTCATTGATTTTGCCCAGCGGTCCTCGCGATGAACCGGTGACCATGCCGATTTGCGTCGGAAGATAGGCTCCTGCGAGCTGCGCCTGATGCCATGCTTGTTTGGCCGCCAGCCACGCCATTTGCGCGCTGCGATCCATCTTCCGCACCGGATGCAGTTCGGGCTGTGAAACATCCAGTTCGGGCGCGCTGCAAACGGCGAACCGGGAGCTTCCGGTTCCCATTTCAAACTCCCGCCATGCGGCCGTGCTGTGGCCCGCGACAGCCGCCTCCCACAGCTCCGGCACCGAGCCGCCGGCCGCCGAGAAACAACCCGTGCCGGTGACGACCACTGGATTATCACGTGCCAAATTGGTGAGAATGGAGGAGTTCATTGGGAGGCTATTTCATCGGGGTGGTGACGCCGGCGGCTGGAATTTTACTGCCATCAGCTTCGAAAATTGTTGAGGGTGTTGCCGAAAATGGGGCAGCATTTCATCCAGCAGATGTTTTCCGGCCTGTGTCCAATCAGCCTCGGCGGTCAGATACTCCGGCGGCACCGGGCGACCCAGTTTGATATGGTAATGCCAGTGGCCTTCGTCAATAAGAACCAACGGAATCAGTTCCGCCCGATGACGAATGGCCAGACGGACCGCGCCGGCAGCCATTTGAAAGGTCCAGCCTTCGCCAACCGGCAAATCCACCCGCTTGACCGCCCCAGCATCAATGGCAACCAGCAGTGCATTCCCGGCGGCGAGAAACTCGTTTGCTTCGCGCAATTGATCCAGATAAAAGGCGTTCGGAATTTCCGGAAAAGGCGAGAATCCGTCTCCCAGCCGATCCAGGTTCGGACGATTTTCCGCCTTGCCGGCGATCAGGCTTGCTGCGGGAACTCCGGCGGCACGAAGCCAAAATCTGGACAGGCGATAGGCGCTGGAATGAACAAACGCGAGCACGACCGGGCGTTTGTCCTGCCTGGCACGCAGCACAGGATCGAGTCCCTCGATGCGGCAACGGCTCATCCATTTGGGTTCCGCCAGCCGTTCCGGCACATACTCCAGCATCTGATTCAAATAACATTGAATCCGCGAAACGCTTATGACTTGGCCCGGCCTTCCGGCAGCGAGACAGGCGGGCAAAGGCGATGGATCCAGCTTTCGCCGCAACGCAGAACGCACACAAGCGTAGCCCCCAAAAATCCAGAAAAGGCTCCGAACCGGCAATCGGCGCTCCATCCAGCGAAAAGTTTGGAAGAAGATCAGTTTGCGACTGTCTTTGAGTCTGTTCTCCATCTCGCCAAAGCGGATCATGGCGCGAATTATTGGGCAACCCAACGCGGTTTCAACATTTTTCTCCCAGACCCGGCGCACGGCCATTCTTCGCGGACGAAAACCACTTCACCTTTTGCGTGCGCTGAAGGAAAATCTGTGGTTTAATCCACAGTTCTGATGGACGACACAAATTCATTGATCGAACAGCGCCGGGCCAAGCTCGCCGCGCTGCGCGCGAAGGGCATTGACCCGTTCAAAAACAAATTCACACCCGGCGAGACCTGCGCCGACGCGCGGAAAAATTACACCGAAGGCCGCGAAGTGGCCGTTGCCGGGCGCATCACCGCGCACCGCGAAATGGGCAAATCCATGTTTCTGGACGTGCGCGACCAGTCCGGGCGGCTCCAGATTTACGCGCAGAAAAATCATCTCGAAGAAACCGCGCCGGGCAGTTGGGACATTTTCTCTCACCTCGACCTCGGCGATTTCATCGGCGCGCGCGGCAAGCTGTTCACCACCAAGACCGGCGAGATTTCCATCAAGCTCGATTCCTTTGTGATTCTCGCCAAGGCGCTGCGCCCGCCGCCCGCGAAATGGCACGGGCTTGAAGACACGGAAATCCGCTACCGCCAGCGCTATCTCGATTTGATGGCGAACCCGGCGGTGAAGGACATTTTCCTCAAGCGCAGCGAAATCATCCGCGAAATCCGGAATTTTCTGCATGCGCGCGGCTTCGTGGAAGTCGAGACGCCGATGATGCAGGCGATTCCCGGCGGCGCGGCGGCGCAGCCGTTCATCACGCATCACAACGCGCTCGGCTGTGATTTTTACATGCGCATCGCGCTGGAGCTTTACCTCAAGCGCCTGCTTGTCGGCGGCGTGGACAAGGTGTTCGAGATCGGCCGCAACTTCCGCAACGAGGGCCTGTCGCGCAAACACAATCCCGAATTCACCATGCTTGAAGCCTACCAAGCCTTCGGCGATTACGAGACCATGATGGAGCTGGTGCAAAGCATGGTTTGCCACGTCGCGCAAAAGGTTTTGGGCACGCTGAAAATTGAAACGAAGGACGCCGAGGGGAAAATTGTAAAGTCCATCGACCTCACGCCGGATTGGAAGCGCGCGAAATACAAGGACCTCGTCCGCGAAAAAGCCGGCGCGGACTGGTTCGACGTTTCACCCGCCGAACGCCGCCGCCGCGCGATCGAAGATTTGAAGCTTGGTGGCGACATTGCAAAAAATTACGAGGATTTTGAAGTCACCGGCGCGGTGTTCGAGAAATTGATCGAGCCGACGCTGATTCAGCCGACATTCGTCACGCATCTGCCGAAGGAACTGGTGCCGCTCGCCAAGCTGTCGCCCGACGACCCGACGGTGGTCGAGGTTTTCGAGTGCTGCATCAACGGCCAGGAAATCGCGCCCGCCTACACCGAGCAGAACGATCCCATTGAGCAGCGCGAACGCCTCGAACACCAGGCCGGCGGCGAGACGCAAAAACTGGACGAGGATTTTCTCGTCGCGCTGGAGCACGGCATGCCGCCCGCCGGCGGCATGGGCATGGGCATTGACCGCCTGTGCATGATGATGCTCGGCCAGGAAAGCATCCGCGACGTGATTTTGTTCCCGCAGTTGAAGCCGAAATGAAAACTGCATCCGGCTTGTCAGCGCGGCAAAATTCGGTTAATTTCAGACCATGCAAGCAAAAGCAATTGTCGGCGGCCGGCTCGTGAGCTTCAGGCTCTCGCCCGAGCTCGCGCGCGCCCATCGCGCCAACGCCGGCAAAACCATGACCGACGAGGAGGCCGTGGCCTTTGTCGAAAAGAAACGTCGCACGCTCGCGTTGCGCCGCGCCAAGCCCTACCTTGAAAGTCGTTCTTGATACTTGCGTTCTCAAGCTTGCCACGTTGCCGAACCCGGTCAATCCGGCGGCTTTGATTGTGGAGCTTTGCCTTGCCGGAACAATTCGCGCCTGGGCCTCGCCCGCGATGATTGAGGAATATCAGGAAGTCCTCGCGGAGCATCCCGAATTGCTGCAACGCATCGTGTCCGAAGTCGAACCTTGCTATCCGCTGACGGAATTCGACGTCATCCGCCACAAGCCCGACAACCGGTTTCTGGAATGTGCGCTGGCCGTGCCGGTGGATTTCATCGTCACCGTCAATATTGCGCGCGGCCATTTCGATCAGCAGGATTATCAAGGCGTGCGCGTGGCGACCCCGGGCGTATTTGTGAATTACCCCGGCGTGCAAAGGCTGGCGCAAAAACATTTCGGCCTGAAATGTTAAACCTGTTTTTCATCTCGCCATGCTCACCGTAGCCGGACTTTCAAAATCATTTGGCGGACGCGAATTGTTTGACGACGTTTCGTTGAACATCATGGCGGGCGACCGCATTTCCATCGTCGGGCCGAACGGCGCCGGCAAATCCACGCTGTTCAAAATCATCCTCGGCAAGGAGGAGGCGGACGCGGGCGACGTGACGTTCATCCGCGGCACGCGCACCGGCTATCTGCCGCAGGAGAGCGAACCGGCCGGCAATGAGAGCGTCCTCGACATCGCCGTGCCGCATGAACACGAGCACGACGGCCAGTTCGTCGCCAAGGCCAAGCAGATTCTCGACAGCCTCGGTTTCAAGCTGACGGACCATCACCGTCCGGCGCGCGAACTTTCCGGCGGCTGGGTGATGCGCGCGCATCTGGCGCGGCTGCTCGCGGAGGAACCGGATTTGCTCCTGCTCGACGAGCCGACGAACCATCTCGACCTCGAAACGCTGCTGTGGTTCCAGGAATATCTGCGCCATTATCCCGGCGCGATCCTGCTCATTTCCCATGACCGCGAATTTCTCAACCGGCTTTGCACGCACGTTGCCGAGCTGCGGCAGTCGCGCCTGCTGCGCTACACCGGAAATTACGACGAGTATCTCGAACAGCGCGCGTCGGCGGAGGCGACGATGATCGCCACGGCGAAATCGCAGCAGCGGGAGATTGACCGGATGCAATTGTTCGTGGATCGCTTCCGCGCCAAGAACACCAAAGCCGCGCAGGCGCAGAGCAAGATGAAGCAAATCGAGCGGCTCAAGGAGGAAATGGTCGGGACGCCGGACGATGACGGGCCGACGGTCGGCTTCCGGTTTCCGCAGCCGCAGCGCAGCGGCCAGCGCGTCATCACGCTGGAAAAAATCAAGTTCGGCTACGGTGAAAAATTGATTTACGACGGACTCCATTTCGAGGCCGAACGCGGCCAGCGCATCGTGCTGGTCGGGCCGAACGGCGCGGGCAAATCCACGCTGCTCAAGCTGCTCGCGGAAGTCCTCAAGCCGCAATCCGGCCTGCTCAAGCACGGTCACAACACGAAGTCCGGCTATTTCGCGCAGCACCGGGCGGCGATGCTGAATCCCCAGCACACGGTGTTGCAGGGGGCGCTCGACACGCCGCAGCGCGTGACCGAGCAGTCCGTCCGCAATGTTCTAGGCAGTTTTCTTTTTCGCGGCGACGACGTCTTCAAGCCGGTGAGCGTGCTGAGCGGCGGTGAAAAAAGCCGGCTCGCGCTGGTGAAACTGCTGCTCAATCCGCCGAACCTGCTGCTGATGGACGAGCCGACGACGCACCTCGACATGGCCAGTGTTGACGCGCTGATTGTGGCGTTGAAGCAATACGAAGGCACGCTCATCTTCATCAGCCACGACGTGCATTTCATCCGGCTGCTGGCGAACCACGTCGTGCGCGTGGAAAACGGCCATCTCCGGCATTTCACCGGCGGCTACCAGTATTACCTCGACAAGACGTCGCAATCGGCGCGCGCGGCGCTGACCAGTTCGAGCATCGCGAAATCCCCGTCCACAGATGGAAATTCATCTTCCGCCCCGGCGGTTGACCGCAAGGGGCAGAAACGGATGGAGGCCGAACAGCGGCAGGCGCGTTCGCGGAGGAAACAGGAAATCAAAAAACGCATCGCCGCGCTGGAGAAGGAGATTGCGGAACTCGAATCAAAGGAAAAAGAGCTGGCGGCGGAACTGGAGAAGCCGGAAAGCTACGCGGGCGGACGCGCGATGCAGATCAACCGCGAGTTGATGCACGTCCACGACCGCCTGCCGCTGGCGACGGCGGAATGGGAGGCGGCGGGGACGAAACTGGCGGAATTTGAAGCCGAACAGACGGCGCAATAATACTCACAGCCAGCTTTTCAATTGCCCGCGCAAAATCTGCCGGGCGCGATAAAGTCTGGATTCCACGGCCTTTGGCGTTGTTTTCAAAATTGATGCGGCCTCGGCCATGCTCAATTCCTCCCATTCGCACAGGACAATCGCCTCGCGCAAATCCTCCGACAGCTTCCCGACAGCAGCACGGATGGCGGCAGCGCGTTCGGCGGCAAGCGCCTGTTCGTTCGGCGTGGGAGCATCGGACGGCAACGTGCTGCCGAGCGTCTGTTCCGTTTCCGGATTTTCCGCTTCGAGCGAAATGGCCGGATGCCGCGAACGCCAGCGGAAATGATTCCGCGCGAGGTTCGCGGCAATGGTGAACAGCCAGGTGGAAAATTTCTCGTTCGTCCGGAAACTGCCGCGCGACTTGAAAACGCGGACGAAGGTTTCCTGTGCCAGATCGTTCGCGTCGTCCTCGTTGCCGACCATGCGGCAGAGGAAATGAAACACCGGTGTGGCGTGGCGCTCCATCAAATCGTTGAGCGCCGCGTCCTGGCCGGCAATCAGGCGTTCCATGTCCGCGCAGTCGCGGGCATTGATGTCAGTTTGTTCCATGGTGGCCGGTGTGGTCAGACATGGACTGCTCGATCTCCTCGTGGGAACCGAGCGTGAGCTTTTTCATTTCGGCGAGATAACGCCGGCCCTGCTCCGGCGGCATCGCCTGGCTGACTTCGATGAAATGCCGGAGCATCTGCGTCTGGCATTGCGCGCGGAGCTCGCCGAGTTCGGTCAGTTTCCGCTGCGCCTCGGCGGTCACATTGGTCCCGCTGCCGAGCGCGGTCTGAACCTCGGTGCTCTTGGCCGCGATGATCGCGCACATTTTGGCGCATTGCGGCATGTAACCCTCGTGCAACTGCCGGACGCGCGCCATCTCGGCGTCGCTCAAATGAAATTCATCGCGCAGCCAGCTCAAATCATCCGCCGAGCGCGTCATGGTTGTCACGCAGGCGCGCTGGCCGACAAAGTAGGAGCCGGCGAAAACTGCTGCCGCCAATGCCAAAGCTCCCAGCAAAATGACGAGTGACCGGTTCATTTAACGCAGTGAATTGGGCGCGACGGCGGCGAGATAACGCGCCTGTTCATTCTGCCGGGCTGTTTGCGTGCCCTGATAAGTTCCCAGCAAAACGCCCGCCAGCACCAATGTGGCGACTGTGGTGTAGGCAAATCGCGGCCGCAGAACCAGCGCGGTGAGCACGTCAAGCCACGAACCAGATTTCGCGGGCGCTTCGGCCTCTTCAATCCGCCGCCAGACATTTTCCTGAAATCGCGGCGGCAGCGACGGCGACGGGCGCGCGGTGCGCAGGACTTCGCTAAATCTGGTGTCGTCGGGATTCATGTTTTCTTTCATGGGTTCAAGGGCGGCGGGCGTTTATCCGCCGCCGCCCACAAATCTACCCATTTTACTTCGTTGCCGCAACGGCACAGCAGGGCATCGGTGCCGAGGGATTCACCGCACAGGCTTGAATCGCCTTCGGGCTGCTGCCGGTCATGTTCATGGCACAAACGATGGCGGGATTCACCTCGTTCGACTGGCCGGTGACAGTCTTGATCTGATTACCGAGTGCGCGGGGTGAAATGGTGGCCGTGTTGACCGCAACAGTGTTCACGTCGCTGGCCGTGCCGGAGACCTGCCTGGCCTGATTGCCGGCGGCGCGTGGCGAGAGCAGCGAGTCGCTGGCGTTGGCGTTGATGGCGAATGCGGCGAATGCAGCCACGCCGCAGGAGAGGATGAGATTACTTGTTTTCATTTTAATTTTTCTTTCTGTTTGGGTGGCGCTTCATTGCTCCACCCGGTTGTTGTCTCTGTCTTACCCCGGCAAACTGGAAACCCTTCAAAAATCTTCAGTCCCCGGCCATTGACCGTTCCGGCCACTTGCTAATTTTGTCCAGAAGACTATCTTTAAGCCGGTTGCGCTGGAAATTTCAAAAATAGTTGAGGGATTTCCGCCTCGCTGGTGTAAGCGCAAGCAGCGTCCTAAAACGGGCGCCTAACTTGAACAGACAAAAATCAACATCATGAAATTATTCAATCGCATCTGCCGCCCCGTGATTTGCGGGCTGGCCCTCACAGCCCTCGTCGCCATTCCATCGGTCAGCCGCGCCGACGGCACAAACTCCATCGCCGCCGCCAAGCCCGTGCCATATCCGCTGACGACCTGCGTTGTCTCCGGCGACAAGCTGGCCGGCGACATGGGCGCCCCAATCGTGTTTGTTTATCAGGACAGCGCGAAAGGGATCAATCAGGAGATCAAATTCTGCTGCCCGATGTGCAAGCCGCAATTCCTCAAAAACCCGGACAAATACATGAAAATCATCCGCGACGCCGAGGCCAAGAACGCCAAGAAATGACGGACGAAAGCCAAAATATGAGCGGCGCGACCCACCCATCGGCGTGAGATTCAGATTGTGAAAACGGCATGGTCCATCATCTGCAGCTTGGCATTTGTCTGGGCGCAGATTGCCGCCTGCGCGCAAACGCCGCAGGCCGCCGCCGCAAAACCGGATTGCGGTTGCGGTGGCAGGATGGCCTGTTGCGCCGCGCACCACGCCCCGATTTCACAGCCGCTCGCCGCCAATCCGGCGCCCGCTGGAAACCAAAATCAGCTTTCCGTTCCCCCGCAAAATATCGCGGCCTGGGTTTTGCCTGACGCCGCGATCTCTCAATTTCCTTCCGCTTCGCCAATTTCGTTTGTGACGGAGGCCAGCCCGCTTTACTCGCGGAACTGCGCCTGGCTCATCTGATTTTTCTCTTCCTCGCCCGTGGTGTGCCCTTCGCCGGCGCGCTGCGTCCCGCCTGCATTGTTTCCGTGGATTTGTTGTGTCCGTGAAATGCGTTTGAAGTTGTGAATTTATGAAGCCAGTTGCCATTTTAAGTTTGCTCGCCGCCAGCGTGCTGGTGTTCGCCGGCTGCCGGGGCGTTCCCGCGCCGGGCGAAAAACAGGCGCGCCGGGATTTCGGCGCGGTCGCCGGTCAATACCGGCCCGGCAACCGCCCGCCGGTTTTGCCGGAGCTGACGCCGGATTCCAGCTTGAGCAATTACCTCGCGTTCGCGCTGCTGAATTCGCCGGCGGTCGCGGCGGCGTATTACGACTGGTCGGCGTCGGTCGAAAACATCACCGTCGCGCGCTCGCTGCCGGACCCGCAAATCACCTTTCAATCGGACATTGCCGACATCGTGACGAGCGTGATGCCGGGTTTCCTGCAACAATTTCCCGGCCCCGGCAAGCTCAAGGCGCGCGCCCGATTCGCCGTGACGGAGAGCGGCGGAAAATACTTCGCGTTTGAAAGCGCGGTGCTGCAAGCAGCGTTCAATCTGAAGCACGCCTATTACCGGCTCGGCCTGCTGGACGAACAGCTTTGCCTCAAGCGCGAGACGCTTTCGTTGCTGGAAAATCAGGAGCGCGTCCTTCGTGTCCAAAACGTCGCGGGCACGGCGTCGCTGCCGGAAACGCTGCGCGTCCAGAGCGAGCTGGATCGCGTCCGCAACGAAATGGCCAATCTCGAAGACTCGCGCCGGCCGCTGCTGGAAAATTTCAAGGCCGCGCTGGGCCTGACGCCGCCGCAGCCCGCTCCGCCGGCACCCGCGCATTTTGAAACGAGCGGCGAAAATCCCGATGCCGAGGAGTTGTTTCGTTTTGCGTTCGCCCACAATCCGCAGCTTGCGGCGATGGAAGCCGATGTGCGCGCCGCCGAGGCCGGCATCGCCGTGGCTTACAAGGAGCGCGTGCCGGATTTCAGCCTCGGCTTGATGGCCGACGCCAAAACCGCGCCGACGCTGTTCCGGCCGCTGGCGGGCATGACCTTTCCGATCTGGCGCGACAAGCTCGCGGCGGAAGTTGCGCAGGCCCAGGCGAACGAGCTGGCGGAAAAATCGCGGCTGAAGGCCGGACAGATTGACCTCGCCGTGAATTTCGCCGAAAAATCGTTTGCCTGCCGTGAAACCGGCCGCAACGTCGCGCTGATTGAAAACCAACTCCTGCCGCAGGCGCGCCAGTCATTGGAAACCGTCCGCGCCGGTTATCGCACCGGCGCGGTGGATTTTTCCGCCATGACCGACGCAGAACGGGAGCTTTTGGATTTGCAGCTTGAAGCGGTTGAAGCCCGGACCGACCGCGAGATTGCGCTGGCGGAACTGTCGCTCATGGTCGCCGGTGTGCCGCCGGCGAACGCACCGCTGTTACCTCGTAGCAGCGGACATGAGTCCGCTCCATCTTCCCGAAATGAAAGTCGGAGCCGACTTACGTCGGCTGCCACAAAGAATTGAATTTATGAAAACAAAAATGAAATTGATTTTGGCTGGAACGCTGCTCGTCGCGGCGGTTGGCCTCGGCGTGTTCGCCGCCGACAACTCCAGCAATTTGGACGCGACCAACTCCGTCGCCACTTCCTCCGGCAAAACGCTTTACACCTGCGGCATGCACCCGTGGATCATCCAGGATCATCCCGGCAACTGCCCGATTTGCGGCATGAAGCTGGAGCCGGTCCACAAAACCGCCGGCGCTGATGCGGCGACTTCGGCTGACCGCAAAATTCTGTATTACAAGTCCACGATGATGCCGGGCGAGACCGGCACCAAACCGGGCAAAGACAGCATGGGCATGGACATGGTTCCGGTTGATGCCGGGGAGCCTGCCGCCGCGAATTCTTCCGTCATCTCGATTGATCCGGCGACGATCCAGTTGATGAACCTCCAGACGACGGAAATCGCGCGCGGCCCGCTGCGCCGGAGCATCCGCACCGTCGGAACGATTGACTACAACGAAACCGCGCTGGCGGACGTGACGACCAAGTTCAGGGGCTGGATTGAAAAACTGGACGTGGACGCCACGGGCGAACTCGTGCATCGCGGCGAGCCGCTGTTTGGAATTTATTCACCGGAACTTTACAGCGCCGAGGCGGAGTATCTGGCGGTTCTGAATTCCACGAACGATTCCGACGCATCGCCGCTGCGCGACGCGGCGCTGGAAAAATTGAAATTCTTCGACATTTCGGATGGACAAATCGCCGCGCTTGAAAAATCCGGCAAGCCGTCCAGGACACTGGAAATGCTCGCGCCGGCGGACGGGTTTGTCATTGAGAAGGACATCGTGCAGGGCCAGATGGTGGACGCGGGCATGAAACTTTACCAGTTGGCCGACCTCGGCGTCGTCTGGGTCTTCGCGCAGGTTTACGAGCAGGATTTGCCTTGCGTCCAGCTTGGCCAGGAGGCGACGGTCAAATTGTCATCGCTGCCGGACCGCGAATTCCGCGGGCGCGTCACCTACATTTATCCGAACGTGGACGAAAAAACGCGGACGGCACGCGTGCGGCTGGAGTTTGAAAATCCCGGTTATTTTCTCAAGCCCGGCATGTTCGTCTCGGCGCAAATCACGGCGGAATTGGAACCGTCCGCGCTGCTGGTGCCGGATTCGGCGGTGCTGCGCAGCGGCGAAAAAAATACGGTGTTCGTCGCGCTGCCCGGCGGCAAATTTGACCCGCGCACGGTCGCGCTCGGCCTGGAATCCGAACATAATTTGTATGAAGTCATCAGCGGTTTGAACGAGGGCGATCGCGTGGTCACATCCGGGCAGTTCATGCTGGATTCGGAAAGCCAGTTGCGCGAGGCCATCCAGAAAATGAGCGAGCAGGTGGCGGCGACACCGTCGTCGCCTTCTTCGGCCACAAATCTAACCGCGCAAATTTCTGCCACCAGCGCCGAAAAGGAACCGGTGGTCTACGTCTGTCCGATGCCGGAGCACGTCTCCATCACCTACGACCATCCGGGCAACTGCCCCATTTGCGGCATGGCGCTGGTGCCGGTGACGCCATCCGAACTCAAACAGCTTCAGCCCGGCGGCAAGGTGCTTTACTACACCTGCCCGATGCCCGAGCACGCCAGCGTTCACGAAGACAAACCGGGGAAATGTCCGATTTGCGGCATGACTCTCATTCCGGTGATGGCCGCACCAGATGCGTCCACGAATTCAACGCCGCCGGATGCCGCGAATTAAGAAGGAATTTCCATGCTCACGCGCATCATAGATTTTTCGCTCCGGAACAAGTTCATCGTTCTGCTGGTGACGGTGGTGTTGGTGCTCGGCGGCGTTTACGCGGTGCGCAACATCCCGCTCGACGCCATCCCCGACCTTTCCGACACGCAGGTCATCATTTACACGCCGTGGGAAGGCCAGGCGCCGAACATCGTCGAAGACCAGGTCACTTATCCCGTTACGACCAAGATGCTTTCCGTCCCGCGCGCGAAGGTGGTGCGCGGCTATTCGTTCTACGGCTACTCGTTCGTCTATGTGATTTTTGACGACGGCACCGATCCTTACTGGGCGCGCAGCCGGGTGCTGGAATACTTGAGCAGCATCAGCGGCCAATTGCCCAAGGGCGTCACGCCGTCGCTCGGCCCGGATGCCACCGGCGTCGGCTGGGCGTTCATGTATTCCATCAACTCGACGAACCGCAATCTCGCCGACCTGCGCTCGATTCAGGACTGGTATTTGAAGTATCAACTGACCGCCGTGCAGGGCGTGTCGGAAGTCGCGTCCATCGGCGGTTTTGTGAAGCAATACCAGGTGACGGTGGATCCGACGAAGCTCCGCGCCTACAACCTATCGTTGAACGAAGTGAGCCAGGCCATCCAGCGGAGCAACGGCGAGGTCGGCGGGCGTTCGCTCGAATTATCCGAGCGCGAATTCATCCTGCGCGTGAAGGGCTACATTGAAAATCTCGACGACCTGAAAAAGGTCGCCGTGGGCGTCGGTGAAAACGGCGTGCCGATTTTGCTGCGCGACGTGGCGAACATCCAGTTCGGCCCGGACATGCGGCGCGGCATCGCCGATTTGAATGGCGACGGCGAGACCGTCGGCGGCATCGTCGTCGTGCGTTACGGCGCGAACGCCTCCAAGGTAATCCAGGCCGTGAAACAGCGGCTGGACCAGGCGATGAAAGCGCTGCCGCCGGACGTGAAAGTCACCGTCACCTACGACCGCACGGCGCTGATTGACCGCGCGGTGGCGACGCTGGAAGAAAAGCTCATCGAAGAAAGCATCGTCGTCGCGCTCGTGTGCCTCGCGTTCCTGCTGCACCTGCGGAGCGCGCTGGTGGCGATCATCATTTTGCCGGTCGCGGTGCTGATTGCATTCCTCGTCATGTTCGGGCAGGGCATCAGCTCGAACATCATGTCGCTCGGCGGCATCGCCATCGCCATCGGCGCGATGGTGGACGCGGTCATTATCATGATCGAGAACGCCCACCAGCATCTGGAACGCGACCAGGGCAAAAAACCGCACTGGGAAATCATCCGCGACGCGGCCGTCGAAGTCGGACCGGCGCTGTTTTATTCGCTGCTCGTCATCACCGTTTCGTTCCTGCCGGTGTTCTCGTTGCAGGAACAGGAAGGCCGGCTGTTCAAACCGCTGGCGTTCACCAAGACGTATTCGATGGCGGCGGCGGCGCTGCTGTCCATCACGCTCGCGCCGGTTCTGATGGGCTGGTTCATCCGCGGAAAAATTCCGAGGGAGGAAAAAAATCCCATCAACCATTTCCTCATCTGGCTCTACAAGCCGGTGGTGGACCTGGCCATCCGGTATCGCTGGCTGGTGGTGATTTGCGGCGGCATTTTGGTCGGCTGGGTTTTCTTTCCGTGGAACTCGGTCGTAGCGCGGCTGCTGCCGGATGGCCACGTAAAACAAATGGCCTTCTCCGCCGGCAAGTTGTTCCCGTATCAAAACATCGGCTCGGAATTCATGCCGCCGCTTTACGAGGGCGACCTGCTTTACATGCCCACGACCTTTCCGGGCATTTCTCCGACCAAGGCGCGCGAGCTGATTCAAATCACCGACCGCATCATCAAATCGTTTCCCGAGGTGGAAACCGTTTTTGGCAAGGCCGGCCGCGCCGAGACCGCCACCGACCCCGCGCCGATGGACATGATTGAAACCACCATCCGCCTCAAGCCGGAAGCCGACTGGCCTACCGTGGATATCAAGGACGACGACGGAAAAATCATCGCGCACCGACGACGCACGCCGGATGAATTGACCGGGGCGATGAACGACGCGGTGCAAATCCCCGGCCTGAATAATGCCTGGACCATGCCCATCGCCACGCGCATTGACATGCTTTCCACCGGCATCAAGACGCCCGTCGGCATCAAGATTGCCGGGCCGGATCTGGCCACGCTCGAACGCATCGGCATCGAGGTCGAGGCCGTCGTCCGACAGGTGCCCGGCACCGCCAGCGCCTTCGCCGAACGCGTGACCGGCGGACGCTACATCGAGTTTGAAATTGACCGCGACGCCATCGCGCGCTACGGCCTGACCGTTGGCGACGTGCAGGACGTGCTTTCAGTGGCGCTTGGCGGCATGCCGCTGACGACGACCGTGGAAGGTCTGCAACGCTACACCATCAACCTGCGTTACGACCGCGATTTCCGTTCCGATCTGGATTCGCTCAGGCGCGACATTGTCATTCCCACACCCACCGGAGCGCAAATACCGCTCGGCGAACTCGCCAGCATCAAAGTCGTGGACGGCCCGATGTCCATCAAGACCGAAGGCGCCGTGCCAAACGACTGGGTTTATGTGGACATCCACGACGTGGACGTTGGCACCTACGTCCAGAACGCCATGCACACCGTGAACGCCGCCATCGCCGACGGCCGGATCAAGCTGCCGCCCGGCTACAATCTTTTCTGGAGCGGCCAATACGAATACATGCTGCACGCCAGGGCGCGCCTGTTGATGGTCGTGCCGCTGACGCTGCTCATCATTTCGCTCATCATCTTCCTGAACACGCGCTCGCTGCTCAAGACCGCCATCGTGCTGCTGGCCGTGCCGTTCTCGCTGGTCGGCGCGTTCTGGACGCTCTACCTGCTGCACTACAATTTGAGCGTGGCCGTCTGGGTCGGCATCATCGCGCTCGCCGGTCTCGACGCCGAGACCGGCGTCATCATGCTGTTATACCTGGATCTCGCCTACGACGAGTGGCGGAGAAAAGGTTTGATGCGGAACCTCGGCGATTTGCGCGACGCGATTTATCACGGCGCGGTGAAACGGCTGCGCCCGAAAATCATGACCGCCAGCGTCATCATCGCAGGTCTCGCGCCGATTTTATGGAGCCACGGCACCGGAGCGGACGTGATGAAACGCATCGCCGCGCCGATGGTCGGCGGCATCATCACCTCCACCATTTGCGTGCTGGTGGTTTACCCGGCCATCTTTTATCTGTGGCGCTCGCGAACAATCAAGGCGGACGGGAAATGAGACAATGATATCTCTGAAAAACTCAATTCCGGGCAGCAGACTGGTGTGAAAACTTATTGGCCGGTCATGGTGACCAGCAATTCCCCGCCCTCGTTGACCGACGTTGCGAACACCGGCAAATCGCGGCGGGCCGGCCCGTGGGTCACATGGCCGTCGGCATCAAAGGTCGAGCCGTGGCAGGGACAGTGGAAGGAACGGTCCGGCTCAACGTCCAGCTTGCATTTCCGGTGGGTGCAGATCGCTGAAACGGCAAAAAGTCTTTCACCCTGACGGACGACGAAGAATCCCTGATTGCGAAAGCCGGCATATGCGCCGTCACCGGCATAATTGGCGGCCGCTCCCGCGTTCACCGTCCGTTCTCCGCCACCAGCGGCAGCGCCGCCGCTTTCAACGGAATTGCAACCAGCGGCAAAACCCGCGGTCAATATCAGGAATTCACGCCGGCTGATTTTCATGCCGCAGGCATTGATGCGGTTTCAAAATTCAAACACCAGGCTGGTGATGACACCCCAGTGTGTGTCCTGGCGGGCGTTGTTATCCAGCGGGAAGACAAACGCGATGCCCGGTCGCGGCTGGATGCGGCCGACGGCCTTGAGATTGAGCCGGAATCCGGCATCACCCTGCAGGCCGTTCTGGCCGGGATGATCCTTGTTCAATTCGGTTTCGCCCATCAGCTCAAAGACGGGGATGAGTTGTTCGACATCCGGCAGCGGCAGCGTGTTGTGCGGAATTGTATAACCAAAGACGAAACCGTATTCAAAGGTCTGCAAGCCGCCATCATCGCCGGGGCCGAACAATGTGGAATAACCGAGGATGGCCTGGGTGGTGAAATTGCCGAGCTTCAGGTCGTCAAAAATCTTGGGGACAAGTTCGCCGTTCTTGCTGACGGCGGATTCGGTGGGGATGCCCGCCTCGAAGCCCGCGCCAAGGGTTGAGTCCACAAGGCCTCCGGCCGAGACGAATTGATAAAACGGATAACGCGCGCCCACGTCAATGTTGTCGAAACCCTCCGTGGTCTGGCCGTCCGACACATCGCGTTCGTAGGGGATTTCCAATTCCAGCGTCAGCAGGCCGAATCCTTCTTCCACTTCAGGGTGGATGATGTCGGTCTTGGAACCGCCGGCTTCGGTGTGCAGCCAGTCCAGCCGCGCCTCGCCAGTCTCCAAATCGGAGTCGTCCACCAGAAACGGTTCAGGAAAGACGCCCAGACCATATCCGCTGCGGCTGTCGAGCCAGTCGAAAAGCCCGTGGCTCGTGCCGGCCTGTGTGGCGGGAGAAACTGGTGCGGTTTGTTCATTGGTGAACGCGGCATGGCTCGATTCAATGGCCAGCGCACAGAGGCAACCGATTGCGAACATCCTTTTCATCGAAGCGAGCATAGCAGCCCTCCCGAAATCCCGCAACTGTCTGCCCGCCATTTCCCGGCGGTGATTTTCTCCGTGGCCACAAGGTTCGGTCGCAGCCCTTCCAAATCTGCTGGCGTTTTATAATCGACGGCCTCTGGCGTCATGCATAAATTCTGCACGACCCTATGAGCACAGACCTCCTTTGGCTGTTTTATGCCGGCATCTTCGCGCAGGCAATCTTCCTGCTGATGGGCCGGTTTGAACCCGGGGATTTTCCCAAACTTGGCGGCTGCTGTCTGTGCTCGCTCGCCGGACTGATTCCAGGAAAACACGAAACCAATTATCATCTCAACCTCCATCTGTTTCTCATTGCGTGCGCCTTCGCCATCGGCTACGCGCTCTGTTTCAATCGTAATTCGTAATCTTAATCAAAGAAAACCGGGATTACGATTAAGAGAAGGATTAAGATTAGGACATTGCCCCCAAATCCCGCGCTGGCCAAATCGTCTGTGGATTGCTAGGTTGACAGGCGACAATGAATTTTTTGGCGAACAGGCGCGTGAATGACACGCTCGCCGGGCTGGGACAGATCACCCTGCTCGCGCGGGACGCCCTTGCGTCGTTGTGCCACCTCCGGGCGAAGTGGCGCGACGTGGTGTTCCAGATGTATTTCATCGGGGTGAAGTCGCAACTGGTGGTGCTGGTGACGGGCGCGTTCACGGGCATGGTGCTGGGGGCGCAGACGTATTTCCAGTTTCACAAGGTGAAGATGGACACGGCGTCGCTGGCGGTGGTGGGGGTTTCCATGTGCAGCGAGCTGGGGCCGGTGCTGACGGCGCTGATGGTGGCCGGGCGAGTCGGCGGGGCGATGGCCGCCGAAATCGGCACGATGCGGGTGACGGAGCAGATTGACGCGCTGCGGACGCTGGCGACGCATCCGGTGGATTATCTGGTCCTGCCGCGGCTGGTGGCATCGCACATCGTGCTGCCGCTGCTCACGGTGGAGGCGGTCGTCATGGGCATCGGCGCGGGCTTTCTGGTGGGCGTTTATCTGCTGGGGATTGATCCGGCGTATTTGTGGTATAACATGCTGCACTTCACGCACGATGTGGATTTGGTGATCGGGCTGATCAAGGCGTTCATTTTCGGCGGGATCATTGCGCTCATCGGCTGTCACAAGGGCATGACGTGCGGGCTGGGCGCGCAGGGCGTTGGGCGCGCGACGATGGAAGCGGTGGTGTATGCGTCCATCAGCATCCTGATCTCGAACTTTTTCCTGACGCTGGTGATGGGCAAACTGGTGGGGCAATTATGATTGAGGTCCGCCACCTGCAAAAAAGTTTCAGCGCGCAGAAAGTGCTGGAAGACATTGATTTTCGGATTGAAACCGGCGAGTCGGTCGTGATCATCGGGCGCAGCGGCGGCGGCAAGAGCGTTCTGCTCAAGCACCTCATCGGCCTGCTGCGGCCGGACGCGGGGGAGGTGCTGATTGACGGCGAGAACATCGTGCCGATGAACGAGCGGCAGCTGCTGGGCGTGCGCCGGAAGTTCGGCATGGTGTTTCAGGGCGCGGCGCTGTTTGATTCGATGACGGTGGCGGAGAACGTGGCGTTCGGGCTGCGCCGGCTGGAGCATTTGACGGAGGCGCAAATCGCCGGGCGGGTGGCCCGGGTGCTGGAGCTGGTGGATTTGTCCGGCACGGAACGGAAGAATTCCGCCGAGCTGTCGGGCGGGATGCGCAAGCGGGTGGGGCTGGCGCGGGCCATCATTTACGAACCGCAGATTGTGCTTTATGATGAGCCGACGACGGGGCTGGACCCGATTGTGTCGGACAGCATTGACCAGTTGATCCTGCGGGTGCGGGACCGGCTGAAGGTGACGACGGTGGTGGTGACGCATGACATGCGGACGGCGCGGCGCGTGGGCCAGCGGGTGCTGATGCTGCACGAACGGAAGATTTACGCGACCGGCACGGCGGATGAGATTTTTGCGTCGCAGGACGCGGTGGTGCGGCAATTCATTGACGGCGTGGCGGACGCAAAAGAGAATTAGATTTGAGTCATGGAACAAAAACGATTGGAAACCAAAGTCGGCCTGTTTGTGTTCGTGGGGCTGGCGCTGCTGGCCGTGCTGCTGATCCAGTTCAGCAAGGGCACGAGCCTGTTCCACGGCACCTACAATTTGCAGCTGCACGCCTCGAACGTCGGCGGCCTTCAGGAGCGCGCCAAGGTCCTGCTCGCCGGCGTGCAGGTCGGCAGCGTCTCGGACATCAAGCTGTCCGATGACACCAAGAGCGTGACCATCCTGCTGAAGATTTACAACAACTTCAAAATTTACGGCGACGCGCGGTTCGTGATCGAGCAATCCGGCTTTCTCGGCGACCAGTATGTGGCGATTGTTCCGACGGACAATCTGGGATCGTATCTGACCAACAACGCCCCGGTGAATTGCGAGCCGCCGTTCAATTTGCAGGAGGTCGCGCGCTCGGCCGCCGGGTTCGTCAACCGGATTGACGACACCGCCCAGAAACTGGACGCGTCCATCACGGACCTGCGCCGCGTGGTGTTGAACGTGAACACGCTCACCAATTTCTCCATCACCATGAACAACATGCGGGCGGTATCCGAACAGGCGATGGGCACGATGAACGGCATCAACGCCATCGTCGCCACCAACGGCTCACAGGTCAGCCTCGCCGTGAGCAACCTCCTTTTCTTTTCGCAGGAGCTGACGCGTCTGGCCGGTTCCGCCGACACCGTGCTGGCGACAAACGCCCCGGAAATCACCGCCTCCGTGAACAACATCAAATCCTCCACCGACACCCTCAAAAAAATCATGGATGATTTGCAGTCCGGCCGGGGTCTCGCGGGCACCGTGCTGCAAAACCAGCAGCTGGCCACTAACGTGCAGGCCATCGCGGACAATCTGTCCGTGGCGTCAAGCAATTTGAACCGGCTCGGCCTGTGGGGTTTTCTCTGGCACAAGGAGGCATTGCCCACCAACGCGCCGCCGCACGCGCTCCAAACACCGCGCCAATCGAACGAACTGCCATGAAACCCATTTGGATCATCCGCATCCTGTTTTTGAGCCTGTGCATCGTGGCAGGCTACGCCATCAGCCAGGTGCGCCCGGAATTCGTCAACCTTCCCCACGCGGGCTTGTTCGGCATGCTCATCGGATTCGGGTTCGGCGGCCTGCTGATTGCCGTGGACGAAATGCTCAAGGGTTTTTCGCTCCGCGCTTTTTCCGCCATCACGTTCGGCCTGCTGCTGGGCACGCTGGTTGCGCTGCTCATTGACAATTCCGGACTGTTTGAGTTTGAAAACCCCGATGACCGGTCCCGCTGGCTCATCCGGCTGGGATTGTTTCTCAGCTTCGGCTACATCGGCATCATCCTCGCCATGCGCAGCAACAAGGAGGATTTTTCGCTCATCATCCCCTACGTCCGATTCTCGCCGCAAAACAAGCCGGACAATCTGCTGCTGCTCGACACCAGCGTCATCATTGACGGGCGCATCGCCGACCTGATTGAGACGCACCTGCTCGAAGGCCTCATCATCGTTCCGCGCTTTGTGCTCCGGGAAATCCAGCAGATCGCCGACTCCGGCGACGCCATCAAGCGCGCCCGCGGACGGCGCGGCCTTGAAATGCTCAACCGCATCCAGCACAACCACAACATCGAGGTCCGCATCCACGACGGCGATTTTCCCGACGACAAGGAGGTGGATTCCAAGCTCGTCCGCCTCGCGCGCAATCTCAACGCCCGGCTGTTCACCAACGACTACAACCTCGGCAAGATTGCCGCGCTGCAAAAGGTCACCTGCATCAACCTCCACGAAGTCTCCAAGTGTCTCAAGGTCATCTTCCTGCCCGGCGAAATCCTCCAGTTGAAAATCGTCCGCGAAGGCAAGGACAAGGGACAGGGCATCGGCTACATGCCGGACGGCACCATGGTCGTCGTCAACAACGGCCAGTCACACGTCGGCCAGCAGGTCGAAGCCGAGGTTCAAACCCTGCTCCAGACCGGCGCGGGCATCATCGTCTTCGCGGATGTGCGGAGCGCCACCGGCCCCAGGGCCGAAACCGCATTCGACGCCAAATGAACCCGAAAAACCGGATCCCGCGCGCCGGCGCGCCGACATGAGTCTGGATCGAAGCCTGAACCGCAACAAAACTTGAACATGGACTTCGCCACCGTCTTCACCGCCTTCACTCCCGCCGACGCCAAAGAATTTCTCAACGCCAAATGACCCCCGCAAAAATCAAAATCCTCCGCCGGCTCAAAAAAACCCAGCCCGGCGAAATTTTTCTCGAACCCGCCACGCTCGAAAAATACGCCGGCGACAAATGGTTCGCCGCGCACCAGCCCGACGCCGTCGCCCTGCCCCGCTCCACCGAAAGCGTCGCCGCGATTTTGAGGTTTGCGAATGAGCACCGGATTCCCGTCACGCCGCGCGGCGCCGGCCACGGCTACGTCGGCGGCTGCGTGCCCGTCCGCGGCGGCATCGTGCTCTCAATGGAGCGCATGAACCGCATCCGGGAAATCAACGCCACGGATTTCGCCGCCGTCGTCCAGCCCGGCGTGAACACGAAAAAATTCCAGGAAGCCGTCGAGCGGCGCGGCCTGTTTTACCCGCCCGACCCCGCCAGCCGCGCGGACAACTTCATCGGCGGCAACATCGCCACCAACGCCGGTGGCCCGCGCTGCCTCAAATACGGCGTCACCCGCGATTACGTCCTCGGCCTCGAAGTCGTTTTGGCCAATGGCAACATCGTCCGGCTCGGCGGGCGCACGCACAAAAACAAGACCGGCTTTGATTTGCACCGCCTGTTCGTCGGCTCGGAGGGCTTGCTCGGCGTCATCACCGAGGCGACCTTGAAACTCATTCCGCTTCCGCCGTTCCGCGCCAACCTCGCCGTCGGTTTCAACTCCATGAACTCCGCCGTCCGCGCGTTGCAATCCATCTTTGCCGCCGGATATCTGCCCTGCGCCGCCGAACTGGCGGACGAATTCACCCTCGCCGCCGCCGCCAAGCGAACGAAAAGCAAGCGCCTGCTCGGCTGCCGGGCGCATCTCATTTGCGAGCTGGACGGACAGGAAAATTCCGTGCGCCATGAAATCGCCGCCGTGGAAAAAATTGTCCACACACAAAAGCCGCTGTTCGTCGAGCGCGGTTTTGGTGCCGGGGAATGCGAGGCCGTCTGGCAAATCCGCCGCGAATTTTCCTACGCGCTGCGCGACACCGGCCTCACGAAATTGAACGAGGACATTGTCGTGCCGCGCGGCAGGCTGGAGGCGCTTTTCAAGTTCGCCGCGGCGCTGCGGAAAAAGCACGGCATGCCCGTCGCCTGCTTCGGCCATGCCGGCGACGGCAACATCCACACGAACGTCATGGTGGATTACACGCAGCCCGGCGCCAAAGAGCGCGCCGAAAAATGCCTCGACGAACTTTTCCGCTGGGTGATTGCCTCCGGCGGCGCCATCACCGGCGAACACGGCATCGGCCTGGCCAAGCAACGCTGGTGGCCGCAGGCGGTTTCCAAGGAATCGCACGAGCTTCACCGCGTCGTCAAAAAAGCGCTCGACCCCAAGGGCATTTTGAATCCCGGCAAGTTTGTGTAGCGTCGAGGCTGTGCCTCGACCGATTGAGCCGCAGGCTCAACGCTACACCAAATTACTTCACCAGTTCAAAATCCGCCGGCTTGCCGGAGGCGGAATCCCCGGCAATCCATAACTGGTATTTGCCCGGCTCGACAATCCATCGGCCTTTCGCGTCGTAGCAGCCGAGGTCGTGCGCCGGCAGCGCGAAGTTCACCGTGCGCGACTCGCCCGGCTGGAGCAGGATTCTCTGAAATCCCTTCAGCTCGCGCACGGGCCGCGGCCCGGCCGAGCACGCGAGATCGCGCAGGTAAAGCTCCGCCACCGCCGGGCCGGCGCGCGCGCCGGTGTTCCTGATTTCCACGCTTGCGGAAATGCTGCCCTTCAATGAAATTGCATTCGTCGCCAGGCTGACCGGGCTGAATTCAAACGTGGTGTAAGCCAGTCCGAAGCCGAAGGGATAAAGCGGCGTGGTCGGGCCATCCACATAGTTGCCCTTGTAGTCGCCGACGCCGGGCCGGCCGGTGTTGGCGTGGTTGTAGTAAATCGGCACCTGCCCGACGCTGTTGGGAAACGTGGTGGTGAGCCTGCCCGCCGGATCAACGTCGCCAAACAGCACGTCGGCCACGCCGTTGCCGCCCTGCACGCCGGGAAACCAAGCCTCCAGAATTGCCGCGGCCTTTTTCTGGATTTCCGGCAAGGCCAGCGGCCGGCCGTTGAACAAAACGACGATGACCGGTTTTCCCGTGGCGGCGACGGCGTCGAACAATTCCTGCTGCCGCCCGGACAGTCCGAGGGTGCTGCGGCTGCCGTCCTCGCCGCTCCAGTCGCGCGGCTCGCCCAGCGCCATCACCACCACGTCCGCCGCGCCCGCCACGGCCACGGCATCGGCAATTTCATTGGCACCGGTGGGCTGCTCCTTGATTTCGCCGGAAGCATCAAGCGGGCGGCGGCCCCTGCCGTTTTCGGCGATGGCGCAGCCGCGCGCAACAGTCAATTGAGCGCCGCTGGGAAGTTTGGCGCGGATGCCGGCGGCCAGAGAAACGATGTCGCGGGTGTGTGCGCGGGAATACCACGGGCCGACAAGTTCTCCGGCGTCCTCCGTGAACGGCCCGATGAGCGCGATTTTTTTTGCCTCCTTCGAAACCGGCAGCGCGCCATTTTCATTTTTCAACAGCACACAGGATTCGGCGGCGGCCTCGCGCGCCAAAGCGATGGCATCCGGCCGGAGAAATGCCGTCTGGCAGCGCGCCTCGTCCGTGTAGGGACGATCGAAAAGTCCTTTTTCAAACTTCACCGTCAGCACCCGGCGCACCGCCTCATCCAAAACTTTTTCGGAAATTTTCCCGGCCTTCACCTGCTGCGCCAGCGTGTCAGGATAAGTCGCGGAAACCATTTCCATGTCCACGCCCGCCGTGATGGCCAGCCGCGCGGCCTCGGTGTCATCCGCCGCAACGCCGTGGTCCACCAGCTCGCCGACCGCCGCCCAGTCGCTGACGACGTAGCCGGGAAAATGCCACTGGCCGCGCAGAATTTCCGTGAGTGTGTGGCGGTTGGCGCTGGCCGGCATGCCGGAAAGGTCGTTGAACGCGCTCATCACCGTCAGCGCGCCCGCGTCCACGCCGGCCTTGAACTGCGGCAGATAGAAATTCCGCAGCGCGAACTCGGAAATTTCCGTCGTGTTGTAATCGCGTCCGCCCTCCGCCGCGCCGTAACCGACATAATGTTTCAGGCAGGCGACGACGCGATCCGCGTCGGCGACGTTCGTTCCCTGAAATCCGCGCACACTGGCCGCCGCGTCAAGCGCGCCGAGCCAGGGGTCTTCGCCGAATCCCTCGGCGATGCGGCCCCAGCGCGGGTCGCGCGCCAGGTCCAACATCGGCGCAAACACCCAGTCAATGCCCCCCGCCGCCGCTTCGCGCGCGGCAATCGCCTGCGTGCGCTGGAACAAATCCGGCTCCCACGCGCACGCCTGCGCGAGCGAAATTGGAAAAATTGTGCGGAAGCCGTGAATGACGTCATGCCCGAAAATCAGCGGAATGCCGAGGCGGCTTTGCTCGACGGCGATGTGCTGCAGCCTGTTCCGCATCACGGGATTTTCGATCAGCGCCGAGCTGTCGAGAAATGAACCCACTTCGCCGCGCTTCAATTTGTCGGCGTATCTCCCGTCCGGATTGTCGCCGTAATTCACCTGCCAGAGCTGGCCGATTTTTTCGTCGAGCGTCATCCGCTGGAGCAAATCGTTCACGCGTTGGACGACCGGCCGTGACGGGTCTTCGTAGGCGTCCTTCTTTCCGTTCTTGTCGAGGTCAATCCAGCCGGCACGATAGATGGAATTGGAATCCACCGCCGCCGCAACGAACGCGAACAACAGCAATCCGGCCACGGTTAGAAAAAATTTCATGCGCGCAAAATTTGGAGGGAAACCAAGTTGAATTCAAAGACTATTTCGCGCAAAGACGTAAATGGCATGGCGCGTCGCTCCGTGCGCGCCGTCGCTGCAATCGGACGGACGGCGGGCGGAGGACTGCCCGCCTACCCTGCTGCGCCGTCAACCAGCACCACGAACTCGCCTTTCAGGCTGCGTTTCCGGGCGATTTCCAGCAGCTCCGCCGGTTTGCCGCGCAGAAATTCCTCGAACTTCTTCGTCAGCTCGCGCGCCAGAACGACCTGGCGTTCGGGGAACACCTCGTTCAGCTCGCTCAGCAGTTTTTCGATGCGATACGGCGATTCGTAGAAAACCAGCGTGCCGGAAACGGGCTTGAGCGATTCCAACCGGTTCCGCCGCTGGCCGGATTTGTGCGGCAAAAAACCGATGAAATGAAATTCGTCCGCCGGCAACCCGCTCGCCGTCAGCCCGGCGACGAGCGCACACGCGCCAGGCACGGCCTCGACGCGAAAACCGGCGGCGATGGCGGCCTTGACGACGCGCTCGCCCGGATCGCTGATGCCGGGACTGCCGGCGTCGGTGACGAGCGCGATTTTTTCACCGCGCCGGAGACGCTCGATGATTTCCTCGCTGCGCTTGGCTTCGTTGAACTGGAAATAGCTCAAGAGCGGTTTGGAGATTTCGAAATGCTTGAGCAACTGCCCGGAGCGCCGCGTGTCCTCGGCAGCGACCACGTCGCACTCGCGCAGGACGCGCAGCGCGCGAAGAGTGATATCCTCCAGGTTGCCAATCGGCGTGGCGACGAGGTAAAGCGTGCTGGCAGTGAGCGGCGGCAGTGCGGCGTCCATGTCCCGACTTAAACAGAAATCCGGCGTGAAATAAACCGGATTCGGCGACGAACAGACGCCCGATTGTCCGTGAAGCGCATCACTGCGGCATGGAAGCCCGATGGAAAACGGCAGGTTCAGGGGAAATCAAGCCGCACCGCCGGCATCAACCTGTCCGAAAAACCTTGTCAGATTCCACGCGCGGGAGTATTCCGCAGCCCAGACCATCAAATGGAAAATGCAGCGGAGTTAACATCAACCGAATGATTATGAAAAAACTGATTCCAATCCTCCTGATCGCCGGCTTGCTGTCGTCTGTCATTGCCACGGCCCAGCCCGCGCTCACCATCTACAACCAGAACTTTGCCGTCGTGCGCGACTCCGTGCCGCTCGACCTTCAGACCGGCGTGAACACCGTCCGCTACGCCGGCGCCACGGCGCAGGTCGAGCCGGATTCGGTCATCCTGCGCGACCCAACCGGAGAACATTCGCTGCAAATTCTGGAACAAAATTACCGCAACGACCCGGTGTCGCAGGAACTGCTTCTGTCGCTCTTCGAGGGCAAGACGATTGATTTTGAAAATCTGCGGCTGAAGGACAACACGCAGACGCGCGAAGTCATTCCCGGCAAAATCATCCGCAGCGGTTACGTTCCCGGCGGCGAGGCGCAGGCGCCCATCATTGAGGTGAACGGCAAGCTGCAGTTCAGCCTGCCGGGCGAGCCGCGGTTTCCCGACCTCGGCGATGACACGGTGCTCAAACCCGCCTTCAACTGGCTGCTGCAATCCGACAAGCCGGGCAAGTTCGACGCCGAGGTCGGCTATGTCACCGGCGGCTTCGACTGGAGCGCCAGCTACAATCTCGTCTCGCCGGAAAAAGGCGACAACGTGGATCTCGTCGGCTGGATCACGATGAACAACAACAGCGGCAAGACATTTGAAAATGCCAAAATCAAACTGATGGCCGGCGACGTGAACAAAATCCAGCCACAAAACCGTGCATTTGCCATTGGTGGAGCAATTCGGACATTGAATGGATTCGCCGAAGCCGCTCCCGCCGTCACCGAAAAAGCCTTTGACGAGTTTCATCTTTACGACATTGCCCGCCCGACGACGCTTCACGACCACGAGACGAAGCAGGTTGAATTCGTCCACGCCGAGAAAATGTTTGCCCCGACGATTTACGTTTATGACGGCGCATCCGATTATCGTTTTTACGGCGGGTTGAATTACGACCAGGGCTGGGGCCAGTCGGGAAACAAAAAGGTCCTCGTCCAGCGCGAGTTCGTGAACGCGGAGACGAACCAGCTCGGCGTCGCGCTGCCGGCGGGCAAGCTGCGCTTCTATCGCCGCGACAGCGACGGGCAGTTGCAATTCGTCGGCGAGAACACCATTGACCACACCCCGCGCAACGAGACCGTCCGCGTGACCACCGGCAACGCCTTCGACCTCGTCGGCGAGCGCAAGCAGACCAGTTTCCGCGTGGACACCGGCGACAAATGGATTGACGAGTCGTTCGAAATCAAGCTGCGCAACCGCAAGAAGGAGCCGGTGGAAATCCGCGTGGTCGAACACCTCTACCGCTGGAGCAACTGGGACATCACCGCCAAGTCCGACGACTTCGTGAAGAAGGATTCGCAGACGGTGGAATTCAGCATTCCGGTCAAGCCCGACGAGGAACGCACGGTGACCTATTCCGTGCATTATTCGTGGTGAATCCGTCCGCCAACGCTCCGGAAAATTGATTCGTCATCGGGTTGCCACCAAAGAAGCGCGCCACGCTGAACGAAACAGCGACCGGCGGCTCAACGCGGCGCAGAGGAATTGAGATTTCCTTGCTGGATTTTTATGGCCCGGTGATGGTGATCTGGGCGTTGGTGCTGGAAATTTGGTTCACACCGTCCGGAGTGGTGATTTGGGTGTCCACCAACCGCACGCCCCGCGCGTTGAAGATACCAAACGGTTTGTCGGCGGTGATGTTGACCCGCTCCAGCAACACGTTGGTGATGTTCATTTCCGGCAGTCCCCAAATCAATCCCGCCCGTCTTCCGGCTTGCGCCGTGGCGGTGATGTTGCTGAAGGTGATATTGGCATAAATCGGCGTGCGCGACCCGATGGCTGCGGCCGGATAACCGGCGGCGATGGCGGGCGTGAGGCTGTTCAGCAGGCGATACTCGCGGTTGGTGGCCATGTAGCTGGCGTAAATCAAAATCGGGCATCCCACATTGGTCATGCCCAGGTTCAAGTAGGAAAGGTTGTGCACGTAACCGCCACGGTCGCGGTCGGATTTGATGCGGATGCCGCTCTCGGTGTTGTTGAAGGTGCAGTTGATGACGGTGATGTTCGACACGCCGCCGGCGGTTCCGCTGCCGATGGATACGCCGTGGCCGAAGCCGTAGGTGCAGTTGGTGATGAGCACGTCCGAGGTGCCGCCGCCGCAGGTGAAGTTGTCGTCGCCCACGCTCACATCGCAATTCTCGATCAAAACATTCCTGCCGCTCACGTCACAGGCATCGGTGTTGTGCCCGGGATGGAGCGGATCGGTCGAGGGATTGGCGCGGATGGTCACGCCGCGAACGGTGACATTCTCCGAGTGGCCGGAGATGGCGATGTGAAACATCGGCGAATTGGAAAGCGTGACGCTCTCGATCAGAATGCGGTCGCACGCCGACAGCGCAATCATTCGCGGCCGCCGCGCGCCCTTCACATCCGCATACGGCCACCAGGGAATGCCCTGGCCGTCAATCATGCCCGAACCGCTGATGACAACGTCGTGCAGTTGCGCACCGCCGATGAAGTTCGCCGGGGCGTCAGTGCCGCCGGGATATTTGTCCAGCGGCAGCATCCGCAGCACCGCGCCGGCGTCCAGATGCAAATTGATGCGGCTGGCCAACTGGATGGGACCGCTCAAAAAAATTCCCGCCGGCACTTCGACCGTTCCGCCGCCGGCAAGGTCTGCGGCGTTGAGGGCGGCTTGAATGGCTGCGGTGTTTGTCGTCACGCCATCCCCGGCCGCGCCGTAATTCACGATGTTGAAACTTCCGTCAGGAATGACCGGCAGCGCGGGATTGACGGTTGATTGGGCATTTGCGCCCAAGGAGGCAAATCCAATCAAACCCGCCAGGACAATCACGAGTGAATTTCGAGAAGTGTGCATGAAAGAGTTATTGCAGAATGACGCTTAATTGCAATGCCGCTCTGCCATCGGCCTACATTGCCGGCAGAAATTCCGACACGCGTTGGATTTTAATCGCCCTGCCGCTGGCGGCGTCAATATCGATCATCGCGCCGTGAAGCATCACCCGGTTTTTGGCCACTTCAAACCGCTGCGGCATTCCGGTGAGGAATTTTTTCATCACCGGCTCGATTTCGCGGCCCAGGCAGCCGTCGTGCGGGCCGGTGAATCCGGCGTCGGTGAGATACGCCGTGCCGCCGGGCAGAATCTGCTCGTCCGCCGTCTGCACATGCGTGTGCGTGCCCACCACCGCGCTCACCTGCCCGTCCAGCAACCGCCCGAACGCAATCTTCTCCGAGGTCGCCTCCGCATGAAAATCCACAAAGATGATCTTTGTCCGCTCGCGCAGCCGCTTCACTTCCTCGCCAGCCAGGAGAAACGGATTTTCAAGCGGCGGCTGCATGAACGTGCGTCCCTGTGCGTTCAGAACACCAACCAAACTTTGGACTTTGGATTTTGGATTTTGGACTTCAAAAATTCCGCTTCCCTGCCCCGGCGTTCCGACCGGATAATTGAGCGGACGGAGAAAGCGTTTTTCGTTCGCGAGCAGTTCCGTCACTTCCTTCTGGTCCCACAAATGGTCGCCGCAGGTGATGACGTCCACGCCGGCGTCGAAGATTTCCCCGGCGATCAGAGGGGTTATGCCGGAACCGCCGGCGGAGTTCTCGCCGTTGGCGATGACAAAATCGAGCGCGTGCTGTTCGCGGAGCCTGGGCACAAGGGTTTTGACCGCGCGGCGCCCCGGTTTGCCCACGATGTCGCCGATGAAGAGCAGTTTCACGCGGGAATTCTAACCACGAAGACACAAAGACACGAAAACAATTTTCCGATCTTGTTCGGCTCTCCCGGACGCCCGCCCGCCTGTTTTGCTACACAGCGGCCAGGATGCCAACCATCACGGCAATCATCCAAAGCAGCAGCACGGCGCGGGTGCGGCTCAAGCCGGCGCGGACGAGCCGGTGCGAAAGATGGTTGGTGTCGCCAATCCAGAACGGCTTGTGGTGGAGCGTCCGAAAAACGACCACTTGCGCCAGATCAATCAGCGGAATCGCCAGCACCAGCAGCGGCGAGAGCACGGCCAGCGGATGCGGATTTTGTTTGTTGTAGAAATGCGGCAGGATGGCCATGACAGCGAGCAGGTAGCCGACCAGATGACTGCCGGCGTCGCCGAGAAAGGCGCGGGCGTTCGGAAAATTCCACGGCAGAAATCCGATGAGCGCGCCGCACATCAGAAATCCAACCGTCGCCACGAGGTATTCGCCGTTCGCCGCCGCGATGATGCCGAACAGCAGCGCGCCGATCACGCCCAGCCCGGCGCAGAGGCCGTTCATATTGTCCATGAAATTGAAGGCGTTGATGACGGTGAGAATCCAGAAAATCGTGATGGCGTAGCTGAAAACATCGCTGTGAACAAACAGCGTGATGCGCTTGCAGGCCATGGCGACGGCGACGGCGACGAACAACTGGCCGATGAACTTCGGGAGCGGCTTCAATTCGCGCTTGTCGTCGAGCCAGCCGAGCAGGGTGATCGCAATCGCCCCGAAGGCGATGGTGGCCAGTTCAAACCCGCGCCGCTCCAGACCGTGCTGGATGGGTTGCGTCTGGCTCAAGACGTGCGCGCCGGTCTTCAGCAGAATCGCGCCGACGGCGAGCGGCAGCAAAATGCCCGTCAGCACGGCAAGCCCGCCCGCGAGCGGAACGGGATGGTCGTGAATTTTGCGCCGGCCGGGGTCGTCCACGAGTCTGATGCGCAGACACCATCGGCGCCAGAGCGGGAGCGCGAGCAGCGTCGTCAGAAACGCGCCCGCAAACGCGGCGAGAAAAAAGTTGAATGGAAACGTCACAATTAAGCCGGTGGCGGAGGCACAGCGGCACCCCCACCGTTCAACAGCTTCAAATACAAATTGTAGATGGCATCCACCATTTTTTCGACGGCGAAATTTTCGCGGACGAAATTCTGCCCGGACCGGCCGAGCTTTTCCTGCAACGCGGCGTCGCCGGCAAGCTGGAGCAGGCGGTTTTTCAACGTGGTCAAATCGCCGGGCCGGACCAGAAATCCGGTTTTGCCGTCGAGGCAGACTTCGCGCGCGCCATCGCAATCGTAGGCCACAACCGGTTTTCCGGCGGCGAGCGCCTGCGGCAGGGCGCGCGGCAGTCCTTCGCGCAACGACAAATGAACCAGCGCGTCCATGATGCCAACGCAGCGCGGCACTTCAGCCGGCGGGATGAGGCCGGTGAAAATGAAATTTTTCTCCAGGCCAAGAGTCTTTGCCAGATTTTCAAAACGACCGCGCCATTCGCCATCGCCGACGAGCAGAAATTTGATTTTCGGATTCTGGCGGACGAGTTCCGGCGCGACGGTAAACAAATCGTCATGCCCCTTGAGTCTGAACAGCCGGGCAATTTTGCCGATGACGAAATCATCCGGCACGATTCCCAGTTTTCTCCGCAGTGCCGCGTCATTTTTCGCGGCGAGAAACGGTTCCAGCGGAAAGCCGCTGAAGATTTTGGCGTATTGCCCCAGCCGGCCAATCCCAGCGGCGAGGTATTGCTCCTTCATCGCGTCGGCGACGACGACGAAATGCGTCGTGGATCGGGCGGCGTGTTTTTCGGCGGCGCGGAAGATGAAATTGGCGGCGGCGTTTTGGAAATTGCCGAACGACGGACCATGAACCGTGTGGATGATGACCGGAACCCCGGCGCGCCTGGCAGCAAGCCGGCCCAGAATGCCCGCCTTGCCGCTGTGGGTGTGGACGATGTCCGGCTTTTGTTCGCGCAGGATTTTCTCGAGGTGCCGCAGCGCCAGCCAGTCTTTCAACGGATGAACGGGCCGGACCAACCCGGGGACCATTTCAAGCAGTCCGGGGATTTTTGAAACTTCAGGCTCCAGCGAGCCTTCGGGGCCGGTCGTCGGGCCGGAGATCAAACAGACTTCGACGCCGGGCTTTTGGCGCAGGCCGAGGACGGTGGCGACGGTGTTCTCCTGAGCGCCGCCGACGACGAGCCGCGTGATGATGTGGGTGACACGCATCGCGCGTCAGGATGATTTACTTTTTGAGTTCGCGCAACCGCTGAAGGACGGTCTGGGCCTCGCCGGTATTGGTATTGGCGTTGGCGAGGTAGATTTGGTAATTGCGGACGGCCTCGTTGGTGTCGTGCTGGCGCCAGGCAGTTTCGCCCAGGCCGTAGGCGACCTGGAACGCGTTGCTGGAGATTTGCTGCAGCCGCAGGTAGTCGGCGCGCGCGGCGTCGAGCCGGCCGCTGTCGAGATTGGCGATGGCGCGGTTGAAGAGCGCGTTGTCGTTGTTGGTCTGGACCGCCAGCACACGGCTCAAGGCGGCGATGGCGGCGTCGTAATTTTTGAGCTGGATGGAAATGTAGCCCCGGCTGTAAAGCCAGGCCGGGTCGTCGGGCGCGGATTTCAATTTGCGGTCAATGACGCCGAGCGCCCTGTCAAACTGCCCGTTCACCATGTAGGCCTGCGCGGCGGAGGCGAACAAATCATTGTTGTCCGGGTGGAGGGCCATTTCGGCATCGAGCATTTCCGCGCCGCGCGAGAAATTGGTCTCCTGAAAACAGGCGGCGGCGGCGAGCACATGCAGCTGGGTTTCGTTGGTTTCGGCCAGGGAGAAATTTTCCGGGTGGGCCAGCGGGTCGCTCAACGCGGCCAGCGCGGGTTTGGGCAGGCGGGCCATCAGGTAAATCTGGCCGAGCCAGAGGCGCGCGGGCAGATAGTCCGGCGCCAGTTCGCGGACGCGGTCAAACGACGCGACGGCCTGGCGGAAATAACTGTTGCCCGCCGCCAGATTGACCCCGATTGCAAAACAAAAACTTGGCTCGTCGAACGGGCCGTTGGCATTCATCAGTTCGCCCCATGTCTGGTATTGACCGAACTGATCAATGGTGGCCTTGGTCAAATCCATGGACGCCGGGCGGCCCGCCCGGAGGTTTTGGTTGAAACGGAGATTGTTCCGGGCGACGACGTTTTCTGGGTTCAACTTTTGCGCGGTGTCGAACTGGACGGCGGCCTTTTCCAGCTCGCCGGCGCGCTGGAGTTCCACGCCCCAGAAATCCAAGCTGCGCGAGTAAAACAGCCCGGCCAGAATGGCCATCCGGTCCGGTTCGCGCGGCACATGGAATTTGTCCAGCCGGCGCTCGCCCCAGCTCTGCGGGGCGTTTGGGTCGGGCGGCGCGGCGGCGCGTTCGACGGGCGCCAGCGCCGGCATCGCAGTCTGCGTCCAGAACGTTTCATTTTCCGCGATCAGTTTTTTGTCCGGCGTGGGCGGCACCAGCGTGTCCGCCGGCAGCATCTTCATTTTGTAAATCAAGCCGTGCGGCTCCAGGTAAAATTGCTCGAAGTAATAACCGAAGCTCGGATGCAGGTAATAAAGGTCATTCGTCCGGGACAGCATGCCCAAAATCTGGATCAGCCCGACCGGATTGAGCGTGTTGGTCTGGGTGGCGGAGACAATTTCCGGCCAGCGTTGCGGAAAGGTCCGGTGCAAATAGCGGTGGTAGGCGGGCACCACCAGCGACTGCGTTTCGAGCGGCACAAAATCCCGCGCGCGCCCGTCCCGCACCAGCGCCGACCGCACCAGCGCCAGTTGCTGCGGGTCGTCGCTCAACAAATAGCCGCCCGCCGCAGGCAATTTTTCCTCGACGAGCCGGGTGTAACTCCGGAACGTATCGCCGTTCGTGCCGCGGATTTGCGGCGCATTCCGGTAAGCCAGCCCCGCCACCGCCACGATGCACAGCAGCCACACGCCCATGAGGACGGGCCGATCCAGCGATTGCAACAACTCCGGCGTGCGGCCCCGCTGGCGCACGATTTTTTTTCCAAAAACCAGCAGGAAATAGCCGCTGTAATAACCGATGCTCAACGCCATCAGGTAGTAAATCGTCAGGCCAAACCCCGTGTGCCGCGGGCTGAACGGCGGATCAAAGACCAGCCAGAGGCAGCCCGCCAGAAAAAGGCCGTGAAGCAGGTGGAAGATGAAACTCGCCAGCGCCACGCCGATCCGGCTGTTGTCGCCAAAGGAGGTTTTCCAGCGGATTGACAGCACGAGCAGCGGCATCAGGTAGGCCAGCAGCAAGGACAGGGTTTCCAGATATTGCTGCGGGTGCAGGCCGAAGGTGAGATAGGTTTTCAGGACGTCATACTGCGGCGACAGGTTGAACTTCAAATACTGCCAGAAGCTGAACGGCATTTTGTGGGCGGTCACCGCCAGCAACGGCAGCAGCAGGTAAAACAACATGCCCGCCAGCCCGCACACCAGCATCCGCCCCAGAAAGCGCAAATTGAAAAAGCTCAAGCCGCGCAGCCAGACAATCGCCACCATGAACAGCGGGAAAAAGCCCGTCATCCCCCAGTCGTCCGTCGTCCCCGCGGCATAAACGAACGCCGCCAGATACAAACGCCACTCGCGTTCGTCCAGCCGGTATTCCAGCAACGACCAGACCACGACCGCGAACAGCAGCAGGTCGAACATCTCGCCCGTCCAGTTGGTCGCGCGCTCCCAAAACGTGAGCTGCAAACCGCAGACCAGCACGGCCAGCAGCGGCGACAGCCACGCGCTGCCGGTCGTCAGAAATGAAAAAACGCTTTCTTCGCGTTTGCGCTGCGCGTCCGTCCGGTCGTGCGGCAGCAGCGCCACCGACCGCGCCAGCAGGCCGAGCGCCAGCGCCGCGCACACGGCGGAAAATAAATTCAACGCCAGCGGAATCGCCGGCGCGGGCAGCCAGCGGAACGGACCGGTGACCAGAAAGGTGATAGGACTCAACACCTCCGGCTGCCACGTCCAGCCGGAAATCCGGGCCACGGCGCCAAGATTGAACAGGGACACCCAGCGGTTCAGCGTCAGCCAGTAGAGCAGCAGCATCCCCGCCGCCAGCAGCCACGGCAGCCAGCGCGGAACGAAGTTTTTCCGCGGATCAGTTTGCGTTTCCATTGGTGTTGGTTGTGACAGTTGAATCCATATTTTACGGTTTGGCAAGGTTTTGTCCCGCGCGCAAATCCGCCACGCATTCCACGTGCTGCGTCTGCGGGAACATGTCCAGCGGCTGCACACGCGCCAAGTCAAAGACACCATCGCCGCACAAAATGTTCAAGTCGCGCGCCATCGTCGCCGGATGGCAGGACACATAAATCACCTGCGCCGGCCTCGTTTCGCGGAGCAGTTGCAGGATTTCCGGCTGGCAGCCCTTGCGCGGCGGGTCGAGAATCACCGCCGTTTTTCCCGCTGAAAATTTTCCCAGCAAGCCGGGCAAAACGTCCTCGACTTTCGCGGAAATGAATTCGCCGTTGGCAATTTCCCGCGCCGCCGCGTTTTGCCGCGCCGCCTTGATGGCAAGCTGGTCGTATTCGACGCCGACAAACGACTCCACCGCGCCCGCCAGCTCAATGCCGAAAAATCCGACGCCGCAATACAAATCAACCAGATGCCGCGCGCCGCTGTTTTGGAGAAATTCGCGAACCGTCGCGACGAGCTTCGGCAGCAGGAAAAAATTGTTCTGGAAAAACGAATCCGGCGGCACGCTCCAACCTTCCGGCTGCACCCGCAGCACCACCTTGATTCCGCCCTTCGGCGGCGGATGCGCGCGGACGTGCCGGATTTGCTCGTTCAGCGCCAGCTCGGCGATTTTGCATTCCTCGATGTCCTCGACCAGCCCGCAATCGGCGCGCACGAAGCCGATGTTCAGCTTCTGCTCCGGCTTGTTCCACTGGCTGCGGATCATGATACGGTTCCGGTAGCCGTAAGGCTGCGGACAGGGAATGACCGGCGCGATCTTGTCCGCCGGGATTTTCCCGACGCGCTCGAACAAGTCCGAAATCTGTTTGTGCTTCAACTGCAACTGCGCCGGATAGGCGGTGTGCTGATACTGGCAGCCGCCGCACGCGCCGAAATAACGGCACTCCGGCGCGACGCGCTCCGGCGAGACCGTTTCCACGCGCAGCAGTTTCGCCCGCGCGAAATTCTTTTTGACCTCCGTGATTTCAGCGGCGACGGCTTCGCCAACCAGCACGAACGGCACGAACACGACAAAATCGTCCACGCGCCCGACGCCTTCGCCGCCGAAGGCGATGTCGTGAATCGTCAGGGTGATTGGGTCGCCGGTTTTAAGAGCCATGCGGGAAAGCTAGAACGCCGGGCGCAAACAAAAAAGATTTTTTAAGCAATTAACGCAAAACGCATCGCCGGGAAATCAGCCGCTGGCGAAGATGAACTTCGATTGCGAGACCGCTATCGCAACAAAATGGAACGGTAAAACTCCGCGCTGCCATTGACTGTCGGACAGCTGGAGAAATTAATCATGCCGCCCACCGGCCAGTTGGTGCTGATGCTTGTCCAATTCAACAAGTCTGGAGAAGCTTCGATGGCATAAACATGTCCGTCAGAACCGGTGAACTGGATGACCGGCCGGCCACTGGCGGATGCAACCGAGCCGACCGAATCCACGCGCAACAAAGGCAGGAACTGGCTGGAAATTTCCTCGCAAGCTTCATCGCTGATGCCGTTGGTCCTTTGAACCGCGGAGCTGATATTCAGAAACGGCGACTGTTCCGCCAGTTGGGGAATTGCCAGAATGTCTCCGATGTCGGCGAAGGATTGTCCCGGCCGGCTCATCCGCGCGGATTCGATGGCACCGGCAATTACCGAGGCTTGATGTGAATTTGAGGAAACCATGAGTGTTGCAAATTGCGGCGGAAACTGTGGGATACGAATCTGGAGGTCGGTCGAGATATTTGTCAAAACGGTCAGGCCATCGCACAGAACCAGCCATGCATTTGGATCCGGATTATTCACCGAAACCAATGAGCCGGGGGTGTTTGTGGTCAGGAGAGATGCCAGCAGACTCGCCAGATGCCAGTCCTGCACCGGTGCCATCGCCGTGGCATCGGCCAGATTTTCGTCTCCCGTCCAATTGACCCATGTGTTGATGCCGTTTTGTCCAATATTGTTGGCCCAATCCAGAATGTTTGTGGACTTGAGATAAATCGTCTGCCACGGCGTGCCGCGATGCACCCGCCCCAGCCAGTTTGGATTCGAGATTTGCCCGGTGGGAAAATTCCAATTGTCCGAAGCGCGCACCAACGGGTCTTTGAACGCGAGATTGCAGGGATTCGGATCAACACCAAGTTCATACGTTGGCGGAAACACTCCCCACGGCTGGTAGCGAGATGTAGGCGTGTATAAATTGACCGAACCCCAGTCAATGACGAATGGATATTCGACCTGCGGCGCCAAATCACTGGCGAGATAATGCACCAGCGGATCGTTCGCCCCCCAAGTTATATGTTGGATGGCAAATACAATCGGCGTGTAGGGCATTTGCATGGCCGACTGTGTATTCGTGTAAATCACCGCGTTGTAATAATAGATCCCGTCTTTTGAAAAAAATCCCCTGAAAAAGGACTGTTGTGCCCCCGGGCTGACATCGCCGGTGGGCCCGCCAGGTATCGGTGCCGTGGTCCACGCGCCGGAACCAGTCGGCGCTTGACCAGTGCTTGTGGTGCCAAATGCTGAAACATAAAATTGATTCTCGACTCCAATCAGATTGCCGATCACATCATAGTTGGTATTCCAAAAGCTATTGGCATCATTTTCCGCCAGCGCCGAATTCAAAAGCTGGCTGCTGTTCAATCCGTCAAGCTGGACGTAATCCACAATCTGTCCAACGACGGGCCCGCCCGCATTCAAAGACGAAATATTGGTGGAATAATCAATGATGGCGACCTGCAAGCGGTTCGTCATCAGCAGCCCGAAATGCGGCAGTTCCCGAATGCCGGCGTCCAGATAATTGCTCGGACTGCCGCCCAAGTAATTGAGAAGTTCTGCCCCATTTGGCGGATTCGGCTCGTTGTAAAAATACATCGCATTGGTCAGCATCAGGACGCTGGTGTTCAGCGGAACGAGAAATGAAGCCGACGCCAGCCCGGGCGTGCCGTTCCAGCCAGGCCAGTTTGGGGCGATTTCCATGGCGAACGCAAAGTTGGTTCCGAAGACATAGGGGAACATGTTGTTGTCATTCGTCAGCGTGATGCTTGAACCGCATCGCACCAGAATGTCCACCGGACCGGGATAATTGGAGCGGTAGGAATTCCAGCAGGACAGCCCGAAATAATTGGTAATGTTCATCAAATACATCTGGTTGGTCCATGTGATGTCCGGCTGCGTCGTCGCATTGGTGTCGCGCACCACCTCCAGCTTGCGCACCAATTCAAACGCGGTTTCGATCGAAAACGCGTTGAAGTTCGGGAACCCCTTTTTCGCGCCGATGATCCACGGCACGCCATAAACGTTGGTCAAAATGTTCTGTCCAACCGGCAGCGCGGTGGCCTCGACTGGCGGATCAAGGATGTCATTGTTCGCACCGGGAACCATCTGGCTGGCTTGGGTGACAAGGCTGGACTGGTTTGCATAGCCGGTGATGAACACCTTGCCGCCGCCATCCACGGTGAACAGCGGTCGGAAAATGGACGGATAGAAATTCGTCGTGGTGGCCTCATAGACATTTGCCGCGACTTGCAGCAACCGATGCACTGCGGGCGTATATTGGTTTGTCGGGTAAATCTCAATCCGCGTCAAATCAAGGTTCATTTCCGACGACAGCAGGCGGGAGGCGGCGTTCGTGAAAAAGCCAAGCGGACAGGCGGCATCAAGATTTTGCGCGTCAGCTTTTGCAGCCGTCAACGCGACCAACGCCGTGATGGCACTCAAAAAGTGGATAAAACGTTTCATCGTATGCCTTCCCGCGCTTTCCCCGCCACTCAACAAAGAGGGCGTGATTGCTCACGCACCGGAACCAGCTTGGGTTCGTTCTACAACTGACGGTTGTTTTCTACCCCCGGCGGATTTCACTGACAAGAAGTATTGTCAGAGATTTTTCACCGCAACGGGTCGCTTTTTTCGGCGATGGCCTCGGAGAAAATATTGAGCAGCTCGGCGCGCGACACGGAGCCGACGAGTTTATTTTCGCTGGAATTGTTCACAACGGGCACGTTGCGCAATTCGCAATCCAGCACGAGCGGCAGCGCGTCGAGCAGCCGCTGGCCCGGCGTAAGGCATTTGGGCGGTGGCCGCATCACGTCGCCAGCGATGACTCCCTCCAAGGCCTGCGCGTTGTTTAGAAACTCCTTCAAGTCCTGCAACGCCACCACGCCGAGCAGCCGTTGCCGCGCGTCCACGACCGGGACGAAATTGTTCGGGCTGGACAGGAACCGGCTGGCGATTTCCCGGAGCGGCGTGGTTTCCAAGATGGGAACGATGGGCACATGCATGAAATCGCCGACGGTTTGCTCCATCACCGCGCCAGGCCGGTTTGTCTCCTGCCCCAGCGCAAGCCCCTTGACGCGCAAGTGCTCGGTATAGACCGATTCGCCGTGCAACTGCCGCGCCACGAGGATGGAAACCACGCAAGCGAGCATCAGCGGCGGCACGAGCGAATAATCCAGCGACAGTTCAAAAATCAAAATCATCGCCAGCAGCGGCGAGCGCGTCGTGGCCGCCAGCGTCGCGCCCATCCCGACGAGGGCCAGCGCCCCCGCCGGCACGCCGGGCGCGGCGCCGAGTTGATGCAGCACGCCGCCGAACAGCGCGCCCGCGGCCGCGCCGAGAAACAGCGTGGGCGTGAACACGCCGCCGACGGTGCCCGCGCCGACCGTCGCCGAAGTCGCCAGCATTTTGGCCAGGAACAATCCGGCCAGCCAGAGGAGCGCCCAGGCCGCGGGCGGAATTTGCGGCCAGGCGGCGGGCGGAAATTTATCGTGGAGAATGTCGTTGGTCACCGAATATCCGTTGCCGCAGACGCCGGGAAACCCGATGGCGATGATGCCCACGACAAATCCGGCCAGCGTGAGCCGGACATAAACCGGCCAGTTCAGCCTGCGGAACTGCTCCTTGCCGGCGCGCAGCAGTTTCAGAAAACACGCGCCGACCGCGCCGCAAATCACGCCCAGCAGCACGAACCACGGCAGTTGCGGCAGCGTGGCCGGCGGAAACGGCGGGATTTGATACCAGGGCGCGATGCCAAAAAAACTGCGCGAAACCATCGCCGCGATGACCGATGAAAAAACCAGCGGCGCGAAGAGGTTCATCGAAAAATTGCCGAGCACGACGAGCGCGGAGAAAACCGCGCCGGCAATCGGCGCGTTGTAGGCCGCCGCGATGCCCGACGCCGCGCCGCAGCCGACCAGCAGCCGCAGCCGATACGGCGGCCATTTCGCAAGCTGGCCGAGCTTGGACGAGAGCGTCGCCGCCAGTTGCGTGATGCCGCCTTCGCGCCCGATGGACGCGCCGGTGGCGATGCTCACGATGGCGGAAATGGTTTTGACGAATTCGGTGCGGAACGGCAGCCGCCCGTCGCCGGCCACGACGACTTCGAGCAGATTGGTCGAGCCTTGCGGTCCGACCATGCGCAATCCCCAGTGCAGCACCAGTCCTGCCGCCAGCCCGCCGAGCGTGGTCACCGAAACGCGCTCCCAGTCCGAAAACCGCTCCGCGACTTCCACCGGATCGCCCGGCTGCAGGAGGTGGACGGCCCAGTAAAAAAACAAATTCACCACACCGCCGATGACCCCGACGAAGCCGGCAAGCACAAGATGAAACGCCTCCTCCTTGAGGACCAGCTTTTCGCGCCAGCGCAGCGCGCGCCGCCAGTGCCGGCGGAGAAACTCACGCGCCCGGGCCATCAGGCCGTTGTCCAACCACGGTTGCACGCGGCGAATTTAATTCCGAACAGCCTGTTTGACGAGAGATGATTTCCGGCTCACCCCTTTTTCAGCCCGGCGATGGCGTCCTTCATCTCGTTGAAATGGATGTCGGGATTGCCCGCATCGGTGACGTGGACAATTTTCCCGTCCAGCCCGATGAGAAAGCTCACGCGCCTGTCCATGCTCTTGCCGTCCATCTTCACGCCGTAAATGTCTGCAATTTTTCCGTCCGTATCTGCAAGCAGCGTAAAATTCAAATGATACTTGGCGATGAACTGCTTGTGGCTGTCGGCGGAATCGAAGCTGACGCCGATGACGGCGACGTTGTTCGTCTGCAAATCGCCCATGCGATCGCGGAAACCGCAGGCTTCCTTGGTGCAGCCGGGCGTGTTGTCCTTGGGATAAAAATACAACAGCACAATTTTCCGGCCAGTCAGGTCGGCGAGTTTGACGGCGTTGCCGTCCTGATCCCGCCCTTCAAATGACGGCGCGGCGTCTCCCGCCTGCGGCATGGCGGCAAAAGCCGCCGCGGCGGAAAAGAGGATTGAACCTGCGATTAACAGAGTGGTGAACCGGTTTGTTTTCATGGTGAACATCCTTTCGTTCTGGATTGGACGCACCGGCGGACAAATTGTTCACGCCTTTTTGCGCGGCCGGCGGCGGAGGCCGTTTTGCAGCCACAGCCACCAGACCATCCACAACGCTTCAACGACAATACCGCGCGACAGTTTGGAATGCCCTTCGACGCGCTCGGTGAAGGTGATCGGCACTTCGGCAATGTTGAATCCGTCGCGCCAGAGCCGGTGGGTCAACTCGATCTGAAAGCTGTAGCCGTTCGAGTGGATCTGTTCGAGATTGACGGCCTGCAGCGCCCGGCGGCGGAAACATTTGAAGCCGCCCGTCGGGTCGGTGAGCGGCATCCCGGTGACGAGCCAGACGTAAATGCCGGCGCAGCGGCTCAACAACAGCCGCTTGAGCGGCCAGTTCACGACGCGCACACCGCCGGAGTAGCGCGAGCCGAGAACGAGGTCGGCATTTTGAGCTGCCTTGAGAAAATTGGGAATTTCATCCGGATCGTGCGAAAAATCGCAGTCCATCTCGAAGATGAATTCATAATTTTTTCCCAGCGCCCATTTGAAGCCGGCGGTATAGGCGCGGCCCAGCCCGTTTTTTTTCTGCTCGTGCAGGACGTGAATCTGCGGATGTTTCGCAGCGAGCTCATCGGCGATTTTCCCCGTGCCGTCTGATGAATTGCCGTCCACCACGAGCAAATCCACCGGCACCGGCAGCGACAAAAGCTTTTGCGCCATGCGCGGGAGATTTTCCCGCTCATTGACGGTCGGCACGATGATGAGCGTCTGATTCATGCTGGCGATGGCAGAAATTAGCCGGAAATGCGGCAAAGACAAGTTTGTTAATCCGTTGAATCGCGGAATCGGCTGGCTGCCCTTGACGATTCAACGTGGCGGTAGCAGCGGCTTCAGCGGGCATTCATCGCAGCGCGGCGCGCGCGTCCGGCAATAATGCTTCCCCACCATCACCAGTTGCGCGTGATAATCCCGCCAGTAATCCAGCCGCGCCGCGCCGGTCTTTTGATCCAGCGCCGACTCGCAAAGCGATTTCAACTCGTCGTAGCCGCGAGCCAACTTTGAACCCCGAACCTTGAAACTTGAATCCGGCTTCCATCCGTGCCTTTCAAAAATCCGCTTCGTGTAAGCGTCAATCACAAAGCTGCAATGGCCGCCGGCATAAAGCGCCATGCTGTCCGCCGTCTCCGGCCCGATGCCGTTGACGGCCAGCAACCTTTCGCGCACGGCGGAAGTTTCGCCCGCGAAAAGCCTCTTCAAACCGCCGTCAAATTGCTCAACCAGCACCCGCAGAAACGACCGCAGCCGCCGCGCCTTGACGTTGAAATAACCGGCGGGCCGGATCAACTCCGCCAGCTTCACCTCCGGCAACACGAACATTTTTTCCGGTTCCAGCGCGCGCGCGGTTTTGAGATTGGCGATGGCGCGCTCGACGTTCGACCACGCGGTGTTTTGCGTCAGAATCGCGCCGACGCAGACTTCAAACGGCGTTTCGCCCGGCCACCAATGCTGGTGTCCAAACCGCGCGCGCATGAGTTCGTAGGCGCGACGCAGGTCGGCTTTGGTTCTCTTGGCAATCATCGCCGGAGGTTTTTAACGCAAAGACACGCCTGCCGCAACGAAGATGGAAGATGGAGAATGGAAGATCGCCGGAAAAAATGCGCGCCGGGTTTTGCCATTCTCCACCTTCCATCCTCTATTTTCGCTTGCTGGATTGCAGCGCGGGCGTCTTTGCGTTAAAAATGTGCGTCATGTTCGCCTCGCTGATTTTTGATTTGCTGAACGTCGGTTACCTGATCCACAACATCTGGCTGTGGCCAGTTGTCGCGTTTCTGGTCTGGATGTTCGTTGACGCGATCCGGCGGCGGGAATGGCTTTGGGCGATTTTTATTTTGATCGGCTGGGGCATCTCGGCGATTTTGTATTTCTTCTTCGTCTATCGCGCCAGCGCGCCGTCGGTCACGCGCGGCTTCGAGCTGCCCGGCGCGCAGAGCCGCAAACGCATCAAGGAACTTCAGGCGCAAATCCATCACCTCGACAACGCCTATCACCATTTCCAGCTCGGCGACGTTTACTTCCAGCGCGGCAAACTGGCCGAGGCCGAACAATGCTACCGCGCCGCGCTTCAGCGCGATGCCACCGACATTGACACCCGCGCGCATCTGGGCCAATGCCTCGTCCGCCTGAACCGTCCCGCCGAGGCGCGGCCGCTCCTCGAAAGCGTCATGAACGAGAAGCCCGAACACGATTACGGCCACACCATGATGGCGCTGGCCGAAACGCTCACCGCGCTCGGCGAGACCGACAACGCGATTCAATACTGGCAGCACATCACGCAAAACCATTCCTACCCGCGCGCCAAGGTTCAACTCGCCGAGCTTTACCTCGCCAAAAAACAGCCGGAACTGGCGCGGGCGGAATTGAAGGACATCGTCAGCGACGACCAGCACGCGCCCGCCTTCCAGCGCAAGCGCGACCGCGTCTGGGTCCGCCGCGCAAAAAGCCTGATGTCGCGGCTGTAGCAGCGCACGTGAGTTCGCTCCAATTTGAGCCGACTCACGTCGGCTGCTACAATTCATTTTGATTCGCGTTCCCGGCAAAATTCCCTATCCTTTGAGCGTGCCAAATCTCATCGCCATCGTCGGACGACCGAATGTCGGCAAGTCCGCATTGTTCAACCGCATCATCAAGAAGCGGATTGCAATTGTGCATGACCAGCCGGGCGTCACGCGCGACCGCGTCACCGCCGAGGCTGAGTGGGGCGGAAAATCCTTCACGCTGGTGGACACCGGCGGCATCGGCCTGTTGCGCCGCGAAAAATCCGACGACATCATCATCAAGGCCGCGCTCGAACAGGTGGAAATGGCGATTGAAGCCGCCAGCGCCATCATCCTGGTCGTCAATGTGCAGGAAGGCGTCGTGCCGCTGGACCGCGAGGTGGCGCAACATCTCCACAAGAGCGGCAAGCCAATCCTGGTGGCGGTCAACAAGGTGGACACCGAACGCGCGGAAAAAGGCGCGGACGAATTTGCCGCGCTCGGCTTCGACAAGATTTTCCCCGTCAGCGCCATTCACGGCGAAGGCATCCAGAATCTGATGAACGCAGCGGTGGCCCTGTTGCCAGTCCAAAGTTCAAAGTCCGAAGTTCAAAGTCAAGAAGCTGCCGGCGATGACTCGGCTGATTCCGCAATCCGCAATCCGCAATCCGCAATTTTGAAGCTGGCCATCGTCGGCCGGCCGAACGTCGGCAAGTCGTCCATCATCAACGCGCTCACGCAATCCAAGCGCGTCATCGTCTCGCCGATTCCCGGCACGACGCGCGACGCGATTGACGTGCCGTTCGAGGTCGAGGCCGACGGCATCCGGCAGAAATACATCCTGATTGACACCGCCGGGATGCGGAAGACGCGGCGCGTGGACGATTCGATCGAGTATTTCAGCGTGAAACGCGCCGAGGATTCCATCGAGCGCAGCGACATCACGGTGCTGGTGATTGACGCCGAGGCCGGCATCACCGAGCAGGACAAAAAGATCGCCGACGTGATCGTCGAAAGCCGCAAGGCGTGCATCATCGTCGTCAACAAATGGGATTTGTTCGAGGCGGAGGTTCTCAAGGCGCGCGAGGATGAAATCGGGCGGCGCAACCGGAAGGAGCGCACCGAGGGCCAGGCAAAGCAACTGACCACGCTCGGCGAGTTCGCCGAGTGGGTGCAGCGGAAACTGTTTTTCCTCGATTACGCGCCGGTGATTTTCACGTCCGCCAAGTCCGGCTTTCATCTGGAGCGGTTGCTGGAGGCCATCCGCTATGTCGCCGCGCAGTTGCAGCAGAAAATCCCGACGGCGATTTTGAACCGCACCATCAACGACGCCGTCGAGCGCCGCCAGCCGATCAGCGCGATGGGCCACCGGCTGAAATTTTTCTACGCGACGCAGGTGCGGCAGGCGCCGCCGACCTTTCTGCTGTTCGTCAACCGCGACGAATTGTTTTCCGACCAATACAAAAAGCATCTGGCGGGCGAGCTGCGCACGGCGTTCGGCTTCGAAGGCTGCCCGATCGTGCTGGTGCCAAAGGCGCGCCCGAAGACGATTGAGCCGGTGCGGAAATTCAAGCCGGAGCACAAAAAACAAACGGGAAAAGCGGGAAGGATTGAGGCCCATCGGAAGGCGCAGCACGAAAGATATTCCCGCGTTCGCGGAAAGAAATCGCAATGAAAACTTGTTCACCGCGGCGAATAAGTGGCTGCCGCGCCAATCTCGGCGCGAAGATTCCGTTGATTTTGTTTGGGAATAACTCATTTGTAACTTTTTTGAAAAATTTTCTTGAATTCCACAACAGGTGGTAGCAAGATATGACCCGTTCCCCAACTAATTGGGGATTCAAATATCGGCAAAAAGTCCGTTTCAGCGGTTAATTAACAATATTTTAAGCCAGACCGGGTTCCGCTTTGTCTGAAACTGCGGGGGGGAGCATTGGCGTTGGAACATTTTAACGAGGAGACAATCATGATTGACGCACGCGAGGAAATTTTAGCCCCAGTTCCGCACACCGGCCACCGCCGCACCGCAAAAGTCAGCGCGTCGCGGGAATCAAAGGGCGGCAGAAGCGCCGGGAAAAAATCCCTGGCCATTGAGCGCATTTTCAGCGATCCGAAGACCAAGCCATTCGACCAGATTGAATGGGAGAAGCGCACCGCCGAAATCACCGACGACGCAGGCAAGGTGATTTTCAGACAGGAAAACGTCGAGGTGCCGAAGTCTTGGTCGCAGCTCGCGACGAAGGTGGTCGTCTCGAAATATTTTTACGGCGAGCAGCACACCGCCGAGCGCGAAACTTCCGTGCGCCAGCTCATCCACCGCATCTGCCGGACGATTGCCGACTGGGGCGTGGCGGACGGCTATTTCAGCAAGGCCGACGGCGAGATTTTTTACGAGGAGCTTTGCTGGCTGTGCGTGAACCAGTGCGGCGCGTTCAACTCGCCGGTCTGGTTCAACGTTGGGCTGTTCCACCAATACGGCATCGGCAAGAAATCCGGCAAGGGCAACTGGTTTTTCAACCGCAAGACCGGCGAAGCCGAGCGCGCGGCCACGCAATACGAATATCCCCAGGGCAGCGCGTGCTTCATCCAGTCCGTCCAGGACAACATGGAGGACATCATGCGGCTCGCATCCAGCGAGGCGATGCTCTTCAAATACGGCTCCGGCACCGGCACGGATCTCTCGCCGCTGCGGTCCAGCAAGGAAAAACTTTCCGGTGGCGGTCGCCCCAGCGGACCAATGAGCTTCCTGAAGGTTTATGATCAGGTCGCCAACGTCGTGAAGTCCGGCGGCAAAACGCGCCGCGCGGCCAAGATGAACACGCTGCGCGACTGGCACGGCGACATCGAGGAATTCATTGACGCCAAGCAAAAGGAAGAGAAGAAGGCATGGGCGCTGATTGAACAAGGTTATGACGGCTCCTACAATGGCGACGCCTACGGCAGCGTGATGTATCAGAACGAAAATCTTTCCGTGCGCGCCAGCGACGAATTCATGACCGCCGCGATTGGCGGCAAGGAATGGTGGACACGCGCCATCACCACCAACAAGCCGCTCGAAAAGAAAGACGCGGCGAAACTGCTTTTCAAAATCGCCGAAGGCACCTGGATCTGTGGCGACCCCGGGATGCAATACGACGGCGCGATCCAGAAATGGCACACCTGCAAGGGCACCGAGCCGATTCACTCGACCAACCCGTGCAGCGAATACGTTTTCATCAACAACACCGCCTGCAATCTCGCGTCGCTAAACCTGATGAAGTTCAAAAACGCGGACGGCAAATTTGAAGTGGACCGGTTCAAGGCCGCCGTCCGCATTTTTATCACCGCGCAGGAAATCCTGGTGGACAACGCCAGCTATCCGACGAAGGACATCGCCGAAAACTCCCACATTTACCGCACGCTCGGCCTCGGCTTCGCGAACCTCGGCTCGCTTTGCATGAGCTACGGCCTGCCTTACGACAGCAACGAAGGCCGCGCGCTGGCCGGCGCCATCACGGCCATCATGACCGGTCACGCTTACGAGCAGAGCACGGAAATCGCCGCGAATATCGGCGCGTTTCCGGGCTATCGCGACGCCCGTTGCGCGCATGTTTCCACGCCGCTGGCGAAAGACAACGTGGATTCCATGCTCGGCGTTATCAAATTGCATCGCGACGCCGTCGAAACCATCCAGCCCAGCCGGGAATTTAATTATTTGAAGGACGAAGCGCGCAAAACCTGGGACGGCGCGCTCGCTAGGGGCCGGCAGCACGGCTACCGCAACGCGCAGGTCACCGTGCTCGCGCCGACCGGCACCATCGCCTTTTCGATGGACTGCGATACGACGGGCATCGAACCCGACATCGCGCTGGTGAAATACAAACTCCTCGCCGGCGGCGGCATGTTAAAAATCGTCAACCGCGGCGTGCCGGATGCGCTGCGCCGCCTCGGTTATGGCGAGGCTGAAAACAAAAACATCATCGCCCACATCGAAAAATTCGACACGATTGAAGACGTCGAGGAAAACGGCGCGGTCGTGAAAAGCGGTTTGAAGCCGGAGCATTTGCCGATTTTTGACTGCGCGTTCAAGCCTGCGCGCGGCAAGCGCAGCATCCATTATCTGGCGCATTTGAAGATGATGTCCGCCGCGCAGCCGTTCATCAGCGGCGCGATTTCCAAGACCGTCAACATGCCGAACGAATGCACCGTCGAGGAAATTCGCGACACCTACGTTCAGGCCTGGAAGCTGGGACTCAAGTGCGTGGCGATCTACCGTGACGGCTCGAAGCGTTCGCAGCCGCTCAACACGAAAAAAACCAATGAGGGCGGCGGCAAAACCTCACCGGGCAATTCCGCGTTGGAGGGCAAAATCGCGGAACTCGAAGCCGAGATCGCCCGGCTGCGGATTGATTCCGGCAAACCGCTGCGCCGCCGGCTGTCCGACACGCGCACGGCGGTCACGCACAAATTCGACATCGCCGGACACGAAGGCTACCTCACAGTCGGCCTGTTCAAAAACAACCAGCCCGGCGAGCTGTTCATCACGATGGCCAAGGAAGGCTCGACCATCGGCGGCTTGATGGACGCCATCGGCACGCTCACCAGCATGGCGCTGCAATACGGCGTGCCGCTGGAGGCTCTCGTCAAAAAATTCGCCCACCAGCGTTTTGAACCGAGCGGCTTCACCAAAAACCCGGACATCCGCAACGCCTCCTCCATCACGGACTATGTGTTCCGATGGATGGCCCTGCAATTCATCCCCGGCTACCGGGAAAGCCTCCCGTCCACGCGCAACCAGCCCGAACTCGCCATGCCCGGCCTGATTGACGAGCTGAAAAAAAAGATAAACCGTCCGGTGCCTGAACTGCCCATCGCCGAGGAAAACGACGCGCTCGAAGTATCAAACGGCAACGGCCATCACGCCGACGACGGACACGCCGTGAGATCATTGAACGATTCCGTCGCGCATTTCCAGCAGGACGCGCCGACCTGCCCGAACTGCGGCCACGTCGCCGTGCGCAACGGCGCGTGCTACAAATGCCTGAATTGCGGCGAGAGTCTCGGCTGCTCCTGAAAATTGTCCAGCGACACGGGCCGGGGAATTTCGATTCCCCGGCCTGTTTTGTTTTCCGCGCGCTTGTCTCCGCCCGCAGCCGGGATTAAGCTCCGGCCATGAGCGACACAACCTTTCTCATGCGCGAGGATCCCTGGCGCATCTTCCGCATCATGTCCGAATTTGTGGAGTCGTTCCACACGATGTCGGAAATCGGACCGGCGGTGAGCATCTTCGGCTCCGCCCGCATGAAGCCGAACGACAAATATTACCGCGCCGCCACCGCCATCGCCAAGGGACTCGCTCGGCACAACCTCGCCGTCGTCACCGGCGGCGGCCCCGGCATCATGGAGGCGGCCAACAAGGGCGCGGCGCAGGCGGGCGGCAAATCCGTCGGCCTCAACATCGAGCTGCCGCGCGAGCAAACTGGCAACCGCTACGCCAACATCCCGCTTCACTTCCACTATTTTTTCGCGCGCAAAGTCTGCTTTGCCAAATACAGCCTCGGCTTCATTTACATGCCCGGCGGCTTCGGCACGCTCGACGAATTGTTTGAGATCATCACCCTCGTCCAGACCGAGCGCATCCCGCAGTTCCCGCTCGTGCTCTTCGGGCGCGACCACTGGACCGGCCTGCTGCAATGGATGAAAAAGGAACTGGTGCAAAAAAACAAATTCATCAAGCCCGCCGACCTTGAGCTAGTAAAAGTCACCGACGATGTTGAGGAAGTTGTCGCCATCATCCGCGACTACGAACGCCATGTCGGCACGCCGCCCGCCCCGCCCAAGGCGTTTGCGTGACGAAAAATGCGCCCGCTGATTCACGAAATCTCCACCGCGCACACGCCCGAATCGCTCGTCGGGCAATTGCGGATTGCGGGTTGTGGATTGCGGAATGTCGTTTTGCTTCGCACGTCGCAATTTGATTCACCTTCGGCGCGCTACTCGTTTGTCGCTGCAAATCCATTCCTGACGTTCCGCTCCTTCGGCTCGCGTTGCGAGATAACTCCGCACTCCGCATTCCGCGCTCCGCACTTCGGAAATCCGTGGCATCTTCTCGGCAGCCTGATGTCGCGCTATGAGCTGCTGGACGAAATTGACCTGCCCTTTCCGCTCGGCGGCTGCTTTGGTTTCTGGGGCTACGACCTGAAAAACTTCACCGAACCGAAACTCCCGCGCCGCGCCGTCAACGATTTGGAATTGCCAGACTGCCACGCCGGTTTTTATGACAGTCTGGTCGTCTTCGACCATCAGCTCGGAAAAGTTTTCATCGTCTCAACCGGCTTGAACGCCGACGGCTCGCGCAGCGAAAAGCGGGCGAACGAGCAAATGGAATTTTGGAACCTGTTGATTTCAGGAAAATTGCCACCGAGACACAGAGTCGCGAAGAAACATTCCCCGCTTCCGCGCCTCTGCGGCTCCGTGGCCCAGATCATCTCAAATCTGTCACGCGACGAATTTATTTCCAAGGTTCAGCGCGCCCAGCGATACATCCGCGCCGGCGACATTTACCAGGTCAACCTGTCGCAGCGGCTGACGGTGGATTTTTGTGGTAGGGCGGGCAGTCCCCTGCCCGCCGCCGGACGAACGCAGGCCCACGAACGGCGCGCACGGAGTGACGCGCCCTACCTTCTGGCAAATTCGGACGGCTGGGAATTGTTCCAAAAATTAACCGCCGTTTCCCCAGCTCCGTTTTCGGCATTTCTCGACTGCGGCGATTTTCAGATTGCATCGTCCTCGCCGGAACAATTTTTACGCATGAGTGGTTCGCAAATCGTCACACGTCCGATCAAGGGCACGCGCCCGCGCGACCCCGACCCGACACGCGACGCGCAGCTCGCCTACGAACTCCAGACCAGCACGAAGGAACTCGCCGAGCTGGTGATGATCACCGATCTGCTGCGAAATGATTTGGGCAAGGGCTGCGAATTCGGCTCCGTGCAAACACCGGAAATCGCCAAGCTGGAAAAATTCGCGCAGGTGCAGCACCTCGTTTCCACCGTCGAGGGTCGCCTGCGGAACGACGTGACGCATTTCACCTCGTTCGCGGCAGCTTTTCCCGGCGGCAGCATCACCGGCGCGCCGAAATACCGCGCGATGGAAATCATTGACGAACTGGAGCCGGTTTCGCGCGGACCTTACTGCGGCGCGATCGGCTTCCTCGGCTTCAACCGCGAGAGCCAGTTGAGCATCACCATCCGCGCAGCGATCTGCCAAGACGGCCTCGCGCATTTCAACGTTGGCGCGGGCATCGTGGCGGATTCCAATCCCGAGTCGGAATACGAGGAAACGCTGGCGAAGGCCGCCGGCTTTCTGGCGGCATTGAGTAGCAGCCGACGTGAGGAGGCTCCGACTAAAATTCCATCGAGCGATTTTGAAGTTTGAGCCTCGTTACAAATCGAATAGCCTATTTCACCTTTTCCACCACCAGCATTTCAATAGGCATGTTGGTCGGAACAAGTTCCAGCCCCAATTGTTTATGCAAAGCGTCTCCGAAGGCTTGTCTCATGGCATTAATGTTTGTGTTCCAAGATGGATTCAATTCCGGACGATGAAAGGAATAATCGTATTGGTTCGTGAGCCCGGTCTCATCAATAATTGGCAAATTCAAGGTATCTTCCAATGAATTCTGCCATATCAAATCGCCTATGGTCCGATTGAAGTGAGCGTCTCCATCATCATGGCCGGCAGCCGCATTGGCGCTGGGTTTGAATGCAGGAGCCTCCAGGTTTGAAAGTTTGAGCAAAAGAACATTCCTTTGCCTCAATTCCTTTTTCCCCACAAAGCCGAATTTTCGCTTTATTTCTTGTGCCAGTGCTTCAGACGAACCTTTTGTAAGGCTGACGATGTAATCGTAGTTTTCCTGTGGCAATTTGGGAAGAATGGCCCGGGTCGGTTTGGAATCATAAGCATCGAAAATCATTTGTTCGACTGACGTGTCGAATTCCAGCCTCTTGACATTTTGGATTCGTCCTTGGCCGTTGTTTTGGAAATAGGTTGCCACGGTGCTGCGACGCTGAGAAAATATCGTCGGTCGAATTTCCACCATTGGCGGCGCCGCTTCAAGCACTTTGGCCATGTTATCCGTTTGAACCTGCCATTGATAAGCGTAATGTTTCGTTAATTCCTTGATGGTTATTGTCGCTGTCCCCACAGCAATCAACGCGGCTAACCCGATAACAGTCGTCGTTCTTGCCTTTGTCCACGCCATAATTTTCAATGTTCCTTTGATGAGGGTTAAGATTGAAGCCGAGGCCGCCGCGCCTTTGGCCAGCGCCACGGCGGTCACGGTTTTTGCCAGCGCCGGGGGCGCAGCTTGAATGGAATTGACGGAAATCTTTTCCGCAATGGTTGCCGCCGTCGAACTCACGCCGCGTTTGGCAAAATAACGGCTCAACTTCTCCAAAGCGCGGCTCACGCGCTTGCGCGCGGGGTCTTCGCCCATTCCGAGAAAGCTTCCGACTTCCGCCAGGCTTTTGTTTTCAAAGAAGCGCAGCAGCACGGCCTGCCGGTCTTTCTCGCCGAGCGTCGCCAGCGCCTCGTCCAGCACCGGCGACATTTGGTTCCAGACTTCATCAGCCGCCGGGGTTTGAAATTCAGATTGCATTTGCACCTCCAGTTCGCGGCGCCACCGCTTCGCCCGCTCGCGGATTTGCGCCAGCGCGGCAAACCGCGTCGTCCGGAAAAGCCAGCCGGTCAAAATGGTTTTGTCCGAAATCCGCCCGGCCTTTTGTGCAAGAATGATGAACACCGCCTGTGTGATTTCCTCCGCCAGATGCGGGTCGCGCACCTGCCGCAGCGCCGCCGCATAGACAAAACCGATCCGCCGCGAAACCAGTTCCGCAAACGCCGTTTCGGAGTTGTTCGCCACGTAGTCGCGCAATAGCGCCATGTCGTCCACTGCCTGCATTCACCTATAAATGCCGGTTTTTGGCGAAACCGGACAATCTTTTTGCAAAATAATTCAACGCAAAGACGCAAAGGCGCAAAGCCGAAGAGGTAAAAACATGACATTGCGCCTTTGCGTCTTTGTGTCTTTGCGTTAAAAAAAGGCGTGCAGGTTTTTCTTAATGGAAATTTTGTTCCCGAGAAACAGGCGGTCGTTCCCGCAAGCGACCGCGGGTTTCTGCTGGGCGACGGATTGTTTGAAACGATGCGCGTCGCCGGTGGAACGCCATTCCGCTTCGCGCAGCATCTGGAACGGCTGGCGCGCGGCGCGGAATTTCTGAAAATCATTTGCCCGTTCACGCCGGGTGAACTGGAAAAATTCGCCGGGCAGCTCATCGGGCGGAATCAAATGCCCGAAGCCATCCTTCGCCTGACGCTGACGCGCGGGCCGGGCGGACGCGGCTACACGCCGAACGGCAAAGGCAGTCCGACGGTCGTGATGACCTTGCATCCCGCGCCATCGTCGGACAATTCCGTCAAATGGAGCCTGGTCACATCATCGTTTCGGATTCCAGCCGCCGATCCGCTGGCTTCGTTCAAAACCACGAGCAAGATTTTGCACGTCATGGCGCGCGCCGAGGCCGCGGAACGGGGCGCGGACGAGGCGCTGCTCCCCAACACAAACGGCGAAGTGGCCGAGACCGCCGGCGGCAATTTGTTCTGGGTCCATGACGACACCATTTGCACCCCGCCGGCCGGGAGCGGCGCGCTACCGGGCGTCACACGGGCGGTCGTCCTCGAAATCTGCCGGACGCTCGGACTGAAAACGGACGTGCGCGCCACCAAGCCGGAGGCGTTGCGGAATTCAGGCGGCCTTTTCATCACGCAAAGCGCGCTGGGCATCGTGGCGGTGACGGCGTTCGACGGCGCGCCGGTCGCGCCGTCGCCACTCGTGGACCGGATCGCGCGTGCTTACCATCAAATGCTGGTCCGGCCAGTGGTTTAGTTTTAATAATTGTTTTAATTAGAATCAATCAAATCATCCCATGCGCCCTTGAAAACGGCCCTTCCGGGGCATAGTTTGCCTTGGAAAACGGCGGAGGTGATTATGACGAACATTGGCGTTGAACATTGCGCGTCCTTTGTCAGCAGCCAGTTCCAATCGGGCGGAACGGCTGAAGCCGGGGCGGAGACCGGCGTCCGACAGGCGGTGACTATTTCCAGGCAGGCCGGCTGCGGCGCGCTGGCGGTCGCCGAAAAACTCTCCCACTATTTGCAGGAACATTCGCCTCAACACGCCGTCGCGTGGAAGGTTTTCGACCGCAATCTCATGGAAAAAGTGCTGGAAGACCACGATCTTCCGGCCCGCCTGGCCCGGTTCCTGCCGGAGGATCGCGTTTCCTATCTCGAAGACATCCTGGCCGATCTTTTTCAGGCCTATCCGCCGTCGCAAACGGTGGTCCGCCAGACGGCCGAAACCATCCTCAAACTAGCCAGCCTCGGCAACGCCATCCTCATCGGACGTGGCGGCAACGTCATCACGGCCCGGCTGCCGAACATGCTTCATGTCCGTCTGGTAGCCCCGCTGGAGGACCGCATTGCGCATTCCCACGATGCCTATGGCATGACCAAAATCGAGGCCCGCAAATTCTGTTTGCACGAGGATTTGGGCCGAGAACGTTACCTGAAAAAATATTTTCACGCCGACGTCAACGACCCGCTGCTTTATCACATGGTCATCAACACCGGGCTGGTCGGCTATGACAACGCCGCGAAAATCATCGGCGACGCGGTGCTGAACCAGCGCTGATTCCGCCGCGACTTCAAACTTGGGTTGGCGGCGGGTCTGTGGCTTAATCCCATCATGCCTCGCCGCTCCAGATCAAAATACCGGATGCCGGGCGCTCGCCGCAAATGGCGCGGCGGCTTTGGCTGGCTGGTCGTGCTGGTGCTTGTTGTTGGCGCGATCTGGTTCTGGCGTGAGCACAAACGCCCGAAAACAACTGCCCGCGCGCACCCAGCGGCAACCACAACGACGGCGGTCAGGCCGCAAACCCGGCCACTGACAATTCCACGCCAGTCACCGGCAGATTTTCCGCGCCCGGTTCACGACGTTTTGGAGGCGCAAATCGCGCTGGCCCGGCGCGGCATTTCGCCAGGTTCGATTGATGCCGCGCTCGGTTCGCAGACGCGCGCGGCTATTTCGGTTTTTCAGGAATCGGAAAATCTGCCGCAGACCGGAACGCTCGACGCCGACACGCGCGCGCGGCTGACGCTTGACGCGCCGCTTTTGACAAATTACATCGTGACGGCGGACGACCTAGCGCGGCTGCAGCCGCTCGGCAAATCGTGGCTGGCCAAGTCGCAGCAGACCGCGCTGGATTACGAGACCGAGCTGGAGCTGGTCGCGGAGAAAAGCCACTCGCATCCGCTGTTGATTGAAAAACTGAATCCGGCCGTGAACTGGACGAACCTCGCGGCAGGAGCCGTTTTGCAAGTTCCGGACGTGAATTATCCCGACCCGGCGGACAAGGCGGCCTTCGTGGTCATCCACCTGTCGGACAAATTTCTGGAGGCGTTCGACACGGAGACAAATCTGCTGGCACATTTCCCGTGCAGCATCGCGGCGAAGGTCGAAAAGCGGCCGGTCGGCGAACTGCACGTCGCCGTGGTCGCGCCAAATCCGAATTACACATTTGACCCGGAACTTTTTCCAGAATCCGGCGAGACGCAAAAGCTGGTTTTGCCTCCCGGCCCGAACAATCCGGTGGGCGTGGCGTGGATCGGCCTGGACAAGCCGGGTTATGGCATCCACGGCACGCCCGCGCCGGAGCAGATCGGGCGGACGGAATCGCATGGCTGCTTCCGGCTGGCGAACTGGGACGCGGAATATTTGCTAAAGCTGGCGTGGGTCGGCATGCCGGTGCTGGTCGAACCGTGAGCGACTACAAAAATCGCGCCAAATTATCATTGCCCGCCGGCGTGCTTTGCTTTAGCTGTTAAGCAAACTTAACCAAAGGAAATTTATGGCCATTGGATTGATTGTTGCGATTGTGGTGCTCGTCGTTGTCATCGGCGTCATCGGTTTCATCGTCGGCGTCTATAACAAGCTCGTCACGATGCGGAACCGCTACAAAAACGCCTACGCGCAGATTGACGTGCAGCTCAAGCGCCGCTACGACCTGATTCCGAATCTCGTTGAGACGGCGAAGGGTTACATCAAGCACGAGCGCGAAACGCTCGAAGCGGTCACTGCGGCGCGCAACATCGCCTACGCCGCGTCCAAGGCCGCCGCCGCCAACCCCGGCGACGCCACCGCGATGAAGAGCCTGGCCTCGGCGGAAACCGGCCTCGGCGGCACGTTGAGCCGGCTGATGATGGTTTCCGAGGCGTATCCCGATTTGAAGGCGAACCAGAACATGATGCAGCTCACCGAGGAGCTGACCTCGACGGAAAATAAAATCTCCTTCGCCCGGCAGGCTTATAACGACTCGGTGATGACCTACAACACCGACCGCGAAGTGTTTCCGAGCAACCTCATCGCCAACACGTTCAACTTCGGCCCGGCGGAACTGTTCGTCGTGGACAAGCCGGAGCAGAAGGACGCGCCAAAGGTTTCGTTTTCGTGAGCCGTTGAATTGTTGAATCGTTAAATCGGCCAACGTGCTCATTCCGATGCAACGATTCACGATTTAACAATTCACGAGCAACGCCATGGATTTTTTCCAGCAACAGGATAAGGCGCGCAAAAAGACCAGGCTCCTCGTTTTCTATTTCGCCATCGCCGTGGCGGCGCTCATCGTTGCCGTTTATTTTGCCTCGCTGGTCATTTTTTCCGGCGTCCAGTCGCAACAACATCATAATTTCGGCGAGCAGCCGCAGTTCGAGCTTTGGAATCCGCAACTGTTCCTCGGCGTCGCCCTCGGCGTGCTGGCCGTCGTTCTCATTGGCAGCACCTACAAAACCCTGGCGCTCGCCCAGGGCGGCAGCGTGGTTTCCGAAATGATGGGCGGACGGCCCATCGCCCCGAACTCGAACGACCCCGACGAGCGCAAGCTGCTGAACGTTGTCGAGGAAATGGCCATCGCCTCCGGCGTGCCCATGCCGCAGGTCTATGTCATGGACGAGGAGGACGGCATCAACGCCTTCGCCGCCGGCCACAAGCCCGGCGATGCCACCATCACCGTCACGCGCGGCTGCATGAAAATTCTGTCGCGCGACGAATTGCAGGGCGTCATCGGCCACGAATTCAGCCACATTTTGAACGGCGACATGCGGATGAATCTCCGGCTCATGGGAATCATTTTTGGGATTCTCTGCCTGGCCATCATCGGCCGCGTTCTCCTGCAAACGGGGCGCGGCGGTGGGCGCGGGCGCGGCCAAAATCCGCTGCCAATACTCGGCCTCGTGCTGCTGATTGTCGGCTACATCGGCGTTTTTTTTGGGCGGCTCATCCAAGCCGCCGTCAGCCGCCAGCGCGAATTTCTCGCCGATGCCTCGTCCGTCCAGTTCACGCGCAATCCCGGCGGCATCACCGGGGCGCTGAAAAAAATCGGCGGCTTGGGCGAAACCGGCTCGCGGATCAGCCACGCGCACGCCGAGGAGTTGTCGCATATGTTTTTTGGCAACGGCGTCAGCGAACCGTTCATCGGCCTGCTCGAAACTCATCCGCCGCTCCCGGAACGCATCCGCGTCTTCGATCCGAATTTTGACGGGCAATTTCCTCCGGTTCGTTACGACGAATTCGACCGGTCGTCTAAAGAAGTTTCCAAACCCAGACGGCAGCAGATGCCGAACATTTTCGGCGGCGTGCTTGGCGGCGCCATTCTCACATCGGGTGACGGGACACAACCTCCGGTCATCCGCTCGCATTCCGTCCTGCCGAATCTGGGCAAACCCACGCCGCTGCATCTCGAATACGCCGAGCAAATGCGAAATTCACTGCCCGACAGCGTGAAGGCCGCCGCGCGCGAGCCGCTCGACGCCGTCGCGCTGATTTACGCGATGCTGTTGAGCAACGACGAAACCGGGCGCGCCACCCAGCTTGCCGGACTCGCCCAGCGCGCCGATCCGGCGATTGCGAAAAAAACCGCCGCGCTGTTCCCGGATGTTTCCCAGGCCGCCGCGCACGCACATCTGCCGATGGTCAATCTCGCGCTCGGAACGCTCCGGCATTTGACGGCGGAGCAGTTCAACCAGTTTTCGCAGACGCTGGAATGGCTCATTGGCAGCGACGGCAAGATTGAATTGTTTGAATTTGTCCTCCAAAAAATCATCCTGCACCACCTCGCGCCACAATTCGGCCAGGCGTCGCGCACGACGGTGCAGTATTATTCCATCAAACCGCTGGTGCCGGATTGCACGGTTTTGATTTCGGCGCTGGCAAACGTCAGCAGCGCCGACGCCGGCGAAATCCAAAAGGCATTTGAAGCCGGCGCACCGTATTTGCGCGCGCCGGACGATGGCGGATTGAATTTGTCCCCGCGCGACCAATGCGGCGTGGACCAGATTGACGCCGCGCTCAACCGGCTGGCGCAGGCCGCTCCGCAAATCAAGAAAAATCTGCTCGAAGCCTGCATCCACACCGTCGGCGCGGACGGCGTGATTTTGGAAGCGGAGGCCGAACTGCTGCGCGCCATCGCCGACACGCTGGACTGCCCGATGCCGCCGTTCATCCAGACGGAATAGGAAACGCGGGTTGCGGGAACAAATCACTCAAACCGCACGGGCTGCCCGGTGGTGGCCAGCGCCGCGTGCCAGAGCGGGCCGTCCGGATCCACGCGCTTCTGCCGTTTTGTCAGCATTCTGACCGGCACATGGATGAACTGGTCGTGGAGCAGCCCGATCATCAGGCCGGTTTTTCCGGCCATCGCGGCATGGACGGCGTTGCGGGCGTATTGGTCGCACAGGATGGCATCCTCCGAATCGGCGCGGACGCTCCGGATGATGTAGCTTGGCTCCAGATAACGCATCACCATGGGAATCTTTTCCGCGCGGAAATAAGACTCGATTTTTTCACGGAGAAACGGCCCGATGTCCTTGAGCCTGACGTTTCCCGAGGCGTCGCGTTCCTCGCCGTTGTTCTCCAGCAGATCCTGCCCGGCGCCTTCCGCCACCACGATGACCGCGTGCGCCCGCTTCAACGTGCGCTTCTTCAGCGCGTTAAGAAATCCGCCGGGGCCTTCCAGCTTGAACGGGATTTCCGGAATCAGGCAGAAATTCACCTCCTGGCTGGACACCGTGGCTTCCGTGGCGATGAATCCGGCATGCCGGCCCATCAGCTTGACCAGGGCGATGCCGTTCCGGACGCTGTGGACTTCCGTGTGGGCGCAGACAATGACCCGGGCCGCTTCCTGCACCGCGGTCTGGTAGCCGAAAGTGCGCGAAACGTAAAGCACATCGTTGTCCACGGTCTTGGGAATGCCCACGACTGCCAGGGCGTGTCCGCGTCTTTGCGCCTCGCGGAAAAGTTCATAGCCGCCGCGCTGCGTGCCGTCGCCGCCGACGACCAGCAGGATGCTGACGCCGCGTTTGATGAGATTATCCACCGCGACCCGGATGTCCACCGGACCGCGCGAAGTGCCCAGCACCGTGCCGCCTTCCTGGTGAATGTCGTCCACAAAATCGGCCGTGAGCTGGAGCGGTTCCAGTCCGTGCGAGGGGTCAAGCCCCTGATAGCCGTCGCGGAAGCCCAGCACCTGTTTCACGCCGTAAGTGTGGTGCAGTTCCAGAAAGGCGGAGCGGATGACGGTGTTCAGGCCGGGACAAAGCCCGCCGCAGGTCACGATGCCAACCCGGGTTTTTCTGGAATCAAAAAAAAGTTTCGCGCGCGGTCCGGCTAGCTCGAATAGAAAATCCTCCGGCGGCCGGACGCCGGGTTTCCGGATGATGTTCAGCGGCAGCCGCGCGTCATCGCCGACATGGTGCGGAATCGGCGACGCGAAGCGGGCCTTGCCAAGCCGGGTGATGTTTGCGGCATTATTCACGCACGACCGCTTTCAACTGGGCCTTGAACGCCTCCACAATTTTCCCGTGCACCGCGCCCACTTCGGCGTCGGTCAGTGTTTTTTCCGGCGAGCGGTAGGTGAACGCGTAAGCCAGGCTCTTCTGCCCTTCCGGCACGTGCTTGCCGTGAAACACGTCAAACAGCTCCACTGCCTCAAGATTCGCGGGCCTGGTTTTTTTGACGGCCTGCAAAACCGCCTCGTGCGTCGTCGCCTCCGGCACCAGCATCGCCACGTCGCGGCGGATGGACGGGAATTGCGGCAGCGGCTTGAACGACCGGGCCGGATTGCGCCGCGCGAGCAGTTGATCCAGATTCAGCTCGGCGAGAAAAACCGCGCCGCGCAAATCATATTTTTTCACCAGCGCGGGTGAAAGCCGGCCCATTTCGCCGAGCGGCAATTTGCCCCCCAGCGCAACCGTCGCGGATTCCAGAAACATCGCCGTGCTTTCGGCCCGCCGGGCGAACGCCACTCCGCGAACACCGAAATGTTCGAGAAATTCCTCGACCACCCCTTTCAGGTCAAACGCGTCAAACGTGGCGTTGCGCTCCTCGCCGCTCCAGAAGGGCAAGGCGCGCTGGCCGGTGATGGCGACGGCCACGCGGCGTTCTTCCTTCACCGCGCCGTTTTGCAAACTGAACACGCGCCCGATTTCGAACAGCGCCACGTCGCCATTTTTCCGGCTGACATTGTGCCGCAGCGAATGAATCAATCCCGGCAGCAAACTCGGCCGGAGCACGTCCATGTCGCTGCTCAACGGATTGGCCAACATCACGGATTCCGCATTCCGCATTCCGAACTCCGCGCTGGAAATGAGCGTCTGCCCCTGCGCCTCGTTCAAGCCGAGTCCGGTGAGGATGCGGCGCGCCTCGGCAATCTGGTCATAAACTGAATCAAAGGCGTTCGAGCCGATCGCGCCGCGCGGCGGCGTGGCGGGGATTTTCTCCACGCCGTAAAGCCGTTCGACATCCTCGATCAAATCCACCGCGCGCTTCAAATCCACCCGCCACGACGGAATCTTGAACGTGCAGACGCCGGGCGACTGCTCGGTCACCGCCAGCCCCAGCTTGGTGAGAAACGAAACCTGATCCGAATGTGAAATGCCGACGCCCAGCAAATCCTTCGACTTTGAAAAATGCAGGGTGATCTGCTTCGGCTCGGCGGGCTTCGGATAAACGTCCACCACGCCTTCGGCCAGCCGGCCACCGGCGGTTTCCAAAATCAACTGCGCCGCGCGCCGGCTCGCCCAGTCGCAAATATTCACGTCCGCACCGCGCTCGTAGCGGTAGCTGGCGTCGGTGCGCAGGCCCAGCAGCTTGCTCGTGCGGCGGATGTTCGTCGGCTTGAAATACGCGCTCTCGATGAGCACGTCCACGGTCGAGTTGTTGATCTCCGTGTTCGCGCCGCCCATGACGCCGGCAAGGGCGATGCCTTTGGTTTCGTCCGCGATCAAAAGCATTTCGCTCGTGAGCGTGCGCTCCTGATTGTCGAGCGTCTTGAATTTTTCCCAGGCGGCGGCGCGACGGACGACGATCGTTGGAATGTGGTAGCCGACGTCAGTCGGCTCTGATTTGATTTGAGCGGACTCACGTCCGCTGCCACGAGAGATCAAATGATAATCAAACGCGTGGAGCGGCTGGCCGATTTCCAGCATGACGTAATTCGTCACGTCCACGACGTTGCTGATGCTGCGGATGCCGACTTTTTCCAGCGCCGAGCGCAGCCAGTCGGGGCTTGGCCCGATTTTCACGCCTTTGATGACGCGCGCGGTGTAACGCGGACAAAGCTCCGAGTCTTCAATTTTTACCGAAACCAAGTCAGTCGTTTTTCCGCCGATGGAAACGAGTTTGATTTCTGGAACTTTCAATGCATTCCCGGTGACCGCCGCGATTTCACGCGCGATGCCGATGACGCTGTTCAAATCCGGCCGGTTCGGCGTGACTTCCAAATCATAGACCACGTCGCCGCCGCTGCGGCCGAGATATTCGCCAAACGGCTGACCGACCTTCGCGTCTTCGCGCAAAATGAGCAGACCATCTTCCTTTTTGTGGCCGATCGCTTCGGGATCAATGAGCAATTCTTCATGCGAGCACATCATGCCGTGCGATTCCACGCCGCGGATTTTGCCGACCTTGATGGTGAACGGTTCCTTGTCGCCGGCCTTCAACGGCAGCGACGCGCCGGGCAGGATGAGCGGCACTTTGTCGCCGGCCTTGAAATTCTGCGCGCCGCAGACGATCTGCCGTTCGCCCGTGCCGTCGTTGACGCGGCAGACGGAGAGTTTGTCGGCGTTGGGGTGCTTGTCGCGCGTGACGACCTGCGCCACGACGATGCCGTCGAACGCGGCGGCGATCTTCTGCACGCCCTCGACTTCGAGGCCGAGCATAGTGAGCCGCTCGGTCAACTCCTCGGGCGACCAGTTGAAATCAACGTATTGTTTGAGCCAGTTGAGAGTTACTTTCATTTGCCGGAATGGTTTTAGCCACAGATGGACACAGATGTCGGATTAAAATTGTTTCAAGAACCGCACGTCGTTTTCGTAAAAGAGGCGGATGTCGTTGATGCCGTAGCGGAGCATGGCGATGCGTTCGATGCCGAAGCCGAACGCCCAGCCGGTCCACACTTCGGGATCGTAGCCGACGGTCTCGAACACCTGCGGATGCACCATGCCGCAGCCGGCGATCTCCAGCCAGTCCTTGCCCATTTTCTTGACCATCGCGTTGGTGAAATCAATCTCGTAGCTCGGCTCGGTGTAGCTGAAATAATGCGGTCGGAAACGGATCTTCACGTCGTCGCCCATGAGTTCGCGGAAGACGAATTCCACCGTGCCCTTGAGGTCGCCCACGGTGACGTTCTGGTCCACGTAAAGCCCCTCGATCTGGTGGAACGTGGGATTGTGCGTGGCATCGGCGTTATCGCGGCGATAGACGCGGCCTGGCACGATAATGCGCACGGGCGGCGCTTGTTTTTCCATCACGCGGATTTGGACGGACGAGGTGTGCGTGCGGAGCAAAAATTGTGGGACAGGCATCTTGCCTGTCTCCGATTTGTTTTCTGACAGGCTGGAAGCCTGTCCCACTAAATAAAATGTGTCCTGCGAATCGCGCGCCGGGTGATCTGCCGGCGTGTTCAGCGCGTCGAAACAATGATACTCGTCCTCGATTTCCGGGCCGTCCGCGACGGCAAAGCCAATTTTTCTAAATGCACGAACAATGTCGTCCGTCACCTGCGTGAGCGGATGCAATTTGCCGAGCGCGCGGCGGCGTCCGGGCAGCGTGAAATCCGTCGGCTCTTTCGGCAGCGCGGCTTTGAGTTCCAATTCTTCGCGGCGCGCGGCGAGCGCAGCTTCGAGTTCCACCTTGGCGGCGTTGATGAGTTTGCCGGCGGCGGGCTTTTCCTCTTTCGAGAGCGTGCCGAGCTGTTTCATCAGCGCGGTGAACTTGCCGTTCGGGCCGGTCCACGCGCCCTTGATTTGTTCCAGCGCGGCGAGGTCGGACGCATTTTTCAACTCGGTCAGCGCGGCCTGTTTCAGCGGCTCTATGTCATTCAGGAGTCCCATAAAATATGGATGGAGGATAAACGATGGCGGACGGAAGAAAAGAAAAACGGGCGGACCGTTGCCGGCCGCCCGTCAGTTGAACTTCAAATTAAAGCTGAAGGTTTGAAATTTTCAGGCCTTGGCCAGTGTGGCACCGGGCTTGGCTTTCAGCGCGGTTTTGGCGAGCGTCACCAGTTCGGCAAACGCGGCGGCGTCGGTGGCGGCGAGGTCGGCGACGACCTTGCGGTCGAGCGCGCATTTGGCGGCTTTCAAGCCTTCCATGAACCGGCTGTAGGTGATGCCGGCGGCGCGGGCGGCCGCATTGATGCGGATCTGCCAGAGATAGCGGTAATTGCGCTTCTTGGTGCGGCGGTCGCGGTAGGCATAAACCCGGCCGTGATCCACGGCATCGGAGGCGTAGCGATAAAGTTTGGAGCGCTTGAGGCGGTAGCCCTTGGCGGCGGTGAGCATTCTCCCGCGGCGTTTGCGGGAAGCTGGGGAATTGGTGACTCGCATAAGATTTTAGAGCGTTGGATTTTGTGGCAATCAACCGCGATGGCTGAAGGGCAGGCTTTGCGTGATGCGGTAGACATCCGTCTTGTCCACCACGGCGACCTTGCCGAGACGGCGGAGGCGTTTGGCGTTTTTGGATTGAGCCAGATGGCGGCGGCCGGCGCGATGGCGCAGGACCTTGCCGGTGGCGGTGATCTTAAACCGCTTGGATGCGGATTTATTCGTTTTGATGCCTTTGGGACGTCGCATAAATTCAATTCAATTGCAAAAGAGCGTGGAATCTATGTCATTCCACGCTTCAAGGCAAGCGTGATTTTTCCAGTTGTGGCTCGCGCCTTTGAAACCGCTACGGAGCGTTGGTGTTCGACAGCGATGGCACGGGCAAAATCGCCGGTGCCGAACCGGTGGGCGTCATGTCAATCGGCGCACCGGCGTTGAGTTGCTGAAGCACGGTCGCGGTCAAATCAATCTCGCTGGCGCTGTAAATGACGGCGGAAGGCACGCTGATGCTGGCCGAGCCGAGGTTGATGCCCTGGGCGGCGGTGTTGAGAACGACGGTGTAACCGCCGGCCTTGGCGGCGGCATTGACGTGCTCCTGGATGTCGGCCATGATCTTTTCACTCATCCGCTGGTGCTTCTCCTTCAGCGTGGCCTGCGCCTGACGCTCATACTGGTCAATGGCCGAACGACGCTCATCCAGCTGCTTTAATTTGTCGGCGGCGGCCTGTTTGCGCCGGTCGCGCTCGTCGGCGGAAATGGTCTGATCATTCGCCTGCGTCAGGAGCTGCTGATACTCGTCGCTGGCCTTCTTCAAATCATCCTTCATGCTCTTGTCGTCCTTGTCGAGCTGGGCGACGTTGTCCTGAATGGCCACCTGGGCCTGCTTGGTCTTCCAGTAATTATCGAAAAGCTTCCCCACGTCCACGGTGGCGATCTTGGTTTGCGCGAGGGCGGAGCCGCTCAAAAAAGTCAGCAGCAGGACCGCCGGAAACATGGTTCGTAAAATACGCTTCATCAGAAAATGAAAGCAGAATTTGCCCGCCAAGCCAAATCAAAACTCGCGCGCGGCGTCAAAATCTTTGCAGCCGGAAAAACAAATCGCCGCTGGTCAGGGGCAGCGTGATGATCTGCAGCCCGTTGGTGAGAACGGGCGGCGGCGGCAGCGTCACCAGCGTCCAGCTGTTGGTGGACAGCAGGTTGGTGTTGGATTCAAGGCGGTATTCGGGCAGATAGGCCGGCTGGGTCAGAGTCACGTTCGTCTTGCCCGGACCTGAAACAATGGTCAATGCCGGCGGGACTTCCAGCAGCAGGATTTTGGCGAGGAAGGCGTCGCTGGTCCCGTTGAGCGCGGCGTGCAGCGCGTTGTTCGTCGGAAAATTGGACGAGAGCGTCTGGCCGACCACGTAGGCATCGCCGGCCGGATCCAGCGCCAGACCGTAGCCGAAATCGTCGTTCGCACCGCCGAGACAGACCGAATAGAGCAGCGCCGAGGCATCGGAGTTGAATGCCGTGACAAAAACGTCGTTGCCACCGGAATTGGTCCCGGCCAGATAGGTTGCCGTGTTTGTCGTCGGGAAATCGGTCGAGGTGGCGGCTCCGACGACAAATGCCTCACCCGCCGGATCCACCGCCACGCCGTAGCCGACATCACCGGCAAGCCCGCCGAAAACCACGGCGTAAACGATGTTGGTTCCTGTCGGTCCGAGCTTCACCAGAAAGGCGTTGGTCGTGAGAATCGAGCCGCTTAAATTGTTGGTCACCCCGCTGAACAAGCCGGGGACATTCGTTGTGGTGTCCGGAAAATTCGGCGAAATCGCCCCGCCGGTCACGTAGGCATTGCCCGCGGAATCCGCCGCGACAGCGTAGCCGAGGTCATCGTCCATCCCGCCCAGATAAGTGGAATAAACCAGCGCAAGGTTCGTGGCGGAGGGCTGCGCGAATTTTGCAACGAAAACATTGTAGCTGAGGGTCACGTTGGTGATGCCGCCCAAAACACCCTGCCACGCGTTGGTCGTCGGGAAATTGGTCGAGTCGGTGAAACCGGTCAGATAAACGGCACCGGAACCATCCACGGCAATGCCCTCGGCCGCATCCACGTTGGTGCCGCCGAAGTAGGTTGAATACAACAAATTCGTGCCACCCGGCCCGATCTTGGTCAAAAATCCGTTAAAGAATCCTGCCAGCCGGTTCAACAAGACATTGGTCGTGCCCGCGAGTTTGTAAGCCAGCGGATGGACGGCAGGAAAATTGGTGGAACTGGTGTAACCGGTGACATACGCATCACCCGCCGAATCCAGCGCGATGCCTAAGCCTTCATCTCCGGTGCCTGCAATTCCAACAGTGCCGCTGCCGCCAAGGTAGGTCGAATAAACCAAGTTCGATCCGCTGGAATTCAACTCTGTGACAAAAGCGTTGCCGCTGTAGTAAGCATAGCCATGATAAGTATAATAGGCATGTCCGAGAATCTTGGGATAAAGCGCATTGGTTGTCGGAAAATCCGGAGAAGTCGTGTAACCGGTCAGAAAGACATCGCCCGCTTTGTCAACGGCCAGACCGGAAGCCAGATCATCCTGACTGCCACCGAGATAGGTGTAATAAACCAAATTGGAACCGTTATTGCTGAATTTTGCAACAAATGCGTCGCCGTTAATGGAACCGCCAGCGAAGTTCGTCTGAAACGCACCAACCGTCGCCAGTTTTGCCGAGAGTGTCTCGCCCACGACATAAATAAAACCGTTTGTGTCCACAGCCACCGCCGCAGCCCCATCATCAGCGCTTCCACCAAAATAAGTCGAATAACTCAAAATCGGGTCAATCACCAGCGGCAGGCTGTGGTCATACTCACCAACGGTGAACGCGGCGGTGTGCGCATCCAAAATTCTGTAGCCGCCGCTGATTTCCCGGCGCGCGCCATTGGCTGTCTGGTAAATGACCGGCTTCGGCTGGCGGATTTCACTGTCGCCCAGGTTCAAAACCAGTTCGCCGGCATGACCGACGGAAACATTGTCCGCGCCGTCAAAACGGATGGCGATGACGCTGGGATCCGCTCCGGGCGCGACGGTGAAATCATATTCAAGCTGCCGCTGGTTGCCATAATAGGTCAGATTGACGCCGGGATAAAGCCGGCCGACATCCACCCGAGCAAAGGTTGCCACGCCGGTCTGCCAGTGCGCCGGTTGATTGCCGATGAGGTAGTTGATTTTGCCGGACAACTCCTCCGCACCGGAAATTTGGGCGCGGTCGTTTGCGCCCGCAAATTCCATCCGCACCGATCGCATGGAAAAAGCGCCCGGCGCGGTTGTCTTGCGAAGAACGAATTGCGCCGCGCCGGGCGAGATCAGAAATTCAGAATCGCGTCCGCGCGCGATGAATTGCGCCGGGGAATCCACCTGCCCCTGGTTGGTCTCAAAATAGAGCGGCAGACCGGCCGGCACCACCGCCGTTTGTGCCACGGCAACGGCGGCAAACAGTCCCAGCCAGCCCGCACCGCAGAGACCCGTGAGGACTGGCTTCACAAACCGGATTTTTTTCATCCAAGTCGTCATCTTAAAATTGTCGTGTGTAGCCGACGCCGAACTGGAACTTTCCGGAAGAGCCATTGTATTGATCATGCGTAATGGGAATGCCGTAGTCCAGCCGCAACGGGCCGAGGTGCGGAATATCCAGCCGCAAGCCGATGCCAGCGTCGTCGTCAAAATAGCCGGAGAAGGAATACGATCCCGCGCCCACCGCGCCGGCGTCATAGAACAGTGCAAAACGCACGCTGGGGCCGTTTTCCTTTTCGAGAATCGGAATGCTGTATTCCAGCGAACCATACCAGAAACTGTCGCCGCCAATCGGCTCGTTGGGCATCGCCGGATTGTCGCCAAACGCAGGGTCGCGCGGCGCGATGTTCCGGTATTTGAAGCCGCGCAGCGAGTAAAGTCCGCCAAGATATTCGCGGTCATAAAATGGCACGTCGTCGGAACCCAGCCCGCTGTCTAAACCGGCGCGTCCGTCCGCCTCCAGCACATGACCCTTGAACAAGCCGGGGAAATACCACGCGGTCTTGGCCTCCAGTTTGTAATAAATCGTGTCACCCACGCTCAATTCAGGATCCAGTTCCGTCCGCTGGCCGTGATTCGGCAGTTTATTATTGTTCCGCGTGTCGTAGGCAAGCGAAGCACCGAAACGCTGAAACAAATGGTCGCCGGTTTGTTCAAAAATGGCCCCGGGCACATTCGATTGATAGGGGGTTCCCGGTGCCGTGATGCCACCACGACTAAATGGCGGCGGCACGCCCGGTTGAGGTTGAGCGTCATGCCACCCGCCATTCAGATCAATGCCAACATCCTCGACGGTATAGCTGACGCTGCCGATGAGGAAATCGCTCCCCAGGGCGCGGGTCAGGCTCAAGCGCGTGCCGGTGCGGGTCTCGTTGTAAATGTTGTTGGGGCTTTCATAATCCATCTCGTGCCGGTAAAGGTCCACGCCCAGCGACAGCTTGCGATTCAAAAACCACGGCTCGATGAACGAGAGTTCGTAGTCCTGCCGCTGGGTGCCCAACTGGATGAACAGGCGCAATTTCTGCCCGCCGCCGGTGAAGTAGGGCGGATGGAACAGGTCGAAATTTCCCTGCGAGATTTCGGCAAACCCGACGAGCGCGTCCACCGAGCTGAAGCCCGCGCCGAGCGTGAACTTGCCGGTGTCCTTCTCCTCCACGTTCACGTCCAGGTTTTTGCGCCCGGCAATCGGCGGGTCGGTCGGCTCCGGCTGCAAATCCACCTTGTCAAAATAGTCCAGCCCTTCGAGGCGCTGCTTGCTGGTTTTCACGCGCACCATGTCAAAGACCTCGCCGGGCGCGATGGCCAGCTCCCGGCGGATGACCTTGTCCTTGGTCTTGATGTTGCCACGGATGTTGATCTGTTCCACATGGGCCTTCTGCCCCTCGTCCACGTGGAATCCCAAATCCATCGTCCCCGTGTCCACGTTCGGAACGCGGACGGTGTTCAGCGACTGCCCGCGCTGCACGTCAATGTAACCCTGGCTGCCGTAGAAATCCTCGATGGCCGTCATGTCCTTGTTCAAACCGTCGGGCGTGAAGGTGCTGCCCGTTTTCATCTTGAAATCCGCGTTCAATTTTTTGCTTCTCAACCACGCGGCATCCGCCGGACTACCCTTGGGCTTCGGCTCCGGCCCCGGTTTGAAGGCGGGGCTGACCGCGTTGGTGGGCAGCAAGGTCGTGCCGCTGAACGTGACCGCCCCCATCTTGTATTGTTTTCCTTCATAAACGAAAAACCGGAGCAGCAGCATGTTCGGGAACGGATACTCGAACGTCACATCCTTGATGTCAAAATCCAGATAGCCGTGGTTGCGGTAATATTCCGTCAGCGCGTCCTTGTCGTCGTCAAACTCATCCTTCTTGAACACGCCGCTGCCCGTCAGCCACGAAAACATCCAGTGCGCCCGCGTCTTGATCTGCTTGGCCAACTCCTTCTGCGGAAACGCCGACGCGCCGATGAACTCGACCCGCAGAATCTTGATCTTCTGGCTTTCGACAACCTGAAACGTGACCGAGGCGCGGCCCGCGGCCTCGTCAAACGTGTCAAAAACGTATTTCACCTGCGTGTCGGGATAGCCGTATTTCTCGTAGAGCTTTTTCATCTCCTGCACGTCGGTGAACAATTTCTGCTCGTCCAGCGGTTCGCCGGTCTTCACCGTGATTTTCTTCTTCAGCTTTGAACTGCTCAAGTCTTTGTTACCCGTGATCTTGATGTCCGTGATCCGCAATCGCGCCTGCACGGTGTAGGTCACCACCAGGCCACCGTCGTCCTGCGGATCCACGGAAACACGGATGTTGTTGAACTGGCCGGTGCCGTAAAGCGAATGGATGTCGTCCTCGGTCAGATTCGGATGGTAGATGTCGCCGGCCTTGAGACGGATGTTGGCACGGACAAACTGCTCGCTGACCGACGCGGGCCCGACATATTTGATGTCCACGCGCTCCACTTTCGGCCCGGTGTCCTGCGCCCACGCGAGCTGCGCGCAGCCAAACAGGAGCCATATCCCAAAAAGGCGGGTAAGTAATTTCATCACCTATCGCTCCATTGGCACGTCTTCATCGCTGACTTTGGCTGCGCTTTCAAATCGCGTGTAAGATTTCAAGAATGTCAAGTTCACGTCGCCCGTCGGGCCGTTGCGCTGTTTCGCAATCAGCAGGTTGACCGGCATGCCGTCCGCTTCTTCCATGTTTCCGTCGTCGTCCTCGCCCGCGCTCGGCTTATACAGCAGTCCCACCAGGTCGGCGTCCTGTTCAATCGCGCCGGACTCGCGCAGGTCGCTCAACCGCGGCTTGCGGCTCTTGTCCCGCTCCAGCTCGCGGTTCAACTGCGAAAGCACCAGCACCGGCACCTTCAATTCCTTCGCCAGCGCCTTGAGGCCGCTGGAAATATCCGAGATTTCCTGCTGCCGGTTTTCCTGCGAACGCCGCGCAGTAGAATGCAGCAACTGCAAATAGTCAACCACGAAAAGCTTCACGCCGTGCATCTGGTGCAGCCGCCGCGCCCGCGCCCGCAACTGCAAAATCGAAAGCCCCGCCGAATCGTCAATGAACAGTTTCGAGTTCGCCAGCCTCCCCGCCGCGTTCGTTAACTTCGGAAAATCCGCCTCGCTCATGAAGCCCTCGCGGATGCTCCGCAGGTTCACCCGCGCGATCGAGCACATCATGCGCATCACCAGCGCCTCCGCGCTCATTTCCAGGCTGAACACCGCCGCCGGCAATTTTTGCTCCAGCACGACATTCTCCACGATGTTCATCGCCAGCGACGTTTTTCCCATCGAGGGCCGCGCCGCGATGACGACCATTTCGCTGCCGTGCAAACCGTCCGTCATCCGGTCCAGGTCCGCATAGCCCGTTCCCAACCCCGTGAGCGCGCCCTTGCGGCTGAAAAAATTCTCGATCGTCCCGATGGCCTTGCCGACCAGCTCCTTGGTCGTCAGCGAATCGCTTTGCGCGCGCGACTCGCTGATCCGCAGCACGTCGCGCTCCACCTCGTCCATCAGCGCGTCCACATCGCCCTCGTAATCATAAACCCGCCCCACCACCTCCGTGCAGGTCTGGATCATTTTCCGCAGCAGGAACTTCTCCTTCACGATGTCGAGGTAATAGCTCAGGTTCGCCGCACTCGGCACCGCGTCCTGAAGCTGCGACAGATAAGCGATGCCGCCGACCTGATCCAGAAGCTGCTTGTCCTTGAGCCGCTGCTGGACGGTGATGACGTCAATCGCCTCGCGCGTGTTGAACATCGCGGCCAGCGTCTCGTAAATCGTCTGATGCCGCAGGTCGTAGAAAACCTCCTGACCGTTGTCCTTCAATTTCTCGATGCACTCGCCCAGGCATTCGTTCGGCGAGAGCAGCGCGCAGCCGAGCACCCCCTGCTCCGCCTCCGGCGAATGCGGCGGCAGCCGGTCCAGTTTGACGGGGTCGGATGCGGAAACATTTTTGCGGCGGCGCGCCTTCTTCAAATCCGCCGCGGCACCGGCGGCTTCGGAAACGGAATCAATCATACGAATAGAATCGCCGCTGGCATTTCGGCGGCAAGACAAAGTTGTTTTTCTTGTTACCAAATTATTCGCCGCGCGATTTCAGGCTTCATCCGTCCCACTCGCCGGTCTGGAGATACGGCTTGAGCTTTTCCTTGAGCGTTTCGCGACCGCGCTTTCTAAACGCGGCTTTTCCAATAACCCGGACGCCGTTTCATGTGCATCACCGCCAAAATCCAGATGCGGTCTGGCTGCTCGACGTAAACCACCGCATACGGAAAGACGGTTGAGAAATGCCGTTGCGCAGGCGGGTCAAAATGGCGGAAGCGTTTCGGATTGCGGCGGACATCTTGAACGAGCCGCTCCATCTCGTCGTAAAAACGTCCGCCGAGTTCGAGAGAAACATGCGCGTAGTAATTTGCGGTGTCCGCATATTCCGCCGCCGCTTCGGGATGGAAGGCGTGCGGTTTCACCGCCCGACGATTTTGCGGATGCGGCTGCTGACAACTTCACCGGGGACGGCTTGCACCTTGCCGCTTTCCAATTCGGCCAGACGGCGACGCGTTTCCTGTTTCCAAGCGAATTCAATTTCCGGCTCAACATCGGCGTGCAATCCAGAGGTGAGGCGATCCACAACCTCCGCCACCTGCTCGCGCGGCAATTGGCTCGCTTCTTCGACGATTTGATCCAACGTCATCGGCATGGTTTGAAACTACGCCCTGTTATTGTCCGGCGCAATCGGGAAATTTCATTCCGTCCACTCGCCGGTCTGGAGATACGGCTTGAGCTTTTCCTTGAGCGTTTCGCGGCCGCGATGGATGAGCGATTTGGTGGCGGAGAGCGAGCAGTCCAAAACCCCGGCAATTTCCTCGTAGCTCAATTCGTCCTGCCGGCAGAGCAAAATGGCGGCGCGCTGGTTTTCCGGCAGCCCGGCGAGCGCCTCCTCGATTTTCCGCGCCAGCTCGCCTTGCAGCAGTTGTTCCGGCGGGGCCATCTGCGATTTGTCCTCGTATTGCCGGTGCGGCTGGTCCTCGTGTTCGGCGTGCTCTTCCTCGATGGACTCGGCAGGATGGCGCGAACGGCGGCGGATTTCGTTCAGGCACAGATTCCGCGCGATGGTGAAAAGCCAGGTGGAAAACTTCGCGGTCTGCCGGTAGCGGCCGCGCGATTTCCAGGCCTGGAGAAAAACATTTTGCGCCAGGTCCTCGGACTCCGCCTCGTCGCGCAGCGAGCGGTGGATGAAGTTCATCACGGGCTGCTTGTATTTGTCCACCAGCCCGGCAAAAGCCGCGCGGTCGCCGCGCCGGGCGCGGAGCATCAGCGCGGCATCGGGATCGGTTTGGGCTGGCATCGCGCGCAGAGTGTATCAAACCCGCCGCGCACGGAAAGATTTCGATGCGCCCATCGTCCTCGAATTCAACAAGGAGCGTCGCGGCATTGCTTGCTTTGGAGCCGTTTTGCCCGCAATTTATGCGCCCGTGCAGGATTTGCAGAAAAAAATCGAAGCCGCCGCCAGGGAGCGTTTGACGCTGCCGGCGGACAGCACCGCCGTCGAAAAGCTCGCCTCCTACAAGGGATTTCTCAAGATCCAGACGCACCGGCTCAAGCTGCTGCACCGCGCGGGCGCGGGCGGGCGCGAAATCTGCCTGGGCCGGGCGGCGATTCTGGACGCGCTGTTGCGGCATTTGTGGACATCGGCCAAAAGCAGCCTCTCCGCGCAGGCGCAGGAGGAATTCCCGCCGCTGGCGCTGGTGGCCATCGGCGGCTACGGCCGCGCGGAGCTGAATCCGCACAGCGACATTGACTTCATGTTTCTGCACGACGGCCAGATCGCGGCGAACAAGCCGCTGCCGCATTTGTCCCGGCTGATTGACGGCGTGCTGTATCCGCTGTGGGATGTCGGGCTGAAGGTCGGCCATTCGGTCCGCAGCATTGACGACTGCGTGAAGGTCGCCAACGCCGACATGCAGTCCAAAACGTCGCTCATCGAGGCGCGGCTGGTGGCGGGCGACGAGGCGCTCTTCAAAAAATTCCAGAAGACGGTGGTGGCAAAATGCGTGGACGGTTTTGAGGACAAATACATCGCCCTGCGGCTGGAGGACCAGTCGGCGCGGCGCGCCAAATTCGGCAACTCCGCCTGCATGCAGGAGCCGAACCTCAAGAACGGCTGCGGCGGCCTGCGCGATTACCAAAATCTGCTGTGGATGGCGTTTTTCAAATACCGCACGCGCTCGCTGCGCGAACTGGAGCAGCGGGAATTTGTCGGCGAGGCCGAACGCAAGCAGCTCGAGGCCGCCTACGATTTTCTGCTGCGCACGCGGACGGAGCTGCACTATCACGCCAACCGCCCGCTGGACGCGCTGGGAAAAAACCTGCAGCCCGCCGTCGCGCACGGCCTCGGCTACCCCGACCGCTCGCCCAGCCAGCGCATCGAGAAATTCATGCGCGACCTCTACACGCACATGAGGAACATCCTCCTCATCACGCGCACACTCGAACAGCGCCTGGCCCTGCTGCCGGCGGCACCCAGCCGGCTTTCGCTGCGCGCGTGGCTGCCCAAGCGCGCCGCAACGGTGGAGCCGGTGGATGGATTTTTGTTCGTGAACGGCGAGATTTGCGCGGCGTCCAACCGCATCTTCCGCGAGCAGCCGCAGCGCCTGATGCGCGTTTTTCTCCAGGCGCAGCAGCGCGGCTTGAAACTGCATCCCGACCTCGCGCAGCTCATCCGCGGCGAGCTGTCGCTGGTGGACCGCGATTTTCTGAATGACGAGCACGTGCGCGAAACCTTCCTGACCATTCTGGAACGCCGCGGCGAGGTGGCTCCGGTCTTGCGGGCGATGCACGAGGTGAATCTGCTCGGCAAATACATCCCTGAATTTGGCCGGCTCACCTGCCTGGTGCAGCACGAATTTTACCACCAATACGCCGCCGACGAACACACGCTGGCCTGCCTGGAGCATCTGGACCGGGTGTGGGACGCGAAGGACGAGCCGTATGCGCATTACGCACCACTGTTTCAGGGTCTGGAACGTCCCGGCCTGTTGTATCTGGCTCTGCTGCTGCACGACGTGGGCAAATCGGAAATCCACAAGAAAGGCGACCACCCGCGGGTCAGCGCAGACATGGCGATGCGCGCGGCGAAACGGTTGAGGCTGGAAGCCTCGGCGGCACGCCTGCTGCGGGTCATCATCGAAAATCACCTGCTCATGGCCAGCCTGTCGCAGCGGCGCGACCTCGACGACCCGGCAGTCATCCGCCATTTTGCGGAGCAGATGCAGACCACCGAGGCGCTCAACCTGCTCACGCTGCTGACGTTTGCCGATTCGCAAGGCACCAGCGACAAGTTGTGGAACGGCTTCAAGGACTCGCTGCTCTGGCAGTTGCATTCACGCGCGACGGCGCTGCTCACCGGCGGAACGGAATTCGTCCGCGCCGGCGAAAAACAGCGCGGGATGCTTTTGGACGAGGTCCGCAAGCTGGCGCCCCGGCACATCGCCGCGGAGGAGGTGGACGTGCATTTTGCAAAAATGACGGCGCGGTATTTCCAGATTCACCCGGCAAAGGAAATCCTGGCCGACCTGGAGCTTGTCCACTGTTTCATGCGCCGGTTGATCCTCGAAGACGACCGCGCGCTGTCGCCCGTGACCTCATGGCTGGACGAACCTGATCGCGGCTACAACGTCGTCAAAATCTGCACCTGGGACCGCGCCGGCCTGTTCAGCAAGATCGCCGGCTCGTTGAGCGCCTCCGGGCTGAATATTCTCGGCGCGCGGATCTTCACGCGCACCGACGGCATCGCGCTCGATACGTTTTTTGTGAACGACGGGCGCACCGGCAATCTCGCCACGCCCGAGCAATACGACAAGTTTGCCGTGCTGCTGGAAAAAGTTCTGATTGGCGAGGGCGTGGACCTGCCGGCGCTCATCGCGCGACAACTCCCCGCCAGCCCGGTTTACGAGGCCTACGTCGGCGAGCGGATGCCGACGCAGATTAATTTCGACAACGAAGCCTCTGAAACGCGGACGCTCATCGAGATCCAGACCGAAGACCGGCTGGGTTTGCTTTACGCGATTTCCCAGACATTTTCCGAACTGGCGCTGAACGTTGCCCGGGCGCGCATCGTGACCGAGCGCGGCGCGGCCATTGACAGTTTTTATGTTTGCGAAACCGGCGGTGGCAAGGTCGTGTCAGCGGAACGGCAGAGGCAGATTGAACACGGATTGCGGCAGGCCATTCACCGGCTTGAGTTGGCGGAGTGACCGGACGCAAACCAGTTGCCAGAACACGGCGCATCTGATAGAAATGCGCCGCTGGGTGCGGGATTGCCGCGCCGGAGCACAGCGCAGGCGGGTGTGGTTCAGTGGTAGAATGCGGGCTTCCCAAGCCTGAGATGAGGGTTCGATTCCCTTCACCCGCTCCAGCTTCATTTCTGCGACTAGCGATGCCAGACCGAGACAAACCCGCCATCATCACTGGTTTCTTGAGGCTCCACCCCTTCACTTGCTGCGACAGGTTGCGCCACGTTTTGACCCTCTTGGCCTGAAATCTGTGCGCGTATTTGTGTATGCCCCAGCCGTGGCAGATTCTTGATTGATTCGTAAACCGGCAACTGCGTTTCGTCCGTGTGGACCTTCGCCGTCATTTTAATGCCGCTGTGCCGCATCAACTTCATGGCGAACCGTTGCGCGATTCAAGGCACCACGTATCAGGTGAATACCTGACAGGAAACCTCCGCCGGATTCAGCGGGGCAGCTTCGTTGGACGGTCATCCAGAAATTCCTTTTCGCGGCAAAAGGCATGCCGACGACGCCGGATAGTTCAATAAAAATTGAATCAGATTGTCCACCTTCGCCGGGCCGGTTTCACCGCCATCCCCCAAAAAAGGGGTTGTCAAAGTCCGGAAGAATGTGTGAGATTTGCGGCAGAAAACCAAAATGTAACTGCGTCCAACACCGCCGCCAGCAAAAACAAGCTTCCCCGCCAAAAATGAAAAATCAACCGCCCATGAAACTCCGGCTCAAAATGTTTCTCCTGCTTGGATCGCTGCTGATCGGATGTTCCGTCCTCGCCAACATCCCCGGCGGCGGCACCGGCACCGGGGCCAACGTGACGGTCACGGACAACGGCGACGGCAGCGTGACGATGGCCAATGGGATCGTTTCCATTCACATTGTCAAGTCCGGCGCGACCATCAACCAGATCAATTACACCTACAACAACGGTGGCGGAACACAGACGCAGCAACTGCTGGCTAACGGCAAGGACGGCGGCGAGTTTTACTGGGAATTCGGCGGCTGGGGCGGCAGCTCGTGGGCTTATTCGGTCGTGGCCAGCACCGGCAGCTATGCGGAAATTGATTTATTGTGCGACTCGGCCTCGAACGGCGTGGTGGACATCCATTATTCCATGCTGCGCGGTTCGCCGGGATTTTATGTCACGCCCATCTGGAGCCATCGCACGCAGGATGCCGCGATGGGCACGGGCGAGGAGCGCGACAACATTTACATCGCGCCCTACTTCAACTGGATGAGCGTGAACGACCAGGTTCAACGCGAGGAGGGATTGAACGCCACCTATGCGGTGGCGGATTATTCGCCGCAGGAAAATTCACTGATCACCTCCGGCGTGTTGCAGGGAACCTACGAGGACAAATACAAATGGAGCGCGGATTTTGGCGTGGAACGGGTCTGGGGGTGGAGCAGCGTCAGCGACCCGGCCATCGGCCTGACCGGTCAAAACCTAGGCATCTGGCACGTCGTGGCCAGTTCAGAATTTTACAACGGCGGCCCGCTGAAACCCGAGTTGAACGACGCGCCGATGGTCAACATGATCAACGGCGGGCATTATTATTTTGGCAATGACAGCGGGTTTGCCGCCGGCGAAACCTGGACGCGCGTCTCCGGCCCGTATTTCATTTACATCAACAACGTCACGAACACGCTGACCGATCCCGTGCAGACGTCGCAGGCGCTGTATGCGGACGCGCAGGCGCAGGCGACGGCGGAGGCGACGGCCTGGCCGTATGGCTGGATGAACAACGCCAATTACGCCCCGGCGTCGCAGCGCGGCACGGTCACCGGCCAGATTGTCATCAATGACGCCTTTAATCCGAACGCCTCGGCATCCAATTTGTGGGTGGGCGTTGTCCAGCAGCCGGCGGTCACCATCAACAATGTCTATGACTTCCAGTTGTGGGAAAAGCCTTACCAGTTCTGGACCCGGAGCGACGCCAACGGCAACTTTGTCATTTCCAACGTCATCGCCGGCAACAACTACACGTTGTATGCCTTCGGTCCCGGCGCGGAGGGGGAGTTCATGTCGCAAAATCAAACCGGTGGCAATCCGGGCATCATCTACAATCTGCCAGCCGCGCCGTTCACGGTGGTGGTGACCGGCGGGACGACAAACAATCTGGGCGCTGAAACATGGACGCCGACGCGGGTCGGCCCGACGGTTTTTGAAATCGGTTATCCGGACCGCAAAGGCGACAAGTTCCGTCACGGAGACGATTATTGGGTCGGCGACGTTGGGCCAAGCCCGACCATGCCCAGTCCGATCTGGAACAAGTTCATGGAATTTCCCTACGACTTTCCAAATGGGCTGAACTACGTCGTCGGTCAAAACCGCTGGAACACGGACTGGAATTACGTCCAGTCGGTTTATCCTGATCCTTCAGGCAACAGCATCGGTTCAAGCTCCACCGTCACTTTCAATCTTGTTTCAGCCCCGGCCAGCGGCGCCACGGCGTCCGTGCTGATGGGCGTCGCTTCGGACGACAACAGCCCGATTTATGTGACGGTCAATGGAACCCTTTTGAGCGGCGGCAACGCCACCGGCACGCCGCAGACCAGCCTGCCCACAACCGGATGGTTTCCCATCAACGACATCAGCGACTCCAACATCCGCGAGGAAAATCACGGGGGATATTCCGACGAGCGGCTAACATTTACGGGCAGCCTGCTCCACGCTGGCACCAACACCATCAACTTCAGTTTTCGTCAGGCCGGCGGCTCCGGCTTCACCCACCACTTCATGTATGACTACATCCGGCTGGAATTGACCGGTTATGTGCCGCCCGCGCCGTCGAGCGTGACGACTTATGCGGGCAACAATTCCGTTCTGTTAAGCTGGCCAACAGTTGCCGGGGCCACGAGTTATAATATCCTGCGCTCGACCACTTCCGGCAGCGGCTACGTTTCCATCACCAATGGCGTGCTGGGTCCGGTTTGTGGCAGCGGTCCTGCAAATGCAACTTTTGTGGACAACACGGCGGCCAACAACACGACCTATTATTACGTCGTGCAATCGGTGAATCCGGTGAACACCAGTGGCAATTCGCCCGAAGGCGCCGCCGTGACACCATCGGCCGCGGTTTCTTCCGCCGTTCCCGTGACGCCCACGGGCCTGATGGTGACGAGCACGAACAACGCGGTGACGTTCACCTGGAACTCCGTGCCCGGCGCGAATTATTACACCGTCTATCGCGGCACCGTCGTCAACAAACTTGGATATGTCATTCGCTACGATATTTTGAGCAACACGACAACGAGTCCGGCTTACACGGACGCCTCGGGAACCCTGGGCTGCACTTATAGCTATTACGTCACCGCGACAAGTGCTTCTGGCACGAGCGGCAATTCCTCCAACGTCACCGGCAAACCGGTGCCGCCGCCGCCGGCAACGCCGCCGGCGAACATGCAGATCAGCGACAACATTACGAGCAGCAGCCAGACGGCGACAATCACTTGGTCGCCAGTGAGCGGCGCGGTGGGTTATATTCTTTATCGTGCCAACAACACCAACGGGCCATTTAGTTTCCCCGGCAATTATGTTCAGAGCATCACGACCACCACCTACACGGACGGCAGCCTGACCACCAACACGCTGTATTCTTATGAGGTTGTCGCCATGAATGCCGGCGGCGTTTCGGGCGCATCCGCCATCGTCAGCACGCCACCGCCAGCACCGGCCAGCCTCGGCGCCACAGCGGGCAACGCGCAGATTTTGTTGAATTGGTCCGCCTCCGCCAGCGCGACCAGCTATACCATCAAACGCGGATTGAGCAGCGGCGGCGAGACCGCGCTGGTCACGGGAATCACGGGCACCAGTTACACCGACACCAACCTGGTCAACGGCACGGCTTATTATTACATCGTCACGGCAGTTGGTCCTGGTGGCACGAGCCAGAATTCTCCCGAGGCCAGCGCAACGCCCAGCAGCGTCGTGATTCCCGGCTTGGTCTGGACGGGTTCGACCAGTTCTGCATGGGATGCCACGACCACCAACTGGTTAAATGGAATCACTCCCACGGCTTATGCCGACGGGGACAACGTTCTCTTCAACAATTCAGGCGCCAGCGCCAGCGTGGTCGTCGGCAGCGCCGTGCTTCCCGGTTCCGTCACGTTCACCAATTCCACCATCAACTATACGGTAAGCGGCAGTTCGGGAATTTCCGGCAGCGCGAGCCTCGTTAAAACCGGCTCCGGTTCACTGACCTTGAACAATACCAATTATTATTCCGGCGGCACCATCATCAGCAACGGTTCCATCATCGTTGGCAGTAGTTCGCCAAATTACGCGGCCTGGGGCACCGGCCCGATCACTTTGATGGGCGGCACGGCGCAACTCAACGGTTATGGAGGAAACAACGGCACTTATTGGGGTTCGGTAACGAATGACTTGATTGTGCCAACAGGTCAGAGCGGCACCTTGCTCTGCCCCGCGCGCATCGCCGGAAGCGGCTTGAGCGGAAAGCTGACCGGTGGCGGCACGTTGAACGTCAGCGTGGATTACGTTCGCGGTTTGATCAGCGGGGATTGGTCGGCGTTTACCGGCCAGATCAATGTCAGTCCCCGCAGCGGCACGGGCGACTTTCGCATCAACAATGCTTACGGCTATGCGAACGCGGCCATTTATCTGAACAGCGGCGTGACGCTTGATAATATAAACGCCAGCGGTCAGATGACCGACATTGGCGAACTCGGCGGTGCCAGCGGCGCGTTCATCGGCGCGGGGAACGGCGCATCAACCAATCCCACTTGGCGTATCGGGGCAAAAAACACGACGAACACCTTTGCGGGCTACATCGGAAATTCAGGCGTCACTTCGCTCGTCAAAGTCGGCACGGGAACCCTGACCCTCAGCGGCACCAATTCCTACAGCGGCGGCACAACCGTCAGCAGCGGCATCTTGCTGGTCAACAACACAAATGGCAGCGCCACCGGTTCCGGCAGTGTGACTGTCGCCGGCGGCGGCACGCTCGGCGGCACAGGAATTATCTCCGGGGCGGTCACCGTTCAAAACAGCGGCGCGCTCGCACCGGGAACTCCGCTCGGCACACTGACCGTCAGCAACAACCTCACGCTCGCCAGCGGCAGCACGACTTTCGTCCAGGTCCAGCACTTGCCGCTGACGAACGACGCCGTGAAGATTTCCGGCACGCTGATTGAAGGCGGCACGTTGAATGTGACCGACCTGGGCATTGGAACTTTGACCAGCGGCGACAGTTTCAAAGTGTTCAACGCCGGAGTTTATTCCGGTGCCTTCACTGATTTTGTCTTGCCACCATTAGGATCAAATCTGGCATGGAAGACATCAACATTGAGCGGCAGCGGCGTCATCAGCGTTGTTCCATTGTCCCCACCGCCGGCCATTGGCACAGTCCGCATCGCAGGCAGCAACGTGGTATTCAGCGGCACGAACGCGCCCGACGCATGGACCTACTACATTTTATCCTCGACCAATCTGTCGTTACCGCTGACCAACTGGACGCGCATCGCCACCAACCAGACCGACGGGAACGGAAACTACGCCGTCACCAACAGCGTGAATCCCAATTTGCCCCAAATCTTTCTGATATTGAAGTTTCAGTGAACATAATGTGGGATTATGCACATGACAGACAATGAAACAAAACTGGGGCGGGCAGTCCCCTGCCAGCCGACGCAACGCAAACCGAAGGCGGCGCACACGGAGTGACGCACCCCGCCCTGATTGTCTGTCATGTGCATAACCCCAACATAACCCGTTGACTCACGGATAAAAGACACCGAAGGGTTTGAGTAAGCAGGTTGTTTTGGACTCAAGTTTCGGTTCGGCGGTGTTGATATAATTTTGGATGTTCGATGGCGAGATAAAACGAGCAGGAGGGCGAGCTTGGCGGCGCATCATTCCGTGTTCTTTCGCAAAAGCAAAGCGGCCCAGGAAACTTTACGTCCGGGGTTATTGCATCTGGTTCCCCTGACGGAACAATTGCCGGCGTGGAAGCAGGATTATCAAAAGATGCGCGAAGACATGTTCTTTGGCGAAGTCCCGGCGTTCGACGAAATCCTCCGTGTGGGGGGGTGAGAAGCATTTCAACAAGGCGGATTGAGCAACCATCCAGAAATCCAGAATCATTCGACCATTGTGCGCAATTCCACAAAATGACCGGCCGGTCTTCGAGAATTTCCTGTCAGTCGACTTGTTGCAATTTTTGCAACAAATGGCCCGATTCGGTTTCTCACCCTTGGGCGATCTTTCCTGCCGCTTCCTGATTTGAAAGCCTCACCTTTTGAGCCATCTGCTGGCTGTGTTCGTTCCGCAAATGCCCGTAGGTCTTCATTGCGAGCGCGCCGCCGTCCCTTGTGGCCCAGCCAGCGAGAGACGGTGGGGATGTCCACGCCCGATTCAATGCAGCGGGTGGCAAACAAATGCCGCAAATCATGGTGGGTGATTCGTTTGATGCCCAAAAGTTTCGAGGCACGGTCAATGGACTTCTGGCATTCCCAAACGCGCATGACGGGTGTTTCGGGTTTTTCATCCGGCCGCCCGCCTCTCATGATTTCGAGAAGATTCCGCATATCGGGAATCATCGACACGCGTCGAAACTCACTGTTTTTTCTGCCGGTTTCGGGATGTCCCCTGACGATGATCTCGCCGCGCTTGAAATCGCAGTCGCCCCAAGTGACGAATCTGGACTCGCCGATTCTCAATCCGCCAAACGCGAGAAACTGCACCAGTTCGGCGGCGGGCTTGGAGTAGCCGCTGCCGGAACGTCTCACCTCGGCAACGAGCTGTTCAAATTGTCCATACTCCGGCAACTCGATCCGCTTCCGCGTGCGCTGTCTGACGCGCTGGGCGGCAGCGGCGGGATTGTCATAGCGGACACCGGATTCCATCGCAACGGCGAAGATGCGTCGGAGAATGCTGACGGTGTAGTTGTGGGAGGATAAGCTATTCTTGGCGGCGTTCTTGACGCTCCATTCGAGGCATTCAGCGTTGTGGTGACCCGGCTCACGTCCTTTTGGGCCAGGCCACGATTTGAGGAGGGCGGAGATGCGATAGGCGCAATACTCCTTGGTGCGGGGTTTGAGGGCGAGATTGCTAGCCACTCTGGTTTGGAAAACCGCCAGCGCGTCCCCGAAAGTCATTTTGCCGCCGGCGACGTTGTTGAGGCTTTTGGGCTTTCTGTTGCTCGACCTTTTCAAGGTCGGCCAGGCGGAGTTTGGCGACGGAAAGGACCGTGGTTTTAAGACTGCGACGAATGAGCTTGCCCTTCACGCGAAATCGGGCAAAATAAACCTGCGACGGCTTGTAACGAATCAGGTTTGTGAAAGGCGTTTTTTGCCAGACCAAGTCCGGTCCAGAAGGGTCGTCGTTCGCATTCACGGCGGCAGTATCAGATTGTCAAACGGGAATGCGAAAAAGCTGACAAAATAGCGATAAACACTGTGTCGGGGCGTAGCGTAGCCTGGTAGCGCGCTTGTTTCGGGTACAAGAGGTCGTGAGTTCGAATCTCACCGCCCCGACCATCTTTTAAGTTTCAACCACTGATTAGCGACTTGCGATTTGAGAATTCATGAGAACAATCAGGATACTCTGATCATCCAGTTGTGTTCCATCGTCAAGCCGCTCGACTTGGCGAATTTGTTTCCTCAATCACAGTCATTGGACGTCGAACTCGGCTGTGGTGATGCCTCCTTCCTTGTTGAATACGCCCGCCGATGCCCGCGAAAAAACTTCATCGGGGTCGAACGCCTCCTTGGTCGCATCAAAAAACTGGACCGCAAAGGTCGCCGCGCCGAGCTGATGAATTTGCGCGGCGTGCGCATCGAGTCATCATATTTTTTGCAACACCTCCTCCCGTCGCATTCCGCCGCGGCTCTGCACATTTATTTTCCCGATCCGTGGCCAAAAAAAAAACACCGCAAACACCGGCTCGTAGGCGGAAACTTTCCCGCGCTCGCTCGCACTGCGCTCGCCCCGGGCGGCGCGGTTTATCTGCGGACGGACGACATTGATTATTTCCGGCAGATGACGGAAATTTTCGCCGCAAACAAGGAATTTCAAAAAATTGAAACCCCGCCGGAACTCGCGGAAATCGTCACGGACTTCGAACGCGATTTTAATTTGCGGGAAATCAAAACCTTGCGCGCCGCCTACCAAGTGGCGTGAGCAGGAGGCTCAAACGTCGATCACCGGCTTGTCGTCATCGTCATCCCTGGAATTTTTTGGCGGCGGAGGGCGGCGATGCTGGACTGTGACTCGCGCACCCCCCGTCAGGACATTCAGCGCCATGGACACAATGCTGATGATGAGCGCGCCCAGGAAGGCAAAGCCGAAGCTGTCCACGTGAAAGTGCGGCCCCATCAAAACCCCGACGAAATAAAGCAGCAGCGCGTTGATGACGAGCGTGAACAGGCCCAGCGTGAAAATCAGCAGCGGCAGCGCCAGCAACATCAGAATCGGCCGAACGAAGGCGTTGAGAATGCCTAGCAACAGGGACGCGACGATCAAATCGGTCGGAGTCTGGTAGGCGATGTGCCCCCCAAGAATGATGGCCGCCACCAACACCGCAAGGGTGCTGATGATCCAGCTTTTCAGAAAGCGAAGAAGTCGTCTGGTTCCTGGCTGCATATTTTGTGCTCAAAATTGGCGTCTCCAAAATGCGCCAGCCCGACCCCAAAAACAAGAAACGTTTTCACGGCATCCCACGCGCCAGTCACCTTTCCTGAATCAAATGCCATCAGGGGCGAAAATCCGGCATAACAGAATAATTATTGCTGGACGTTCTGTTCTTCGGCGGGTTCCGGTGCGGCGGACGGACGTTTCCAGTTCAGCAAAAGCGAGAACCAGTAAATCGGCGCCAGGAATGAAAAGGTTCCCAAGGTGATCAGGAAATAGCCGAACAGAATCAGCGGCCGGTTTCGAAACCGACCGCTGGTGCCGTTCCGGAAAACTTCACCTTCGGAAAAAACCTGCAAGTAGGGCATCAGGTTGTTGTAGGGACCGACGGCTCTGCCGCAATGACCGCAGAACCATGCGCCCGACGGTTGCGGAGTGGAGCAATACGGGCAAACTTCCTGCGTCTCCGGTTCCGACAGTTTTTGCTCAACCTCGGCGTCCCATGGATCCGGGCTTGCCGGAGCATCACGAATCCAAACAATAAACCGCCATAAGCCGGCAAGCGCCAGGCCGCCTACGGCAAATCCACCAATGATCAGGTTTGGATCGCTGACCGCAAACATAAGGACTGGTTCAATCTCCCACGCCATTTACGCCTGTCAAGGACGCTTGAAAGCCGTCCAACTCACTTTCGCGAACGCCGACCGGCCTCCTTTCGATAGCTGGCGGGCTTCGTTCCGGTCTCCGGCTCGACACCGTCCATCATGCGCTTGAGTTCCTTGATCTGGTCGCGAAGCAGGGCCGCCTTTTCAAACTTTAAATCTTCGGCGGCTTTCAGCATTTCTGTCTCCAGCTCACCGATCGTTTCCGTCAAATCCACGTCCAGCTTCGCGTCTTTCAAAACACCCGCCGCTTCTTCGCGCGTGGATTCATAAACGGCAAGGCTTTCCTCGACGGCGCGGCTCACGCTGCGCGGCGTGATGTGGTGCTCGCGGTTGTATTCCAACTGCCGCTTGCGGCGATGTTCCGTGACGGCGAGAAATTTCTTGATGCTGTCGGTCATCACGTCGGCGTAAAGAATCACCTCGCCGTTCAAATGTCGCGCGGCGCGGCCGGCGGTCTGGATCAAACTCGTCTCGCTGCGCAGAAAACCCTCCTTGTCGGCGTCCAGAATCGCCACGAGCGACACTTCCGGCAAATCCAGGCCTTCGCGCAGCAGATTGATGCCGACCAGCACGTCGAATTCGCCCTTGCGCAGCGAGCGCAGAATTTCCACACGCTCGATGGCGTCAATCTCGCTGTGGAGATAGCGGACGTTCACGCCGATGTCGCGCAGGTAATCCGTCAGTTCCTCCGCCGTGCGTTTGGTCAGCGTCGTGACAAGTGTGCGTTCCTTCAAATCGGCGCGTTTGCGGACCTCCTCGATGAGATCATCAATCTGGCCTTTCAGCGGCTTCAGCGTGACCTTTGGATCAACCAGCCCGGTCGGGCGCACAACCAACTCAACGACTTTGCCCTTCGACCAACCGAGTTCGCGCTGCGCCGGCGTCGCGCTGGCGTAAATCGTCTGGTTTTGCATCGCCTGAAATTCCAGAAAATTCAGCGGTCGGTTGTCCAGCGCGCTCGGCAGGCGGAAGCCGTAATCCACCAAGACGTTTTTGCGCGAGCGGTCGCCCTCGAACATCCCGCCAATCTGCGGCACGGTGACGTGCGACTCGTCAATCACCAGTAGGTAATCATTCGGGAAAAAGTCGAAGAGCGTGCCCGGGCGCGAGCCGGGCGGACGGTTGGCGATGTGGCGCGAATAATTTTCGATGCCGGAGCAGACGCCCATTTCCTCCATCATTTCCAAGTCGTATTCCGTCCGCTGCTTGATGCGCTGGGCTTCGAGCAGCTTGCCGTGCTTTTCAAAATGCACGATGCGCTCGCGCAATTCCTCGCGGATGGCGAGGACGGCGCGTTTCATCTTGTCGCCGGTGGTGACGAATTGCTTGGCTGGAAAAATGGTCACACCGTCGAGCGGTTCGATTTTATTTCCCGTCAGCGGCTCGAAACGCGCGAGCCGCTCGATTTCGTCGCCGAAAAATTCCACGCGCAAGCCGTCCTCGCGACCGGCGGGACGGACTTCAATCGTGTCGCCGCGCACGCGGAAATTGCCGCGCTCGAACGTGATGTCGTTCCGGTCGTATTGCAGGTCCACCAGGCGCGCGAGGAATTGCTCGCGCGAAAGTGTCTGCCCCACGCGCAGCGGAATCACAAGCGCCTCGTAATCCTCCTTGCTGCCGATGCCGTAAATGCACGAGACGCTGGCGACCACAATCACGTCGCGCCGCGTGAACAGGCTGCTCATTGTCGAGAGCCGCAGCCGCTCGATTTCGTCGTTCCGGCTGGAATCCTTTTCGATGAACGTGTCGGTGCGCGGGATGTAGGCCTCGGGCTGGTAATAATCGAAATAGCTGACGAAGTATTCGACGGCATTGTTCGGGAAAAAGCTTTTGAACTCGGCGTAAAGCTGCGCGGCCAGCGTCTTGTTGTGCGAGATGACCAGCGTGGGCTTGTCCACATTCCGAATGACGTTGGCGACGGCGAACGTCTTGCCGGAGCCGGTGACGCCCAGCAACGTCTGGTGCTTCGCGCCGGACAAAATTCCGGCGGTCAGCTTTTCAATCGCCTGCGGCTGGTCGCCGGCGGGCCGGTAGTTGGAAACAAGCTCGAACACGCAGGTGAAGGTAGGAGGGCAACGCGACAGAGTCAATGAAGCGCCGGCCGGCCGGGTCGGAGCTTCCATTTGTTGGAATGATCGGTTAAATTACCCGTGTGAAACCTGATTCATGGCGTCACGGAGTCACGCGCTACCAATGGCTGGTGCTCTTCGTCGCGTGGCTTGGCTGGGTATTCGATTCGATGGACTCCACGATCTACGCGCTGGTCTTGCAACCGGCGTTGCACGACCTCATGCATGCTCCCGGCGGCGGCCCGGTTTCCACGGAAACCATCGGCTGGTATGGCGGAATCATTTTCTCAATTTTTCTGATCGGCTGGGCCATTGGTGGCGTCCTGTTCGGTATGCTGGCGGATTATTTGGGGCGGACCCGGGCGCTGGTTTTCACCATCCTGATTTACGCCGTGTTCACCGGCCTTGCCGCGCTGTCGCAGAATTGGTGGGAACTGGCGCTGTTCCGATTTCTCACGGCGCTGGGCATCGGCGGCGAATGGGCGGCAGGCGCGGCGCTTGTGGCGGAAGCGTGGCCGGAAAACAAGCGCACCCGGGCGGCGGGACTGTTGCAATCAGCGTGGGCCGCAGGATTTATCATCGCGGCAATCCTCACGCTGCTCCTGCGCAATTGCAGTTGGCGGATCATTTTTGTGGTCGGTGTCGCGCCGGCGCTGGTCGCGTTCCTCGTCCGGTTGTGGGTCAGGGAGCCGGAACGATGGGTCAAGGCGCGTGCCGAAGAACGGCAGGCCGGCGGCGCGCACCCGTCGAAACTGGCGGAACTGTTTTCGCCGGGACTGCTCCGCGCCACGCTGATCGGCTCCGGGCTGGCATTTGTGGCCGTGTTCGGATTGTGGGGCGCGACAAACTGGACGCCCACGCTCATCCGCGCGCTGCCGGATTTGAAAGGCTTAAGTGCAGCCGAACTCACCAGCCGGGTCAGCTACGCCACCATTTTGCTGAATGTCGGGGCGCTGGCGGGTTATCTCACTTTTGGTCCGCTGGCGGATCGCGTGGGACGGCGGCGGGTTTTTGCCCTGATGTGCCTGGGCAGTCTGGTGATGCTGCCCGTCACGTTCCTGACTCCGCGAACCTACGCCCAGGTGCTCCTGTTGTTGCCGCTGCTGGGATTTTTCAACAACGGTATTTTCAGCGGCTTTCCGATTTATCTGCCGGAATTGTATCCCACGCGGATTCGCGCGACCGGCGCCGGATTTTGTTTCAACATCGGCCGGGTGCTGGCGGCCAGCGGGCCGTTTGTGACCGGCTACCTGATCACGGCGCTGGGCAGTTTTGGTCTTGCCGCCAGCACCGTGGCACTGATTTATCTCGTCGGACTGCTGATTCTGCCCTTCGCTCCCGAAACCAAGGGCCAGCCGCTCCCGCCGTGAGCTGGCAAATCACTGCCGGATTTGAAGGGCCACCGGCAAACGTCAACGCGCGCTTCTTCGGGATTGAAATACCGGCGGATTTCCGCAAGCCTTGTCGTAACCAAGCATGAAAACGCTTTTTGCATCGGCAATTTTATTTTCGTCGCTCATTCTGTCCCGCGCTGAAATGACAAACGCCATTCCGCTCTGGCCCGACGGCGCGCCCGGCGCGCTCGGCACAAAGTCCAACAACATCCCGACGCTCACGCCATATCTGCCCGACGCGACCAACACCACCGGCGCGGCGCTGGTGATTTGTCCCGGCGGCGCCTACTCGCATCTCGCGCCGCACGAAGGCAACGATTATGCACTCTGGCTGAACCGGCATGGCGTCACCTGTTTCGTGCTCAAATACCGGCTCGGTTCCAGCGGCTATCATTATCCGGCGGAATTCCAGGACGTGACGCGCGCCATGCGCTGGGTGCGGGCACACGCGGCGGATTATCAAATTGATCCCAAACGCATCGGCATCATGGGTTCGTCGGCGGGCGGGCATCTGGCCTCGACGTTGATGACGCATTTTGATTCCGGCGACACGAATTCGTCCGACCCAATTGAGCGGCAAAGTTCGCGGCCGGACATCGGCATTCTTTGCTATCCGGTCATCACCATGGGCGAGTTCACGCATCAAGGCTCGAAAGACAGTTTGCTCGGCAAAAATCCGCCACCGGAACTGGTGAAGTTGCTTTCCAATGAACTTCAGGTGACCACCAACACGCCGCCGTGCTTCATCTGGTGCACCTACGAGGACAAGACGGTGCCGATTGAAAACGAACTGATGTTCGCGGCGGCGCTGCGGAAAAATCATGTGCCGTTTGACTTGCACATCTACCAAAAAGGCGGTCACGGCATGGGCTTGGGCAACAAAAATGCGCCGGGCGCACCGTTGCATCCGTGGACGGGCGATTGTTTGTTCTGGCTGAAGGCGCAGGGCTGGGTGAAGTGATTTAATTCACAACAAAGACACAAAGGCGCGAGGAAAATTGTTTTCGCCTGAAGAGGCTTGCCTTTCTCCCAATTTCCGCTATGTTCCACCCTGCCTGAACGCCGCGTGTGCGGATGTTCATTGAGGCTGAGAAATAACAGTCAACCAACAACCTAACCTTTAACCTCCGTTGCCACGGCAGCGTCGGTAGTTAGGCAATGGAGCTTCGGTTCCCGCCAGCGCGGTTTCCCAAGTTCCCGCAGTTCAACACAGTCATATTATGCTCACCATGGAAGAGGCCATGAAGCAAAGCTCAATGCGCTTTGCGGCTGGCGAAATTGTCAAAGGCAAAATCATCGAAGTCCGCTCCAAGGAAGTCCTCGTGGACATCGGCTACAAAAGCGAAGGCGTCATCCCCGGCATCGAATTTCAGGACATCAAGGCCGTCAAGGTCGGCGACGAGATTGACGTGCTCATCGAGAAGCTCGAAAACAAGGAGGGCACGGTCGTCCTCTCGCACGAGAAGGCGGAGTTCAAGAAGAACTGGGACAAGATCCTCACGATTTGCAACGAGGGCGGACGCATCATCGGCAAGGTCAAGTCCATCGTCAAGGGCGGCCTGATTGTCAACGTCGGCGTCGAGGCGTTCCTGCCGGCGTCACAGATTGATGTCATCACGCCGCGCAATCTCACGGAGTTCGTCGGCAACAGCTACGAATTCAAGGTGGTCAAAATCAACCAGGAGCGGCAGAACATCGTGCTCTCGCGCCGCGAATTGATCGAGCAGGAGCGCTTTGAGAAACGCGCCCATTTGCTCGCCGAAATGGTTCCGGGCGACATCCGCAAGGGCACGGTCAAGAACATCACCGATTTCGGTGCATTCATTGATCTCAACGGCATTGACGGTTTGCTCCACATCACCGACATGAGCTGGGGCCGCATCGGGCATCCCTCGGAGGTTTTGAAAGTCGGCCAGGAACTGGACGTGGTTGTTCTGGACGTGAACAAGGAAAAAGAACGCGTCAGTCTGGGCCTCAAGCAGAAGATGGCCAACCCGTGGGACAGCATCGAGACGAAATTCCCCGTCGGCCAGAAGGTCAAGGGCAAGGTCGTCAGCCTCGTGCCCTACGGCGCGTTTGTGCAGCTCGAACCCGGCGTGGAAGGCCTCGTCCATGTCACCGAACTTTCCTGGACCAAGCGCATCGCCAAACCGAGCGACGTGCTCAAGCAGGACCAGGAAATCGAGGCTATCGTGCTCGGCATCAACCGCGAGGAGCAGAAGATTTCCCTCGGCATCCGCCAGTTGGAAAGCAATCCGTGGGACAACGCCGCGGCGAAATATCCCGTCGGCACCAAGGTCAAGGGCAAGGTCCGCAACCTCACCAGCTATGGCGCGTTTGTCGAGCTGGAAGAAGGCATTGACGGTATGATCCACGTGTCCGACATGTCTTGGACGCGCAAGATCAACCACCCGAGCGAAGTCATGAAGAAGGGCGACGAAGTCGAGGCGACCGTGCTCGAAGTGGATCGTCCGAACCAGCGCATCGCGCTCGGCATGAAACAGCTTGGCACCGATCCGTGGGAAACCATTGACACGCTCTACAAGGTCGGCGACCTCGTCACCGGCAAGGTCACCAAGCTCGCCAGCTTCGGCGCGTTTGTCGGCCTGCAACATGAGATTGACGGCCTCGTCCACATCTCGCAGATCAGCGAGGAGCATGTGGATAAAATCAAGAACATCCTCAAGGTCGGCCAGGATGTGAGCGCCCGCGTCATCAAGATTGACCGCGGCGAACGCCGCATCGGCCTGTCCATCAAGGCCGCCGCCTACAGCGACGAGCAGCTCAAGGAAGAGCAGAAGATGCTCGACGCCCTCAAGCCCGGCGAAGACCTCGTGGCGTTGCAACACGCCTTCGACGCTGCCGACGAAGCGGTCAAATCGGAATAAATCTCCGAACGAAATTCTATTCACGAACAGGCGGACTGGAAACGGTCCGCCTGTTTTTTATTTTTGGGAGGGATGCCGTGCCGGCGTCCCTGAATAAATAATTTGGGACGGCGGCACGCCATCCCTCCCGTTATTTCAGCAGCGACTTGTGCCGGTAATGCAGAATCTTGAACTCCGGCTCGTCGCGGACCTCCTCAACCAGTTCAAACTTGTCCTCAAACGGTGGAAAAACGGCATCGCCTTCCACTTCGCGTTTGACGAGCGTCAGATAAAGATCGGAACAGCGCGGCAGCGCCTGCCCGTAAATCTGCGCGCCGCCGCAGATGAAAATGTCGTTCGGAAATTCCGCCGGATCCAGCCTGTCCAACGAATTGAAAATCAGCATTTCCGTCTCCAGCTTCTCGCCGAGCTTTGAAAAACGGAACTGATACGCCTGCTTGAGGTATTTTCCGCCGCGCCACTCGTGGTATTGGCCGAAAATCTCCGGATGCTTTTTGATGAGCCGCTGCGGATGCCGCGTCAGGATCATGTTCTGACGGTTCGGCAGCGGCCGGCCGAGACCCTCGAACGTCTTGCGCCCCATCACGATCATGTTGCCCATCGTCGTCTTCTTGAACCACTTGAAATCCTCCGGCAGATGCCACGGGATTTTGCCGTCCGCGCCAATCACGCGGTTCAGCGACATTGCGGCGATGGCTTTGAAGTGTTTCACACCCAATTTTTAACGCAAAGACGCGAAGGCGCAAAGTTTCTTTGCCTGGCGTCTTTGCATCTTTGCGTCTTTACGATGAAATTCTTAAACCGCAATCGGCGCCTTGATGCCCGGATGCGGGTCATAGCCAATCAATTCAAAATCCTCGAACTTGAAATCGTGGATGTCCTTCACCGCCGGATTCAATTTCATCCGCGGCAGTGGACGCGGCGCGCGCGACAATTGCAGCTTCGCCTGCTCGGTGTGATTTGAGTAAAGGTGCAAATCGCCGAAGGTGTGGACGAATTCGCCCGGCTTCAGGCCGCAGACCTGCGCCACCATCAACGTGAGCAGCGCATAGCTGGCGATGTTGAATGGCACGCCCAAGAAAATATCCGCGCTGCGCTGGTAAAGCTGGCAGCTCAACTCGCCCTCGCTCACGTAAAACTGAAACAGCGAGTGGCACGGCGGCAGCGCCATCGTTTGGATTTCGCCCGGATTCCACGCGCTGACGATGAGCCGCCGGCTGTCGGGATTTTTTTTGATCTGCGCGATAACGTCGTCAATCTGGTTCAGGCTGCGGCCGTCGGCGGTGCGCCAGTCGCACCATTGCGCGCCATAAACGCGGCCCAGATTGCCATCCTTGTCCGCCCATTCGTTCCAGATCGTCACGCCGTGGTCGTTGAGCCATTTCACGTTCGTGTCGCCGCGCAAGAACCAGAGCAACTCGTAAATGATGGACTTGGTATGAACCTTCTTCGTGGTGAGCAGCGGGAACGATTCGCGCAACGGACAACGGATTTGCGCGCCGAAAACGGAAAACGTGCCGGTGCCCGTGCGGTCGGCCTTGAACCTGCCGTGTTCGCGGACGTGCCGGAGCAAATCGAGGTATTGAATCATCGCGGGAAAAATTTAACCACGAAACCCGCGCCGGAAAAGACATTTAGCCAGCCGGAATTGTGCAATCAATCCCCGATGCGCTGCCGCCAATGTTTGTCATCGCGCGCCGCGTGCAAAACGGCGGCAACGACGACGGAATGCTCATCTTCCGAGACTTCGTAGATGACGCGGTAAGGAAATCGCTCCGGGTAACGCCAGCGGATGTTTTTGCACGGATGACGGCGCGCGTTGAGCAACGGATTTTCCGCCAGCGCATCCCAGACCTGAATGATTTCCTCCACAAATTCCGCGCCCAAACCGGATTGTTGCGATTCATACCAGCGCGCGGCTTCGGCCACGTCCGACTCGACTTCCGGCCGGATTTCCACCCGCCAGCTCATTTTTTGAATTGCGACCGCAGGCGGGATTTCATCGTTGCAAGCGGCATGGCGGAGGCGGGATTTTTGCGGTGCGCGGCGAGGCGTTTTTCCACCAGCGCTTCATCGGCGGGCGACAAGGCCGGGTCATCCAAGGCCAGCGCCTGGCGGACAAGCAGTTGTCGCTCGCTTAAAGTGAGCGTTGGCAATTCCTGCAAAACTTCCGCGAAACTCATGGCGAAAATCTAACCCCTTTCGCCCGCAGGTCAAAAGGAAAAACGTGCCGGAGCAGATCGAGATATTGAATCATCGCGGGGAAAATTTAACCACGAAACGCGCACCGGAAAAAGAAATTTAGCCGGACATTTTGTTTCCGCGAGATAACGGACGAACATTGACTTTTATTTTGGAACCCAACAAAGATTGCTTCGGACAAACGATCTTGAGCTTTCGGCATTGGCGCCCGAAATGTGGAGAAAATCCCACTGACCATCACCATTGGTGTCAAAGTAGAGGCAGTTTGTTTGCATCGAACCAAAGTTGTATGTGCCAAAAGAACGTTTCAAAATTTGCCCTTTATAATCGTAGGTTGTTTCAAATTGGCCACGGAAATCTTTCTCGCAGAAAACAACTTTAAGCGTATTTGATTCATTGTCTGCGATAACCAAAGGCTCATTTCGGTTAAATATTACATAATCAGGATGTTTGTTTGTCGAAGTAACATCAGCATAGATATAAAGATGAAGCGGTCTGTATTTCGCGACCAATTTGAGCGGCCCATTGAATCCAATAGTTGATTTGGGTCCTTCACAACATGCTGGTGAAGGCGCCGCGCATCCGGCTGAAAACATTCCTGCAACTATGGCAATTGCAACCACGGCAAATATCCCATGCAAAGTTTTCACGCCCGCGACTCTATTTCCCCCGCTCGGCCCTGTCCAGCGTTCTTTGTTTTGCGCCTTTGCGTTGAGTTTCCCCGCGTTTGCTGCCAGACTGCGCGCAATGCGAATCCTCGCCCTCGATCACGGAACCAAACGCATCGGCGTCGCGGTGAGCGACGAGACCAAAACCATCGCGCAGCCGTTGGAATACATCCCCGCCGAGCCGTTCGCGGATTTCCTGGCGCGGCTGAAACAGTTGCTCGTGGAAAAGGAAATTGACCTCGTCCTCATCGGCCAGCCGCGCAACATGGACGGCAGCTACGGCCCGGCGGCGCAAAAGGTGGAGGCCTTCGTCGCCGTGCTGCGGTCCGCCATTACGATTCCGATCAAGATGCGGGATGAACGGCTGACATCGGTGATGGCCAACCGGATTTTGATCCAGGGCAACGTCCGCCGCGACAAACGCAAGGAGAAGGTGGACAAGATGGCGGCGGCGATTTTGTTGCAAAGTTATCTGGATGGAATTTGAGCCGGAGAATTAAACAACAAAGGAACAAAGTAACGAAGATGAAATATTATTTTCAACCGCCGATGAATCATTTTATTTTTCTGGGCTTTGTTCCTTTGTTCCTTTGTTGTTAATGAAATCTGTGAAATTCAAACTCGTCATCGCCTACGACGGCTCCGGCTACGAAGGCTGGCAGGCGCAGAAGATCGGCACCGGCGTCCAGCAGATCGTCGAGACGGCGCTGGCGAAGTTGTTTCCGAGCGCGCCGCGATTGCACAGCTCCAGCCGCACGGACACCGGCGTCCACGCGCTGGGCATGGTGGCGCATTTTGAAATTCCACGCGCCGAATTCAAAATGGCCGCGCGCAGGCTGGCATTGGCCATCAACGCCTGGCTGCCGGACGATGTGCGCGTGGTCTCGGCGGCGCGCGCAAAGGGTAAATTCCATGCGCGGTTCGACGCCGGCGGAAAGCAATACCGCTATTTCGTCTGGAACCACGCGGCGATGAATCCCCTGCTCCGCCGGACCGCCTGGCACGTCCCGCGCAAGCTGGGTTTGAAGGCGATGCGCGCGGCGGCGAAATTATTTGTCGGCAAACGCGATTTCAAATCGTTTGCCGGCACGCAGAATTACGAGATGAAAACCACCGTGCGCAGGCTGACGCGCTGCGACGTGAAGAAATCCGGCGCGCAGTTCACGTTCATCATCGAGGGCGACGGCTTTCTCTACAAAATGTGCCGGGGCATCGTCGGGACGATTGTGCAGGCCGGACTCGGCAAGTTTCCGCCGGAGGAAATCAAGGCCATGCTGGCGAAAAAAGACCGCCGCGTGGCCGGCATGACCGCGCCGGCGCACGGGCTGGTGCTGTGGAAAGTGTTTTATCGGCCACAGAGTCGCCGAGACACAGAGAAAACGAAGATATGATTTCTCTGTGACTCTGTGCCTCTGCGGCAAATAAGACAATGAACATCGTCCTTGTTGAACCGGAAATTCCGCCGAACACGGGCAACGTGGCGCGGCTGTGCGCAGCCACCCAGTCCGTGCTGCATCTCGTCGAGCCGTTCGGCTTCCGGCTGGACGATGCGCAGCTCAAACGCGCCGGGATGGATTACTGGCAACAGGTGGAGTGGCATCGCTGGAAAAGCTGGACGGCGTTCGCGGAGAAACTTCCGGCGGAGGCACGGCTGTGGTTTGTGGAATCCAACGGCCCGAAACTTTACAGCGACGCGAAGTTCTCGGCGGATGATTACCTGGTTTTCGGGCGCGAGACGGCAGGGCTGCCGAAGCCATTGCTGGAGGAGAATCAGGACCGGTGGCTGCGGATTCCGATGTTCAACGAGAAATCGCGCTCGCTGAATTTGTCGAACTGTGTCGCGCTGGTCTTGTTCGAAGCGCTGCGACAGCAGGGATTTGAGGGCGAGATTCATTAAATCGCGAATCGTTGCATCGTCGGCCGATTTAACGGTTGAACGATTCACGATGCAACGACTAGACTTTGGAAGTTGGGCGGTTGGCGCGGTGACAACGACACGCTTGATGTCATCAACACCCTGTTGAAACCCGGCGACGGAACGCAGAAAGCCCGGACGTGAAAACGTCCGGGCTTTTTTCGTTTGTTTTTTCCGTCAGAAAGGCGGGGACAAGAAACAGGCGCGGGGTCTCCCCGTGGCACTCCGCAAGGAGTTCGAATCGGAGTTGAACCGCGAATTGTTTTTTACTCCGAGCTTTTCAACATGGAAATTTCCACCTTCACATTTTCGGGCGCCGCGGGCTTTGCCTTTGTCAGCCGCGAACGCATGCCCGCCGAAAAACACCTCATCGGCCTGTTCTTCGGTGGTCACCGAGCAACACCAAGAATGGAATGGAGGCAGCCGCTATTTGAATGCGGAACTGCCGCGCGAACAGATCAAAATCAAACTGATGAAAACGACGATGGCGATAGAGGCATGACGTTCGACCGGCGGCGCACCGAGCTGTAGGGTTTAACCCTGTGGCGCGGAGAGTTGTTCGAGGTTCGCGCCTTCACGCTGCTGCAGAAGGGCTTCGACGCGAGGCACATACATCTGTGTTTCCGCCGGGAGATGTTCGGCGATGGCGTCGAAGCTGTCCGTTTTATAGCGATCCAGAAGTTTTTGCACCGTGCCTTCACCGGCGTTGTAGGCGGCCAGCGCGAGCCGCCAATCCTTGAAACGGTCGTGAAGATATTTCAGATACCGGGCGGAGGCGGTCGCACTCGGCTCCGGCTGATAACGCTGGTCGGACGGCCACAGGGAAAGGCCGAACCGTCTGGCTGTGTCCGGCATCAATTGAAACATTCCCGCCGCCCCCGCCGGACTCAAGGCACGCCGGTCAAATCCCGATTCCACTTCCGCCAGCCAGACCAGTTGGGGCGGAATCTTTTGCGCGGCGAAAACCGGTTTCAACTCCGGCACATATTCGTTTGCCAGAACCGGCCAGGGACTGACAGACACTTTTTTCACCCATAGTTCGCGCTCCTTTTGCGGTGGAGGATTGGGAACCGGCCGGGGCGGCTGGTTGGTTTCAACCGCCGGCGGCGGGATCGTGATCTGGATTTCGTCAGCAACGTCGAGGTAATCCATCTGCGCCTTGAGCCAGGCGGCATAAGGCTGGGTTTCCTCGCGGCTTTCCAGCAACGGCAGAACGGCGCGCGCCGTCTGCCGCAGCGCCGCCAAATCCACCACATAGTCGCCTTGAAAGCGCTGCTGCACGTCGCGGAAAAATTGCAGCACCGCAGGATCATCCACGGTGGGAAGTGCGTTGAGAACGTTCGTGTCGAGGTTTTCCTGCGCCCATTGTTGCGCGCCCTGGATCAGTTCCGGCATTGTGACCGTGTCATCCTGCGCCCGCGCAGCCAGCGGAACCGCCAGAAACAAGATGAGCAGACAACACCCCTTCATGACTTGCCTCCTGGAAAGGTTTCCCAAAGCACGCCACCCAAAGACCAGAGGGCGCAACCTTGATTCAACGGCATCATTGCCGGCACCGCGAGCATGACGGCCGATAGTTTGAATGATTTGAATTTCTCCGAATTTGTTGTCTTTCTGTCCGGCATTTTGCCTGAAGATAAGGCGCGAACGAACGAGAAGCCATCAGGTATTCACCCCATATACAGATTGAAACAATTGTCCGATATTTGCCCTGGATTCCCGGCGTGTCCTTGAGGGATCAGTCCTTGCGGGGAATCCCGCCGGATCCAGTGCCAACATGAAACAAAAACCAAATGGATTGTCGCAACGCTATGTGACGGTATTGCGAAAACACCTGAAGGCGGGGCCGCGCGCAAGTTTGCAGCCCGCGTTGGAATTGGGACGCCGTGCGGTCGTTCTCGGACTGGAGACGCTGGAGCTGGCCCGGATTCACGAGCGGGCGCTCGACACATTGGAGGCGGCCGGCGGCAAGGACGGGTTCCGCAAACGGGCGGAGATTTTTTTTACCGAGGCCCTTACCCCGATTGTGGAGACGCACCATGCAGCCCGGCAGAACAAGATTGAACTAAACCGGCTGAACGAGACGCTGGCCCGGCGCACGGCGGAACTGGCCGTCACCCACCGTCAGTTGCAGCGCGGCATCGTCCGGCGCAAGACCGTGGAGGCCGCCCTCAAGAAAGGCGGCGAACACTATGCCCGGCTGTTAAAGGAGTCGTTGCAGTTGCAGGAAGGCTTGCGGCAACTGACGCATCGGGTTCTGGTGGCGCAGGAGAATGAACGCAAAAAGATCAGCGGTGAACTTCAGAATGAAATCGGCCAGACCCTGCTGGGCATCAATGTCCGGCTGCTCTCCTTGAAACAGGAGGCGCGCAACAACACCAGGGGTCTCAAGAAAGAAATCGCCAGCACGCAGCGGCTGGTGGTAAAATCGGCCAATTCCGTGCGGCGGGTCGCCCGTGAATTTGGCGAGTCATGAAAAGGACATTTTCCAGACGTTATCAGGCGGCATTGCTGGCCTATCTCAAGCAAGGCCCGGGAGCGCGTCTGCAATTGGCGCACGGCATGGGCCGGCAGGCGGCGGCCGCCGGGCTGGAAGCGCTGGACATGGCCAAGCTCCATGAGCATATCCTGGTCACCTTGGTGCTGCCCGGGCACCCGGCCCGCAGGCGCCACACGCTCATCCAGCGGGCGGGGGCTTTCTTTATCGAGGCCATCACTCCGATCGAGAAAATTCATCATGGCGTGCGGGACGCCGCCGTGCACCTGAATCAAATCGTGGAGATGTTGAGTCAGCGCACGGTGGAGCTGGCCGCCTCAAACTTGGATTTGGAGCGGGAAATCGCCCAGCGCAAGGCGGTGGAGGCGGCGCTCAAAAAAAGCGAGCGCCATTACAGCCAGTTGTTGGCGCAGTCGGACCGCCTGCAGGGACAGTTGCGTCAATTGTCCCGCAAGATTCTCCTGGCCCAGGAAGATGAACGCCGGGAGATCAGCCGCGAACTGCATGACGTCATCGCCCAGACCCTGACGGGGATCAACGTCCGGCTGGCGGCCTTGAAAAAGGAGGCTGCGGTCAACACCAAGGGGCTTGACCGCAACATCACCCGCACTCAGCGGCTCGTGGAAAAATCGGTGGACATTGTGCATCGGTTCGCGCGCGAATTGCGCCCGGCGGTGCTGGATGATCTCGGACTGATTCCCGCCCTGCATTCGTTTGCAAAAAGCTTTTCCAAGCGAACGCGCATCCGCGTTCATTTGAAGGCCTTCGCTGGAGTTGAACAATTGGACAATGACAAGCGGACAATCCTTTATCGTGTGGCGCAGGAGGCGCTCACCAACGTGGCCCGCCATGCGCAGGCCAGCCGGGTGGAAGTGAGCATACAGAAACTGCCGGACTGCATTTGCATGAAAATAAAGGACGATGGCAAATCGTTTCAATTGGAACGCGTGTTGAATATCAGAGGGAGAAAGCATCTCGGACTGCTCGGCATGAGGGAACGTCTGGAGATGGTCGGCGGCCATTTTGGCGTCGAGTCTGCGCCCGGCAAAGGCACCACCATCATTGCACAAATTCCGCCCGGCAAGGCGCGGGGGGGGGCGCTGGTGGAGTCCGCTGAAACCAAACCTTGAATTTTTATGAAACGCATTTTACCCGCGTCAATCAAAGGATGCTCTTGAATGAAAAATAACGGTCACAAATCCACCTCCCCGGCGGCTCATTTGCCCAAGTGTCCCACAGGCATCCAGGGTCTTGACGAAATCACGAATGGTGGATTGCCGCGCGGACGGCCCACGCTGGTGTGCGGCGGCGCGGGTTGCGGCAAGACGCTGCTGGCCGCGGAATTTCTTGTGCGCGGCGCGATGCAGTTCGGCGAGCCGGGCGTGTTTATAGCCTTCGAGGAGACGGAAGCGGAGTTGAAGGCCAATGTCGCGTCGCTCGGATTTGATCTGACGGGACTGGTTCGGCGCAAAAAAATTGTGCTCGACCACGTTTACATCGAGCGCAGTGAAATCACTGAGACCGGCGAGTATGACCTGGAGGGATTGTTCGTCCGGCTGAATCTCGCAATTGATTCCATCGGCGCAAAGCGCGTGGTGCTGGACACGTTGGAAGCCCTGTTTGCGGGCCTGCCCAACGAAGCCATCCTGCGCGCCGAGTTGCGACGGCTCTTCCGCTGGCTCAAGGACAAGGGCGTGACCGCCGTCATCACGGCCGAGCGCGGGCGCGAACAACTGACACGCCACGGTCTGGAGGAATACGTATCCGACTGCGTCATCCTGCTCGACCACCGGGTGCATGACCAGATTGCCACGCGGCATCTGCGGGTGATAAAATATCGCGGCGCGCTGCACGGCACCAACGAATTTCCGTTTCTCATCGGTGACGAGGGCTTAAGCGTGCTGCCCATCACGTCGCTGGGGCTGAACCACAAGGTGTCGAGCGGGCGGATTTCCACCGGCATCCCGCGGCTCGACGCGATGCTGGGCGGGCGCGGTTTTTTTCGCGGCAGCAGCATTCTGCTCACGGGCACGCCCGGCACCGGCAAGACCAGCGTCGCCGCCCATTTCGCCCAGGCCGCCGCCCGGAGTGGAGATCGCGTGCTCTTTTTCTCGTTCGAGGAATCGCCCAACCAGATCATCCGCAACATGCATTCCATCGGATTGCGCCTGGAGCCGTTGGTCGAACGCGGCCTGCTTCGGTTTCACGCGGCCCGGCCCACGCTCTGCGGCCTGGAAATGCACCTGGCCACCATGTTCAAGGAAATCGCCGCGTTTCAACCCGCTGTCGTCATTGTGGATCCGATTACCAGCCTGCTGGTCGCGGGCACCGACTCCGAAACCAAGGGGATGGTGACGCGACTGATTGATTTTCTGAAAGGCAATCAGGTCACCTCGTTCTTTACCAGCCTGACGCACGGTGGCCACGCGCTGCAACAAAGTGAAATCGCCATGTCCTCGCTCATGGACTCCTGGCTGTTATTGCAGGACTTCGAAGGCAACGGCGAACGCAACCGCGTGCTTTATGTGCTCAAGGCGCGTGGCATGGCGCACTCAAACCAAGTCCGCGAATTCGTGATTTCCAACCGGGGCATTGACCTCGTGGACGCTTACATCGGACCCGGTGGCGTGCTGACCGGTTCCGCCCGCGCGGCGCAAAATTCCCTTGAAAGAGCCGCCCTGTTGTCCGATCAGCAGGAAGCCGCCCAGCTCAAGCGCGAAGTGGAGCGCAAGCGCACCGCGCTCGAAAGGCAAATCAGCGGGTTGCGCGCCGACTACGAAACCGAAGCCTTGGAACTTCGCCGCATTGCCAAACAGGTCGGCACTCAAACGCGGCTGAAATCCGCCGAGCGGATGGAATTGGGCCGTTTGCGCCAGGCCGATGTTTCGGTGGCGACGGGCGCGCGAGGCAACGCCAAACCAAAGAGCAAACAATGAAAAACAAAATGATGAAACAAGCCCGATCCGGCTCGACCGGCGGCACGTCGGCCAAGCTCTGGCAACTGCGCCTTTACGTGGCCGGCCAGACGCCTAAATCGCTGACGGCGTTTTCGAATCTGAAGACGATTTGCGAAAACCACCTCAAGGGCCGCTATGACATCGAAGTGATTGACTTGCTGGAGCAACCCCAACTTTCCAGGGGCGACCAAATCCTGGCCATTCCCACGCTGGTGCGCAAGCTGCCGCAGCCCGTGCGAAAAATCATCGGCGACCTGTCCGACACCGAACGCGTGCTTGTGGGGTTGGATTTGCGTCCCGCCAATTAACCGACACGAACACTCGTGAAAAAAAACAAAACCATCCGCACAACCATGGCCTTCGAAAAAGTCCTGATCGCCAAGCCCACTGACAAATGCGTCCTGCGACTGTATGTGGCGGGGGCCACCAACCGGTCGCGCCTGGCCATCCAGCGCGTCCGCAAATTGTGCGAAACCGAACTCAACGGCGAATATAATCTGGAAGTGATTGACATCTATCAGCAGCCCATCCTGGCGCGCAACGGCCAGATTCTCGCGACCCCCACGCTCGTCCGGGAATTTCCGCAGCCGGTGCGCCGGCTCATCGGCAGCCTGTCGAACACCGCCGGTTTGTTTGCCGCGTTGGATTTGGACACAAAAGGTAAAACCGGGGGATGAAAACCGCCCACCGCCAACCCGTGAAACAAACACTGAAATTTCAGCGCGTCAGCATTTCGGCTTTTCAGCGTTTGAATGCACGCCTGGCCGAAGCCGAAGAAACGCTCCGCGCCATCCGCAGCGGCGAGGTGGACGCGTTGGTGACCGCAGGCAGGGCAGGCCCGCAAGTGTTCACGCTCGAAGGCGCCGATCACACCTACCGCATGCTCATCGAATCCATGAACGAAGGGGCGCTGACGCTCGCGGTTGACAAAACGATTCTTTACGCCAACCGGTGTTTCGCCCGAATGGTCCAATGCCCGCTGGAGCAGATCATGGGCGGTTCCTTTCGCCGCTTTCTCTCCAAGGAAGACCGGGCAAAGCTCCAGCCGCTCCTGAAACGGGTCGCCAAATCCGGCACCAAGATACAGGTGTTGCTCAATGCCAGCGATGGTTCTCAAATGCCAGCGCAAATTTCCATTCGCCCACTGGCAAAAAACGGCTTCAAGCATATGCCCATCTGCATGGTGGTGACGGACATGACGGAGGCCCGGCGCAACGAGGAACGGCTGCGGGTTTTGACGCACCGCGTGGTGCAGGTGCAGGAAGACGAGCGCAGGCGCGTGGCCATCGAACTGCACGACCACATCACCCAGCTTCTCTGTGCCGTCCTCGTTCGCAGCCAGACGCTGGCGGACGAACTTTCCCCTCGCGACGGGCCATCGAAACGCGAGGCGATCAAACTCCGCGAGATGCTCGGACGGACGGCCGAGGCAGTGGAGCGTATTTCGCGCAATCTCCGGCCCAGTGTATTGGACGAGCTGGGTCTGGTCGCCGTCCTGCGCGACACCAGCACGGAGTTCGCGGATCGGACGGGCGTGTCGGTCAAACTAGCCTGTGTGTCGTTGACCGCACGGCTGGCCGCCGACACCGAGCTGACGCTCTACCGCATCCTGCAGGAAGCCTTGAAAAACGTGGAGAAGCACGCCCGCGCCCGCCGCGTCGCAGTGCGCCTGACGCAGCATGGCGTCTTCGTTCAGTTGGCGATCAATGACGACGGGATCGGCTTTGACACGGATTATCTCCCGGCCGGACGAAATGGGAAAAGCGGACTTGGTCTGCTTGGAATACGGGAGCGGATCACATTTGTGGGCGGTTCTTTGAATGTCAAATCCGCTCCGGGCAGAGGCACCACCATTACGGCGCAAATACCGCTTGGCAACTTGCGCGGGGGGGGGCGGAAAATCCGCTGATGGAGCCGGCACAAACCAAACTTGAAACCCCATGAAACAAATCACTGTTTTGCTGGCGCTGCTGGCGGTCGGTTGGAGCGCCGCCTGCGCCGCGCCAGCCTCGACCAACTCCGGCACGGAGAATCGCATTCTCATGATTGATCCCAGTTCCATGCCGGTTGACGCGGGCAAAGCCACCCTGACCATCGGCGCGCTCCGGCGCACGAACGGCATTTACACCGGCGATTACAAGATCAGGGTGTTTCCCTGGTTCTTGAAGAACGAAAAGGGCACGCTGGCCATCGTCGTTTCGGATGCGTCGCTGGCCGAGGCCAGCCAGGGCAAGGCCGTGACGATCTCCGGGACCGCCACCACCAGCGGCAAGGGCGGACGGATCCGGCACGTTGATGCCACGGCCACGCCGGTGGACATCAACCACGGAACGCTCAAGCTGTGGTTCACGGCGGGCAAATGGAAAATGATTTTCACGCCGGCCTACCATTTTGCCGGGAGCGGGACGACGTTGGTTGTGGCGCAGGCGGCTGAAATCAAACCTTGAATTTTTATGAAACGAATCACTGTTCTGCTGGCGGAAGACCACATGATTGTGCGAGAGGGCTTTCGCAAGATGCTCGAACTCGAAGACGATCTCGAAGTGGTTGGCGAGGCGCAGGACGGGCGCCAGGCGGTCGTGCTGGCCAATAAACTCCATCCCGACGTGGTGTTGATGGACATCGCCATGCCCCTGCTCAATGGTTTGGAAGCCACCCGGCAGATTCTCAAAACCAGCCCGGCCATCAAAGTGCTCATGCTTTCCGCGCACAGCGATGACGCGTATGTCACAAACGCGACCGAGTCCGGCGCCGCGGGTTTTCTGCTCAAACAAACCTCCGCCCATGATGTGTGCCGGGCTATCCGGGAAGTGCAAAAGGGGAAAACATTTTTCAGCCCCTCCATTTCCCGGCGTCAGGATCGCATCCATCCGCTGACGCCTGACCGCGCGGGCGGGCTCTCCAAGAAAACCATTCCGCTGACGTCGCGCGAGATGGAAATCCTCCAACTGATCGCCGAGGGCAAGGCCAACAAGGAAGCCGCGGCGGAACTCGGCATCGGCATCAAAACCGTCGAGAAGCATCGCGAGCACGTCATGCAAAAGCTCGACATCCACGACACCGCCGGACTCACCCGCTACGCCATCAGCGCGGGCATCATTGAGAGCAGCGTCCAGTTGACCATTGTTTAGCGGCCATTAAATCGGCAGGAGACGACGCAAGGAGTCCCATTCTGCCTTCTGCATTTGAAATGAGCCTCGTTACCCCGGCTCCTGCAAAAAATGGATAAAAACAGCCTCTCTTTCTGGATGACATTGGCCGGCACCATTTGCTGGGGCGTCTGCTTTTGGTGGATGCGCCGGCTTTCCGTCAAGCAGAACGCACTTTTGGACCAACTTCGCGAACAGGGAAAACGCATCGAAAAGCTGTCCCGCATCGAGCACGACCTCATCAAGGAAGTCCATCCGCAGGTCAACGAAATCAAGGAAGGGATGGACGAAATGATTGCCGTGGTGAAGGAAAATGTGGAAAACCATCCACCTCCGGCCTTCAAAAAGACGGCGCATTAGTTCGCCATCCACCCCGCTGTGGCAGGGCTGGACTCCTCAAATCCGGCATGGGTAAAACACCGTATAGCCCCGCCAAGCATGACGAATTATCATCGGAACATGAAAGAGCACAAGGATTCGCAAGCCTGCAAGCCGGTCGGCGCACCACTTCAATGCCGGATGAATGCGCCATGCCGCATTCTCGTGGTGGAGGACGAATCGGACATCCGCCTGCTCAACGCGAAAGTATTGATTCGCTCCGGCTACGAAGTGGACACCGCCGAAGATGGCAAGGCGGGATGGAATGCCGTGAGACATGCTCCCGAGAGTTATGCCCTTCTGATTACCGACCACAACATGCCGGGATTGACGGGTCTGGCCCTCGTCAAGAAGGTGCGTGAGGCACACATGACCCTGCCGGTCATCATGGCCACAGCGGCATTGCCAGAGGCGGATTTGTTCGACCGGTATCCATGGCTCCAACCCGCCGTTGCGCTGCTCAAGCCATACACCCTTCAGGAATTATTGGGAACGGTGGAAAAAGTTCTGCGCGCGACTGTCGTTCCAGACGAGGAATTTGTGCCGCCATCCAACTGGCAAGGCCAGCCATTGCCGAACGGCTTGCAATTATGATGAATCCAGCGCCCCGCCCAGCGCCCGGTTCTTGGTTCCTCCAGCCCGGACGCTTATGCAGGGCTGGATTCATCATGTCCGGTGTGGGGTGAACACCCCATGGCGGGCACGTATTTTTGCCGCATATTATTTATATCGCGACCCAAAAAAATTCAGCCGTTGCAAACCAAACTTCGCAGCGGAAATAAAATGAACAGAATCATGAACAACGCCCATCAAAACGGGAACGAACCAGACAAATATGATGCCGGACATCGCCGCATTTCCGAGAGCGAGAAACCGGCGCGAACCCTTCACGCCTCCGGGTTCACCAAACAATTTCAGGCGGCAACATGATGTGAACATGACAATGACAACGACGACGAAAACCGAAAAGAAACGCATCCTGGCCGTGGACGACGAGGCCGCCAATACCCGGCTGATGAAACGTTACCTGGAACGGACCAACAATTACGAGGTCAGGGAGGAAAATGACGCCGGGGCCGCGCTTGCCACGGCGGAGGAATTTCAGCCCCACTTGATTCTGCTGGATGTGATGATGCCGGGCATGGACGGCGGGGAACTGGCCGCTTATTTTCAGGCAAGCCCCAAATTGAAAGCCGTGCCGATTGTGTTTCTGACGGCGGCCATCACGAAAAAAGAAGTCAAGGCGGGTGACGGGCAGATCGGGGGACATTCCTTTCTGGCCAAACCGGTCGTTCTTACCGAAGTGGTCGCCTGCATCAAGCATCACTTGGGGGGATGACGCGTCGTGAGGCAAACCGGGCGGGGCCCAAGCGGGGGCGGGCGCGTTCCTTCGTGCCGATAGCGACCAGACTGAATACGAGGCAAGGCCAATCGCGGTTTAAGAACGGAACAAATATGGAGCAAACAGCCAAACACGACGGCGACCCCGCCGCAGTGGAGGTCGTCACCGAAATCCGGCGCGAAGAAGTTCTACTAAAGGCGGGCGCTTTGCAGAATGCGATTTTCAACAGCGCCAACTTTTCGAGCATTGCCACCGACGCAAAGGGCGTCATCCAGA
>CAZZPE010000004.1:116334-116583 GCA_964655855.1 uncultured Bifidobacteriaceae bacterium
GCGGCATCGAGGACATCTACGAACTGACTTACATTCGCAAGGACGGCAGCCGCTTTCCGGCGGTCGTGTCGGTCACGGCCTTACGCGACGCACAAAACGCAATTATCGGCTACCTGCTGATTGGCACGGACAATACTGCGCGCAAGCGGGCGGAAGAGGCGCTGCTCAAGGCGGGGGCCCTGCAGAACGCGATATTCAACAGCGCCAACTTTTCGAGCATTGCCACCGACGCAAAGGGCGTCATCCAGA